>DASXDY010000058.1:0-203238 GCA_036490405.1 Candidatus Sulfotelmatobacter sp. | reverse complement strand
AATCATCGCCGCGTGCAAATCCGACAACGGTTCGATCGTTGTGGATACGTTGAACATTTGGCATGAACAGCTAACTTCCTACAAACCGTCTGAGAAGTAGGCATCATGCGGCCCCGATGGTTTGGAATGTTTCCAAAGGAGGTGGTACGATTCGCCCTCGGTATCTCATAAGCCGAAGAGCGTGAATCGATTAGGAGAAACCAGACAAATGTTCGCAATTACTGGAATCACTGGCAACGTGGGCGGCGAGGTGGCGCGCAACCTTCTGGCGGCTGGGCGGCCTGTCCGAGCTGTGGTGCGAGACCTGCCCAAAGGTGAAGCCTGGGCGAAGCGTGGCTGCGATCTCGTGGGTGCAGACATCAATGACGCTGCGGCGCTGACGGCTGCGTTCAAAGGATCAGAAGGCGTGTTCGTGCTCGTGCCGCCTAATTTCGACCCGTCCCCTGATTTTCGCGAGGCACGGACAACGGCCGCGACATTGAATTCGGCGCTCGAGGCGGCGCGCCCGGCTAGAGTCGTTTATCTGTCGACGATCGGTGCGCAAGCAACTCGCTCGAACCTGCTCTCGCAACACACGATCATCGAGCAGGCGCTTCGAAAGTTGTCGCTGCCCATTACTTTTCTGCGGCCAGGATGGTTCATGGAGAACTCCGCCTGGGACGTGGCGCCGGCGAAGAACGGCGTTATTCCCAGCTTCCTGCAACCCCTGGATAAGCCGGTACCGATGGTTGCTACCGCCAATATCGGGCGGTCGGCTGCCGAACTGCTTCAGGAAACGTGGAGCGGGCATAGAGTCGTCGAACTGGAAGGGCCGCAACGTGTGACGCCCAACGAGATCGCATCCACCTTTGCCCATCTCCTTGGCCATCCAGTGAAAGTCGAGGCTGTACCGCGCGAGACATGGGAATCGCTGTTCAAATCGCAAGGCATGAGGAACCCCACCCCGCGCATTCAGATGCTAGATGGCTTCAATGAAGGATGGATCGAATTCGAAGGTGGCGAGGTTGGCTCCCGGAAAGGAAATATAACTCTGCAAACTGTACTACGCACGCTCATCGAACGCGAAAGCAAGTTGTGAGTATTCCCCAGAGGTTCGCCCGCGGCGAATTTAGTACATTTGAGTCACCTCTCGCCTAAGAAGGCAGCTCATTTTGCGAATCACGTCTGATCACTGGCAAGCTGGATGTTACCGTTCGTCCGTCGGGTCAGTACCGATCAAACGCGCTTGACGCTTGTTTCGACTGGTTTTGCAAATGGACCTTGATCTGGCGCGCCGCCTACGCTGCGACTCGGATCAGTTCCAATCTAAAAGGCAGCACTAACCAATTCGGATGGTTGCAGGCCCCCGCAACCAACGCAATCATAGAGTTACGGGCGCCAATCATGCGGCGCCTTTCCATTTTGCCAGTGTCTTGTCGTCTTCTTGCAACACCCCACGCCGCATATGAGTGACGGTGAGTCCCATCAGGGCGGCTAAGGAAAGCGCTTGGGGACTCGGCGCGGTTTGAACGTCCCGGTCACCGCTTCCTGTACTCGTTTCGACCCCATCGGTCAGCACGAAAAAGCATCGGGACCCGAAGGCTTCGCCTGAGTCGAAGAGTTCTGCTCGGCTGCCGCCGGCGTTCCGAGAACCCGCGACGAGAGGAATATGCGGGAAGGCGAGTCCTTCATCTGCGGGCTGAACCTGCTGATTTGCATCTCCACCATGTTGAGATCCCCACCATGTTCAGATCGCCCGTGTAGCGAGAGAGGCCGCATTTCCTCAGGCCGATGTTGGTTGACGGCTACCGGACTGCAAGTGGTAGTGGACCGCAGGCGTAAAGACCAGTGAAAACACCATTGAGATGAGCAGGCCGCCAATCACGGCGATCGCGAGGGGTTGAAGCATTTCTGAGCCCGCCCCGATGGCGAGAGCGAGCGGCAGCATTCCCGCAATGGTGGCAAGCGCAGTCATCGCGATGGGCCGCAGCCGCCGCCGCCCGGCCTGGATCATGGAATCTTCCAGCGAATAACCCAGTTCTCGAAATCCATGTTCCGCGTCCAAGAGAAGGATTCCATTTTTCGCCACGATGCCGACCACCATGATCATGCCCACGAATGACGCAACATTAAAGGTTGTACCCGTGACTAAAAGAGCGACGAATGCACCGGAAGTGGATAGCAGGGCCGAGGCAAGAATGGCGAGGGGCGCAGAAAATGTCCGGAATTCGAACAAGAGCACAGAAAACAACAACAACAGCGCAAGCAGCAGAACCATCAGCAGATCATGAAAAGACTTTTGCTGTTCTTCATATTGGCCGCCGTACTCAACCCGAATTGTTTTGGGCAGATGCATTTCATTGACCGCCTTTTGCACCGCAGCCATTCCGGTACCGAGGTCTACGCCTTCGAACCGTCCCGTGACCTGGATTAGCCGCTGAAGATTTTCGCGGCGGATTTCCGTTTCACCAGGTACGTTCACCATCTCGGCCACAGAGCCTAACGTCGTTGTCTTTCCGGTAGCACTGGCCAGGAGAGTGTTGGTCATCCGTTCGAGACTCGCGCGGTTCGCATCCGGAAAGCGAACACGTATGGTGTACGCGCGATCATTGAGAACGACGGGAGTAGCGGCGGGTTCGCCTTCGAGGATGGCGCTGGCATCGACCGCGATTTCTTCCGGCGTGAATCCTGCGCGCGCGGCTACAGAGGGATTGACCTGATATGTGACGGAAGGCCCGCTGATCGCGTCCTCGACTCCATTGAGCACATCGACTACGCCCTTTACTCTTCCGATTGCCTCGGCCACGCGAGGCCCAAACTCATTGAGCAGTTTCCCGTCTTCTGAGTACAAGCGAATCACGATGGGTTCGGGCTGGTTGCTCAGATCGCCGATCATGTCTTGCAGGACCTGAACGAACTCCACCTTCGTCGCAGGCTCCGACGATTCGATTCGCGACCGTACATCGGAAATAACGTCATCGATGGGACGACTGCGCTTCGCCTTCAGCTTGACTGTGAAGTCGCCGCGATTCGCTTCCGTTACTGCCGCCAGGCCTAACTGCAAGCCGGTTCGGCGGGACGTGTTCTCGACTTCGGGTGTGTCGTGAAGAATCTTCTCGATCCGAAGGAGGATGCGGTTCGATTCCGCAAGCGAGCTTCCCGGCGGCGTGTAGTAGTCGAGAATGAAGCCGCCTTCATCCATCTCCGGGAGCAGGTCGCTGCCGAGAAAGTGATAGCTGACAAGCGACAGCATGACGATTCCGGCCACGCTGGCCACGAGAATCCACGGTCGCTGCAGGACCGCTCGCATCACTCGACCGTAAAAGTTCACGACCTGTGCGAAGCGTTTCCCGAGGTGCTTTTCTTCTATGGAGAGAAGGGATGCTGCATCGACCGCAGGATTGGCTGGGGCACCGTCCGCAACCGAAGTTTTCCGGCGGACGAAATACTGGCTTAGAGTGGGCGTCCAACTGAGGGCAAGGAACAGCGACGTAATCAGCGATACCGTCATCGTGACGGCCAGTGCCCGGAAGAAACTTCCGTTGACGCCGGTCATCGCGACGAGAGGAAGAAAGACCACAATAGGAGTGATCGTCGAGCCAATCAGCGGAACGGTCAATTCGCGTAAGGCCCTGATGATCGCTTCCGCGCGACTCTGCCCGGCGTCGCGGTGCAGCACAATGTTCTCCAGCACCACGATTGCGTCGTCAATTACCAGGCCCACCGCCGCAGCGAGCCCGCCCAACGTCATGAGATTAAAACTTTGGCCAGCAATTTTCAGGACGACGAAAGTGATCAGCAGCGTGACCGGAATGACTAATCCGGCTACAAACGAAGTTCCCCAGTCCCGCAGGAATAGCACGAGTACGACCGACGATAAAAGAATTCCCAAGAGAACCGCGTCGCGCACACTGGAAATCGAATCTTTCACGATCGTGGACTGGTCGTAGAAGGGCTCAATTTGAATGCCGGAAGGAAGCTCCGGTCCGATCTGGCGCACCAGATCGTGTACTTCGTTGGCAACTTGCAACGTATTGCTGTACGGCTGGCGGTTCACGTTCAAAAGCACCGCAGGTTTGCCGTTGGCGGTCACAATGGTGTAGACCGGCGCGACCGAAGGTGCAACGGTTGCGATGTCTCGAATCCGGACGGGAACATTCGTGGGCGAAGTCTTGACCACCGTATCGCCGAGCTGCGCGGTCGACCGAACCTGGCCGCTGACAAGCCCAAGCACAAGATTGTGGTCATTCTCGATCAGGCCTGGAGAGTCAATCAGGTTAGTGCGGCGAATCGCATCAAGAATGTCGGTTACCGTCACTCCTGCGCTCAGAAGCCGGGCTGGGTCCGGTGTCACCTGAAACTCCGGAACACGGCCGCCTTGCACGACCACGGTCGCGACTCCATCCAGGCGGTTCATTCGCGGCTTGATGTCGTAAGTCGCAATCTCCCAAAGGCGCTCCGGGGGGACGCTCTGCGAAGTCAGGCTGTATCCGATGATGGGGAACGCCGCGAATGTCAGGCGGTGCGTATCAATTTTCGCGGTGGGCGGAAGCTCCGACTGCAAGCGGGCGACGACTGAGTCCACTCGCTGGAGCGTCAGCACCATGTCAGAGTTCCAGTCGAAGAAAAGATCGATCTCTGCCGAGCCCCGGCTAGTAATCGAGCGGACATTTTGCAGGCCGGGCACGCTGTTCACGGCCTCTTCAATCGGCCGCGTGATGGTGACCAGCATCTGGTCCATCGGCGTGACCCCGTTGTCCACGCCGATCACGATTCTGGGGAAGTCCGTGCTGGGAAAAACAGAAATGGGAATTGAGAATGCGAGGTAGGCGCCGACGACCGCGAGCGCAATCGTGAAGAAAAGAATCGGGCGCGAAAAACGGTCAAACCAGGGAGATGTCCGACGCCCTGACTTTGCTGGATCTGGCTTCACTGAAGAAGATGCGGACACTCGCTCTAGTCCTTGCCCTTCTTGTCCTTGTCGGCAGGAGTTTTTTCTCCCTCCGCAGCGGCAGGTGTTTGGGTGGCATCTTCTTTCTTATCGTCAACCTTTTCGGTTTTGATGGCCGTGCCATCCGGCAGCGCATAGCCTCCGGATGTGATTACGGAATCTCCTTCTTTGACTCCACTGACGACTTGCGTGCGGTCCGTATTCTTTACGCCCAGTTCCACCGGCTCTTTGTGAGCCTTCTGGTCTGTTCCCGCCAGCATGACAAAGTAGGAGCCATCGTCGTTCTTGAAGACCGCGTCGGTGGGCACGGTCACCGCTTCTTTGACTGTCTCGGATGTAATTTCAACGTTAACGGTCATCCCGGGTCTCAATCGGGACTTTGGGTCCCGTGTTTCCACCCAGACCTCGATCGTCGTGCTGCCCGGATCGAGCGCCGGACTGACCAGGCTGACTCGAGCCTTCACGGGCGCTTCAAGACCTCCGGCTTTGATCTCAGCCGCATCGCCTATCTTCAAGTGGCTCGCTTCGGATTGGGGAATGTGTGCTTTTGCCACCAGCGTTGACGTATCCATCACGGTGAGGATGGCTTGATTGGCGCTGGCCAGATCGCCAACGTATAGCGGGCGGTCGGTAATGACGCCGTCAATCGGGCTGCGGACTTCTGAATATCCGAGCTGAGCGGCGGCAGCGCGGTAATGTCCCTCTGCGGACTCTCTTGTGCCCTGGGCAGCCTTCAGCAGTTGCTCCCTGCCCATTCGTTGCAGGTCGGAGAGTTGTTTCTGTGCCTGTTCGTTTTGGCTGCGTGCCTGGGCAAGTGCAACCCCCGCCGAATCGAGCTCGCGGCGCGGAATCGCGCCCTGTTCATACAAGTCCTTTCGGCTGTCATAAACCTTTTGCGCGGCATCAAAGGCGGACTTCCCCGCCAAAGCATCGAGCTCCGCCTTCTGGATCTGCTGGGGCAGGCCGGCGTTCACTTCAATGGCATAGTTCGCGTCTGCCTGCTCGAGATCTCCCTTGCTTGCCTGGGCTTGTGCTTCCAGGTCTTTGTTCTCGAGAATGGCGAGCAACTGTCCTTTCCTGACGTGACGGCCGCGCTGTACCTTGAAATCTGTGATGGTGGAAGTGATTTTTGGTGAAACCGTCGCCTGCTTCAGTGGAAATACCACGGCCTCGGTGGAGATGAATTCTGAAATGGAAGCTGATTCCGCGGGCATGACCTGCACGGTTGCGACAGGCTCTTTCTCTTTTTCGGACTGGCTGCAACCCGTAAGCAACAGCGGCAACACAGCGATGACGCCGACCGCAAGGTTTGATCTGCTCAAGAAACAATCAGGCTTTCTTCTCATCGGACGGTGAGCACTCCGGTCAGGGTCTGTAGGTTCGCGAGAGCGACTTTGTAGCGCGCTGCCCCGTCTTCGTAAGCGGCATCGGCGGCCGTAGCGGTGGTCTGAGCATCAACGACTTCCAGCACGGTGGATTCTCCGTTCTGGTAGCGCAGAGTGGTCAGGCGAAGGCTCTCCTGTCCGAGATGAGCGGACCGCTCGAGATTCGCCAGCTCTTCGGCGGCCGTCTGTGCCTCGGCATAAAGAGAACGCAACTCCGCGAGCACTCTCCGTTGCGCAAAGGATAGTTCACGTTTCGCCAGATCGTGCTGGAGCGATGCCTGCTTGATCTTGCTCTGCGTCGCGCCCCAATTCCAGATTGGAATGTTGATGGTAGCGACAATGGAGGAGCCGAGGTTGGAAGTGCCGTCGGTCCTCGTGGCGAAGTGTGTCGCGTCAATCCCGTAGAAGTAGTCGAAACTCAGGCCGGGGAGATATCCGGCGCGCGCCGCCAGAAGGCCTTGGCTGGCCGCGTTGGATGTTTCCAGGGCCGCGCGTATGTCGGGATTGCCAGCCGATGCTTGCGATTCAACTTCCGCAAACTGCGGAAGCAGGGGCTTCGCGTGGAGGTCGTCGACGAGCACGAAGTTGTCGTTAAAATCGGGGAAAACCAGCACAGCGAAATCAAGGCGTGCGTTCAAGAGCGAGAGCATCGCCTCCTGAAGCTGCCGGCGGCGGTCATTCACCTGAAGTTCGGCCTTGATCACGTCGGCGTGGGCTACCTCGCCACCCTTCTCGAGGTCCTGAGTCAGCTTGAGGAACCTGTCCCCTTCGTCTGCTGCGCGCTGCATGGCTTCCAGTTTTTCTTGCGACGCCGCGACCGAAAAATAGCTCTGGACAACGGTCGCAACCAGGCCTCGCGACGCAACTTCCTGGCGCGCGCGCGCCGCTGCGGCGAGCGCGGACGCCCGACGGGCTTCGGCGAAGCCTGCGACATCCAGACTCTCGTGCACGTTGCCCTGGCTGAAATATTCGTGGACGGCATTGTTCGCAATGAACTTGACCTGATGGTTAATGCCGGTTCCCTCTGTGTAGATGGCGGAGTTGTCGTAGTTGGCGCTGGGCAACAGCGCCGCTATCGCTTGCTTCTTGTCTTGTTGTGCGATTCCTGCGTCGGTGACCGCAGACTGATATGGAACACTGTTTTGCCGCGCGCGCCGCAAAGCGTCGTCGAGCGTCAAGCGCATGGGACCGGAGCCCGGAGGCGTTGCCTGCGCTGCCGCAAAGGAATTCAGACAGGCGACAATCAGCAGGTATCCAAAATGTATTGTGAGTTCGTGCCGGATTCGGCCCATGCAAGTCCGTACCGCCAAAGCGGTTCAATCGCAGTCAGACCCACGCTAACGATGACGAGATAAATGGGGGATTAACAACTAAGCCGGTATCTTCGGAAAAGCTACAGTGAAAACACTGCCGTCGGACGAAGACTCTGTCAGTTCGATGGTTCCGCCGTGGGCGCCGGCGATCCAGGAAGCGATGGCCAGGCCGAGTCCCGCGCCTCCGCTTTCGCCCTCCCGGCGGGAGCGCACTTTGTCCTCGCGAAAGAATCGCTCAAATATCCGCGATTGCAGGTCTGCGGGAACGCCTGGCCCCGAATCTCGCACCTTGACCCGGTAAACTCCGTCCTGCGCGTCACATTGCAAAACCACTTTGCCGCCCCCAGGAGTGTATTTGATCGCATTGTCGAGCAGGTTTAATAGCATCCGCCGCACGAGAGTCTCGTCCGCGTGAATGAGCAACTCGCCCTCGGATTCGCAGGAAAGCGCAATTGATTTCGCGGAGGCCAGTGTCCGCACATTCTTCGCGCATTCGGCGGCCAGTTCGTCCAGATAAAAGTCGGCAAGCGCCAAAGGGTATTGCCCCGCATCCGCCCGCGCCAGAGTGAAGAGGTCTTCCACAATTCGCTTCAGACGTTTGGCTTCATCGCGCAGAATTTCAAGAGATTCTCGATATTCCTCTTCGGTCCGCTTCGGCTGGCCCAGTGCGACATCCGCTTCTCCGCACAGAATAGCCACAGGCGTCCTCAATTCATGAGAGGCGTCGGCAACGAATTTCTTTTGCCTCTCGAACGATTGATCGAGCCGGTCGAGCAATTCGTTGAATGAGCCGGCCAGCTGCCCGAGTTCATCGCGCGGATTGCTGACCTTCAGCCGCTCATGCAGGTTCTCCGACCCGATACGGCTGGCCTGCTCGCTCATGCCCACCACGGGCGAGAGGCTGCGTCTTGCGAGAAAATATCCGCCGATGCCCGACAGCAGGATCGCCAGGGGAATGACGATGCTGAAGGTGCCGTCGAAGGTCTCGAGGAACTCGTGCTGCGCGCGCAGCGATTGCAAAACGACCAGCGTGCCGCCCTGCCGGTCGATCGAGAACTGTCGCACGTAGCTCCGATATCGCCCACCTTCCAATCGCACGAAGCCGAATCCTTCCGGGGAGGAAACAAGGTCCCGCAATGAAGCTGCCCATGGGTCGCGGAGGATTTGAATCTGTCGATCTCCGCGTTGATAACTTGAAGAAATGCCGACCAGGTTTCCTTGGGGATCGAACACCGCGAACACGACATCGTGAAAGCGATGTTCAGAAATTGCAGCCGCGATCCCCTCATCCATGCTCTCGGGCTTGGCCGGATCGCCCATTTCAGCGTTTACCGTGCTGAGAAACGAATCGGCAAGTTCGACCGTCTGCGTGTCCGCGCGGCGGATGAGATTTCGGCGCAGGAGGAAATGCGTAGACCCGGCCAGCACCAACAGAACCAGCGTCATCGAAACCGTGTACCAGATCGTCAAACGCAGCCGCACGGAGCTAAACATGTTTGCGGCTCCGTTTGTCGTCCGAGTCGGTTTCGCTCGCCGACAAGACATAGCCTGCCCCCCGCCTCGTATGCAGAAGCGGCAGGCTTCTCCCGCTGTCAATCTTCCGGCGGACCCGGTTCACGTAGACCTCGATCAGATTCGAGAATGGATCGAATTCCTCGTCCCAGACGTGCTCCGCGATCTCGGCACGACCCACTACCCGGTCGGCATTACGGGCCAGGAACTCAACCAGGGCATATTCTTTGGTCGTCATCGGAATCGTTTTGCCGGCACGCGACACGGTCTGACCCGCCGTGTCCACCATCAGGTCGGCGATCTGCAAACGCAACGGTTGCAAACCAGTCGGCCTTCGCAGCAAGGCACGCAGGCGGGCGAGCAGTTCCCGGAACTCGAAGGGCTTTGTGAGATAGTCGTCGGCTCCGCAATCGAGTCCCTCCACGCGGTCTTCGACGGCATCGCGCGCGGTGAGCATCAGGATTGGAATGCGCTGCCCGTTGCGGCGCAGTTCCTTGCAGACCGCGAATCCATCCGGCGCGGGAATCATTACGTCCAATATGACCAGATCGTAGAGATTGATCGCGGCCTGATAGAGCGCCTGTTCGCCGGTCACTGCAACGTCCACGGCGTAAGCGTGCTCGCGCAATCCCTTCGCCACGAAGCGCGCGATTCGCGAATCGTCTTCGACCAGCAGAACCCGCATGTCGAGATCATAATCCCGAAGTCACTCGCGGTGGCAATCGCACCGAGGATCGCCGGTTACTCGTCTTCAGGACGTTTATCTTCTATTTATCTGCCGAGCGGTACATGTTCAAAAGTCATTCGACTTTGTTTCAAAAGAAAGATTGAGACCAATGATCTCCCGTTCAATGATCTCCCGTTCGAAGATCTCCTATTCGAAAGCTATTCCGTTGTTTCTGCTGGCACTCGCCTTCGCACCATCTACCGGATTTGCGGCCCACCCTCCAGAGCCGAAGTACCACCTCACCAAGACCATCGCGGTGGGCGGAGACGAAGGCTGGGATTACGCGACGGTAGATAGCGAAGCCCGCCGGGTGTACATATCCCACGGCACACACGTCGTGGTTCTCGATGCCGACAGCAATTCCGTTGTGGGAGACATTCCCGACACTCAGGGAGTCCACGGAATCGCGATCGCTGCCGACCTTGGCCGCGGCTTCACCAGCAACGGGCGCGCTAATACCGTGACCATCTTTGACCGCAAGACGCTGAAGGTCCTCGGCACGGTGAAAGCCGGCACCAACCCGGATGCGATCGTCTACGATCCGGCGACCAAGCGGGTTTTTACGATGAACGGCCGCAGCCATGACACGACTGCAATCAACGCGGCCGATGGTTCAGTAGCCGGAACGCTCGCTCTGGATGGCAAGCCCGAATTTGCCGTTGCTGACGGCAAGGGCTCAATCTTCGTAAATATCGAAGACAAATCGGAGCTTGTACAGCTTGACTCTCAGAAGTTGAGTGTTCTGCACCGTTGGCCCATGGCTCCGTGTCAGGAGCCTTCGGGCCTCGCGGCAGACTGGAAGTCGCGCCGCCTCTTTGCCGGCTGTGACAACAAAATGATGGCGGTCATCAACGCTGACACCGGGAAAATAGTCACCACGATTCCGATCGGGGACGGCGTCGATGCCAATGCCTTCGACCCAGGAACCGATCTTGCATTCGCGTCAACCGGAGATGGCAACCTGACCACGGCGCACGAAGATTCTCCTGACAAATACAGCGGCGTCACCAGCGTTCCGACGCAACGCTCCGCCAGGACGATGGCCCTCGATCTCAAGACCCACGCCGTATTCCTGTCGGCCGCGGACTTCGATCCGCCCGCGCCGGGCGAGCGCCGCGGAAAAATGAAGCCGGGCACATTCGTCGTTCTGCGTCTCGATCTTCAGTGATCATCCGCGAAGGTTGGGCCACCTCAGTGGAGGTGGCCTATCTAGCCTTCTGTGTTGCCACCTATAGCTATCGATTGGATGGGAGTGCGTATTGCTCTGCCCATCTTTTCCTTCCGCCTGATGTTGCCGGCGGCCGGATGCCGGCCGTGCCCAATCGCTAAACGATCAGTGACCGTAGCCCCCACCTTCGAGAGTGACCTTGCCTCGAAACAGGCGGTAAACGAAGACGAAGTATCCGACGGCGAGGACCATCCCGAATCCCCACCATATGAGCCCAACGTGCAACGTATGGGGCCCGGAAAGTGCTTTGGCAACCGTAATTTCATTGGCGGGGTCGGTGGTGGACGGCAGCAGGCGCGGATAAAGACCTACAGCCGCACCCACCAGCATGAATGTCAAAAAGATGCACGAAGAAAGGAAAGCATTGCGGTCGGCAGAGTGCGCGCCGAAGTAGCGAATACCGAGCAGGGCGACGACCACCACTACCGGCACGACATAGGCCAAGGGGAAAGCACGATAGTTATCGAGCGTATCGGCGCGGGCGATTACCGAGGCAGGCAGGCTGAATGCGGTGAGCAGGAACAACGGCATCCAAAGTTGCCGTGCGGTCTTTCTCGCCCGGAACTGCAAATCGCCTTCGGTCTTGACCGCTACATAGAGCGCTCCGTGCAGGGCGAGTGCGACCAGTCCGACCAGGCCACCAGTCACCGTGTACCAATCAAGGATCCCGGGCTCGGGGCCGATTCTCCAGTTTGTCCATAGGGGGAGAAAGAAGTATCCCTCCGAATTAAGCGGGACGCCTCGTATCACATTCGCCAGAGCAGCGCCGTAGAAAATTGCCAGCAAGGCGCTAGAAGCGAAAAATACTCCATCGAAAAATGTTTTCCACACTCCCATGGGAATCTGCATTCGCAGTTCGACGGCAATTCCGCGCATGATCAGGAGCCAAAGAACGATCATCAGTGCGAGATAGAAGCCGCTGAACGCCGAGGCATACACCAGCGGGAACGCGAAATAAAGAGTTCCACCGCCGGCAAGCAGCCAGACTTCGTTGCCGTCCCAGACCGGGCCGATGGTGCGCAGCATCAACTGACGCTCCTCTTCGGTGCGTGCGAGAAAAAGATGCAGGATGCCGACCCCGAGATCGAAGCCGTCAAGCACGACGTAGGCCACCAGCATGACTGCAACAATCCAAAACCAAATGAATCCCATGATTGCTCCTAAGCGATGGTCATCGGCACGCCCTTGGGGGCGGATAAAGATTCAAGTTCCGGTCCCCTGCTGATCGTGCGATACACGAGGACAATAAAGAGGATGGATAGCACGGAATACAGGCCCAGAAATCCCAGCAGAGTGAACAGGCCGTTTCCTGCCGAGACGTATTTGGAATAGCCTTCGGAAACCCGGATCAATCCGTAGACAACCCAGGGCTGGCGGCCGATCTCGGCGGTCATCCATCCGGCGGTGTTGGCGATGTAGGGAAAGGGGAAGCTCAACATCAGAAACCAGAGGAGCCAGCGCGTGTGGAATAACCGGCCGCGCCATAGGAAGGCGGCCGCCAGAAGCATCAAGCAAACGAAATAAGTCCCAAGACCAGCCATGATGTGATAACTGAAGAAAAGCAGTGGGAGCGGCGACGGCCATTGGTCGCGGGGTATGCGGTCGAGGCCTTCGACTTCGGCGCGTGTAGTGCCATAGATCAGGAAGCTCAAGACGTCATTCACCACCAGAGGATTGTCGATCCGTTGATGCTCTTCGTCGGGCTGCCCCATGAGAACGATCGGAGCACCCTTCTGCGAGGTGAAGAGGCCCTCCATAGCGGCGACCGCCGCGGGCTGATGCTGGGCCATATATCTTCCGTGCAGGTCGCCAGTGGGAAATATTTGCGTGACGCACGAGATGGCTCCCACACAAACGCCGACCCGCAGAAAAATCCGGGCATGTTCGATGTGGAGGTTCTCAAGCAGATAGAAAGCGCCGACCGCCGCCATAACGAAAGATCCAGTTATGACCGCACCCGACATGTTGTGGGAATACTGCAAGAGCGCCCAGGGATTCATTAACAATCCCCAAAAGCTGGTGACTTCATAGACGCCATTGGGCAGAACGCGGTAGGCGACCGGATGCTGCATCCAGGCGTTGGTGACGATGATGAAAAAGCCAGAAATCCAGGAGCCGATAAAAACCAGAAAGGCAGAGGCCCAGTGCGCCAGCGGGGACAGGCGCTTTTCGCCGAAAAGGAAGAGGCCCAGAAAGGCGGATTCGAGGAAGAAGGAAAATACGCCCTCCATGGCGAGCGGCTGGCCAATGACTCCGCCGGTGGTCCGGGCAAAATGCGACCAGTTGGTACCGAACTGGAATTCCATGGGGATTCCCGTGACCACACCGACTACGAAGTTGATCGCGAACAGTTTCGCCCAAAACCTGGCCGCTTCATTGTAGATTTCGTTTTTCGTGCGAAGCGCCAGGGTCTTGAGCACAACGATCAGCAGCGCCAGGCCCATGGTCAACTGCGGGAAGAGATAGTGATAGGTAATTGTGAACGCAAAGTGAATTCTGTGTATCAACATCGCATCCATACTTGCCGCCTTATTTCGTTCGTTGGAATTTCCTATAAGTTCAAGACAGCCGCGATCGAAGGAGAATCGATCCGGGCCTGAAAATGGAACCCAAGCTTTTTGGAAATCATCTGCATGCCGATGTTATCCCGCAGCATTTCCGAAGAAACGCTGGCCAGCTTCTCATCTCTCGCCACGGAGATTACGCGACGGAGCAACTCGAGCCCCAGCCCCCGATTTTGAAAGGCGTCCGACACGAGGATGGCGACCTCGGCTTCGCTTTTGTGGCCGCCAATTTTGTTCAGGCGTCCAACACCGGCGATGGCTTTCTTTCCGGAGCCGGGGTCCGTATGTTCGGCAATCAGCACCATTTCTCGGTCGTAGTCTCCGAAACAAATGCGCAACAAGCGCTCGTGCGCGGTCCGCGAACTCAGGCTCAACGACGCGAAGTAACGCAGATAGACCGTGCGGTCCGAGAGAGTGGCGTGGAAGTCGGCCATCAACGGTTCGTCTTCGGGGCGAATCGGGCGAATCGTAACCTGCCGGCCATCTTTCATGATCCATTCGGAAACATACTGGGTTGGATAGGGCCGGATGGCCGGTCCGGGAATTTGCTTCATCTTCTGCGAGTCGTGCAGGACGACTCTGGCATCCAGGGCCAGCAGGCGCTCCGGTGACGCGATCAGTGGATTGATATCGATCTCGCTGATGTCTGCCTGCTCGAGCACCAACTGGCCGAAGCGGACGAGCAGGCCTTCCAGAGCGCCGAGATCAACCGGCTTGCGGCCGCGCACTCCCTTCAGAGCTTTGAATATCTGCGTTCGCTCCATCAGGCGCTGTGCCAGCGTTGAATTCAGGGGAGGCAGGGTAAGCGCGCGGTCTTTGTAAACTTCCACCAGTTGCCCGCCGGAGCCGAACAGAATCACGGGGCCGAATTGCGCGTCAGCGCTGCTGCCGAGGATCAATTCGTATCCGTCCAGCTTCACCATCGGCTGAACGGTGACTCCTCCGAATTTGTCAGCCCCGAACCTTTCGCCGACCGACTGCTGAATCGAACGATAAGCTTCGCGAACAGCAGAAACGTCCTGCAGATTCAGCTTTACGCCGCCAACGTCGGTTTTGTGGGTGATCGTGTCGGAAAAGATCTTGAGGACAACCGGAAACCCGAGACGTTGAGCGTGGGCGGCGGCTTCATCCTCGCTGCGAGCGATCACGGTTTCGACGGTGGGGATTCCGTAATACGAGAGAACGGCCTTTGATTCGAATTCATTGAGAAGCAGCCGGCCCTGCTTTCGCGCCCCTGCGATCATCTCGCGGACGGAAGTGCGCGCTGCCTGACTGATGTCGGGACCCTCCACCAGACTCGGCGTCTCATAGAGGCTCCGCAGATTTTCCGAGTAGCGCCACATGTAGGTGAAGGCGCGGGCGGCAGTGTCGGGATAAGAAAAGGTTGGAATATCTGCGTTGTTCAAGATTGATTCGCCCTCGGCTACGCTGGTGCCGCCCATCCAGCTGGCCAGGACCGGTTTGCCGGTCGCGTGCGCATAAGGCTTCAGCCGTGCAGCGACTTCGGCGGGATTGGTCATTCCCTGCGGAGCGAGAGCTACGAGCAGTCCGTCGCTGTTTGGGTCTTCCGCTACGATTTCAATCGCCCTGGCATAGCGCTCCGGGTCCGCGTCTCCCAGGATGTCGACCGGGTTGCCGTGACTCCAGTGAGGGGGCAGGAATTCATTTAGTTTTTGCAACGTTGCTTCCGAAAGCGTGGCTAGTTCGCCCCCGTTTGCCACGAGGGAATCGGTGGCAAGCACGCCCGGGCCGCCGGCGTTGGTAAGAATGGCCAGCCGGTTGCCTCTGGGGCGGGGCTGCTTGCTGAGCACTTCCGCCATGTAGAACAGGTCCGCAATGCTGTAGACGCGCAGCACGCCACAACGGCGAAAGGCGGCGTCAAGAACTTCATCACTGCCGGTAAGCGCGCCGGTGTGGGAAGCGGCGGCTTTCGACGCGGCTTCAGACCGCCCTGCTTTGATAACAATGATGGGTTTGGTCAAGGCGACTTCGCGCGCGGCGGAGAGGAACGGGCGCGCGTCCCCGACCGACTCCATATAGATGAGGATGCTCTTGGTGTGGGGATCATCGCCGAAGTGAGAGATCAGATCGCCCCAGCCTACGTCCAGCATCGAACCGGTGGAGACAATTGCGCTGAAACCGACGTCTTCTTTGTGACTCCAGTCGAGAATCGCAGTCAGCAGTGCTCCGCTTTGACTGAGAAGTGCGACATTGCCGGCCTTGGGAAGATCTTTGGCGAAGGTCGCATTCATCCCCAGGATCGGGTTCATGACTCCCAGGCAATTGGGTCCGATCAGGCGCATCGAACTGTGCTTGAGCTGGTCCTGAATTTGATGTTCGAGAGCAACTCCGTCAGCGCCGCGTTCCTTGAATCCGGCTGAAATCACGACCGCCGATTTTGCGTTGGCGCTGATGCAATCCTTAATCAGCTGCGGGATTGTGACAGCCGGGGTCGCAAGAACGACGAGATCGGCGGGCTCGGGGACGTCGGCAATCGTCTTGTACGCTTTAACCCCCAGGACTTCAGAACGCTGCGGGTTCACAGGATAGATGCGGCCATGAAACGCAGGAACGAGCAGATTTTGAAAGACCGTTCTTCCCACCGCGCCTGGGCGATCCGTGGCGCCAATCACGACGATCGACTCCGGGGAAAACAGGGCGTCCAATCCCTGCTTATTTTCTGTTGATTGCATCGGGCCCGCCACGTCTTGCGGCAAAGTCGTTTCAGACGAGATCATAGGGATCTTCAGTGCAAAAGGAAATCTGTGCCTAAACTCATACTACTTTCCTGAGAACTGTTTTGGACGGGCGTGCCGTCCGGTGGGCAGTTTTCTGAGCCATCCGAGGCCCAAAATGGGTCTTGATTCAATACCGCGAACCAGGTCGATCACATCGGCCAACCCGGTCTTCAATGATTGATGGTGCATTGTGATTTTCGAGTGAACCATGATCGGGCTCAACGTCCCGCTGGGCCTAATGGTTCTTCGGTGGAGACAATGTTTTGTACTTCCACGCGGGGGCGAAACTGCCGCGGGATTTCAAGTATTCGCAGGACCAGGCATAAGGTCTCGGTCTTGTTCAACAGCTGGAGTGCGGTTGCGGCGTCGGTCGCGTTCGCAATCCTCAAGGTCGGCTGGACCAAAACTTCGGTGAAGCCATATCCCGATTCTGTTTTCGCCACGGCACCGTCGATTTCGACTTCGAGGTCCACATAGGGGAACTTCGCGAGTCCGGCAATGGCATTGAACGTGGTCGTAAAACAACTGGCGATCGAAGCCAGAAACAAGTCCTCCGGCGACCAGCGTCCTTCCATCCCGCCGAATTGAGTGGGAACAGTGAATTGGATCGCGTTGGGCGCGGCATCGGACCTCGCGATCCCGTTCTGCCCCGCGACCCACCAGGCGGTCACACGATATGTGTGCGCTCGCTCCATCTTTCCCTCGCGGCCGATTCCTATCCAGACATCAGGTCCCGTCCAGTGCCCAGGGAGGATATTGCAGGTACTCCGGGGCGGTTTTGGCTTGAAGTGTTATTCTCCCCGAACCGGGCGCGCATGCCGTGAGCTGGATCACAGGATTTTGTGATTAAAATCACACTGCGCCTGCTAGAATTCCCGGCGAAAGGCGGGTGGAACATGCGCACGCCCTATGGCCTGAACATCATTGATGACTGTGTCGCCTGCCCGGTCAGAGAAGACCACCTTTTCTGCAACCTTCAACCCGGCGCGTTGCAACGCTTGAACGGGATCAAGTCCACTGCGGTTTATCCGAAGAGCGCCGTTCTTTTCATTGAGGGCCAGCAGCCGCGCGGAATATTCGTGCTGTGTGCGGGCAAGGTGAAGCTTTCTACTTCGTCCAAAGAAGGCAAGACCATTATTACGAAGTTGTCTTGCTCGGGAGATGTTCTCGGTCTGAACGCCACGATGTCGAACCGGCCGTACGAAGTTACCGCGGAGATGGTGGAAGCAGGGCAGGCAAATTTCATTGCCCGCGATGCGTTCGTTTCGTTCCTGCGCGAGTTTGGCGAAGTGGCCGTGCGAGTTGCGGAGCAATTGAGCCGGAACTATTACACCGCTCATGAGGAGATCAAGATCCTCGGCCTGGCGACTTCTCCCTCTGAGAAGCTGGCGAAGCTATTGTTGGCGTGGACCGACGAAGCGAAAGATCCGGCAAAAAAGCTGCAACTAAGATTGACTCTCACCCATGAAGAAATCGCGGAGATGATTGGCACCACGCGGGAAACCGTCAGCCGGCTATTTTCCGACTTCAAGAAAAAACAGCTGGTCCAGGTCAAGGGCGTAACCCTTACGATTCGCGACAAAGCAGCCTTGCAGCGGATGTTGCAGTCCTGAGTTTTATACGCCGCGATGCTTTGGCCTGAAGAGTTGTGGAGCTACGGCCCGACTCCGCCTGTATGGCAATCGCTGCACGTCGTCTGCGCGAGATCACCGATGTCCACCGGGTGTTGAAAGCTTAATTTCTGCGCCGAAGCAACGCCGGTAGATCCCTCCTGCTGTTGTGCGACTGTATGGCAGAGATTGCAGTCTTTGCTGATGACTTTTCCCTGCGGGCTGACGTGCTGGCCGTCGTGGCAGCGGAAGCATCCGTTGAAATACAAATGGCCCAGATTGTTGGGATGCGTCTGCCAGTTCAGCTTCATTTCCGGAAAAGTAGTGCGGCGGAAGATCTGCTGAATTTCTACGATTGAGTTGCGGATTTCCAGTTGTTTGCTTTTGGCGAGGTCGGGATATTTGCTTTCATAGAACGATTGAAGGTCGTGCGCGATGGCTTGCGTCGCCGCATCCGTGGTCTCATATTTTCCGGTCAACGCGGCGACGGCCTGCTGCTTGATGAAAGGCAGAGAAACGTCCAGCCGTTGTGCCGACAAAGACCGGTCAACGGCCTGCTCCGGCGCGAGGTAGAAATGCGCGGGACGGTTGTGGCAGTCAATGCAATCCATGCGGTGCCTTGGCGCCTGCGCGATTTGGTCTTTGGTCAGTTTGGAGTCCTGGGCGAAATATTCTGTGACGCGTCCCTGCATGTCTTTCACGTGAATGTAGGGAATGATCTGGCGGTGCTGGTCGGTGGCGACGAAATCGATTTCGTTGGAAAGATTCATGTGCCAGTGAATGCCTTCGCCGGCGCCAGTCGAGGGATCACCGCCGCCGGTCTTGATCAGCAGGCTTAGCTGGCGGAAGGTGTTTTTTTCGTCGGCGCCGTAGTGGGTAAAGACCTTCAGTTGTGTGCCGTAAGATTTTCCCGGCCAGTGACATTGCTCACAGGTGTCCTGCGCTGGGCGAAGATTACGCACCGGCGTAGGAATCGGCCGGGGATAGTTTCCCAGCACAACTTCAATGACCTGCCGCGTTCCGGAGACCTTGGAGCGAAAATAAGATGGCGCACCGGAACCAACGTGGCACTGGACGCAAGCCACGCGGGCATGCGTCCATTCCTGATAGGCCGTGAACTGCGGATGCATGACATGACAGGTAGTTCCGCAGAATTGAACCGACTCAGTAAACTCGTAGGCCTTGTAGCTGCCCGCGCCGCTGACCATCACAAATAGCGTGAGGAATAAAACGAAACTCAGGGCCGAACTGCGGGTCGCGGCATCGTTCAGATCGAGGCGGGGATAAGGCAAGGATTCTTCGTCGCCGCCGCGGCCGATTCTGCGGCGCTCGCGCCATGCACCAACCGCGATGAGCAAAAAGCCGCAGAGCAGGAACCCGGGCGCCAGAAGATACGCCAGGATGCCAATGTAGGGGCTGGGATGACGCGAGATCAGGTCGATCAGAACGAACAGGAAGATATTGGCGGCGCTGACGAGGGCGAGCGCGACCCCGGCCATGCTGATGGGGTTGCGCAGCCACTGGCGCAATCCAGATTTGCGGGTTTTGGACGCGTCGTCCGCCATTCCTGCGGTCCGGTTATTTTCCTTTGGCAAACTGGCGGATGTAGCCGACTAACTCCTTGATATCGGCGTCGCTCAGCTTGCCGCCATAGGCAGGCATTTTGTTCTTGCCTTTTGTGGTGGCAGCGATCAGGTCGGCGTCGCTGGCCTTTTGTATTTCAGGCGAGGCGAAATCCTGAGCGCCCATTTTCTTGCCTGCCGGAGTATCGCCCTTGCCGTCGGCGCCGTGGCAGAGGGCGCACTTCGCCTTGTAGGTGGCGGCGGCATCAGCGAAGGCCGGTGGAGTGTAAGAAGTCACCAGCGCAGCAATCGCGAGAATGAGAGCGCGGGCGAATATCGATTTGCTCATGGTCATGTCCTCCTTAGAAGGTATATTCCATCGATGCCGCAAGGTAGTGGGCCCGATACGAGGGCTGGTCGGCGCCGAGGAAAAGATAACGCGCCGCGCTCGTATCTCCAACCACAAAGTATGGATAGTAGGGACTCGGCGCACCGATCAGAGGATTTGTGCAGCCCGGTACGGCCGTGCCCGGAGGCAGCGGACTGACGCAACCCATGTAAGGCGTCATGGCGGAGGTCTGGTAGTCGCGGTTGTCGAACTGCTGGTAGCGGTATTCGATCTTGGGCGTCAGGTTCTTGGTCAGCTTGTACTTAAAGACTGCCACCACTTCGTGATTCCGGCTGGTGGTTTCGGGATAATCCACTGCCGCATTCGTGCCGGTCAAAAGGAACTTGTCCGCTCCCGTGGTCAGCGTGGAGTCGCCGAAGGGGCGGCTGTCCACGTTGCCCTTGGCCGCCGAAAGCGAGTAGTAGGCGTTGATGTAGGCGCGCTTGCCGGCTTTGATGTCCCAGCCCGCGCTCATGATGTGCACGTGATCGAGTGCGGCGCTTCCCCAGTCGTTGTTGGCGCTGTCGCATCCGCGGCCGGAGGTGCTGCAATCCAGCGGAGTCGGAGTTGAGCCGCCGGGCGCTCGATAGCGGGACGCCATCGTCTTGTAATAGCGCTCGTAGGAATACTCTGCAAAGAACGAGATCGCGTCGGTCAAAATCAGGTCGGAGTCGAAGCCGGCGTTGTACGAGAGGTCTTTCAACACGCCGTATAAGTAGTAAGGCGATGTGGTTCCAGCGATAAAATTCAGTGGGGTGGAGCTGTTGACGCCGCCGCGCCGGTTGTAATTGTCCTGCGTCGTGCCGGCGAAACCGGAGAAACTCAGGCGGTCGGTAGGATCGTATTCCAGTTCGGCATCACCGCGGTTGCGGGTGCGCGCTGCCTCGTCGAAGCGGCGGCTGAAAATCTGGTCGTTGGTGATCCCGCCAGAGACGGTCTGGGCTTCGTCGTCGACGTAGTGTTCCGGGTTGCGGACCGAGTAGCGATACGACGCGCGGAAGGAAAGGTCCCGGCTGAGCGTGGAATCGATCGCGGCAAACAGACCGTTTTCAGTGGAATGCGCGACGTCGCGATTCGAGCGGTCCATGATTTCACCCTCGTATCCGGCCTTGATCGAGCTCTTGCGCGCGTAGTACCAGTTTCCCGTGACTTCGACGTCTTTCCGGTTGTAGCCGAAGGGGGTGTTCTGGTTCGGGCTCGTGAGGCTGGGCGCGCCAATGTCGCCCTCCACCGGCGTGAGGCTGTAGATGGGTGTGTTGTTGTTGTAGTCGTACTCGCGGTAAGCCGCTTTGATATCGAAGTTTTTCCCCAAACGCTGGATCACCTTGTAGTTCATCGCCAGCGTTTGCTTTTCGCCATGCAGGCTGCCCGAGGGCAACGGCCCCGTCTGCGCTTCCAGGATCGAGTTGGCCGTGTAAGGAACGAAAGGATCGTTCTGCCGCAGCCATCCCGCATTCACGCTGGCCACGACATGCAGGCTCTTCGCCAGTTGCGCCGTGCCCGCGGCACTGACATACTGCGCCTGATTGCTGGGATACAGATCGACTTCACCCCGGGCCGAACCCTGGGTAGCGCTAGTGCAACCGTTCGGAGCCACGCAGTCGGCCGTCACGAAAGGATTGTCGAAGACCAGCACGTTGGTTCCATTCTCGAAAAACGAGCCGCTATAGCCCAGCTGCATTCCCCAGTTCTCGCGCCCTTGCTCGGCGATGACACCGAATGTGTTGGTGAAATAGTTGATGGGTTCGGGAAGTTCGACCCCGTAGCCGCCCGTGACCGAGGCACTGGGCGAGTTGTTGAAGATCAGTCCCAACGGCCGACTGCCGCTTTCGCGCTCGCGGGAAAATGCCGTGCGCAGGGCCCAGTGCTCGTTGAGGTCATACTGGAAGGCGAGAGTTCCGGCCTGGCGCTCGATTGCCGGCGTCACAAAGTTCATGCCGGAAACAAGTTGGTTCTGGATGGTGGCGGGCAGATCGGCGGGATCGGTGGCCGCCAGATTCTGCAACTGATTTCGGACCAGCAACGGCATGGTCAGCACGCCATTGATGCTCTGCGTATAAAACGTGCGCGCGGTATTGGTATAAGTGTGCGGGATCTCGTTGTAGCGGAATTGCAGCTTGAAGCGGTTCCACTCGCCAATCGTACCCAGATAGCTCTGATCGCGATAGATAGCCTTGTCCGATTGCAGATCGACAAAATACTTGCCGCCCCAGAGATTATCGTAGTTGAGGCGCACACGGCGGATAAAGAATCCGTTGCGCAGGTCGCGGTATTCGTTGTACTTCGAAGTGCGCAGATCCGGAGTGAATGGCAGGTCGGGGCGTCCATAGACGTGGCCCCATATCCCGCGGGTTCCAACATCCACCACCCCGTGAGAAACCGGCTGTGCCTCTTGCGCACTCGCACCGGCGGTCGCCAGGATCGAAGCGAGAAGCAGGAACTTGAGTTTGTATGACATGATCTTCATCGCTTCCTCCTAGCGCAAAAATGCATCCCCGGACGGATGGTTCGATCCGTGAATGGACGAGTGACAGTTGGTGCAGCCCCGATTGAAGTTCTTGATGGAGCTGAGTGGTTGGGGCTGCGTGGGATGACGGCTGGAGTCATGACAGGAGTCGCAGACTCGCGGCATCCGGACCTTCAAGAGCTGCGGATTGCTGCTGCCGTGCGGCTCATGGCAGTTGGCGCAGTTTTCCATCACGGGAGGATGCTCCCAGAGGAATGGCCCGCGCCGCTCCGCATGACAGCTGTAGCAGTTTTCGTTGGTGCTGGCCTGGATCAGCTGGCTCGGGTTTGGGCTGCCATGGGGATTGTGGCAGCTGGTGCAGGTCACCTTGCCTTCGCGATAGGGCATGTGCGAGGAGCGTTGCAGTTGCGCACGCCGCATCTGATGGCAGCTCAAGCACAATTCCGGCTGCGGGGTTTTGGTGCCGACATGCTCGGTGAGCGGTGCACCGTAACGGGTTTGATCGGCAAATTGCGTGTAGCGCTCCGCCGCGCTGCCATAGTGAACGTTGTGGCAGTCCACGCATGCCATGGCGCGGGACTCATGCGGGCTGCCGCGCCAGAACATCTGGTTTCCCTTGTTATGACAGGAAAGGCAGGCCGAGTTCTGCTCTTCGACCGGCGTGCGGGAATCCTTCGTGAAGCGGATGAGAATGGTATCTTTGCCGCCGCCGGCATCGACATGGGCTTTGCCCGGGCCATGACAGGCTTCACAGCCCAGCGCATCGAGGGCGCTTTTGGGGTGGGCCATGGCATTGCCCATGGGAGTATGGATGAACTTCTTTTGCTGCTCCGCGTGGCAGGTGACGCAAACGTCGGAACCAACGTAGTCGCCGCTGGGCTTACCGGCCGTTTCGCCGCCACGCTTTTCGTCGCCGCCGCTCTGGGCTCGCCCGGAGGTGATGCCCATCACCAGAGGAAGCATGAGCAGTGTAAAGACCATTTTCCGATTCATCGCTCTCCTAGTCCCGGAACTCCCGCGCGTTTGCTTCAGACCAGTCCGTTCGCTGACTATCGCACAGCTATTACTTAGTTAAGCCTCGAACGCGATAACAAAAGGTCCATCCTGTTCCAAAATGGGAAGCACCCAGCTTCATTGGCTGACCCGATGTCTGCGACTTATCTGCGACATTATTCATCGTTACAGGCCAGGAATTTGTGATTTCGGTCACAACCGCGCGTGACTGGTGACACGCACTCACCGTGTTCAGTAGATTTCTATCGGCAACGCGGGCCGGTAGGTTAACCGGCTTGCCGCAGCTCGAAAGTCGCAGCCGGCGTTCTGGCCTTCCGGGAAAGGACCCTTCCCATTCGCAGGGGGCAACTCTTTCGCCCGACATCCGCGTTAACTGCTGACCGGCAATTACATGGCGGCGTCCCCTATTGTGTTTCATGAAGAAGGAACTCGGCTTCAGGGTTGCGTGGCGGTAGAAAACACAGGGAAAGATCAACTTTCAACGCAACTCCCGTTACCGCGCCGGCTATCTACGCAATCCCCAGAAAAGCGGGAAGGAGTCGCGTGCGGGGGCGCGAGGAGTTTTGAGGGATGGCCGTATTGCGCGCACAGTAGCGGGCAGAGTCTGCTTTGGAAAATAAGGCCGCGATGTATCCGTGCGAGCAGCTATCCCCAAGATCCGACCCGGGCGTCCGATGATCAGAACGTATTTAGCACCACGTTCAGCATCGGCGTTCCTCTTCGCTAGAACAAGATAGTTTTACCCTTATCCGGAGCTGTCGATCCTTTAAACAGGGGTGGACAGCTTCTGGAATCTTGTTCGCGGACTGCATTCCACCGGTTCTTGGAACGTGCGGTCCAGAGTCTTCTCGCTGTTTTGCCATGCCCGCCGTATAATGGCACGAGTTATACCGAGGGTTGGACCGCCGGAATCCGCCTCATATCTACGGAACGATGTAGTCATAATTTTAAACAGCGTCGCCAACCTCGAACTCATTGCCTTGAGTTTTTTCTCCGCTTGGTTGTACGGCCTTCGCGTGTCGAACATTATGAAGGCTGCCGACGTACAGATTTCTTGATCGCAGTCAGCCGCACTTTCAGGGGCCGAATATGATCGGCAAGTCACTCCGCTCGTACCGCGTCGAATCCAAACTCGGCGCCGGGGGCATGGGTGTGGTGTACAAGGCGGTGGATGCGCGCCTTGGTCGCGCCGTGGCGATCAAAGTTCTTTCCTCCGCAGCCCTCAATGCCGATCGTGAACGTCGCTTCGCGCAAGAGGCCAAGGCCGCCTCCTCCCTGAACCATCCCAACATCGTCACGATCTACGATATCGACACGCAGGAAGTCGACGGCAAGCCCGTGCAGTACATCGCGATGGAGTTCGTGGCCGGAGAAACGCTCGATCATCTGATCGGTCGTAAAGGGCTGCGCATTCGCGATGTACTGAAATATGCGATTCAGATTGCAGACGCGCTGGCGGCGGCGCATGCTGCCGGGATTGTGCATCGCGATCTGAAGCCCTCGAACGTAATCGTCACGGCCCAAGGATTAGTGAAGGTCCTCGATTTCGGCCTGGCAAAGCTTAACGAATCAGGCAATGCTGACGCCTATGCCGAGACGATGCATGGGGATGGTTCTCCGCTGACGGAAGAAGGAACGATTCTCGGCACGGTAGCTTACATGTCGCCGGAACAGGCCGACGGCAAGAATGTGGACAGGCGCTCCGATATTTTTTCTTTCGGGTCCGTGCTCTACGAAATGGCGACCGGGCAGCGCGCATTTGCGGGCGGTTCCAAGCTCTCTTCACTGTCGGCGGTCATGTATAAGGACCCGCAGCCTGCCTCCCAAAGCGTTGCCGACGTTCCACCAGAACTCGACCGGATCATCGCGCGCTGCCTGAAGAAAGATCCGTCGCGGCGATGGCAGACCATGGCCGACGTGAAAGTCGCGCTGGAAGAACTGCAAGACGAAATGGAGTCGAGCAACTTTGCGGTTTCGGCTCCAGTGCAGAGCGCGCGTGGGACGTCGCGAACGAAGGCGTGGACCGGGCTGGGCCTGCTGGCGGGCGTCCTGCTCGGAGCCGCGCTGGCAGCCAGCTATGAACAGCGATATTCGAGGCCCGTGGAGCCGCCTTCGTTCCAGCGGCTGACCTTCCGGCGAGGCGATGTTACTTCCGCGAAGTTTGCGCCCGGAGACAACGTCGTTTACAGCGCCGAGTGGGACGGCGAGCCCTCTACCTTATTTGCGGCCCAGCCGGGCATTCGCGAGTCGCGTCCTCTGTCGTTGCCGCCGGCCAGAGTACTTGCCATTTCGCCGAAGGGGGAGATGGCCATTCTGCTGGGCGGCGAAGATACCGGCACTCTGGCCCGGGTAGCCTTCGGCGGAGGCGCCCCGCGCCCAGTTTTGGAAAACGTGAGCGGTGCGGACTGGGGTCCGGATGGGGAATCTTTGGCAGTGGTGCGCACGGTAGGTGGAAAATATCGTCTGGAATATCCCGTCGGGACCGTGCTGTATGAGAACGAAAAGCGGCCGCCGCAGATGCCGCGTGTATCCGCCGATGGCAAGCTGGTGGCGTTCTTCGACTTCGATATGGAAGTTGGCGACTATGCGTTGTGCATCGTGGGAGCAAATCATCCGCGGCAGGTTTTGTCGCGCGGATGGCGGGCAATCGGCGCTCTGAATTGGTCTCCGGATAGTCGCGAGGTCTGGTTCTCGGGCGGACAGCCGGGCGGAGACCCGGCGCTCTATGCCGTCACGCTCTCAGGACAGCAACGGCTCGTCACCCAGACTGGCGGCATCATCGTAATGCAGGACGTCGCCCGCGATGGCCGGGTGCTCCTGAGCACGGTGAATTCCCGGCTGGGAATTTCTTTTCTTGCTCCGAACGGCACGGCGCGCGATTTGGCCTGGCTGGATTCGTCGCTCATGTACGACCTCTCGAACGATGGGAAGTCGATGGTATTTGTCGAACTTTCGAATGGCCAGGGGCGGAATTCAGCCATTTATCTGAGAAAGACCGACGGCTCACCCGCGATTCAGCTTGGTTATGGAAACCGGCCTTCGCTTTCGCCGGATGGGAAGTGGGTGGCATGCATCCATCACGATGCGGATAAATCGAGCCTGATGTTGCTGCCGACCGGGCCGGGAGAATCCCTGTTTCCGAAGATTGATGGAATCCATTTCGACGGCGTGGAGTGGTTTGCCGACAATAAGCACATTCTCTTTACCGGCAATGAAAGCGGACATCCCACGCGCACCTGGACATACGACCTCGAGGCCAGCCGAGCGACACCCCTGACGCCGGAAGGCACGCGCGGAACGCTGGTCTCCCCGGACGGCAAATGGTTCATTACGGTGAATCCGCAAAAGCTTTTGCTCGCCTCTGTTGCCGGAGGCGCACCGGCCGAGGCCATTGCCGAATTACAGCCCGGAGAAAGCGCCGTGCGCTGGAGTGGCGACGGGCGGTATCTGTTCCTGCAAAAGCGCGATGCAGCAAGCATTCAGATCAGCCGGGTGGAAGTCGCCTCGCGCCGCCGGGAGCCGTGGCTTTCCATCAAAGTGCCCGAACCCGGAGCGCAGTTTCTAGGCCCATTGGCTTTGTCGGCCGATGGCAAGGCCTGCGCAACCACGTTCCAGCGCGACCTGGCAAATCTGTTCCTGGTGCGCGGGTTGAAGTAGAAATCCAGCTCGAAGGAAAACGCCCACAGAAACACGCCGGAGACTTCGACTAAGCCTGGCGCTGGCGTTTGGGTTTCATGTTCAACGTGCGAATGAGCCGGAAGAGATGGTTCGCGTGCACTCCTAATAGCTTCGCGGCTTCCGTGTAGTTACCGTTGGTCTGTTCGATCGCCCGTTCGATGACCGAAATCTTTGCCTCACGGATCGCCTCATGCAGCGGGCTGACCGGTTCGCCGGAACCGGCAGTTTCCTCCAGAATCGAATCGGGCAAGTCTTCGGGCAAGATCATTTCGGTGGAACCCAGAACGACCGCCCGCTCAATCGCATTCTCCAGTTCACGAACGTTTCCCGGCCAATTGTAGCGAGCAAGCGCCGCGCGGGCTTGTGGAGAGATGCCGGTGATACGCCGTTTTATTTTTTCACCGCAATGCGCGGCAAAGAACGCCGCTAATAATGGGACGTCGTCGCGCCGTTCGCGAAGCGCGGGCATATGAAGCGATACGACATTGAGGCGATAGTAAAGATCAGGCCGGAAGGTCCCGTCTCGCGAGGCTTCTTTCAGGTCGCGATTGGTTGCGGCGATAAGCCGGACATCGAGTTTGATGGGCTTCGTCCCGCCGACCCGCTCGAATTCACGCTCCTGCAAAACGCGTAAGAGCTTGGCTTGCATAGGAAGCGCAAGTTCTCCGATTTCGTCGAGAAAGACGGTGCCGCCTTCCGCAACTTCCAACTTTCCCTTTTTTTGTGCGACTGCACCCGTGAACGATCCTCTTTCGTGACCAAAGAGTTCACTTTCCAGCAGAGTTTCAGTGATGGCGGCGCAGTTGATGGCCACAAACGGCTTGCCGGCGCGGGAACTATTCATGTGAACGGCGCGCGCGACCAGTTCTTTGCCGGTGCCGCTCTCACCGGAGATGAGCACAGTGGAATCGCGACCCGCGACGCGGGAGACGAATTCGTAGACTGCGTGCATGGCCTTGCTCTCTCCGACCATGCTGTGGTGAATATTGAGTTCTTCGTTGAGCCGCTGGTTCTCGCTGCCCAGCCGCTCCAGATGGCGGGCATTTTCGATGGCGAGCGCGGCGATATTGCCCAGCGTCGTGACCAGTTGAAGAAGACCCTCATCGAAGCGTACACCGGAAGAACTGGCTTCGAGATAGAGCACGCCGAGAACTTTCTCCTGCACCGAAAGCGGGACGGCTAAAACGGAGTGAACCCGCCGTTCGACCAGGCTTTCAGCCTCCCGGTAGGACTGATCGGTCTGAACGTCGCCGGAGATGATGGCCAGGTTTTCTTGGAGCACGCGATTGAGAATCGTCTGGCTGGCATGGATCGGCTGATCATCCCCGTGGCGGTTGTGACCCACGACGGATGCGAAACCGTCGGTGCCTTCTTCCGTCAGCAGGATTGACGCCTGATCGGCTGGCACGATCTGAAGCAGGGCATCGAGAACCTTTTTCTGCACGGCAGAAACGCCGCGGACGGAATTGAGCATCCGGCTGAAATCGAGCAGCACGTTCAGGTCGCGGACCGTCCTGGCATTGGCCGGCAATGCGTCGGGACGTGCGGGTTGCAAATAGAGCGCATCTTCTTTTCGAAGAACCACCGTCGCGGCGCCGGGCACCGGCGTGGCATCAAGACTCAGCGAAGCATTGCGAAGGGCCGGGCTGGCTCCGGTTCCCTGAAACACCAGGATGGAATTGCCAACGCGGATATGATCGCCGTGCGCCAGAACTCGATCGCGAACCGGGACACCGCTGACGAAGGTGTTATTGCGGCTGTCGAGATCCTGAAGGCGAAAGCTATCGCCTTCCCTGCGGACCACACAGTGGCGGCGCGACACGAGCGAGTCCAGCAGAGAGATTTCGTTCGAGGGATCGCGGCCGATTGAAATCTCGCCGGCGGGCAGCGGAAACTGGCTCCCCTTCAGAGGGCCGCTGACGACTTCCAGCCGCGCTACCGATGGAACGGCGTCTTCAACGGCGTGGCCCATGACGGAAAGAGTATACGGCCCGCTTTCTACGCTTGCTACACCTAACAGAAAGGTTAGATACCAGCTTTTTTGTTTGGATTTGACGATCCGCCGCAGGGTAGAAAGGGCCATGACGAACTCAAAACAGAAGACTGTAACGCTTTATTTTCCAATCACATACATCGCGTCCCGCAATTACACCGAAACGGTAACCAGTTTGGCATGCGCCGTGCTTTTATAAAAGCGCTTGCGACGGACGAACCGAAGCAAGACTTCCCCAGGTTCAATAAGGAGCACTCCAATGAAGGTAAATATCAATGCAAAGTTGGCGATCCGGGTGGCGATTCTGTTGGTTGGAATGGTAGGTACCTTCATGGCGGCCAGTCTTCAGCCCGTTTCGGCGGCTGACGGTGGACCGCTCATTCTGTGCCCTCCGAAACAGCAGGGCTGCCAGAGCACCCTTCCTCCACTCGGCTAATCAGACGCGGAGCGGAAAAATGGGCTGACGAGCCGCAACTCGTCAGCCCATTTTTCGTTTGGTGCATACCGCACGCTTACGGAGCAATGGCGATGACTCGCAGTGGGCTGCCGGAGCCTCCTACGATTTTCAGCGGCGCGGCGATCACGACGGCACCCGTCGCTGGAAGCTGATCGAGGTTGCAAAGACTGGCCAATCCAAACTTGCCGCTTCCGTGCATCAGGTAATGATTGGAAAAGGGCGGATCGAAAGTTGCCGCCTGACCGGCATCGGTTCCCACCGTTTCCACCCCCAAGCCAATCACATCTCGATCCTTGGCCAGAAACGCAGAGGCTTCCTCGGCTAGTCCCGGGGTATGCGGACCGTTTTCTTGGGCGTTAATGTAGTCCTTCGGATTCGACCGCTTCGACCAGTCCGTCCGCAGGAGCACCCAGGCGCCCGACGGAATGCGCCCGTGCTGATCTTCCCATTGCCCGATTCGCGCCCTGGTCAGCAGAAAGTTCGGATCTTTGGCCGAGTCTCTGCTGACGTCGATCACGCAAGCTGGGCCGATAAATTTCTTCGCCGGAATAAGGTCCACGCTGTTACTCGGCAGGTCCTTTCCCGAGACCCAGTGGATTGGCGCGTCGAAGTGCGTGCCGGTGTGCTCTCCAGTTTCAAAGCCGTTCCAGTACCAGGCGGGACCGCGATCGTCGTAGCGGGAGAGTTCCCAGATCTTGAATGCTGGTGTGTTGTTCCATTGCGACGGCAACGGCAATAGGGGCGTTTGGGTGCTGAGCGGCTGGGTGAGATCGATCACGCGCAAGCGGCCGGAACCGAGTTCTTCGAGAAGCTGGGCCAAGACGGCAGACATGGTTCTTACCTCGTTGCGTTTTGCTGTTTCAACGACTGGATGTGGCGGCGGAACTGGAAGCGATTCTCAAGCAAGGCGAGGTCGGTCACGTATCCGGAAGGGCCTTTCGCCTCAACCTTGGCGACAATCGTCGTCAATTCGTTTCCGTGGATGGCGTCTGTCAATGCTGAGGTGAAACTCTCGCATTCGCGGACGGTGACGGCCTGTGGAATGCCTGCGGCGCGAGCGACTCCCTCTAAGTCTGTACCCGTGCTGGTCGCGGTGGGAAACCCTCCGACCGACAACAGGCTTTCGTTGTCGAATACCACATGCACCATGTTCTTCGGACGATAACGCGCCATGGTGCTCAACGAGCCGAGGTTCATCAGTAGCGAGCCGTCCCCATCAAGAACAATTACTTTTTGATCCGGCAAACAAAGGGCCAGTCCGAGTCCCGTGGAAGATGCCAGGCCCATGGCGTGCTGAAGATAAAAGAAGTTCGGACGATGTCCCAGCGAATGCAATTCAGCCGCGACGGCGCCCATGATGGTGACAACGAGGCAGTGCTCGAGTTCGGAATATACCGAGCGCAGACAGTCGAGGCGGAGCATCATTCCTCCCACATGAGGTCGCGCGTCAACAGAAGCGCCACGGGCTGAAGGCTGCTTTCGGACAAGGTTTGCGCGTGGCGCAAGCGTTTGCTGACCGTATCGGGATTATCCAGAAAGAAATACGGAATCCCCAGCGCACGCAGTACCGGCTCAGTGACGTTTCCGCCTTGCGTTTGCCACGGATCGCGCTCGCCGAATGTGCCCCGATAGCTGATTAGCATCAGCAGAGGGATTTTGTAGAGATGGGCGAAAGAAACAATGCCATTGATGGCAGCCAGGAACCCGTGGTTCTGCATCAGCATGGCGGATTTCACTCCGGCAAAATGCGCGCCAGCGGAGATGCCAACCGCTTCCTCCTCTTTGGCGAGGCGCACCAGAGTCGTCTCCGGATCTTCGTCGGCCATGCGAATCAGATGGACCAGCCAGGTCTCAGGCAGCGCAGACATCAGGCGGACATCGCACTCTTTCAGCGACTCGTAAATCAATCGCGAATTGGCCAAAGATACCGGCATGTTCTTCGGATGCGGGCGGGGACGAAACATTCTAGCCGATAGGGCTGAGAACATGCTCTTGACGGGGAAAGTCGCCCAAGTATAGGTTGGGCGCAGCCCGGTAGTATGAAATCCTTGTCTGTCTGTTCTCAGGAGCAATCCATTGCAGGCCAATACATCTGCCGTTATGAATGCCGAAGCACCGTCTTCCACGAAACCAACGTTTCCGGTTGAAGACCTACGGTCGCAGTTCCCTGCCCTCAATCGCGAACCGAAATTCACGTTTCTCGACAACGCGGCCGGCGCACAGGTCCCGCAAATGGTGCTCGACGCCGTCAACCAGCACCTGATCGAACACAACGTGCAAAGAGGTGGACGGTACGCCAAGAGCCGAGCAGTCGATGAAATGGTTGCGCGCGCGCGACAGAGCGTCGCGGATCTGGTCAATGCGCGCGACGCCAGCGAAATAGCATTTGGCATGAATGCAACCTCGTTTATTCGTCTGGTCAGCCTGGCCATCGGGCAGACGCTCGGCGAGCGCAACGAGATTGTGGTCACAGACATGGACCACGAGGCGAACGTTGCGACATGGCTGGTGCTGGAGCGATTCGGCGCAAAATTCGTCTGGTGGAAGATGCGGGACGACGGCAACCTGCATCCAGATGATCTCGTTCCGCTTTTAGGATCGAAAACTCGGCTGGTGGCGTGCACGCTGGCGTCGAACGCACTGGGATCGATTGTTGACGTGGCGGCGGCTGCGAGGATTGCGCATGCCGCGGGAGCAGAGATATTTCTTGACGCCGTACACTTCGGGCCGCACGGCTCGATTGACGTTCAGGCTTTCGGCTGCGACTATCTCGTGTGTTCGGGGTACAAAATCTTCGCTCCGCACATGGGATTTCTCTGGGGACGCCGCGAGCTGTTGCAGGCCCTGCCGACGTTTCGTGAAGACTTCATTCCCGATGAGCCTCCAGGAAAGATCGAAGCGGGCACTTTTATTTACGAGAACGTCGCGGGAATGGATGCGGCGGTGAATTATCTCGAAACGCTGGCACGCAGATCCGGAGCCAACCATCATTCGAGGCGCGACGCTTTGAAGTCTGCGCTCAACTCCATCCGCAGCTACGAAGAAACGTTGTCGCTGGAGATGCTTCGAGCGTTGCGTGAAAATGGCGCGACGATCTATGGCATCTCGGACGAAAATCGTATTCACGAGCGTGTTCCAACTTTGTGCTTCAATCTGCCAAACGTAGCGCCGGCCAAGGTATGTACAGAAATTTCCACTCGAAGCATCGGTATTCGCGACGGACATATGTATACGCCGCGGCTTATGAAGCGTTTCGGTCTCGCGCAAGACAGCGGTGTGGTGCGGGCGTCCCTGGTCCACTACAACACGCTGGAGGAAGTGCACCAGTTCGGCAACGCTTTGGCTGAAATCAAGCGTTCATGACTCCCCGTCGGGTTGACAGCCATGACTGATCTGAACGCAGAGGTTGAGATATTCGACCCCGCCTCTAACGCTCCAGATGGAGCGGCCTCATTGCAGCGCCGCCTGAGCCAGAGACAGCTCACCATGATGGCCATTGGGGGCGCCATTGGGGTGGGCCTGTTTCTGGGGAGCAGCGTAACCATTCGTCTCGCCGGCCCTGCGGTCATTCTTTCCTATCTCTTCGGCGCGGGTATCGCGCTGATCATGTCGTACACGCTGGCGGAGATGGCGGTCGTCCATCCCGAAGCCGGGGCGTTCGGAGTGTATGCGGAAAAATATCTCAATCCCTGGGCCGGCTTTGCCGTCCGCGCGACATACGGTGCGGCGCAGATCATCGCCATCGGCGCCGAAGTGACCGCGGCCGGCATCTACATCTCGTTCTGGTTTCCGCATGTTCCGCAGTGGATCTGGGTTGTGATCGTGTCGGCAGCCTTAGTCGGGCTCAACGCGATGCAGGTAAACCGGCTGGGAGAATTCGAGTATTGGTTCGCCATGATTAAAGTTACGGCGATCGTCCTGTTCATTATTGTTGGGCTGGCCCTGATTTTCGGGGACGGCTCCCGCGGCATGACCGGGTATCTCAACCTTACCCAGCATGGAGGCTTTCTTCCCTTCGGATGGAAAGGAGTCTGGCTTTCACTCACCATCACGATTACCAGCTATATGGGAGTCGAAGTGATTGCTGTGACGGCGGGTGAAGCCGAGCGTCCCGAGGTCACTATTCCACGAGCGATGAAGAATATCGTCTGGCGGTTGATCTTGTTCTACGTATTAGCAATCACCATCATGGTGGCCATGGTACCGTGGCCGCAGGCAAGCGACTCGTCCGGGCTTTCGAGCAGCCCGTTTGTTACGGCTTTCGCGGCGGCGCATATTCCGTTCGCTGCGGCCATCATGAATTTCGTCGTGCTCACGGCCGCGCTCTCGAGCGTGAACACTAACCTTTATCTTTCCACACGAATGCTTTTTTCTCTAGGGACGGAACGTTACGCTCCGGCGTGGATGGGCAAGGTGAGCCGCAACGGCGTGCCGCATCGCGCGCTTCTGGCTTCCACAGCGGGAATCGTTGCTGCCATTTTGCTTGCAGTCTTTGCGCCCCGGAATGCATTTCTCAAGCTTTACGGCAGCGCGGTCGCAGGAATGCTTTTCGTGTGGCTGGTGATCTTGTGTACCCATGTACGGTTTCGCCAGATGACCAGTAGAGATTGTGTGCTGAGTCTGCCGATGCGGTTGCGAGCGCATCCTTTGTTCACCATGACGGGAATCGCAGTCTTGGTCGCCATCTCAATCACGACGTTCTTTGTCGACGGTCTGCAATGGTCAGTTCCAGTGTTCTGCGTTTTTCTCGGACTGATTTCGGTCCAGTATCTGCGGGCGCGGCGGCAGAAGGCCTAGGACCGCACAAATGGCAGCGATCATCGACGACGTTTGCGCCTCTCTTCGGAACAACTTCAAAGGTGAACTGCTGCGCGCGAAAGATGCCGGCTACGAAGATGCGCGTGCGATCTGGAATGGCATGGTTGCAAAGCGGCCTGGGCTGATTGCGCGTTGCGCAGATGTGGAAGATGTGCAGAGTGCAATACGGTCCGCATCTGAAGCTGCCATTCTGACCGCCGTGCGCTGTGGAGGACACAGTCTTGCGGGCTTCAGTACCTGTGAGGGCGGCCTAGTAATCGATTTGTCGTGGATGCGGCGGGTCTCGGTCGATGCAGAGAAGCGGCGTGCGAAATTCGAGGGCGGATGCTTGCTGGGATCGATCGACGCGGCAACACAGAAAGCGGGACTGGTCTTCCCTTCCGGAGTCGTATCGCATACTGGAGCAGCGGGGCTGGTGCTTGGCGGAGGGACCGGCTGGCTCACGCGCCGATTTGGATTATCCTGCGACAACGTCGAAGGATTCACATCGGTCACGGCAGACGGTTCTGTTGTTCACGCGAGCGCGCGGGAGAATTCTGATTTGTATTGGGCCCTGCGTGGAGGCGGCGGCAACTTTGGTGTGGTAACGGAATTTGCAGTGAGACTGCATCCTCTGACTTCTGTCTTGCTGGCGGAAGGACTGACGCTTCGGGCAGATATTCGCCGGTTGCTGCGATTCTGGCGCGACTTCATGGCTGAAGCTCCGTTCGATTTGAAATGGAATGTGGATTTGCGGCTGGCATCGCAAGCGAAGAAGATTCCGGAGGATCTTCGCGGCAAGCCGGTCGCTGGCAGTTCTTTGATCTGGACGGGAGACCCGGACAGCGGGCGCACTCATCTTCAGCAGGCTCTCGCCATGTGCCGCCCGGACACCGTAAGCATCAGAGCGGTTTCATTTCTTGATCTGCAGACCATGGCCGATTCCGATTTTCCCCACGGGCGCCGCTACTACACGAAATCTGGATATTTCCGCTCTCTCGAAGACGGCACAATCGCTCTTCTGCTGGATGCGGTAGCAACCATTCCTTCGGCAGACACGCAGATTGAGTTCGCCTATCTCGGAGGTGCGGCAGGACAGGTTGGGGCAGATGAGACGGCATTTGGCGATCGCAGTGCGCCGTTCATCATGAATCTGCTGGCCAGTTGGGATGATCCCAAACTCGACGCAATCAATATTGGATGGGTGCGTGAACTATTCAACAAGCTCCGTCCCGCGATGAAACCAGGTGTCTATGTGAATTTTATGAGCGGCGATGAGCAGGACCGGGTGCCAGAGGCTTATCGCACGCATTGGGACCGGATGGTCGCAGTCAAGACGAAGTATGACCCGCAGAATTTCTTTCGCTTGAACCAGAACGTGAGGCCGCAACCGCATTCTTGAACCGCACATCCGTTGCGCGGGAGATTCCTCCCTCCGCCTGAAAAACGGCTCCGGTCCGGATGACAATCCTTAGGCTTACAACAACGATGAGCAGAAGCTTATTCCGGCAGCGCCCATGCGAACATCACGCTGCCGCTACTGGTGAGCACGTATTGCCGGCCATCAAGCTGGTAGGTAAGCGGCGAACTCGCAATCTCCGCACCTGAGCCAGCGTGCCAAAGCGTTTTGCCATTGTTGGTGTCGAGTGCGAGGAAGTTTCCGTGAGAATCGCCGGTAAAAGTCAGGCCTGCGTCGGTAGTCAGGACACCGGAGCCTGCCTCGTCTCCGAGGTCATGGATCCAACGGATTTTTCCCGTCTGATAATCGATGGCTTCGATCTGCCCCGTCCCCCACACGCCATAGTCGGCGCCGGACCATCCATAGGTGCCGTCGGCAGGCTTTGAGAAGTAAATACTCCAGCTCGGGTGCGCATCCACGATGAAAAGGCCGCGCTTGGTATCGACACTTGGAGAGCGGTAGTTGGTGAGGCCGCCTTCGTCGGGAGCGATCAGCCGCCCGTCGGGAGCAGGCTCTTTATCAGGGTTGGGAATCGGACGTCCTTCGTTATCAATGCCCGTTGCCCAGTTCACCGGACCATAAGGAATCGTCAGCAGATTCTTGCCATTCGTACGATCGAGCACGAAGAAGTAGCCATTGCGCGAGGTCTGCATCAGCATCTTCTTCGGCTGGCCGCGGAAATTGCCGTCCACAAGGACGGGAGTCTCAACGGCATCCCAATCATGCGTATCATGCGGCGAGACTTGAAACGCCCAGGCAAGTTTGCCGGTGTCTGGATTGAGAGCGAGGATGGCGCAGGTATAAAGGTTGTCGCCGGGCCGAGTCACGCCCGTCAACACCGGCGTCGGATTTCCAGTTCCCCAGTAGACGAGGTTGAGGTCGGGGTCATAGGTGCCGGTCATCCAGGTCATGCCGCCCGTGGCGCCGTTCGGAGTTCCGACGGGAGGCGACGTATCGAATTGCCACTGCGTCGCGCCGCTTTCGGGATCAACGGCCCGGATGTATCCCGTGATGTTGTCCAAGTCTCCGGAAACGCCGACGATGACGTGGTCTTTCACCACCAGCGGCGCCATGCTGGTCCAGTATCCCTTCTTTACATCGGCAACCTGGATCTCCCAGCGCACGGTTCCATCCTTGGCATTGAGCGAGACCAGGTGAGCATCGGGCGTAACGAAATAAAGATAACCCTTGTACATGGCGACACCGCGATGGCCGAGATGCTCGCCTTGCGTGCGCGGGTGAGTGTAGTGCCAGATCTGATGTCCGGACCGCGCGTCCACAGCCCAGATGTTCTCCGGGACGGTGAAATACAAGATGCCGTCCACCAGCAGTGGTGAAGACTTAATTTGCCGCACTTGATTGGTCTGAAACGCCCACGCCAGGGACAAACTCTTCACATTCTGCGGAGTGATCTGTGTCAGCGCACTGTGGCGCCGTCCGCTGTAATCGCCGTGATAGATCGGCCAACTGTCGGCCGGCGGATGCAGGAGCATTTGCGAATCAGGGGCCTGGGCGAACATCGCGCCTGGCATCGCGAGTGCGAGTGCGGCCAGTAAGATTGCATTCTTCAGAGAATTCATATCAGTGGACTCTCTCACAACTTCTTCAAGTGACAACTCGTCTTTAACGCAAGGTCTGCAAATACGCCATTAAGTCGTGAATGTTGGCGTCGGTGTATTTGGGAAACAGTTCCGCATGAGCATCGGCCGGCGAATCCACCTTGAACTTCACGTCGCGGATGCGGAAGGAGCGATATGTATCTGAAGAGTCCCGCAGGGCAATCGTGAACTCATCTTTGTAGGCGAGGGTGCCGATGATCGCCTCGCCCGACTTCGGCGTGATCGTCACCTTCGACTTCGCGCGCTCCGGGTAGAGCATGTGCTGCTCCAGTTCGAGCCCCTTGTAGCGCGTGGCGATGCCCGCGAGATCTCCGGTGGGCGAGTGACAGTTGGAGCATCCGCCCGCGCCCTCGAAATATTGCTTGCCGGCTTCCACGTTTCCGGTTTGCAGATCGGCAACGTCCACGCCCTTTCGTCCGCCACCCGCGGCGTGCACGTTGTTCTGCTGCGTGTGGATGAAAGCTACGAGGTCCATGATTTGGTCGTCAGAGCGCTCGAACGCGGGCATTCCTTTGGCGGTTCGTCCGTTGCGGATGACCAGGCCGATCTTGTCGCCATCGACGTCGGTGCGGACGAGTTTCGATCTCGTAAGATCGGGGCCACTCTCGCCACCCGTCGCATCGCGCCCGTGGCAGAACGAGCAGTCCTGGCGGAAAAGCTTCTCGCCGCGCTCGACCTGTTCCTGGGGAAAAGACTTGGGCAATGCCGCCCCTTGCGCTGCGGGACTGGGCGGTGTCGGAGTTTGTGCTAAGGCCAGGGATACAGGAGCTGTGAGTAATGCGATCCAGCAAAACAGCGGACGAAGAATGTTCATTTCAGTGCTGGTCCCCGGATGGTGCCATGCGAGGATGAGATGCCGTGCTGCCTTCCGTCATGCCAAGCACCCATTTGATGGCTTCGAAATACATTTTTCGGATATCGGGATCGCTCCATGCTTCTTCGGTGTGGCCGAGCGTGGAATAGAAAACGCGCCCCTTGCCGTACATTTTGTCCCAGGCGACGGCAAAGTCATGGTCGGTGCGGTGGACGCGTGGATTGTTCTCGTAATTCAACTTCGACGCATCGAGACTCAGCAAAACGTTGACTTTGTCGCGCGACCAATCTTTCGGCTGATAGATCTCGTCGTACTTGACGAATGCATGGGGGAAATGCCGCACGGCAGGGAAGGTCGGATCTTCGTTGATGATCGGAGCGTTGAATGTCATCCAGGGGTGCTGGTCAAACCATCCCCCAATCATTTCGCCATACTCGGGCCATTTGTAGTTCGTGTCGAGCGCGGCGTGGATCCCCACGAAGCCCTTGCCATCGTTCTTGATGAACGACATCATGTCGGCCTTCTGGCTGTCGTCGAGGTCGAGTTCGCCGGTGGTGCTGGTGAAGATGAGAGCGTCGAAATAGTCGAGATTCTTGGTGTTTCGTTGCAGATCTTTCTTCGTAATCAGTTCGGTGTCGGTGCGGAGCGTAGCATCCCATAGCCCGCTATCGCGGCCCATCTCGTAAATGGCGACCATGGCGTCGGGGACGGAATCGTGCTCGAAGCCCTTGGTCTGGCCGATTACGAGAACATGCTTGAGATGGATTTTCTTCTCGTGCGGCGGCGGCGTTTGAGAATCGGCGGCCTGGTTCTGGGCGGATGCGAAAACTGGAATCAACAGAAGGAATAGAGCGATGCGGAATAGGCGCAAGTGTTTACCCTCGAAGCGATAAAGGTAACACAAGAAGGAAGGGCAGCGGACGGGGCGAAAGGAGGCGGTAGTGGTGCAGTTTGAAATCCACAGGTCTAGCAATCGGATCGGGCCTGTGGGAAACTGTCGGCATGGGAAAATTAAGCGTAGGTGATCTCGTCCGTTCGCATGAACTGGATGGGGTTTTTCAGGTTATGGGCATTCAGGTCGGCTCGTCCGAAAAATGTTTCATTCAGGAATTTGACGTTTCCAAACATCGGCTGACAGATGCGACTCAGGTTCTTGTTAGCTGTAGCACTCTAAGCCCATTCAAAGAGGATGCCAGCCAAGCCGCTGCTCGGATCGTGAGAGAAGCTACCGAACGCCAGTAGGCGTTTCCCAGTCTTTCGGATCGTCAAACAGGGTTGGGGATTCCGGATATATCGGCGCAATCTGATCTAGTTGATTGTGGAATACATCATAATCCGTGTTGATCTTCATAAGACCAATGACGGTGCCCAGATGCAGCAACAGTTGTGGTTTCCCTAAATCGTCACTCACCCACTGCGTTAATTTGTTGCTCGGACGTCCCCGCTCCTCTCGGCGCTCTTTGAGCGCCTTTAGCAATCCCGGAGCAATCCGTCGCCATACCAGATCATTCGTGATGTGCCCAAAATACTGTGGCAGCTTCATGTCCGGGCGAAGCTGCACACCTTTGAGCCGACACAAATGATAGAAGTAATCGCCTGGAAAGGTTCTCACCCACCGACGCAATCCTTCGGCTAGGAATTTCTTTAAGTACTCCTCAAGCTCACGCCGTGGGCGTTCGTACTGGTATCCCGTAGCCTCATCCACCAGTGCGATGATTCCGATGCTGGCAAAACCGCGAATCAAAATCATTGCGCGTTCTGCAATGTGCCCTTGCATACGAGCAACCAGAACGCCAGCTTTGTCTGCATCAAGAAAAACTCCGCAGATTTTGGGAAGCAATTCAGCCCGATAGCCAAACGCAAGGCCGCCGTTTAGCGCCCTGAATTCGAGTTGGCTGGACGTCACGGTTAACTCTTGAGGAATGAATGGTTTGAGGTTCTTGGCAGTTAAAAAAGCGGGCAAATTGACGTCAGCGTCATAGTACTGGCGGCCTTTGGCTTGTCGTGATCTTCCGAGCGCAACCATGATGCCGCTTTGGGTTAGAACCCGCGTGCCATCTTCGAGGACGGCGCAAGGGATTTCCATGTCGCCAATGGTCAAGATTCCTTCATGCGTAGCTCGCGGCAGGGGCTTCCCTGCCTTTTCCCACCGTGCAGCCGCGCCAGCTTTCGCAATGGTCTTTCGATCATCTGCGGACAGCTTCACAGCGCGCGCCTGACCACCTAAAGATTGAATCCCCGTCTTTTGCTCCATTGTTAGGCCCCCAAAACTATTAGCATTTCTTCGATTGTCCAAACATGATCGCTTAATCCTGCTTCCATCGCTGGCGTTATTCGCAGCGTTTTGTGAACTCGGCAAAAATTGTAGTGCATGAAATATAGCGCGACCATGTGACCGTGATTCTCAAGTTTCTTGCTAAAGGCGTTCGTTAGGCGAGTGAAGCGGCGCATTCCCATCCGCATAGATAGATTCTGGCGCTCTACGTAGCTGGTGCTGATGTGCTTCGGGTCAGGATCACCCGCTAGAACTCCAGTGCGGCATCCGATGCAGGTTGCAGGGCTGTAACGTGATTCGGGATTCTCACTTGACGCGCCGTAAATCTTGACCAGCATCGCGTAGTCAATATCCGCGCCAAACGCATCTTCCACAGCATCGGCATAGACGCGATGGCCGTCAGTCGTTAGCTGGATTCGATTGGCGATCCGCGATGCAACGTCCTTCATGAAGTATGCGGCAGTCTCCGCACCGCGATCCCCAAGCGTGTACGAGATGATTAGCTTGGAATCGGCATCAATCGCCGTCCACGTCCACACCGAGCCAGCGCCAGCTTTTACTTGCTCCATCGTAAGGTTCTTATCCTTGCCGTAAACGAACGCCCAAATTTCATCGGCCTGTACACGCCGCACTCGAAGATTGCGAACGTGATCATTGTGGTATGCGGCAGCGGCGCATCCCATGTCCCTTAGCAGATTCAAAACGGTGTGCTTGGCAACTCCAGTCATGCGGCAGGTCGCATTGATTGAGGTTCCTTCGACTAAGGCTGCGATGACTGCGGTGCGCTTGTCAGTAGCGAGCCGATTCATGAGACTCAGATTAGTGCTTGCTAGCAAGCATGTCAAGATAAAAATGGGTGCTTGCACAAATATGCTTGCAGTTTCCTGAATTGAGTAGTAGGCTACGCCGAAGGGTAGGGAAATTGGCCGAAAAAGCCTGAGGCCGAACGCCCGATAAGGGTGGTTCGGCCTCGCTGCCTGCCCCCGAAGAGGCAGGGGAGATATGTGCTTTTAGAGACTATCCCTGTCAGAAAGAGCTGTCAAGTAACCGCCATGCGAACCTTCGTCTATATAGATGGCTTCAACCTGTATCACGGATGCGTAAAATATAGCCGTTACAAGTGGTTGGATTTAATGGCCTTAGCTAAACACATGCTTCCGGGCCACCGTATCGAAAGGGTAAAATACTTCACAGCGAAGGTAAGCGCCACTCCGGGCGATCCCGATCAGCCCAACAGGCAGATGATTTATTGGCGCGCATTACGGACAGTCAAGAATTTGGAGATTATCGAAGGCACGTTTTATGAGCACGAAAAGGCTATGCCGCTAGGCCCGACGTGTCGGATGTACAAACCGGGAGCGCTGACATTAGTGCGCGTTATGAAAAAAGAAGAAAAAGGGTCTGATGTGAATCTAGCCTCACATTTGCTCATGGACGGATGGCACAAGCGTTACGAACAAGCGGTCGTAATCACGAATGATTCTGACCTGGCGACTCCAATCGAGATCGTCCGGAAAGAAATGAAGTTCCCTGTCGGCGTAATAAACCCTCACGAAAACCACTCCAAAAGGCTAAAGAGGTTGGCATCCTTTCTGGGGAGAATTCGAGAATCCGATCTTGCGGCAGCGCAACTCCCTCCGGAATTGAAGGATTCCATCGGAACGTTTCGGATGCCAGAAAGGTGGAAGGCAACTGGGATGCCAACGTCATTAGCACCATAATTCAAACTGCACCACTACCAAGGAGGCCAGGAAAACCGGGTGCCTCATGTCTCGCGTTTTGTGCGAGACGTGGGATTTCGACCCGCGCTACATATAGAAAAAGACCTAGTTCTCGCAACACCGCGAGGAAAGGGCACCCGGCTTCAGCCGTCCGTTCTGGCGGAGCCGCAGCTTGCGGTAGAATGGCCCGGCCACGTCTTATCGGGACTTGCCCCAGGAGATGGAAAGCACTATGCGCGTTGGAGTCTTCACTCCCCTGCTGTCGGATCTTCCGCTGCCCGCCGTTCTCAAGAAACTTGCGGCCCTGCAAATCACGACGGTCGAACTCGCCACCGGAAACTATCCCGGTGATGCCCACTGTAAAGTGGCGATGCTGGATAACGCCAAGGCGCTGGGGGAGTTTAAAAAGCTCCTGGAAGACAATGGCGTCAGCATCAGCGCGCTGAGCTGTCACGGAAATCCGCTGCATCCGGACAAAGCCCACGCGCAGCATGATCGCGAAGTGAGCCGCAAGACCATTCTGCTGGCAGAGAAACTGGGCGTGCCGATGATGGTTGATTTTTCTGGGTGCCCGGGCGATTCGCCAAATGCGACCGCGCCGAACTGGGTGACTTGTCCGTGGCCGCCGGATTATCTGAAAGTGCTTGACTGGCAGTGGAACGAAGTCGTTACCCCGTTCTGGACCGAGCACGGGAAGTTCGCCGCTGATCACGGGGTAAAAATCGCCGTCGAGATGCATCCGGGATTCGTGGTCTATAACCCGGAGACGATGCTGCGGCTGCGGTCAATCGCCGGGCCCAACGTGGGATGCAACTTCGATCCCAGCCATTTGTTCTGGCAGAGCATCGATCCGATTGCCGCGGTGCGCGTGCTTCAGGATGCGATTTTTCACGTCCATGCCAAAGACACGCAGCTTTATCCGACCAATTTGCAGCGCACCGGCGTGCTTGACACGAAACCTTATACGAAAGAGCGGGAGCGAAGCTGGATTTTCCGCACCTGCGGCTACGGCCACGGGGCGGAGTGGTGGGGAGAATTGATCTCGACGCTGCGCATGTTCGGCTACGACTACGTGCTTTCGATCGAGCATGAAGACAGCCTGCTTTCATCCCAAGAAGGGCTGACGAAGGCGGCGAACTTCCTCAATGGCATCGTGGTACGCGAAAAACCTGGCGCTGCATTCTGGGCATAATTTCGAGATAGGGACATGAAGACACTCAAGACGGCAATTTTCGGAACGGGATTCATGGGCCGCGTGCACCTGGAAGGGGTGCGGCGGGTCGAGAACGTCGAAGCGGTCGCCATCGCCGGCAGGAATGCGGAAGCGGCACGTAAACTCGGCGCGGGATTCGGAATTACAAACACCACGACCGATTATCGCGAAGTTTTGCGCGATTCAACGATTGATGCGGTGCATATCTGCACTCCGAATGCACAACATTTTTCCATGGCCAAGGATGCGCTCAACGCCGGCAAGCATGTGTTGTGCGAGAAACCGCTCGCCATTAGCGCCAGGGAAGCGGAAGAACTGGTTGCACTGGCGAAAGAAAACGGCTTGCGAAATTGCACCTGCCACAACCTGCGCTATTACCCGATGGTGCAGCAGATGCGACGCATGCGCGAAGCCGGGGACCTCGGGGACATTCTGGTTGCGCAGGGCACGTACTCGCAAGACTGGCTTCTCTACGACACCGACTGGAACTGGCGCGTCGAAACCAAAGCAGGCGGCCCTTCGCGCTGCATGGCCGATATTGGCTCTCACTGGTTCGACATGGCTGAGCATATTACCGGGCTTCGCGTAAGTTCCCTATGCGCCGATTTGCAGACGTTCCACACATCACGCAAACAACCGAAACATTCGGTTGAAACCTTCGCTAACAAGCTCCTGAGCGCGGAGGACTACATCGAAACGCCAGTCGATACGGAAGACTTCGGGGCAGTGGTATTCCGGATGGGAACGCGAACTCGCGGTGCGATGACCGCCAGCCAGGTTTCCGCTGGACGCAAAAACGGGCTGAGCATTGAAATCTATGGAACGAAAGCGTCGGTCGCATGGAACCAGGAAAGGCCGGATGAGTTATGGTCGGGGCACCGCGACACCGCAAATCAGATTTACATCAAAGACGCATCGCTGATGAAGCCGGAAGCACGGAGCTATGCCGACCTGCCCGGCGGTCATAGCGAAGGTTACGACGATACGTTCAAGCAGGTGTTCCGCCGGTTCTATGCATCGATCGCTTCTCCCGGTTCGGCCGCGGAATATCCGCAATTCCGCGACGGGCTGCGGCAGTTGAACATCCTCGAAGCTGAGTTAGAAAGCAATCAAAGCCGGAAGTGGGAGGATGTTCCGGCGCTCCGGGATTGATTCCATCATGCGCACTGCTTCTTACCGGCCCATCGCGACAGTGGTTATGCTATCCCTGATTGCAGCATGCTTTTCCGCGGCTGCCGCCACACATCGTCGATCCGGAAAAACTCAATTGCAGAACTGGGCTGTCTGGGGAGGATCGCCGGAGAACCAGCATTACTCCCCGCTTGAACAGATCAATCGCTCGAACGTAAAGCAACTGCAAGTCGCCTGGACTTATGACACGGGGGAGAAGGGTGGATTGCAAACCAGCCCTCTCGCGGTGGATGGAGCGCTATATGGGATTACTCCGACCCAGAAGGTCTTCGCGGTCGATGCCGCGAGTGGAAAGCTGCTTTGGAACTTCGATTCCGGCATCAAGGGAATGCAACCGGACCGGGGGCTGGCTTACTGGTCCAGCAAGGGCGACAAGCGAATTCTGGTCGGGGTGATGAATTTTCTTTATGCGCTCGACGCGACGACGGGCAAACCGGTTCCGACGTTTGGAACCGAGGGCCGCATCGATCTGCAGGAAAATCTTGGCCGCGAACCACGCTTTCAATCGATCTCGCTGACCAGTCCTGGCGTGGTTTACAAAGATCTGATCATCGTTGGCGGCCGCAATCCTGAAACTCTGCCTGCGCCACCGGGAGACATTCGCGCCTTTGACGTGCGCACCGGCAAGCTGCGGTGGTCGTTTCATACGATTCCACATCCGGGCGAGTTTGGATACGACACATGGCCGAAAGATGCTTGGAAAACGAGTGGTGCGGCCAACAACTGGGCCGGGATCGCGCTGGATCGCAAGCGTGGAATTCTGTATGTTCCGACGGGCTCGGCAGCGTCGGACTTTTATGGCGCTGACCGCATCGGCGATGATCTCTTCGCGAATTGCCTGATCGCGCTCAAGGCCGATACCGGCGAGCGCATCTGGCATTTCCAGGGCGTGCGGCATGATTTGTGGGACCGGGATTTTCCTTCGGCTCCGGTGTTAACCACGGTTAAGCACAATGGGAAGAAAGTGGACGCCGTCGTGCAGACCAGCAAGCAGGGCTTCGTCTACGTTTTTGATCGCGTGACGGGCAAGGCGCTGTTCCCGATTGAATATCGCAAATATCCGCCGAGCGTCGTACCAGGCGAAGGCGCAGCCGTCGAGCAAGGCCTACCTACTGCCCCTGCGCCATTCGCGCGGCAAACTCTTACAGAAGACACGCTCACGAACCGAACGCCCGAAGCGCGTCAGTTCGCGCTGCAGCGCTTTCGTGCCGCGATCCACGATGGACAGTTTGTGCCGCTGCGAGTTGGAACTGACACCATAATCTTCCCCGGATTTGACGGTGCCGCGGAGTGGGGCGGCCCCGCGGTCGATCCTCGCAGTGGCGTTCTCTACGTCAACTCCAACGAAATGGCGTGGATGGCAGCTCTATTTGAAGATAAGGGCGAGCACGGCGCGAAAGAGATTTATCTCAGCCAGTGCGCGGTCTGTCACGGCGAACACATGCATGGATCTCCGCCTGCCATTCCGGAACTGGAGAACGTCGGGCACCGTATGAGCCCGGCAGATATCACGAACACAATTCATGCCGGCCGCGGCCGCATGCCCGGATTCCCAAGTTTGCAGGAAGATCAGCTCGATGGGCTGGTTAGCTTTCTTCTCACCGGAAACAATAGCGATGTTGCGGGAACTGAACCTCTGCTCGCGATGAAATTCCGGCTGACGGGTTATCGGCGCTTTCTCGACCCGGATGGGTATCCCGCGATCGCTCCGCCCTGGGGAACATTGAACGCGATCGATCTGAATACGGGTGAGTACAAGTGGAAAATTAATCTGGGTGAATATCCGGAACTGGCGGCGCAGGGATTGAAGAACACCGGCTCGGAGAATTACGGGGGCCCCATCGTCACCGCTGGCGGTCTTCTTTTCATCGGCGCGACCAACTTCGACAAGAAATTTCGCGCGTTCGACAAGGCGACCGGCGAACTGCTTTGGGAGACGCCCCTGCCATTCTCGGGCAACGCTACTCCCATCACTTATACGGTCAACGGGCGCCAGTTCGTGGTGATCGCCGCTGGTGGCGGAAAAGATCCAAAATCGGGTTCCGGAGGAGTTTATGTGGCTTTCGCGCTTCCGGAGGGCGACCACTAAACCCACCGTGTTTTTTCGTTACTGCAATAAACCCTTCTCTTCCTGCACTTTGCAGCAATCCCTCTAAGCAAGAGATCCAGCCGCCTCGCCAATCGAACAAATATCCGCTCGCCTCCGTAATAATCGCGAGGAGGCTTCGTCTTTAGGTATGACAAGCGGTAGTGGGAGGCGTAATCTGCCAGTCGCACTCAGACCAGTCGCATTCGAAGAAGAGCCGGGTATTGCGATTCCGACCGAATTAGAAAGCGCGTTCCGAGCCCATCACGGAATGGTGTTTCGCACGGCGTACCGCATCACCGGCAACGCCGCCGACGCCGAAGACGTGTTGCAGATTGTATTTCTGCGGCTGTTGCGGCGGGATGGATCGGCCGAGGCGCTGGAGAATCAGGAAGGCTATCTGCGGCGAGCGGCGATCAATGCATCGCTGGATGTGATTCGGTCGCGTCAGTCGGACCGGTCGGTCGAGTTGACCGACGACGTTCTTCAAAAGGACGATGTGCCTGAATTGCGGCAGGCGCTTGGCCGCGCAATGGCGCAACTCGACCCGCGACGCGCAGAGATCTTCGCATTGCGCTTCCTCGAAGGATTCACCAATCCTGAAATCGCACGAATGCTGGGAATTTCGCAAGTGCTGGTTGCCGTGCTAGTGCATCGCACGCGGCAACAATTGCGAAAAGCGCTCGGCGCCCACCTAGGAGACAGGAAATGAAAAACGACAAGTTCGAACGTTTGCTATCGACCATTCGAAACGAGCATGTGGATGATACGGCGGTCGCGCGTTCCAGCGATCGAGTCTGGGCGTCACTCACGCACGAATCTACCTCGTCTAATCCCGGCGCGCACACTCTTCGCAGTTGCGCCGACTTCCAGGCGCTGATTCCGGGCTATCTCGACAAGAAGCTGACTTCCTCGCGCGCGCTGCTCTTTCAGGATCACGTGCACACATGCGTGGATTGCCGTCACACACTGGATCGGGCGCGCAGCGCGGAGACGCAGACGGTTTGGAAGCCGAAGCGGGAAGCAGGGTTTCCCGTTTGGCGGTGGGCCATGGCCGGGGCTGCGGTCGTGGCGATTGCCTTTGGAACGGTCTCTTATAACGAGGGCATTCTTCCCGGCCAGCATTCGGTGCGCGGAGAAGTTCAGAGCGTGAAGGGATCGCTTTATGCCGTCTCGGGCGACGACATGCGCCTGGTTCCCGCGGGTTATCAGATCGCGAATGGGGCAACAATCCGAACGGCAAAGGGCTCGACTGCGGTGCTGAGGCTGACCGACGGATCGCTGGTTGAAATGGGCGAGCGCGCCGGCGTGTCGGTCTCGCGTGGATGGAAAGGCACGACGATTCAACTCGATGACGGGCAGGTCATCGTGCAGGCTGCGAAGCAGCACTCCGGTCATTTATTTGTTGCGACCGACGATTCGCTGGTCTCGGTCAAGGGGACCATCTTTTCGGTCAATCATGGAATCAAGGGGTCGCGCGTTGCGGTGATCGAGGGCGTGGTCCGCGTAGATTCGGGCGAGAATACGGCGGAGTTGCATCCCGGCGAGGAAGTGACCTCGAGCCCCAATCTCGAGAAGGTGCCTATCCGGCGCGAAATCGCGTGGAGCAAGGATTCAGCCAAATATCTTGCGCTGCTTGGCGATTTTTCAATCCTGCAGAAGCAGTTTGCAGCAATTCCCGGGCCTGGCTTGCGATACAGCTCGGATCTGCTGCCGCTTGTTCCTGAGAATACAGTGGTCTATGCGGCGATCCCGAATCTGCAGCACACGCTGGAAGAGGCGACCCGCTTATTTGAAGACCGGCTGCGGCAGAGCCCGGCGCTGCGAGACTGGTGGAAGCAGCAGCAGAAAGGTAACGGGCCGAAACTGGCGGACGTGCTGACCCAAGTGCAGACTTTCAGCAGCTATCTGGGCGATGAGATCGTTTTCGCAGTGGGAAAGACGGGCAAGACCTATTCGTCGCCGGTGATTCTGGCGCGAGTTCGGCAGCCGGGACTCGAAGGAAGCGTTGAACTGGAAAACTTCCTGCAAAAAGAAAGTACGCAATTAGGATCCAATCGTTCCCAGGTTCCACTGGTCGTGGTTCATGATCTTTCGGCGATTCCGCAGGTGACGAACGAACCGTTGCTCATCTACTTAAACAACGATCTGTTGATCGCGAGCCCCAAGGCAGCGGATTTGCGGCAGGCCGTTGCCCGGGTCAAGCAAGGGAATGGCGGATCTGAGCAAAGTCCGTTCTATCAGCAGATTTCGCAGGCTTACCAGCAGGGGGCGGAATGGCTTTTTGCGGCAAACCTGGAACAAATTTTCGTGGAGAACGTACATGCTGATGGGGGCGGCAAGGACCTGCCGCCGGGAATGGCTGACGTGCGCTATCTGACGATGCAGCATCGGGAAGTTGGCGGCAAGACGGACAATCAGGCCGCGCTCACCTTCGCTTCGGACCGGCAGGGGGTCGCTTCGTGGCTGGCCGCGCCGGCGTCGATGGGATCGCTGGAGTTCGTGTCGCCGGATGCGAGCATGGTGACTTCGGCGGTGATCAAGAATCCGCGCAGCATTCTGCAAGAGATGTTCCAGATGATCGGCGCCGGCGACTCGAACTTCAACCAGGAATTGGCAGAGTTTGAGGCGAAGAGCGGAGTGCGGGTGCTGGATGATATCGCGGCCCCGCTGGGCGGCGAAGTAACCATGGCCTTTGATGGGCCGCTTGTTCCTACTCCGCGCTGGAAGCTGATCTTCGAAGTCTACGACCCGGCAACTTTGCAGACGACGATCGACCGGCTCGTACAAGCCTACAATCGTGAGAAACCGGGCGAACGTCATCCCATGCAGACAAGCCAGCGGCAAATCGGATCGCGAACCTACTACACGATTCGCGGGGGTGACTCATCGGCCATGGAAATCGACTACACATTCGTGGACAACTATCTGGTGGCTGCGCCGGATGTGGCAACGATCTCGCGGGCGATTGAAATTCGGCAGGCTGGATATGGCCTGACTCACTCCAGCACGTTCCAGGCGCTGATGCCGAGCGATGGCTACACGAACTTTTCCGGCATCTTCTATCACAACCTCGGGCCGGTGGTTAAACCGATCGCGGAGCAGTTGAAGGCCAGCGGAGGTTTGACGCGCCAACAGCGGCAATCCATCGACGCGCTGACCGCAAACTCGGCTCCCGGCTTGATCTATGCCTACGGCGAGCGTGACCGCATTCTGGTGGCGAGCAATACGGGCTTCATGGGATTCGATCTGGGCACGTTGCTCACCATGGGACATAATGGGCCCTTCCTCCCGCAGATGATGCTGGGGGGCGCGATGAGCCAACCGACGCAAACTCAGTGAGCACGATCGCACAACCCGGAGCAGAGACCGTCCTTGAGCAAGGCGCGGTCACTGCTCCGGCTACGCCATTGATTGAATTGCAGGATCTCTCGGTGCGATTCGGCAAGCGCGACATCCTGCGAGGACTCAACGCCTCTCTTCGCGGGCGCGCGATTGGATTGCTTGGCCCCAACGGTGCGGGCAAATCGACGCTCATCAATACTCTCCTCGGTTTCTATGCGCCGTACTCGGGCTCGGCCCGCTTGTTCGGCCACGATATCCGCACCGAAAAGAGAGCAATTCGGGGACTCGTCGGCTACATGCCTGAGAACGACGCGTTCATTTCGAAGATGAGCGCGGTATCGCTGGTGCGGATGATGGGCGAATTATCGGGATTACCGTCTGGGGTTGCGCTGGAGCGCGCTCACGAGGCCTTGTTCTACGTGGGCCTTGCCGAGGCACGCTATCGAAAGTTGGGAACCTATTCGCTGGGCATGAAGCAACTGGCGAAGCTGGCGCAGGCGATTGTTCATGGGCCGAAGCTGCTGATCCTCGATGAACCAACGAACGGACTTGATCCATCGGCACGGCAGCGGATGATCCGCATGATTCGAGAGATGCGCGACAGCGGCCAGGTGCGGATTTTGTTGTGCTCGCATCTGCTGCGAGACGTAGAAGATACCTGCGAGGAAGTGTTGATCCTGAAGCAGGGGGGCATCGCGCATTACTCCGATCTTACTGAAGAACGGAAGGCCAACCGGCGGTTCCTTGAACTGGAGTTCTATGGAGCGAACGGCGATTTCAGCGAGGCGATTGAAAAACTGGGGTGCGAATGCGCGGTTCAAACCAACCGCATGAAGATCATTTTGCCGGAGGGGATCGAGGCGCGCGATATCTACCGCCTGGCGGCGGAGCGCGAGGTCCGGATCCGTAAGCTGAATTTCCGGCGCGACACTCTGGAAGACATCTTCCTGAAGGCGATGGAGAACTAGGAAGCGAATGGCTGTCTATCGACGAACTTACGCGGCATATTCAGGAGCGTTGACTCCGGCGTGGTCGCGCTGGTTCGTTCTTTTCCGCTATGCGCGAAAAAATCTTTTTCGCTCGAAGGCCCTTACGGCCTTTTTCGTCATCTGCTTTTTCTATCCCGTGGTCTGCCTGGCGATGATTTACCTGGCCAACAATCTTGCCTTCCTTCAACAGATTGGCGCGCCCAGCGGCCTGCTGCTGATCGACAGCAAGTTCTTCCTGAATTTAATGGCTGTGCAGGGCGTGCTGGCGTTTGTCCTGACTGCTTTCGCAGGGCCGGGACTCATTTCGTCCGACCTGGCTAACGGGAGTTTGCCTCTTTATTTGTGCCGGCCAATTTCGCGGGCTGAATATGTCTTCGGCAAAGCATCGGTGCTGGGAATTCTGCTTTCGGAAATCACCTGGGTTCCCGGGCTGATCCTTTTCGGAATGCAGTCCGCACTGGCCGGGCCGACCTGGATGTGGGAGAACCTCTGGATTGCGGGCAGCCTGATGGTTTCATCGCTGATCTGGATCGTGGTCCTCTCGTTATTGGCGATGGCATTGTCCGCATGGGTGAAATGGAGGATTGTCGCCGGAGCACTATTGCTGGCGATGCTTTTCTTCGGAGCCGGCTTTGCACAGGCGATCAATGCGGTGATGCGAACTCAATCCGGGCACTTTGTGGACTTGGGGTACCTGATGACGGTTGTATGGAGTTCGCTGTTCCGTACCGATGCGGACTTGTCCATCTCCGCCTTGCAGGCCTGGATTGCGATTCTCATTTACTGCGCGATCTGCCTTGGGCTGCTCCTGCGGAAGGTGAAGGCATACGAGGTGGTCCGATGAGTACAAAAGACCGGATCATCTTCGAGGATGTGTCGAAGTTCTACGGCGAGATTTTGGGCGTGAACCGCGTGAACTTGTCGATTCCTCCCGGAATCACCAGCCTGGTCGGACCCAACGGATCGGGCAAGACGACTTTGATGAATTTGATGACCGGGCTGATCCGGCCTACCCAGGGGCGCATCGAAGTGCTCGGCTGCCGCACGAATGATCCAGAAACCCTGTTCAAACTGGTCGGCTACAGTACGCAGTTCGATGCGCTTCCCAAGGGCCTGACTGGATTCCAGTTCGTGAACTCCTATCTGCGTCTCACTGGAATGGATTCAAGAAAGGCCGAGCAGATGGCGATGCAGGCGATCGAACGGGTCGGCCTGACCGATTCGGCATCACGGAACATCAACGGGTACAGCAAAGGAATGCGGCAGCGCATTCGACTCGCACAGGCTCTGGCGCACAATCCGCAGGTGCTGATTCTCGATGAACCGTTGAACGGGCTGGATCCCCTGGCCCGGTCCGAGATGATCGCGCTGTTTCGCTGGGCCGCAGAACAGGGTTCGTATGTTCTGATCTCGAGCCATATTCTGCATGAAGTTGACGTCATTTCAGACCAGGTTGTATTGATGAGCAACGGATACGTCGTGGCCGAGGGCGCGATCCATGCCGTGCGCAGCGAGATTCGGGAGCATCCGACGCAGATTTTGGTCCGCTGCGACCGTCCCCGTGAGCTAGCGGCGAAGGTCATGGGCTCGATCGACACGATCGAGATTTCCATCCACAAGGACGAGCATGGGCTTTTGCTCAAGACCCGCAATGCAGACGATTTTTATCTTGCGCTGAACAAAATAGCGCTGAATGGAATCGAGATTGAATCCGTGGCTCCCGCGGACGACGATGTGCTTTCGGTCTACGAGTATCTGATCGGAAACGAAGAGGTCGCGCGATGATGCAATTGTGGCAGGCACAGGTCAAAGCGGTGATCCGGCTGGAGCTGCGCAAGACGTTTTTCGCCCGGCGGGGACTCTGGATCTATTTTCTTGCGCTGCTGCCCGTGTTGCTGTTTGTGGGCTACTCCATCACGAATTCCCTTCAGTTGAGGCAGAGTTCAGGCATTGCGCGGCGTGGAGAAAAGCCTCTTGCCTACCAGGACCTGCTGGCGGTCCACTCCGGCATGACTAAGGACGAAGTGATTGCGGCACTGGGGCGGCCTCCGGTTGTTTTTCATTGGGATGACCGGCGCGACGATGAATCCGGGAAGGCAACGAGCGTCAAGCATGAGGAATACCGCTATTCGGATGGCGTCAATGACCTGTACGTGAGCCTGGAAGACGGAAAGGTTGAAAACACTAATCTTCAGGAGGGCTACAATCTGGGCCGTGATTCCATCATGTTCGCAGGTGTCTTTCAGTTTTTCTTCTTACGCCTGGCGGTATTTTTCGGCTGTCTTGGCATTTTTATGAACCTGTTCCGCGGAGAGATCCTGGACCGCAGCCTGCATTTCTATTTTCTTTCGCCGATTCGGCGCGATGTCCTGATGGTCGGAAAGTTTCTCGCCGGACTGGTCGCGACCTGCGTTATTTTCGTTACCAGTGAACTGCTGCAAAACGTGGCATTTCTCTGGCACCTCTCCCCAGCGGTACGGGATCTTTATCTTTATCGCAATCACGGACTAGAACATGCCCTCGCCTATCTGGGCGTGACGATGCTTGCTTGCGTCGGGTACGGCGCTTTCTTTCTTGTGGCAGGAATGCTTTTCAAGAATCCGATTCTGCCCACGGCGGCGATTTTGATTTGGGAGGGCATCAATCCTTTTCTGCCCGCGCTGCTGAAGCAATTCAGCGTCATCTACTATCTGAAGGCACTTTGTCCCGTGAATATCCCCACCCCGCCTGCCATGTCGCCGGTGATGGCGCTCTTGATATCCAACCCGAATCCAATCTCGCCGATAATTGCGATTTGCGGGCTTCTGGTCGTCGCCGCGATCGGGCTCTATGGATCAAGCCTGCAAGTTCGGCGGATGGAAATTAATTACACGACGGAGTAACGGCACCCATAGGCGGCGCGGCGCCACAGAATGCCCGCTTTCCGAGGCCCCTCCAGAAACACGCGTCCGACGCTCCTGTTTTTTGCCTGAGCGCACTCTTCCCTGCTGCACTTAATCTTCTCGAGTCCGCATCATTTGATTCCAGCCAAAGCGTTCTCCGGAGGTCCGATTTGCATGTCCCGGTTCTCTGCGCATGCTTCCAATACAGCGTTTTAACAAGAATGTGACGGTTCCATGACAAGCCTCTCACGGCGCGAACGATAACGTATGCGAAGTCATCGCGAACGACTCAAAGGTCCTCAATATGGACGACTTCCAGAGTGCAAGGGCGAACCAAGTAGCTGAGTTCGGCGAGTTCTCTCTTGATTTCCGAAGAATGGAATTATGTCGCTCGGACCAGCCAATCGAACTGACTCTTCGAGAGTTCAAGGTGCTTAAGTTCCTGGTGTCACGGCCGAAAGTTGTCGTCTCACGGCAACGGCTGATCACGTCCGCGTGGCCAAAACGAAAGCGTTCCAGCAATCGCACCGTGGACAACTGTATTGCAAAGCTTCGGCAAAAAATCGAGAGCAATCCCGATTGTCCGGTGTTTATTCGCACCGTTCACGGGGTTGGATACAAGTTTGTGCCGGAAGACAGCGAAGCCCGCCACAGGAGAATTCCTGTCGGAACGGAATATTCGGAGTGAAGATGCGAATGAACGGAACAAATCGAAAGTTCGGGTTGACTTTCTTAGCTCTGGGAATGCTGCTTTCCTTTGCGAGGCCGGCCCACGCGATTCCAGCGTTCGCCCGCAAATACGGGCTTCCCTGCTCTGCCTGCCACGAGGCTTGGCCCATGCTTAATAATTTTGGCCAAACTTTCAAAGACAACGGCTATCAATTGGGAAATGGCCGCGACGCCCCGATCTATCAGGAGCCGTCGTACTGGCCGATCATGTTTCGCTCTCAAGCCTTCTGGCACCGCGAGCACAGCAATCGCCAGGTCGTGGACCTGGCCTCCGGGAATCCGGCGGCCGGCCAGATTGAGTCGCCGGTCAGCTCATCTGGATTCGATCTCAACGGCATCGACGTAATCACAGCAGGCACACTCTACAAGAACATTTCATTCTTCATCCAGCCGTTCATCGGGAACGGCAGCATTTCCCTCTCCCAGGCGTGGGCGCGCCTCGACAATCTGGGCGGTTCGCGCTGGCTCAACGTCAAGCTGGGCAGGTTCGAACTGGATGAGCCCATCTCCGCGGAACGAGGGTTGGTGCTCAACAACACCGGATCGCCCTATTACAACTATTTCTTCACACCTCCGGGAGACAACAATATTTTCGGCGGGATTGGATTTCCCCAGCTCGGAGTCGAACTATCTGGTCACTCGGCGAACGATTACACGCGCTATTCGGTGGCAGTGGTAAGCAACAGTAACGGCCAAGCCGGATTGCCGTCGAACCAGGACTATGACGTGTATGCCAATTTCAACCAGTCGTTCGAGGTACCGAAGCTAGGCAGCCAGCAGATCGGAGTGTACGGATATGCCGGAGAGTCTCCCACGTATTTTCAAACCAGCGGGGGAAATCCGATTCCCGGCACTGGACAGGGCAATCGGAGCTTCTACCGGGTAGGCGCTTACGGGCACTGGTATGTCAGCAAATTTGATTTCTACACCTTCTACATGCACGGATACGACAATGTATTCCTGGGAAATTCCGTGGCCGCCAACCAGCCGGGAAATCTTCCTTCCGACGCCGTCGCGCCGACGTGGAACAGCGGCTTTGTAGAGGCCCACTACAACCCAACTCCGCGGTGGATGATCCTTGGAAAGTACGAACTGAACCGCATGTCGCGGCAGGCCAATCCCGGAATTCGCAGCGATTCGGGCGATCTGGATGCGTGGACAGTTGGGTATCGCTGGTATCCGATCATGAGTCCGCGAGCGGGTCTGGCATGGACGCAGGAGTACTCCCGCGTCACCAATCTGGGAGCGGCTCCGCTTTCCGGGTCGGATGCATCCCACGACAGCTACCTGATGGGCTTTGACTTCGACTTTTAGGAGACGTAGCGATGCACTGGAAGATCAAGAGCACAACCACGGCTGGTTTCCTCCTGTGGATGTCGCTGGCCGGCTGTGGAGTCGCGCAGGAAAGCCACATCGGCAAGTTGGCCGGAAACGCGGGGCACGGGAAAGCCCTCTATGTGCGCTATTGCGTGTTCTGTCACGGGCCGAACGGCGACGGGCAAGGTGAAAGCGCGCCTTACCTCAATCCGAAGCCGCGCGACTTTACCAAAGCGGTGTTCAAGTGCCGCTCTACCCCGAGCGGAAGCCTGCCTTTGGACAGCGATCTCTACGACACCATCACCCGTGGCGTTCACGCGAGCGGGATGCCTTCCTGGAAACCATTGCTGCGACAGGAGCGCGCCGACCTGGTCGCATACATCAAGACATTCTCCTCTGCGTTTGGGGAAGAAAAACCCGGCGAACCAGCGCAAATCCCGCCGGAGCCGGCCAACTCGGCGGAAAGCGTGAAACGCGGCCGGGAGCTTTTCCAGAGCATGAACTGCTGGCAATGCCACGGCAAAGATGGGCGAGGACATGGTCCGTCAGCGCCGACGCTCGCCGACAATAAGGGCAATCCGATTGCCCCGTTCGATTTCACAAGCGGGAAGACTTTCAAGTGCGGCGAGACCAACCGGGATATGTTCCGCGACCTGGTGACCGGACTTGACGGAACGCCGATGCCTTCATTCGCTGGCGCTATGACCGCCGAGCAGCGATGGGACGTCATTCACTACATCCGAACCTTCAGTGATCCAAAGGCGCATGCGGAAATCAAAACGGACGCCGGCGGGCAATGAGCATTCATACAAATTCGTTAACTATAGATAATCGCAGGGAATGAAGGCCGACCTTCAACGCCCTAGAGTCGCTCTCCGAAAGAGCAGAAAGCGGGAATATCTGTGAGAAGGAATTATTACTTGTTGCCATCGACTCTTCTTGTTCTTGCAATTTCGTTTTGCGCCTTCACCATGGCCGGATTTGGAAGACCGGCGGACTCTGCTTCCTTGAAAGGCGAAGTGAAGTTTGAGGGCACGCCGCCGAAAGCGGCACGAATCGATATGTCGGCGGATCCGTTGTGCTCGAAGGCCCACGCGACGCCCGTCACCACCGAAGACGTTGTTGTGGGCGCGGGTGGTGGATTGGAAAATGTCGTGGTATACGTTTCGGACGGGCTTACATCACATGATTTCCAGACTCCGCAGGAGGCAGTTACGCTCGAACAGAAAGGGTGCCAATATCAGCCTCACGTTCTGGCGATGCAGGCGAACCAGAAGTTGAACATCGTCAATGCCGACGAGACGACGCATAATATCCATCCCACACCGAACAACAATCGCGAATTCAACATGACGCAACCGCATGGCATGCCGCTTGACCACACGTTCGCGCGCGAGGAAATTGCGATTCCAGTGAGGTGCAATGTGCATCCGTGGATGAAAGGCTACATCGCCGTCTTCAAGCATCCGTATTTCGCGGTGACCGACAAGAGCGGGGCTTTCGAATTAAGGAACCTGCCGCCGGGAACTTATACCATTACGGCGTGGCAGGAAAAACTTGGAACACAAATGCAGAAAGTCACGATCGCCGGTGGTGAATCGAGGATGATCGATTTCACCTTCAAGCAATAGCCGAAACAAATCTGATTCACCAGTGGCCCGGGCTTCCAATCATGCCCGGGCTTGCCTTATTGCGCAATGTGGAGTGAGCACACACACCGGCGGCATGTAGGGTTGGTAGAGATATCGAGTTCGGCGCGGAACCGCAATGCCTCAGGGCCATTGATAACTTCGTCGAGAGACTGGCTGTGAATGTTCCCGAGGGTCGAATGAAAGAAGCAGGGCCGCAAGTCGCCCGATGCTTCAATCACTGCCGAGACCCAAGGCGCGTTACATCGGGGGGCGGTTTCAGTCGCTTCCCCCAGCTGGGCCCTGAAGTGCTCGACGATTCTCCTCAGTTTGGCTGGGCTTTCGACAACGAAACCCGGGCGCTCGTGTTCTTCGATAATCAGGCTTTCGATCTCGCCTTCCAGTTCGTCCGTTTCATGCGAAGTCAGGCTCACGCGGTCCGATTGACTCGGGCCCCAACCGTCTGGACGGTTGAATGCGCTGGAGGTCAAATCGGCCGCGAGGAAGGAAATTGAAGCGAGTCCAATCTGCCTGGCCGATGCGATGACTTCGCGCAGAGCATTCCTATTTTCTTTCTGCACGGTGCAGCGGGCGCGCACATCCATTTCCGACCGCAAATTGTGAATTGCTTTGACGCCCTCGGCCATGTGCTCGAACGCGCCGGAGATTCTCCGGATCCGGTTGTGAACGACCGACGGACCGTCGAGTGAAACGATTACATCGTCGACGCACTCGGCAACTTCTCTCGCCTGAGTTTTCAGGAGAAGTCCGGCGGTCAGAAGAGTCACACGAATGTTAATGGAACGAAGAATTCGCGCCAGAATGCTCCATTTTTCATTGAGCTGAGGCTCGCCACCGGAAAAAACGACCCATCGCACGCCGAGCTTGCGAAAGGAGTCGAGATGCGGTTCGAGATCTCGAGGACTAATCTGCTTCGCTTCGCGGATGCGCCAGATGTCGCACATCATGCAGCGGCAGTTGCACTGGTTGTGAGGGAAGATAACCAGGACCGGAAGGTGTTCTATTCTGTGGGCCGCCAGCGCAGTTTTGGCCTCAGGTGTAGTAATGGAAACGAATGAACTCACGGCTTTTCTGCCTCGGCGCGCTCTTCTGTGCTTTCACGCTGCAAGCCCACCAAAACGTGATCTGCGAGAAGGCGCACTCCAGGGCAACGCCCGAGCACCGTGTCGGCGTGTTCGAAAAAGCGGAATAAGCCCCGATGGTGCCGAACCCAATCCTCGACGTAGCTGGGCGGAACGGCCACCCCGACTCCCCGGATCATCTTCACGCGAAATTGCGGAGCGAAGATGCCGGCGATCTGCCGGACCGTTGGGTAGCGGACTTGTATCGATGTTCCGGCCGCGATAACGGCGGAGACTCCATCAGGCTGCATACGACGAAAGGCCTTCCGGCGATTTCTGTGAGCCAGGTACCACGCCGTTTCCCAGAGACAAAACGGACCTATCCAACAGAGCACGACGTTTGCGCCGGGCTTTACACGAGCAGTGAGATCGCGCGCAAACTGTTGGAGGTCGTCAATGCAATTCAGGGCCCCGAAGTTGGAGAACGCGCCGTCAAATGTAGCTTCAGCAGGAAGAGTTGAGAGCTGTTCGGCGGCGAGCACAAATGGCTCAATGAAATGCTGGAGTCCGCGTTTCGAAACTCTTTGCCTGGCCACTGCAATCATCTGGGCGGAGCTGTCACAGGCGAACACTCGGACATCCCTCTCTGCGAGAAAGCATGCGTCTATCCCGGTGCCACATCCGATTTCGAGAACGTAGTCCCCTGGGTGGAATGTGTCGCGCAAAGCGCGCCAGACCTGGGTTCGCTGAGCGCGACCGATCTCAGACGAGCTGAATGAATCGTCGTAGCGGCCGGCGACGGCATCGAACGGAGCACTGTAAATCTGCTGTGGGGTTGCGGACATGGCTCACGCTTCAACTTTGGAAAAGCTCGCGGAAAGTCCGGCACGCGCTTCGGCGACTCGGCTCCGCAATGCAGCGATCCGGTTACTGTCAGCGTCAGAGTTGCTTCGTGCTCGTTCAAGTTCGACCTCGTTGCGGAGCAACAGGTCCGCGAAGCGGTAATACTCGCGCGAATGGCGGTTCCGGATTCGGAATTCGCGATCGCTGCTTTCGTTCCAGGGCCTCGCACTCTCTACCCGGTCCGCTACCTCGGAAAAGTAAGGCGTGCCTTTGATGGGGTAGGAAACGGTCGTGAAGAAGATATCGGGATTCGTTTTCTTGACATGCTCGACGGTTGCCACGATGTCGGACAATTCCTCGCCCTCGTAACCCCACATCAGGAACATTCCAGTTTGAATTCCAGCCGAACGGCACATAGCAACAGCAGATTCGACCTGCTCGATCGTGACGCCACGCTCCATGGCATCGAGGATTCGTTGCGAGCCGCTCTCGGAGCCGATCCAAACTCGGAAACATCCCATTTCCGCCAGCGTTTCAACGACCCGCGGATTGAGACGATCGGCGCGCGAGATGCACTCGAAAGGCAGCTTGACGGCCCGCCGTTTCAATTCGCCTGCATATTGGGAGAGCCAGCCATGATGAATGGTGAAAACGTCGTCGGCCATCCAGGCCATCTGCGGTTGATAGCGACCGATAAGCCATTCCAGTTCGTCGGCGACCGAAGCAGGTTTCCGGCGCCGATGGGTCTTTCCAAATACTTCGTGACTGCACCAGCGGCAGTGATAGGGACAGCCGCGCGCGGTAATCAGTGAAACCGAGCCCATGCCGTGATGTTCTCGCCAGACTTCAACATATCTCTGGGTGTCGATACTGTCACGAGCAGGCCACGGCTGTGAGTCAATGTCTCGGATCTGCTCTCTCGGCTTCGTCCGCACAATCGCCCCATCCGCGCCGCGGAACGCAATTCCCGCGACGCGATGCAATTCCCCGCTGTGGCGGGAGAGCAACACCGGGACGAGTTCTTCCAAGGTAAGCTCGCCTTCGCCGATCACAACAACATCCGCCCCTGCCGCCAGATATTCATTCACGTAGGCTCCCGGCTCAGGGCCTCCGACGAGGGTTTGCCAGCCTGCATCCTTCGCCACGCGGAGAATCTCCACTACATTCGAACGCGTCATCAAATTCGCGTAGACGCCAAGAATGGACGGTGGCCCCTGCCGCAAGAGATCGAACAGTTTCTGGCGGGAAGAGAATGTCGAATCGAACACTTCTGCCTTCAGGCCTTTGCTTCTCAGATGGGAGCAAATGTAGAGGATGCCCAAGGGCGGATATGGCTTCATGATCTGAAGCTCCTTGGGATCTTCGTACAGGAAATAGCCGTGAGTGAGAAGGATATCCATCGGACAGTCTAGCTGGCCAGCACATCCAACAACTCATCAAAATTCGTCGCATACGCCGGTCTCTGCAGCTGCACGAGACTTTCTCCGGAGAAAGTTGGCAGGACAGTCGGCCGGGGGTTGCGGCACGTTCGCTCCAGTCTCATGACTCTCCGCCATAGTTCATCTGGCTCTTCGTGCGGCCCCTGTTCGCCTGCGTCTGCGAGCTTCGCCGAATTCCAACAATCAACCTGCGCGTGCAGGGCATCGTGCAAGGCCCGGTAAAAGTCATTGGTATAGGTTCCCTGAAACATCATTGCCATGTCTTCACTGTCGGACCAGTTTGTCTTGTCCCCGAGTTGGGCCTGCACTCGTTCGTAAAATTTAGTTCCGGGCAGAGGATAGGAAACGGAAACTCCGATATCGTCGGGTCGCGTATCGCGGACGAGCTTGATCGTATTCTGGATGTCATGCCAGGTTTCGCCGGGATAGCCGAACTGGAGGAAGTAACAGGCTCGAATCCCTTCGTTGCGAAGATTTTCACGCGCTTTGGCGATTTGATCCACGCGGGTGCCCTTATCCATCGCATCCAGAATTTTTTGTGAGCCGGACTCGGCGCCCATCCACACCTCGGCGCATCCTGCCCGACGGAGGGCAGAGACTGTGTCCGGAGTCATTAAATCGATGCGGGTTTGCATTTTGAATGGAATGGCGGCATCCAACTTCTGGACCTCGTCTGCAAATTCACGGACCCATTTCGGGCGCAGGCCAAAGATGTCGTCGGCAAACCAAAGGTGGTCGGCGCCAAACTCGTATTTGAGCTGACGCATCTCTTCCGCGACCATGGCGGGTGACCGCATGGAAAAAGAATCTCCGTAAATCGGTTTCGCGCACCAGTTGCAACGATAGGGACAACCCCGGCTCGCTACCATGTTCAGCGAAAAATAGCCGTGCGCCGCCTTCCACGCCTTGCGGTATTGATCAATATCAGCGAGGTCGCGCGACGGAAATGGAAGCTGGTCCAAATCGCGCATGAGCACGCGAGCCTCCGTCTTCACCAGTTCACCGCTCACGGGGTGAAGATAAGCTACGCCTGGAATGTGCTCCCACGAAACTTCATCCGTTTTCAGCAGATGCGATGCCAGATCCAGCAGCGTCCATTCCGCTTCGCCCAGCAGCACGCAGCGAAATCCGCGTTGCAAATATTCGAGCGCGTCATCGGTGGCATCAGACCCGTTCACCAGCACCTGGGCCCCGGCTTTGCGGGATGTCTCAAGAATGTGAAATGCAACTTCACGCATGCGGGTCAGGCACATTTTCGAGAGAAAATTGAAATTGTCTTCGTATACGACCACAATTTTGGGTTGATGCTTCTTCAGCGCAACCTGGAAACCCTCGTCGGGATCATTGAGCATCGTGTCGAAGAGGGCGACTGATAGTCCGCCGCTCCGCAGCAGTGCAGCGGCGTAAAGCGTGCCCAGCGGAGGATAGGGCTGCATCTTCCGGGTCTGCTTGCGGTCGTAGTACAGATGATACGAATGGGTCAATAAAACATCGGCCACGTCGGTCGCCTCTCAGAAATCTGATTCGACGAATCAGCACACCTGCTGCGTACGTTCCGCCAGAGCCTGGCCGGTCAAGAGAGATCGTTTGCTCACCACCTTCTCGACCGCGCGCGAGATCCAGAGTTCCCAGGGGAACGAATAGCGGCTTTTGCCGATGCGCCACCGCACCGGCGCGCCCAGCAGATGGCGAACACTTCGCCTCCCCCACGGGAGCTTGCTGGCCGCTTTGCGAATCTGGTTATTCAAAAGGAAGTACTCAAGACCGCGTTGCAGCTTGCGCAGTTCCTCACCGCGAAGCCACGGGAGAACATTGGTGCCGAGCGCCAGAGTTCCCCACTCTTCCAGAGACTGCGGCTCGCGTACCCCCATCTCTTTGAGCTGCGGCCAGATTGGAATTCCGGGATACGGAGTGAAAATGTTCGGGGAAAAACTGACATTCGCATATTCCCGCGCGATGTCGGTCATGATGCGAAACGTCTGCTGGCGATGGGCGTCGGTCTCGCCGGGGTATCCCAGAATGATGTTGAAAACCACATGAATTCCCGCGGCGGATGTTTTGCGCGCCGTTTCCACCATCTGCTCGACATGCTGGAAGCGCTTGTTCATCAAGTGGAGCACTTCCTGGGAGGCGGATTCGGTTCCAAACCCAATGTGATGCACACCGCTCTCGGCCAACTCACGAACATCGTCGTCGCTCATGAGTGAGAGAAAGTCGGTCGAGGTCTGGAAGTCCCATTGAAACCGGATGCCACTCGCGATGATGCCCTTCGCGATGGCAACCGCGCGCTTCCGGTCCACCAGAAAATTCGAGTCGAAAAGCGGGACGTGCTCGATTCTGTATCGCGGGACCAACTCCGCGAGGTCGTTGACGACTCGATCGACGCTATAGGCGTTGAAGCGCCGCTTGTAGAAGACCATGTCGGTGCAGTAGTTGCACTGGTAAGGACAGCCGACGCTGCTGGTGTAGGCGAGTTGCCGCACACCGGATGCGGCCGCATAAACGCCCGGATCGGCAAGGTGATAGGCCGGACTTGGAAGAGTATTGATATCCGCAACCGGCCTCTCCGGCTCATGAATGATGTTTCCGCCGGCGTCTTTGAATGAAAGTCCGCGGATGCCATTCCAATCGTTTCGATCTGCAATACGCTGCACCAATTCCAGCAGCGTCAACTCCCCCTGGCCGCGGACAATTCCGTCCACGAAAGGCTCGCGCAGAGTCTGGTGCGTTGCCAGACTTGGATGCCAACCGCCGAAGATGACTGGCAAGTCCGGCCGCAATTTCTTTACTGCTCTCGAAACACGAACCGCAGCACCGATGTGCGGTCCCGTGAGAACTGAAATGCCAAGGCAGAGCGCATTTGCCGTTTCACGAAGGATCGCGCTCTCGTAGTCCGTGGAAAGCAGATTATCGACGAGCGCAACGTCAAATCCGGCTGCGAGAAGAGGCGAAGCGAGACACTGCAGAGAAAGAGGCGCACCCAACGGCGGCCCGTCATACGGAGGATAAAACAGTACGACTTTGTTCGATCGGGGCAAATTGTGTCCGCGCGACACCAGGGTCAGCAAAAGCACTCTACGATTGCGGCACGATTTCATTTGTCAGTGGTTTGTTAAATTCTCGTCACTTGTGAGTGGGTGGAGGGAACAACAGATCACCCGTGGGCGCGTAGGTTGCGACAAGATCCTAATTTGCAGAACTTTGACAAGCCGGAGACAAACCAACAACCATCGATTGGTACTGTACCTGCGGTAGCCGCGCTTTCCGTTTATGACCACCGCTACAGCCTGAGATGCCCCGGACTGCGTTTGGGAAATGATCCTTTTCTACAATCCGAAAGCGACGAAGCCGCGCAACCGCCGCTTCCCGCTGTCAATTCTTGCGATCGCTGCGGTCGTCGAGGGCAAGGAGGAATATGCGATTGTCGACGGAAATCTTGATCCAGATCCAACAAAAAGCCTGGTCGAAATCATCGGGCGCAATGTTGTAGAACTCTTAGCTGTCACCGTCATGCCGGGCCCACAGACGGTCGGGGCAGTGAAGAGCTGCAAAGAAATTCGCGCTCGATTTCCCAATCTGCCGATCGTGTGGGGAGGATATTTTGCCTCAAACTACACGCCAGCCGTGATGAACGCGAACTATGTGGATTACGCCGTTCGCGGGCAGGGTGAACAGACGTTCCTCGACTTGCTCGAAGCGATTCGGGGCGGGCGCGATTTCAAAGACATCCCGGGACTTTCCTACAAAACAAGCGATGGCGCTGTCCGTCACAATCCTGAACGGCCGATGCGCGGTCTCGATGATTTTCCCTGGTATCCGTATCATCGGCTTCCCGCCGAACGATACCTTCTGCCGACATTCCTGGGAAAACGCACGGCAGTGCATCAGGCTAGCCTGGGTTGCCCTTATCGCTGCAACTTCTGCGGCGTGGTTACATTTTCCGGCAGCCGGCAGAAACTGGAAACGCCAGCGCGGACGGAAGGCATGATGCGGCACCTGGTACAGAACTACGGCATCGACGCGGTCCAGTTTTATGACAACAACTTCTTCCTGCGCGAGGACCACACTCGCGAACTGGCGGACCGCCTTGCCCCAATGAGTTTACGTTGGTGGTGCGAAGGACGTGCCGACATCATGATGAAGTATTCCGATGCGACCTTAGAGGCGCTCCAGAAGGCCGGATGCACGATGATCTTTTTTGGCGCCGAATCGGGGTCCAACGAAGTGCTTAAGGAGATGAATAAGGATTTGCGTGCTGAAGACACGCTGGCTCTAGCGTCACGCATCCGGCGGTTCGGAATCATTCCGGAATTTTCCATCATTTTCGGCAATCCCAAGGATCCTGAGGGTGACACCGAGCATTGCATTGGATTCATTCGGCAGCTGAAGCGCCTGAACCCGGACGCGGAGATTATCGTGGAGCACTACACGCCGGTTCCGCAACGCTCGAAGATGTATGGAGACGTTGAAGATAAAGTCCAGTTCCCTACCACTCCGGATGAGTGGACAAGCGACCATTGGCAGCGGTTTGCAACCCAGAAAGATCCACAAACGCCCTGGCTGCGTCCGAGAACCAAGCAACTGATCGACAACTTCGAACTTGTAGTGTCGTCTCGCTGGCCAACGGTGCAGGATATCCGCCTACCGAACTGGGGCCGGCTGGCTTTGAAGGCGATGAGCAGCTGGCGATATCGCCTGGGGATCTATGATGCGCCCTGGGAACTCAAATGGATGCAACAGGTAATCGAATTGCGAAAACCCAAGGCTGAGAGCTTGTGAGCGGAACTGCCATTCCTGTTTCCGTAGCGGAAGGCTATGAACGATGGGCGGCGACCTATGACCGCAACCCAAATCCATTGCTCGCGCGCGAAGAACGTCACCTGCTTCCTTTGATCGTTCAGTCCAAAGGCGAGCGCATCCTCGACGTGGCCTGCGGGACGGGACGATGGATGAAGCGCCTGAGCGAATGCAGGGCCGTCTTTGGAATCGACAATTCGAATGCGATGCTGCAAATTGCCCGATGCAAAGCCAAAGCGACGCCCCGGTTTGCTCAGGGCGCCTGCGAGCAAATGCCTTTTCGCGACAGAGCCTTCGATGGTGCCGTCTGTTCATTCGCGCTGGCACACTTTTCTGCCTTGAACGCAACTGCCAAGGAACTGGCGCGAGTCCTGCAACCTGGATCTGATCTCTTCATCACCGACCTTCATCCTGAGGCGATTGCGCAGGGATGGCGGGTTGGCTTCCGGGACGGAAGTGATCTGCTGGAAATTGAAACGTCGGCACATCCGGCAACCGAGATTGTCCGGATATTCTGTGCCGAGGGCTTTGGATGCGTGGCCGCGGAATCGCTTTGGTTGGGTGAAGAGGAACGAGAACTTTTTGATCGCTCTGGAAGAAGGGCCCACTTCAGGCAAGCCTGCGCGATTCCCGCAGTCATCGTTTTTCAATTCAAGCGCGCGGGCGTTGCCCGCAACCACGATACTTCTGAACGGGCACTTGCGTGAAGCCAATTGGACCGGAGGACATCGTTGCCTTTCTGGGCTTTTCCGGTTCCGCAATCGATTCAGAGAAGTTTGAGAATACCAGCGATAAACATTGGCAAAGGCTGCTGCTTTGGCTCGACGATAGCGGGCTCGCCTTTTACTTCTTAGAAAAGCTGAAGGGCACGAATTCAACCGGCCTGATTCCGCCGGGGGTGAGGTCCCGCCTCGAGCAGGATTTTGCTGCCAATGGCGAACGCACCGATTACCTGCGCAAGCGTTTTTCATGGTTGAACCGGTCATTTCAGGACGCCGGCGTCAGATATGCCGTTTTGAAGGGATTCTCGCTCGTTCCTCAATTTTGTTCGGATCCTTCGCTTCGACATCAAAGTGACCTCGATTACCTCGTGGACGAGTGCTCGCTGCCCGCAGCGCAACAGCTGTTGGAACGGGCTGGATACAAGCTCAAGCCTCCGATCTCCGATCAGGAATTCGTCTACATGTTGCCCAACATGGGCTGTCCCAAACGGGGGCGGAACTATGCACCGGAACTTCACGCAATCGAACTTCATCTCGATGTGTGGGACAGCGAACTGAATCGCCTGCCGGCGATGGAACGCATGTTTTCGGTCGAGCGGGCGTCTATCCAGAGGATGGACGGGCTTTCGTTCCCGGCGCTGAGCCAAGAAGACGCGTTCCTGCTTCAGGTTCTGCACACGTGCCGGCATCTATTCACCTACTGGGTGCGAATGTCATGCCTGTATGAGATTGGGTATTTTTTAACGCGCCAGGCGTCCGATATTTCTCTCTGGAATCGGGTACATGATCGCGTTCGTGACAACCTTGTGCTGCGGGAACTGACGGTAGTCGTGAGTGAGATGGCAGCTCAACTCTTCGCAGCGCCGGTTCCGGAACTGGTTCGACTTTGGGCTGAAGAAGTACGCTCTCCGATTCGGGTGTGGATCGACCACTACGCGCGAGGTTGCGCCTTCTCAGACATCCCTGTGCACCAGTTCGACGTGCTCCCGCGATCCAAGCTGGTTCTGTTTCTTCATCAGCAGTTTGGGCAGGTGTGCTCGAGAAAGCACTTGGTTCGGAATCAACTCATCATGCCGACGCGCCTCGGGCGCATGAGAAGCGCAGTCTGGAGGGACCCATCGCTACTTTTCTCGAGGCAATGGTGGAAGCGCGAACGGATAGTGAGCCGGTGCCTGTTCCATTTGCTCTCTGGAATACGCTATGCCGTGGAGATGCCACGTTGGCGACGGCGGAACCGAGCTCAATCGCGAGCAGCCTCGCCGAACCGCCCCATGGATGCCGACGTCGCGGCGAACAATTATTCAGGGTAGAAAACACTGAGCGCGCAGGCTAATGCGTGCCCGATGGTTATGCCTTGATCTCGGGGCATGTGGCGTCGGATTCTGTAGCGCTTCAGAGGTCGCAGAGCTAATTTTGCAGAGTTTTAACAATTAAAAGACAAACACGCCGACAGCAGTTGATAAGTTGAAGCTCCATAGTTGGGCGGAAATTAGCCAAAGAGCACATACCAAACCGCGTTCTTCGTCGAGATTTTGTAAGAACGAAAGGCATCCTGCGTGAGATCGTCGAAAAAGATCGTTTTCTTCGTTGCCTCGTTCTCGAGCATTGAAGCCACTGCTCCCCTTGGCATTCTTGCTATCTCGACTCCGCTCCTGGAAGCAGGTTACGACGTTCGAATTATCGACGCCTCCATCGCGCCCGACTACAAGAAGCGGATCATGGAAGAAGTCAAAGATGCGCTCTGCCTGGGAATTTCTTTAGTCACGGGTCCGATGATCCGCGAGACGGTTGAAGTCGCGCGGGCGATCAAGAGGTGGGACCCGGACTTCCCCATCATTCTCGGAGGCTGGCATCCGTCGTTACTTCCCGCCCAGACTCTCGAAGCGCCGTACGTGGACATCATCGTGCGTGCGCAGGGAGAGGAGAGCATGCTCGCGGTGGCTGAACGGCTGCGCGATGCCGCTCCGCTTGACGATGTTGCCGGCATCGGATTCAAGCGCGATGGAAAGCTGCACTTCAGCCCCGAGCGGGCGTTAAAGCGGTTGGAGCAGATGCCGGCGAAGGCGTATCAATTGGCCGACTTCGACGCCTACGAAAAGATCTGCGGGCGACGCTGGGCGATGTACGTTTCCAGCCTGGCGTGTCCGTTCAATTGTGCGTATTGCACGAACGCGGGCGTCTATGGACGGAAATGGAATGCCCTTCCGGTGGAGCAGGTGGTCGAAGAAACGATTGAGTTGACGCGAAGGTATCGGCTTGAACTGCTTTGGATGGCGGACGATAATTTCCTCGTCGATCTGGACCGTTCACTGCAAATAGCCGAGGGTCTGGTCCGTGGCGGTGCAAAGTTCAAGTGGAGCATTCAGGCCACCACGAACCTTACGGCACGGCTTTCGATCGAAGAACTAACTCTTCTGCGGCGCTCCGGCTTGCACCAGATCTGCCAGGGAATCGAAACTGCATCTCCGACCGTGATGCGGCTGATGAACAAGGATTTTCAGGTCCTTGGCGACATTTATCAGTCCACTGAGCGCTGCATCAAGGCTGGCGTCATTCCATCCTTCAATATCATTTTTGGATTTCCTGGGGAAGGCCCGAAAGAACGGCGGGAAACCGTCAATTTCATGATGGATATTTGCCAAAAGTTTCCCGGGGCTGAGTTCTGGACCAATATTTTCACTCCCTATCCGGGTTCGCCGATCTTCCATCAGGCGGCGCAGTTGGGCATCGAAGTGCCCACTACGCTGGAAGGATGGGCTGACTATTTCCCACGCTACACCGTGCTTCCCTGGCTGAAGGGCACGGACCACCAACGTGTACAGACGATGCGAGACTATCTACGGATCGCTTTCGACCGCGCGCCCATCGCGAATACCACTGGGAAGTTTGCAAAGGCGGTCCAGCACCTCACCGCCTATCCTGCGCGCGTGCGCTTGAATTACGATTTTTACTCTTTTCCGATCGAGTTGTGGATTAATCGGCAACTGAAAAACATCGTCAAGCTGCCCAAGCCGAGCATCGACGCGAAGAGGCTTCAGCCCGAGACCGCACCGAGCTGTACATAAACCTGCTCCCAGCTATGGCCGTTTCTCCCGAACAGTAAACCTGCGGGCGCAAGTACTCCCCAGACCAATCGTGAAAGAAACTCAGTGCAACATCCTGGCGATGATGCTTGAGGCCGCTTTCGGATCGCATCCGTACTGCAAAGAATATGCCGGTTGTTCGGCGAGCGCCGTAAGCGCGCCGGTGACTTGTGCGTCAAAGACCGGGTCTTGCGGAAAAAGAAGATAGCCACGCAAACGGGACATGGCTTCCTCTTTTGCCATCCTGTGGAGTTTTGGTTCGCGATCGCTGCGATCCAGGAAAACGCTGCATTGCGGAGATATCGAGCGCGCAGGGATCTTCTGCATTGGTTCTTTGTCGAAGTAATAGAACTCAAGGCCAGCATGAGACGACCGGCGGCTGGTTTTCCGCAACTCTGGAAGAAACTCGAGTGATTCCGGACGAAAAACAGCAGGGAAAAGATCGCCCCAAATGTGCAGACCGCCACGGCGCATATCGAGAAAGAGTCCTTGATCCGCATGGAATTCCAGCCCCGACTTCGCTGCCAGATAGCAAGCGGTGGTCTTGCCGGAATCGGGTGGCCCGAAAACCATGACGCCGCGATTCTCCAACGCCACACATCCCCCCGACATTGCCGTCAGACCGAGACAAGGGGCTGTCATGCAAAAGAGAATGTCGAAAAGCCGGCTATTTCTGGACTGCTCCTCCTTTTGAAAAAAGATATTCGAAGCGAATCCGATGGCCTGGCGACCCACAAGGTCGACTGTCAAAAAACCTCGCTGGCCCAAACTGACATAGCTGAGCAGGGGCCCGGAGAACGCTGACAACTGGACATCGGCGCTTCCCACCCTCGAGTCTGCCTCAGAAACGATGCGCCAGAGGAATTCCTGTTTTCCCTCATCGATGCCGAGCTGACGTTTGAAGAAGGTCCGAGCCAAATCGATGACGGCGGGATTATTCGTCTCCAGGCCGATCGTTCGCCCCATCAATCGCAATTGCGCAGAGTGAGGAGTTGGGCTGAACCGTCGCATCAAGTCCGGACGGTTGCCCAAGGATATCCTGGCATCGCAAGCATGCCGCGATGCGTGTGGGCGCGGGCCCGCGATGGACTTCAGGGTTGTAGTTATGTTTTTGCTCCTGACCACAGTGCTTCGGATTTGGCAGAGGCACGAGAATCGAATGCGTGCTCGAGAATCCGTTGGGCGATCGACTGCGGGCTACCGCCGTAGCGGAGCCGCCAACAAGGCAGAGACGTCAAATGATCCAAGACCGCTCCCTGGTCCGCAGCAGCCTCGGGAGTCTCCGCCAGCAGATCGGCCTCAATGCGAAATCTGGCTTCTCGGGCTGGCAGTCTTATCATGCGAAAGGCGGTGTCCTGCTGTTGCTCCAGGAACAGTAATGCATGGGGCCGGCATGTTGTTGGACGGCCGAAACTGTCCCCGCGATTCGCGTCCCAATAAACCACCCGCTCACCGTTCGGACCCACAGACGGATTTTCGCTGCCGAGATTCTCAAACCATTTCGCTGCTTCGCACCGTAGTTTGAGCGGACGGGGCAACCCGAAGGCGGCGAGGTCTCGATTTTGGAGCAGGCAAAATATCCGGTCGTCTGAGAGCAACCGAAGACCAGATTGCAATAATGCCATTGCCAGAGTCGATTTGCCGGAACGTGACGGGCCGAGCAGAATGATGCCGCGATGATCGATTGCTGCGCACGACGCGTGAAGCTCTACCATGCCGGCCGAACCGGACACGATCGACATCAGAACGGGAAAAATGATCGTTTTCCAGTGGACCGCATCCTCAGCCATCGCCGGAGAAAATCGACCCATCATGGTACGGGCGCGCAGATCTGCGAACACCGAACTTTTTGCATCGAACCCCGCGTAGACACGATGCACCAGACCCCTGACGTACGGTTGAGGCCATGGTGGTCTAGAAGCATCGCCGTCATCGATCCAAAATCTGAAGAAGAAATCCACATGACCCGCATTCTTAGTCGTCGGAAATGTGCCGCGAAAGCACTCCAGTAATGCGCCGTGGTTGGTCGTCAAACGGAAAACGAAACCTGCGACCGCATAGTCTTCGGAGAGTTCGGTCCTTGCATGAATGTGCAGGAAGTCGTGGGAACTCATATCCAGGCTCAATCTTCTGCAATCGATCACGATGAACTGCGGAACATTTGGAGCGAATCGTTGAGATCTTCCTCAAAAGCAGGCCCTCATTTTGTCAATTTCGTGTCAAGAGGTTGTAAACATTGATCGCACCTCTGATGCACATGGCGGCCGGCACATCGAATTCTTATCCGGTTGACGACGGTATCTTGCAAGAGGATTGTTCTCGCAACCTTGGCTCGGAATGACAGGTGATCCGTTCCCGATTCTCGTTTTGACTTATGACAGTTTATTTACATTTCCCGGACAATTCTGCATAGACCGCAGAGTCTAATCTCTCCACAAACGCAAGCAATGGCCGGGGGCCATCGCAGGCGTTTTCTTCAGACCGGTCCATAAAACGTTCCGTGTCAAAACAGAACCTTTTTCGGATCGTTTGGGCGTTCGTCGATTTTCCTGAAACCATCCAGGCGACAAGAAGCAGGAAGTTCTTTTTGTCCCCTGGCGTTCACAAGAGGGTTTAGCTCACACGTCCCTGTAAGTGAGGGGGCGAAGCTGTATCCGATCAAACCGTATGGACGCAACTGCGATTCAACCTCCCGAGCAAACATCAACCGCAACGATGCATTGGTACGCGCTCTGCACGGCTCCGCGGCATGAGAAGAAACTCGCAGACCAGATTCAACATCACGGTATCGATTGCTTTTTACCGCTCTACCGCTCGGTGCGGCGCTGGAAAGACCGCCGCAAAGCGCTGGCTCTCGTGCTGTTTCCTGGTTACGTGTTCGTTCGGATGGCCTGGCGAAACCGCTTACAAGTCCTCCGGCTGCCGGGGGCGGTGCGGGTGATTACTTTCAACGGCGAACCCGCGGCTTTGCCCGATGCCGAGGTGGAGAATCTCCGCGATCGACTCATGACTTCTCGAGGAATTGAACCTCATCCCTATCTGCGGGCAGGTTGCCGCGTGCGTGTGCGGTGCGGAGCCCTGGAGGGACTGGAGGGAATCATGCAGCGCAGCAAGGACGGCTGTCGGATCGTGTTCTCCATGCATCTCATCTCACGCTCGGTCGCCGTCGAAGTAGACGAGAGTGATATCGAGTTCCTGCCCGATAGCGCATTTCCGCCCGCCACGAACTGAGGAACCTTTCATGCTTACCCGTCCGAGTTTTGTTTTCGGTCGACTGCTACGGCCAAGCGTGGTTTGTCTGGCATTGCTGGTACTGTGTGAAGCAGTCAATGCCCAGCGGACCGATGACACTCCTACATCGCGGCGACCCACTCAGGGCGAAAATACCGAAGAGCTTACAGGGCTCGCGAAGGACAATCTTGGTCTGGTAGCAGCGTCCTCGATTCAGATTCGTGAGGTATTGATCAAGGATGCAGGGCTGCTGGTCGAACTAAAGCGCTGGGTTGCAAAGGAGGCTACAGACAATGGGCAAGTCTTGCAGCCTGCAAACATAACGGACGACGCAATTTTCGACAGGCTGGACCGAGACATCGCATTTCGCTCGGTTGCAACCCGGCTTCTACAGCGATACGGCTATCTGCTGCCGCAGGCGAATCCTGATTCGAGCTACGCAAAAGAGCAGGATTACATTCTGAAAGAGCGCGCACGGCGCCTGGTGCAGGTTGAGGCAGAGGAAGACAACCAGGCAATACAGCACAACGATGAAGGAAGTCGTGAACTTGACACCACCAGCACGTGCGATCCTCAGCAGAACTACGATTGCGGGAAATCCAAGATTCCGAAGCGTCGCCTCCCGTCGACCAGGAATGATTCATCGGACCCCGATCCGAATCCTGGGCCGGGATTGGTGCCGGCTCCCGCCCCTCGTACACTTCGGGCTGATCTAAATAGCGATGGGATCGGGCAGCGCGACCGCGCCGATTCTGGCGAACTTGAATTGGCCGCCAGCACGACCAAGTCTGAAGCCAGCGTTCTTTCCGGTTTGGCTGCCACCGATCCTCTGGCCGCCGATGCATTGTCGAGCATTCGCAATAGTTCTTCCGTTGCCGGTACAGCCACACGTGACATCTCCGACCACCTCGACGTACCTCGTACAAGCGATTTGCGAGCGAGTGAACGGCGATCCCCGGCGCGATCCTTCGAAGAAGACGTCACACCCGTAAAGATGGTGCGGCCGCCGAATCCGTATGCCGACGTGCCATCCCTCTACGACATGTACGTGCAGGCGTCGGCTTCGCAGCGCGCGGTGCAACGATTCGGTCTCAATGTGTTTCGTAACAATGCGAATGAGCCGGACGTGATCCCGATGGATCTGCCCGTCGGAGCAGACTATGTGGTCGGAACCGGAGACAGCATCGCAATTGACCTTTGGGGCAGTGTGTCACAGAGACTGGTTCGCATGGTGGATCGCGAGGGGCGGGTTTCGCTGCCCGGCACCGGACCGCTTTTGGTGAGCGGAAAAAACCTGGGCGAGATCCAGTTCGATGTGCAACGCGCGCTGCGTAATGTGTTTCGCGACGTTTCGGCCGACGTTTCTCTCTCCAGGGTACGCACTGTTCGTGTCTACGTCGTCGGGGATGTCGCGGAGCCTGGCGCTTACGACATCAGTTCTCTTTCGACGCCATTAAATGCACTGTTTGCTGCGGGTGGCGTAACCGGGCGAGGATCGCTTCGCACCCTCAGGCACTCTCGTGGAAAGCAACTGGTGCAGCAGGTCGATGCATATGACCTGCTATTGCACGGGGTTCGCTCCGACCTGAAGAGGCTTGAGAACGGCGATACCTTGCTGGTCCCTCCTCTGGGGCCGCAAATCACCGTAGAAGGGATGGTGCGCCGGCCGGGAATCTATGAATTGCTGGATGAAAACTCGCTGGCCGATGTGCTCTCACTGGCCGGCGGAATTCTTCCGACGGCGGCACTGCGCCATATCGAAGTACAAAGAATCGAAGCCCACGAGAAGCGCACCATGCTGACGTTGGATATCGGAGCGAACTCCGATGAGGCCATGTCGGGCAAGGAACTTCAAAGGTTCAAGATCCGCGACGGCGATCAGATCCACATTTATCCGATCGCCGCGTACAACGAGGACGCGATATATCTGCAAGGCCACGTCCTGCGGCCAGGGCGCTACTCGTTCAAGCCAGGCATGAAAGTCACAGACCTGATCTCCTCGTATGGCGACCTTCTACCTGAGCCGGCCCCGCACTATGCAGAGATTGTGCGCCTGAACGCGCCTGATTTTCATCCCAGCGTCGAAAGTTTCGATCTTTCCGCGGCCCTGGCGAATCCTGCATCGGCGCCACCGTTGAATCGCCTCGACACGGTACGCATCTTCAGCCGCTATGATTTTGAACGGCCTCCTGACGTTTGGGTCGGAGGCGAAGTCCATTCGCCCGGAAACTATCGTACGAAAGGCGAGGCACATCTGAGAGACGCCGTTTATCTTGCCGGCGGTATCACTCCCGATGCGGCGCTGGATTCCGCTCAACTATTTCGAACGCAAGCGGATGGAACGCTGAGAATTCTCAGCCTCGATCTGCGCGAAGCGCTCGCGGGAAATCCTGTGGACAACATCATCATCCAGCCGCGCGACCGGTTGCTCATTCATCGGAAAATCGAGGCGGTCGACGCCCCCACTGTGAACATTACCGGCGAAGTCACGAAACCGGGCCGCTATCCACTCACCAGCAACATGCGGGTAGTTGATCTGGTCCGCGTTGCCGGAGGCCTGAAGAGAAGCGCCTTCGCGGATGACGCGGACTTGACGCGATTCAGCGCAGGTAACGGCTCCAATGAACGAGTTGATATCAAGCTTACAGCTGCCCTGTCGGGAGATGCGGACGAAGACATTCCGCTGCGGAATGGAGACGTGCTCGCGATCCGCCAGATTCCGCAGTGGAACGATCTGGGCGCTTCCGTAACGATCGGCGGAGAAGTGATGCATGCGGCGACATACGGAATTCAGCCGGGCGAGAAACTGAGCTCCGTGTTTGCGCGTTGCAGCGGTTTCACTGCGCAGGCCTACCCCTACGGGGCGGTGTTGATCCGCCGCGAGGTGCGGGAAATCGAGATGCGCTCGCATCTGGAACTGGTCAGCAGAATCAAGACCGAACAGGATTATCTGAAGACGCTTCCCGAAAACGATGCAGATCAGAAGAATGCCAAACTGACCGCCATCGCGCAGACCGAAACCGTGTTGCATCACCTGCAAGCGACCGCACCTGTGGGAAGAGTTGTGATTCATATTCCTTCCGATCTCAAGAAACTCGCGGGCACTGCCGCGGATGTTCCTCTGCGAGATGGAGATTTGCTGGTGATTCCCAAGAAAACGAACTATGTGGTGGTCAGCGGCGAAGTATTCAATCCGACCGCTGTGAGTTATGTCCCGGGCCGCAGTGCGAAATGGTATCTGAGCCAGGCCGGCGGGCTTACACAGATCGGAGACAAGAGTGCTGCATTCGTCATTCGCGCGGACGGATCGGTCTTGGCGGCCAAGAATAATTCCGAGATTTGGTCGGGGGATCCCCTTAATGCCGTTCTGAAGCCGGGGGATTCGATCGTCGTGCCCGAGAAGGCCCCGAAAGTGGCGGGCAGGAATTGGACTGCGCTTTTGCAATCGGCGCAGGTAGCGGCCTCGGTCGCATTGACCGTCGCCTATATCCATCCGTAGGTTCGCGGATACATCGTGAAATCCAGGATTGCCTTGCTGATGTTAATCTCGGCGGTTTGCTTTTCAAGCGACGCTATGCCACAGGATGCAACCGGCCATGCCCCGGCGATCGCTTCCCCAACAGCAAAGGTGGAACCTGCCGATCCGCAACACGCGAAAGTCTTCGCAGCGCCCAGCCATTCAATTCCCGCTGAAAGTTTCGGAACCTTCACTTCCGGCCGTATTGCGAATCTGTTCGAGGACCAGGAGCAGATCTGGACCAGCCCAACCCGAGTCCGCTTTTCGGACGCAACCTGGCTCGTACCTCTCGGCGGAATCACCGCCGGACTTTTCGCAACCGATCGGCAGTACAGCGCTTCTCTGTCGCACGATCCCGCGACGCTGCGCCACTATGAGAGGTTCTCTGACGCGGGGGTTGCGGCCCTTGCCGGCACTGGCGCTGGGCTCTATCTCTTGAGTTATCCGGCGCACAATCCTCATTGGCGTGAGACGGGGCTGCTTGCCGGCGAGGCAGCACTCAACAGCCTGATCACGGTAGAGGCGCTGAAGTACTCCTTCCAACGCCAACGTCCTTACCAGGGGAGTGGATCATTCTTCAGCGGCGGCAGTTCTTTTCCTTCCGCACATTCCGCAGTGGCGTGGTCCGTGGCAGGAGTTATCGGCCACCAATACCCGGGAACACTTCCCAAACTCCTGGCCTATGGGATGGCCTCGGCAGTGAGTTTTTCCCGAGTGCGTTCGGGCCAACATTTTCCGTCAGACGTGTTAGTTGGCAGCGCTCTCGGTTACTTGATCGCACAGAATGTATACCGGCGCCGGCATGACCCCGAACTTGGAGGCTCGTCCTGGGAGTCGCCGCATGAATTCACGATGGAACCCGCAATGCGAACACCATCATTCATGGCATCGCCTTATGTTCCGCTGGACAGCTGGATCTATCCTGCACTCGAAAGATTGGCCGCATTAGGTTATGTGAAAACAGACAGCCTGGGGATGCGCCCCTGGACTCGTTTGGAATGCGCCCGCCTGGTAAGTGAAGCCGCGCAACTTAGCCCTGATGTTGACGGCACGTCGCAATTGCAGGGGCTGTTCCGCGCTTTGTCGGAAGAGTTCTCTGCAGAAGGCGGCCTCATGAGTGGTGAGCAGAACGTTCATGCGCAACTTGAATCGGTCTATCAACGCTCTCTGGTTATTTCAGGCGCGCCCCTCACCGACGGCTACCATTTTGGACAAACCATTCTGAACGATTTTGGCAGGCCGTTTCAGCAAGGATTCAACAATGTCTCCGGAACCTCGGGGTGGGCAGTCGCGGGTCCGTTCGTCGTATATGCGCGCGGAGAGTATCAATATGCTCCATCGGCTGCGGGCCCATCGGAAGCGGTGCTCGACTTCATCACCAATCGTGATTTCCTGCCAATGAATGCTCCTTCCCTGCCCATCTCGTCCACAATTCGCTTTCACTTGCTCGACGCCTATGTCGGAATGAATCTTTCCAATTGGCAGATCACGTATGGCAAGCAGAGCTTGTGGTGGGGACCGAGCGCCGGCGGCACCATGGCATTCACTGACAACGCTGCTCCACTCAATATGTTCCGAGTGAACCGGGTCGCTCCCTTTCGCCTCCCGGGAGTTTTCGGCTATCTGGGCGACATGAGGCTGGACTTTTTCCTCGGCCAGCTTTCAGGACAGGAATTCATCAACAACGGCTTTCTGGGCCAAAAAGCGCAAGGTCATTATAGCGAGGATCTCAACCCGCAACCCTTCTTGAGCGGGGCAAGAATCAGCTTCAAGTTCACGCCGAACTTTGAATTCAACATGTCGAAGACAACTATCTACGGCGGCCCGAAAAATCCCCTAACAGCAACGACCTTGTTGAAAAGCGCTCTCGACATGCATCAGGACGGAGAACCCCTGGGTGATGGCCGCTCATCCGTGGATTTTTCCTATCGAATTCCGAAGCTCAGGAACTGGTTGACTCTCTACGGTGAGGGCTTCACCGAAGATGAAATTTCGCCGCTGGCAAAGCCCGGGAAATCGGTCTGGCAAGGCGGACTGTATTTTGCGCAGCTTCCAAAGTTCAATCGAATGGACATGCGGATCGAAGGAGGCTTCACCAGCCCGGTGGACTTTTCGACTTGCAATGGATGCTTCTATCACAACTTTCAATATGTGAATGGTTTCACTAACAACGGCCAACTGATGGGTACCTGGATCGGGCGCTCGGCCCAGGGCGTGTCGATCGCGAGCAATTACTGGCTCGGCGCCAACAGGAAAATTGCGGTCGAACTCCGGCACCGAAAGATCGATCGCGACTTTCTGGCGTTGGGTGGGACTCAGAACGACGCAGCCTTCACGGCAGACCTGATGTCGAAAGGCGGATTCCGTTTCTCAGGAACTGTGCAATACGAAGCATGGCAAATTCCCCTGCTGGCGGCAACCCGGCAGTCGAATGTTGCCGTGTCGTTTCAATTTGGCTACTGGCCGCCGGTACGGGTCAAATGAATTTTTCGACCGCCGCATGTAGCCGCCGAGGAAATCGTCACTATGCGCGCTAATCAGGTCCGGGTAAGTGCGGAAAGAGAGATGACGGGCTCAAGCGTTCTCACCGAACCGCTCCGAGTCAGTGATTACGGAGAGGCTCGCCGCGCGACGCTGGACCGCTTGCGCCTTTTGCTCGATCGTCGTTTCTTACTGCTCAGGATGGGGGCCTGCGGACTCGCGCTCGGCACACTGCTGGCCTTCATTACGCCAAAACAGTACGAATCTCGGACCCAACTGATGCCGCCCGACACTGAATCCGGCTCCGAACTGGGTTCGCTGTTGGCCATGGCGACGCGAAGTGGGAGCGGCCTCGGCATGCTTGCGGGAGACATGCTGGGAGTCAAGACCTCCGGTTCACTTTTCATCGGTATTCTTCGCAGCCGTACGGTCGAGGACCGCATCGTCAGGAAATTCGATCTCCAGGCGGTTTATCACGCCCAGCGCCAAGACAGCGCTCGGCGACGGCTGGAGGCCAGTACGCAGATATCGGAAGACCGCAAGAGCGGAATTATTGCGATTGAAGTCACGGACCAGAGCCCTCAGAGAGCGGCAGCCATTACTCAGGCCTACATCTCCGAGCTCGACCGCCTGGTCGTGGAGTTGAATACTTCCGCAGCTCACCGAGAGCGCGTATTCCTGGAGGAGCGGCTAAAGGCAGTGAAACAGGACCTGGATGCCTCGGCCAAGGACTTCAGCGAATTCGCCAGCAAGAACACTGCGATTGATATCAAGGAACAGTCGAAGGCCATGCTCGATGCGGCGGCCACACTGGAAGCGCAATTGATTGCCGCGCAGTCGGAACTGGAGGGCCTGCGGCAGATCTATGCCGATAATTTTATTCGTGTACGCGCAGTGCGGGCGCGTATCGAGGAACTGCAAAAGCACCTACAGCAATTGAGCGGTGGCGATTTGGCGAACACAGCCAATGCTGAGGAGCACCCGCTCTATCCTTCCATTCGCAAGCTGCCATTACTCGGGGTGACGTACTCTGACCTCTATCGCCGCACCAAAATCCAGGAGACCCTCTTCGAGTTGCTGACCCAACAGTGCGAACTGGCCAAAGTCCAGGAAGCGAAAGAAACGCCCAGCGTTAAAGTACTCGATGAACCGTTCGTTCCCGAGCGAAAATCGTTTCCGCCAAGGCTGCTGATCATGTTCATCTTCACGCTCTTTGCTCTGATGATCGCCGCTATTTGGATTCTGGGCCGCGCGACCTGGGAGAACCTGGGACCACATCATCCCGGCAAAATACTCGCGCAAGACACTTACAACACGATCAAGGCCGACCTGACTCTTCATACTTCCGGTATAACGCCGCTCGACCGCGTGCGGAGCCGACTTTTCCGGTTCAAACGGCCTCCCAACCAGGTTTGAACAAACTGCTTTTCCCCCTGCTTGTGTACCTGAAGCTCGAACCCAGCGATTTCATTCGATTAACGGAGGAGCGATGAGAATCCTTGTTCTAGGCGGAGATGGCTATTGCGGCTGGCCGACCTCGCTTTACCTTTCGCGGCAGGGTCACGACATCGCCATTGCCGATGGCTTTCAACGGCGCTCGTGGGACCACGAACTCGGCGCACAGACGCTTACACCCATTCGCCCGCTGACCGACCGCCTGCGGGCGTGGCAGCGTTGCACCGGCCATCAGGTTGAAAGCTATGTCGGCGACATCGTTGACTATGAATTCATCGCCGGTGTGATCCAGGATTTCGCGCCGCGGGCGATTGTCCATTTCGCGGAACAACGCTCCGCTCCCTATTCGATGATCGACCGCCAGCACGCAGTCTTCAGCCAGACGAACAACGTGGTCGGAACTCTTAACGTACTATTCGCAATCAAGGAATTTCAGCCTGACTGCCATCTGGTGAAGCTGGGCACGATGGGCGAATATGGCACGCCGAATATTGATATTGAAGAGGGCTACATCCGCATTCAACATAACGGCCGGGAAGATGTGCTGCCGTTCCCCAAGCAGCCGGGTTCCTTCTATCACCTATCGAAAGTCCACGACAGCCACAACATTCACTTCTGCTGCAAGATTTGGGGAATCCGCGCCACTGACCTCAACCAGGGTGTGGTTTATGGCACGGTTACGGATGAAACGTTGCTGGATGAGGCGCTTGTCAATCGCCTCGACTACGACGAAGTGTTCGGCACGGCGCTCAACCGCTTCTGCGTCCAAGCCGCGATCGGGCATCCGATCACGGTTTACGGCAAGGGAGGCCAGACTCGCGGCTTCCTCGACATTCGCGATACTGTGCGCTGCATCGAGCTGGCGTGCCTGAATCCGGCTGCGCGCGGCGAGTTCCGTGTCTTCAACCAGTTCACCGAGCAGTTCTCGGTCCTCGAACTGGCCCGTATGGTTAAGGTCGCTGGCGATCGAATGGGGCTGAATGGAATGATTGACCATCTGCCTGACCCGCGAGTCGAAGCCGAACAGCACTACTACAACGCCAAGCACACGAAGCTCGCTGAACTCGGGCTCAAGCCTCACCTGCTATCGGAATCCCTGCTTGATTCGCTCATTAATATTGCGATCCAGCATCGCGATCGCGTCGACACTGGGCTTTTCCTGCCGCGTGTGCACTGGCGCAACAGCCGCAATGACCGCCGTTCCACGTCCCCTACACGTGCCGTCGCTGCGGACTAGCTCATTCGACGACTCCGCATTTTTGCTATGGAACGAGAAGCGGTCGCTGAAATCCCGTCACCCGGTCCTGTTGTGGCATCGCTGAACGCGCCCTGGCTGCGCGATTCGCTGAGCTATTTCGGCAGCAAGATCGTGCCCGGATTGATGGGGCTGATTTCGGTTCCCATCTTCATTCGGCTGATTGGCCTCGATGAATATGGGCGCCTTGCGGTGATCATTCCCTTGCTGATGGCGGTGGCCGGCGCGGGCTCCGGGTGGCTGGCGCAAGGCATTCTGCGCTTTCATCCGCTGGAAAGCGACTCGCCCGATGCACACCTTGCCTTCAAAAGAGCCGTGATCCGAGGAGCGATGCTATCAGTGATTGTGACCTGTTTCGCTCTGTGCGCAATTCTGGCGGGACTTCGGTATTCGATCGCGACGTGCCTCGTCGCAACTGCTTTTTGTCTGTCGCTTCTGAGCTATACCGTCCTGCTGTCGAAGCTGCAAGCGCAGTTGCAGCCGAAGTCGCTATTGCAACGGGAAGTCGTTCGTTCGATCGGCGCCCTGGTGATTCCCGTCGCCATCGTACTAATTGCGGGAAGCAAACAGTTTGAATTCGTGCTGCTGGGGCAAGCCATCGCTTACACGATCGCTATGCTGCCGGGCTTGCGCTTCCTCCCTCAGATAACCCTCGAAGACACACGTCCCGCACCGGCACACGCTTTCCAAAGCGAAAAGATCATCCGCCGGCTGTGGACGTTCGGCTGGGCTGTTGGGCTGTGGTTGCTCCTTTCGCAGCTACTGCCGGTCATTGACAGGTGGGCAATCCAGCGATTTGCAGGTTTCGCCAGCGCAGGCGTGTACGCGTCTCTCTACGAGATTTCCATCCGGTCGTTCTCTTTCATGGTCTTTCCGCTGACGCAGGCGGCCCATCCACGAATCATGCGAGCGTGGAATGAGGGACGCTTTACCGAGTCTTACATGATCATCCGGCACTCGATCACATCTCAATTCGCCATTTTTGTGGTCGCGCTGGTTGGAGGCGCAGCCTTTGCGCGTCCCCTCACTCGAATCATCCTTGGCATCGACGATCCAGTCGCCGTGCGGATGGTGCCGGTGCTGGTTGTGGGCGGATTCCTTTGGCAGCTCGCCCTGCTGCTGCACAAGCCACTGGAAATTGCGCAGAGAACCACTTCCATGCTCGCAGGGCTGGCGGGGGTCGTGGTGTTCAACATCATTTCGTGCCTCTTTTTCATCCCGCGATTCGGATATTCCGCTGCAAGCTACATCCTGATGTTCTCCGCCGGCTTGTACATCGTGTTCACCCTCTGTGTAACCCGCTTCGCCGCATTCCGCCGGCTGGCGCATACCGCGGGCCAGTCGTAAGAATTTCATGACAGACGCCTTAGGATCGCCGTGGCTCGCTTACGCAGTGCTGGTCACTGTGACCATCGCATCGCGCCTGCGCTGCGAAAGCTGGTTTGCTCCAGGGGCATTTGTGGGGCTGGTTTGGTCGTTTTTCACGGGCGCGTCGTTGCTCGTCGTGGACTACCCTGTGCCCGCTCGCGGCATGTGGATGCTGGTTTTGCTGATCGTCGCAATCCAACTGGGGGCGTGGCTCGTCCACGAACTGCAACCGCGCAAGGCGGACGCCGGTATTGTTTCGCCACATCATCTTGATCGGTTGATTGTTCCCTGCCGCCGGTATGGACTGATTTGCACGGTAGTGGCGATGATCGGCTGCATCTACTTTTTGTTTACCAGCCTGAACGAGTTTGGATTGGACTTTACGCCGATCGCCGTGCTGGAAGTGGGCGCGCGCTGGACGCATTTGAGATATGACGACGTTTTGGAACCGTGGTCGGTCCGCCTGCTGGTCATGTGGCTTCACCCGGCAGCCTTGTTGGGGGGAATCCTTTTTGCCTGCAGCCGGCAGTGGCTTGACCGCGCGATCGGGGTAATCACACTTTCGCCTGCCCTTGTTTATGGGGTCCTTACTGGCGCGAGGGCGGCAATTCTTCTGGGGCTGACGTGTTGGATTGGTGGATATGTCGCGACACTCTGCGTCAAGGACAGTGCGTCGGTCGGGATGTTCAGCGGCAAGAGACTCATTCATCTTGGTCTCACCGCGGCTTTCCTCGTCGGCATGTTCGTCGGGATTGACTCGGTCCGGGATACATCGTGGGTCCACGCAGTGATACTGGATGTGCATGAAGAAAAGCTAAGCAACTACATGTTCGGATCGCCGGCCGCTTTTGCCGATTGGTATGCGCACAATGACGTTGGGGACGCAGAATGGGGCGCGCGAACCCTCGCGGGAGTGTTTGACTTGCTTCGTCTGAAGGCAAGGGTTGCGGGACGCTACCAGGAAACCTCAAACTTGATTGGCACAGAAGTCACAAATGTTTATACCCTCTTCCGAGGCTTGATTGAAGACTTCACTGAAACGGGCGCGTTGCTGATAGCCGCCTGCATCGGAGGAATGGGGGGGTGGGTGTATCGCTCACGATCCGGAAGCCGCAGCGTGCTCCTCTCGCTGTCTGCGTTTTATGCGGCATTTCTCTACAGCCCGATCGTTTCGCTGTTCAGCTTTAACGGCGCGATTCTAGCGTGGCTCGTCGCGGGAGCGGTCATGTTCTTTGCCACGCCGCACACCGGGCGTCCCGCACCGCTCCTCCACGGACCTGAGGTTGCGACACCCTGAAAGACACCGCGGAAATACTGTTAACTACGGTTAACTTCCGGCAGCCGGAGTGTACCGTCCAATTCTTGCGGAGCATTTCTGGTCTCGGAGGCTTCGACCGTTGCAACCTTCTGGTGGTTGACAATAACTCCGCCGACGGCTCAGCCGGTCGACTTGAGCAAGCTGCCGCGAAGTTCACGAATATCGCGATTCTTGCGTCTCCCACTAATCGCGGCTATTTCGGCGGAGCCAAATGGGCCCTAAACCAATACCTGGCCCGACACCCTCTTCCCGACTGGGTGATCGTCTGCAATAACGACATCATCCTCGACGATCGCGATTTTCTAAGAATGCTTCTGGAAAGAGATCCGCGGAACGAAGGTGTGCTGGCTCCCGCTGTGATCTCGAGCCTCACCGGGCACGATTCCAATCCGATGATAACGACCAAGCCCGGGCGAATACGGTTGATGCGCTACCGTTTTCTGCTGTCGACCTATTCGATCGCGAGGCTCACGCAGCGGATCGCTCCCCTCGCGCGCAAGCTGCGATATAGCATTCCGGGCGGCAGATCGGGCAGGTGCGATCGCCGGCAGATCTATGCTCCCCATGGCTCGTTGATTATCTTCAGCCGGAGATATTTCGAGACCGGCGGAACGATCGATGACGGATCATTTCTTTTCGCGGAGGAGTTCAGCGTCGCCGAAACCTGCCGGAGACTCGATCTGCCCGTTGTGCACGACCCGTCGCTCAGGGTCCGGCACAATGACAGCCAGACAACGGGAAGGCGGCTCACCCGCGATATGTATCAGTTCCAGAAACAAGGTTTGCAGTATGCGATCCGCACATACCTGGGCACTCCTTGCGCATCTGTAAACACCGATGCAGCCACAAACAACTTGACCTGACGCGCATTGCTTCGCCTTCGCTGACCGCACTCATGTTACCCGATTGGCTATTACTGATCTCGATCGCGATGATTGTCTACACCTGGATTGGCTATCCAGTGATTTTGACTGTTTTGGCGGCATTGAGGCGTCGCCGTGTCGATGCATCGCACGCCGGCCCGACTGCTTTGGTTTCCATCATCGTTCCTGTACACAACGAGCAGAACACGATCGTGCGAAAGATCGAGGATTGCCTGGCACTCGATTATCCGCGAGACAAGATTGAAATCATCATCGTCTCGGACAACAGTGCGGACCGAACGCAAGAACTTGTCAGCGGCTATTGCGCACAGGATTCCCGGATACGTTGGATTGCCAGCGACCACCGTGCAGGAAAAAGCGGAGTGCAAAATCTGGCGGCGTCACACGCGCGTGGCGATCTATTTTTCTTTACCGACGCGAGCACTACAACCTCGCGCGGCGTCCTTCGCAAAATGATCGAGCGATTCGACGATCTCGCCGTGGGACTGGTAACGGCAACGGTTCTTTTCGGCGATCCCGGCGATGCGATTGAAAAAGGCCAGGGGGCTTACTGGCGCTATGAACTTCTCCTGCGTAGCCTCGAATCCGATCTTGGAACTCTGGCTACGGGCAGCGGGCAGGCCTTGCTGGTGCGCCGCGAACTATTTCGTCCCCTGCCAGCATGCTATGGCGACGACTGCATCATGCCGCTCGATGTGCGACTGCAAGGCTATCGGGTCGTGCAAGACCGGGATGCGGTTGTGTTTGACACCATGCCCCACAGTATCGAAGGCGAACTTCGTGCAAGAGTCCGTATGACGGCGCGCAACTGGGCCGGAACGCTTTCCCGGCCAAAGATTCTTGACCCATTCAGATTTCCTTTCACCGCGTTGGGCCTTGTCTCCCATAAGCTGCTGCGCTGGCTCACTCCGTTTTTTCTGGGGATGGTGCTCACTAGTAGCGTGTGGCGGGCTGTGGAAGGCCGTGCCGTTATTCTGCTTTGGCTCCAAGCAGGCTTCTATTTCTCGGCGTTCGTTGGGTGGGAATTCGCCCGAAAACAGCGGGCCGCCGGGGTTTTCGGGTATGCCTTCTCCTTCTGCCTGGCAAACATCGGCTTCCTTCTGGGGATGATCAAGGCATTTCGCAACCAGAAGATCGTCGCCTATTGAGATCGCAGCATCCATCCACATATCGGGAGGTCCATTCATCTTTGCGTGACAAGTTCCTACCGTTCTCGCCGCCACTGATCGGAGAAGAGGAAATCAACGAAGTCGTCGACACTTTGCGGTCCGACTGGATCACCACCGGGCCGAAGGTAAGGCGCTTTGAGGACAACTTTGCCCAGTTTATAGGCGCGCATGAAGCTCTCGCACTGAGTTCCTGCACCGCCGCCATGCATTTGTCGCTGCTCACCCTTGGGATTGGGCCTGGCGACGCCGTGATCACCACGCCCATGACGTTCTGTTCCGGGGTTCACGTGATCGAACACGTTGGCGCCACTCCGATACTTTGTGATGTCGAACCAGACACGCTGAACCTGGACCCGAAATTACTCTGCGAAACAATTAACAGTGCGAACAAACTTGGGCTGAGGGTCAAAGCGATCATGCCGGTGCATCTCTATGGGCACCCCTGCGATCGCGAGGCAATCCTGCAAATTGCCGCGGAGCACAGCCTGGCTGTAATCGAAGATGCCGCGCACTCTTTGCCGGCGAGCTACAAAGGCCGCATGATCGGATCACTCGCTGAGCCGCAGAAGGTTCCCGTCCTCACCTGCTTTTCGTTTTACGCGACCAAGAACCTGACCACCGCCGAAGGAGGCATGCTCACCGGGCCGAAGGAATTACTCGATGAAGCGCGCCGCTGGAGCCTTCACGGCATGGACCGCGATGCATGGAAACGATATGGTGCAAACGGTTCGTGGTTCTATGACGTGGTCTGTCCTGGCTTTAAGTACAACATGACTGACATTCAAGCTGCACTTGGGCTGCATCAACTCAGCAAGCTTCCGGCATTTCACGGGAGGCGCCGGGAGATTGCACAACGATATAACGAGGCCTTCCGCTCATCCATTCAATTAGAGACACCTCCCGAACGAATCGACGTGGAACATGCCTGGCATTTGTATGTCTTGCGCTTAAACCTGGACCGGCTCTGCATAACGCGGGATCAATTCATTCGCAAAATGCACTCCCGCAACATCGGCTGCTCCGTGCACTTCATCCCCATCCAACTGCACCGGTATTACCGGGATAAATATAAGTTATCGCCCGAACAGTTTCCCGTGGCACTGCGCGAGTTTCAACGCATGGTGTCTTTGCCGCTCTCGCCACGGATGACCGATGAAGATGTCGAAGCTGTCATCGATGAGGTCAAGGCAGTCGTTGAAGGCAATGCGACAAACGAAGCGGCATCGCCACATGCGGCCACAGCTCAAGCCAGTTGAACTCGCCGCCGACTACGAGCCCTCAATCCACCGAAGAGGCAGGCTTCAACGCGCTTTCGATATCGCATGCTCCATATCCGGACTCGCTTTCCTGTCGCCAATTTTCTGTTTTGTTGCAATTGCCATCAAGCTTGACGATCGCGGACCGGTTTTCTACCGGCAGACACGCGTGGGTAGAGGATTGCGCACTTTTCAGCTCTGGAAGTTCCGCACCATGGTGCGGGATGCCGACCGCCTCGGTTTGCTCACAACTCCCGATGATCGTCGCGTCACGCGGACCGGGCGGTGGCTTCGGCGGCACAAGCTCGACGAACTGCCACAATTGTTGAACGTTCTGGCAGGGGACATGCAACTGGTCGGGGCTCGGCCGGAAGTCGAGCGCTATGTTGCGATGTTTCGCTCCGAATACGGCGAGATATTGCGCGACCGTCCAGGCATCACCGACCCGGCCGCGATTGCCTATCGCCGTGAAGAACAATGGTTCGTGGCCGGACAAATCGAAAAACAGTATGTTGAGGACATCTTGCCCGCGAAGTTGAAGTTGTCGATGGGCTACCAGACGCGGCGAACCTTCTGGTCGGATGTTCGAGTCCTTCTGCAAACCGTCTTTGGAACAGCCCGGTAAACCCTTCTTTTCCTGCGTCCTTCACCAGTGATTGTCCGATGAAAATGATTCATCTCGCCAGAACTCTACTGCGTAAGAACTCATGGTTTGTGGGCGCATTTCAGGCCGCGCTGATTTTTGTATGCCTCGTCCTGGCCTGGTTCCTTGAGTTCGATCTCACGCTGCCGAACCGGCGCTTGCTTCTGTTCGCGGCAGGCTTGCTGATCGCAACTCGAATGGTCGCAATTACGGGCTTCGGCCTGCTGCACGGCTGGTGGCGGTACACGGGGCTCCGCGACACGATTGATGTTGGGAAAGCCGTCCTTTGCGGTTCGGCACTTTATTATCTGGTCTTGCGCTTTGTCGTCCATCTCGACCACTTTCCAAGGACCGTTTACGTGCTTGAGGCGCTCTTGACCGCGGCGGCCCTGGTTGGTGTGCGCATTTTTTCGCGGGTGTTGGCGGAATCGGTGCGGCAGGACCTGGCTTCATCAAGGAAGGTGTTGCTCATCGGCGCGGGTATCGCCGCACAAGCCGTCGTTCGCGAACTTTGCCGCCCTGGAAGCGAGTACGCGCCCATTGGCTACGTGGACGACGATCGCTCGAAGCTAGGCCTTAAAATCGAAGACATTCCTGTGCTTGGAAGCGTCGACCAGATTCCCCAATTGATGAGCAAGTATCCGATCGATGAAGTTCTAGTCGCGGTCCCTTCTGCATCGTCCAGGCAGATGCAACGCTTTGTCGAGATATGCGAGCGAAGTTCCGTCAAGTTTCGCACTGTACCGGCCCTTCGAGATGTAATTGCGGAAAACGTCAGGCTCAGCGATTTCCGCGATGTCAATGTCGAAGATCTGCTCGGGAGGGACCCGATCGAAATTGATTTGCAATCTGTGAGAAGCAACATTTGCGGCAAGACCGTGTTGGTGACCGGCGCTGCGGGATCCATCGGCTTGGAACTCTGCCGGCAGATCCTTGAGCATTCACCGGCCGCTCTCATTTGCGTTGATTCGAATGAGAATGGAATTTTTCACCTGGAAGGCGAGCTTAGCAGCCGGCACTCCAAGAGCATTTACCATTGTCACGTTGGGGATGCCGGCGACCGGAAGCGCATGGAACGCATCTTTCAAGAGAGCAGTCCTGACGCGATATTTCACGCCGCGGCCTATAAACATGTTCCCCTCATGGAAGATAACGTACGCGCCGCGGTGCAGAACAATGTCTTCGGATTGCTTACCCTCCTTGAGCAGGCGATTGACACCGGATGCGAGAGTTTCATTCTGATTTCCTCCGACAAAGCAGTGAATCCTTGCAACGTGATGGGCGCGACGAAACGAATCGGAGAACTGATCATTGCGAATCGACCAACCAATGGCATGCGTTGCCTGTCCGTGCGCTTCGGCAACGTGCTAGGATCGAATGGCAGCGTCGTTCCTTTGCTTCAGAGACAATTGCGCCACGGCGAACCTCTCACTGTGACCCATCCTGACGTCAAGCGCTTTTTCATGACGATTCGCGAAGCGGTCTCACTCGTTCTGCAAGGCTCGGTGATCGGGAACAAGGGCGACACGCTGGTCCTGGATATGGGTGAACCAATTTCGATTCTGGATTTGGTGCGGACGCTGATTACCCTTTCGGGCAAGAATGAAAGCGAGGTTGCGATTCACTTTTCCGGTCTGCGGGCGGGAGAGAAACTCGTCGAAGAGCTCTTTTACGAAGATGAGCAGATCGGGGAAACTTCTTTCTCAAAGATCAAGAGGGCACGTGGTTCTGAGAGAAACTGGGAACTTCTGGAAACGCAACTGCGAGAACTCGAGGCAGTTCTGTATCTGAACGGTTCGGACACGATCCGCGCAAAAATAAAAGATATTCTTCCCGAATACTCCTACGTACCCGAAAGCAAGATAAGTGCCACCGATGAAGAATCATGGCTGTCCGCCGCGGCGACGAAGATCGCCTAATTTCAACGATTCGCCCGCCCCGAACTGCATCAGCCCTCCAGTTTAAACACTCTCTCCATCAGCAGCCATTTTTCGCCGGGCTTCCCCTCCGGCAAAGCCCGCTGAAACTTCCACATCAGATTCTCCCATTCCTGCACCTTGGGATTGCTGCGGTCGGCCTCAGCCTTTGATGCGAACGAAAACTGTTCATTCACTTCCATGATCATGAACATGCGGCTGCCAACGATATAAATCTCCATATCCAGGATCCCGGACGCTTTGATGCTTCGGGTAATCTCGGGCCAGATCTTTTCGTGATAGCGCTTGTATTCGGCGATCAGTTCGGGATCATTCTTCAGATCAAGGGTGAGGCAATATCGGCGAGTCATCAGACCTCTCCAGAGCGAAGAGTTACAGGAACATCAACCGGAGACAACACTAATGGACGGTATCCGCGCATGGCGAAGTAAAGGACGTATGCATGGCAAATCAGCGGAACGACGAACGCGTATTGGATATTCCATGCGTCGGAGATTTTTCCCATCACCGCTGGGCACACGGCGCCCCCGATAATCGCCATCACCAGCAGCGACGATCCCAGCTTTGTGTAAGGACCCAGGTTCTTCAAGCTGAGAGCGAAGATAGTTGGGAACATGATGGAATGAAAGAAGCCGATCAGCACGATCGCCCAGATCGTAGCCAGGCCGGAATGTGTAAGCACGATCAACAGGCATAGCAATGAGCCGCCGGCAAATACGCTCAATAGCCGGGCCGGCGCAATCTTCTGCATGATGGCGGAGCCAGTAAAGCGCCCGATCATGAAACCCGCCAGATGCAATTGCAGATAGTGTGCCGCTGTCTTTTCGAAAGTACCGGGCATGGTGAATTCACTGAAGCGAATGATGAAACTTGCGACCCCCACCTGAGCGCCTACATAGAAGAATTGCGCGATGACTCCTTTGATCAGATGGGGGAAGGCCAGAGTTCCTTTGAGCTTTGCCGTTTGCGCGGAAGCATTCGCCGGAGCGGCTTCATGGATCTCGGGCAATTTGGTGAACGCAATCAGAATCGCAATGAACACAAAAATGCCGGTGATCACAAGATATGGCGTTTTCACCATATTGGCTTCGGACACCCGATAGCTCAACAGTTGCGCGGGAGACATCGCTGCCAGTTGATCTGAGGTATGTTCAATACCGGACAAAATGAATCTGGAGCCCAGCAGCGCGACCAGTACCGCTCCCATGGCATTGAACGATTGGGCCAGATTAAGTCTTCGTTCCGAACTTTCAGGCGGCCCCAGAGTGGTCACATAAGGATTCGCCGCCACTTCAAGAAAAGACTGGCCACAGGCCATGATGAACAGCGCTATCAGGAAGAATCCGTACACCCGGACCGAAGCTGCCGGAATGAACAAGATCGTACCCGTCGCGCAGACCATCAGCCCCGTCAGAATCCCGCGCTTGTAGCCGATGCGCTGCATCAGCCATCCGGCCGGAAGCGCAGCCAGAAAATACCCGCCGAAGAATGCCGACTGGATGAGCGAGGATTGGAAATCTGTAAGCCCAAACGCTTTCTTGAGGTGCTGGATCAGAATGTCGTTAAGGTTGACGCCAATCGCCCAAACAAAAAACAGGCTCGTCACGAGTACCAGGGGCACAACGTAGCGGCGTTCGGTAATGGGCGCGGAATTGTTCATGTGGAAGGTCCCCGTTCAGGTAAGCGAACGATCAAGATGCGTGTAACCGCCATCGACGAAAAGATGCTGGCCGGTCGTATGACCGGACTTGGATGAAAGGAGAAAAACAACCGTGGCGGCTATCTCCTCAGGCTTCGTCATCCGTTTCTCAAGTGGAATTTTGGAGAGGATCGTGTTCAGCTTCTCTTCCGGATGCGGAAAAGTATCGAGCCAGCTGCGATACAAAGGGGTCATCACTTCCGCAGGAACTACGGTGTTGACCCGGATGCCGTAAGGCAGAAGCTCGGCAGCCCATTCGCGAGTAAGGGCCATGACGGCGCCTTTCGAAGAGGCGTAACCCGACGTGCTTCCCTGGCCAGTAACCGCGGTCTTTGAACCGATATTGACGATGGCACCGCGGGACTGCTTCAGATAGGGCAGCGCATAATGGGCCATGCAGTAGTAATGGACCAGGTTGCGCCGGAGCGAAGCTATGTATTCCGGCGGGCTGCCCTGTTCGAGTCCTACTTTGTCGTTACGACCCGCATTGTTGACGAGAGCATCGAGACGGCCAAACCGCTCGACCGTTTCTGACACAGCCCGCTGACAAGCCTCCGCCGACTCTAGATCCACCACCGATACGGCACAGCCGACCGCAGCGTTTTGAAGTTCTCGATGTAGTTTCTCTGCAGCGCCGCAATCCCGATCAACAATAATCGGAATCGCTCCTTCCTCGACGCAAGCACGAACGATGGCTGCCCCAATCCCCTTCGCGCCACCGGTGACCATGATCACTTTGTCTTTGAGTTGCAGATCCATCGCTCAGCCTCGAAGATTGAAAAAACCACCATCCAGCGGATAATCTGCACCAGTGATAAACGACGCTTCGTCAGAACAGAGGAATAAGGCGAGTGAAGCTACTTCCGCCGGCTCAGCCATTCTTCCAACAGGCTGCGCTCTCGATAGCTTTTCGAACATTTCTTTTTGACGATCCGGGTAATTTTTCTTCAAGTAGTCGTCTACGAAGGGCGTGTGTACGCGTGCGGGAGAGATACAATTGCAACGAATATTGTGGGCGAGATAATCCCGGGCGACCGAATAGGTCATGGCGATCACGGCCCCCTTGGTCATCGAATAGGCGAAGCGGTCACTGAGGCCACTGGATCCGGCGATAGACGCCATGTTCAGGATCACGCCTCCGCCCTGTTGCCGCATGTGACCGGCCACCTCATGCATGCAGTTGTAGAACCCCTTCACATTGACCCGGAGAAGCCGGTCAAAGTCTTCCTGCGTGGTGCTTTCCACTGTGCCGATATGTGAAATCCCCGCGTTGTTGACAAGAATGTGAATACGCTCGCGGAGGAAGAAGCCGGAGAACACCGCGTTGACCTGGCCTTGGTCAGCTACGTCGCAGCCGTGGGCCGAGGCATCGCCGCCATTCGCCGAAATCTGTCCACACGTTGCGTCAGCGCTTTCTTTTTCCAAATCCAGAACGCGTATCGCCGCCCCGTGTGCCGCCAATCGCAAAGCGATTGCCCGGCCGATGCCGCTGCCACCACCGGTAATTACTGCAACCTTGCCGTCAAGCCGGAAGTCAGACGATATAACGCGGGAACTCAGAGCGACACCCCACGTTTCCAGGGAATGAAATCCTCTTGCGACTTGAGCTCAGCTTTGGTTCGAATCTCACCACTCGCAACCTGGACCACAAAATCGAGGATAGTCTCACCCATTTGCTCGATTGTCTGACCTCCCTCAACAATTGCGCCGGTGTCGATGTCAATAATGTCATGCATACGCTGGGCAAGCGGTGAATTGGTGGAGAGTTTTACGACGGGCGTAATCGGATTTCCGGTCGGCGTGCCCAATCCTGTGGTGAACAGGACAACGCTCGCGCCCGCTCCCACCTGGGCCGTCACGCACTCCACGTCGTTGCCCGGAGTGCACTGCAAATTGAGACCGGGCTCGGTTGAATATTCTGGATAATCCAGCACAGCCGTGACCGGCGAAGTGCCGCCTTTTTTCGCAGCACCTGCTGATTTCATCGCATCGGTCAGCAAACCGTCGCGCATATTTCCTGGCGACGGATTCATTTCAAAGGCTGAGCGCACCGCGGCGGCACGGGCGGCGTAGTCGCGCATCAGCCGGATAAAGCGGTCTCCCACGTCCTTACTCTTCCCACGATTGATCAACCCCTGCTCGACCCCGCACAACTCAGGAAATTCAGAGAGAATGGACCTCCCGCCCAGGGCAGCCAACAGGTCGGAGGTGTGTCCGATGGCAGGATTCGCGGAAATTCCTGAGAATCCGTCAGACCCACCACACTTCAGTCCCACACATAATTTCGAGAGCGGCACAGGGCTGCGACGGGCTTTATTGGCCTCAATCAATCCTTGAAATGTGAGGCGGATCGCTTCCCGCATCATTGCGGCCTCAGAGCCGATCTTCTGCTGCTCAAGGACGAACAGCGGCTTATCAAAACCTGGATTCCTTTTTCGAATCTCCGTTTGGAGAATCTCGATTTGCGCATGCTGGCACCCCAGGCTCAGCACGGTCGCTCCGGCCACGTTTGGGTGATGGAGGTAGCCGGCAATCAATCCGCAGAGATTGTGAGAATCTTCCCGCGTTCCCCCGCAACCACCCTCGTGAAGAAGAAAGCGAATGCCATCCACGTTTTCGAATAATCGTTCGCGCCGCAGTTCGATCTCGTCGAAAGCCGCATCCCGCTCCTCCACCTCTGCGCTCTTTCGGTCTTTATATTGTCTCGCCAGGCTGGCTACCTGTTGCCGGTAAAGCTGCGGAGCGGCGAACCCCAGTTCCTCTTCCAAAGCCTGCTTCAACACCTGGATATTCTTGTTCTCACAAAACACCAGCGGAACCACCAGCCAGTAGTTTCTGGTGCCTGCTTGTCCGTCCGAGCGTTCGAAGCCTTGAAACCTATGATCTTTCCATCGCGAAATATCGGGCGCCGACCAATGAAACGATTCTGACTGCTGATGAAAAGGCGAAGCCTGATGGCGGATATTTTGGAGGGCAAGAAGGTCACCTGCCGGAATCGCTCTGCTCGCGTTGCCGACGAGCCCTCCATACATAATGACTTGGTCGCCCGGCGCGAGGTTCTCCGTTACGAATTTGTGTTTCGCCGGAACGTCCGACAGAATTCGATAGGACTTTCCGCCAGCCTCGATCACATCTCCGGCCTTCAGGTTTGTGAGCGCAACCAGAACGTTGTCGCGAGGGTCGAGTTGTAGGACACGAGAAGTCATTTCGATGTTGGCGGCGAATGCAACGCCGGAAGTGTAAACGGTTACATCCGATGCCTGCAATCCAGGCAGCTTGCCGGTGGCAGATTAGCCCCGGAGCCGCCAGAAGCGTTGGGCATTTCCTCCCATGACGGCATCCTGCACCGCAGGCGAAAAGCGCTGGATGTAGTCCTTCAGGCTAGCGACCACCTGCCGATAGGAAGCCGCGACCAGGCAGACCGGCCAGTCAGAGCCAAACATCAGACGATCCGGCCCGAAAGCTTCAAACGCAACATCTATATAAGGAGTGATGGCGTCTAGCGTCCAATGCTGCCAGTCAGCTTCCGTAACCAGCCCGGAAATTTTGCAGTAAACATTGGGGAATTCGGCCAACCGGCGGATTCCATCAGACCATGGTCCGATTTCTCGGGTCTTAATTGGCGGCTTTGCCATGTGATCGAGCACAAAACGCTGCCGCGGAAAGCGCTTCACGAATTCCGACGCCAACGGAAGATGCCGCGCATAAATCAGAACGTCATAGGCCAAATCGAACTCTTCCAATGTGGAAATGCCGCGAAGGAAGTCTTCCCGCAGGAGAAAGTTATCGTCAGGCTCCGACTGGACGATATGCCGAAGGCCCACCAGCTTGGGATTGGCTGCGGTCGCTTTTAAGCTGGAACGAATATCTGGCGATCGCAGATCTGCCCAACCCACCACTCCTAGAATTTCCGACGAATGCGAGGCCAATTCAAGCAGCCAGAGGGTCTCATCCCATGCTTGTCGGGTCTGGACGAGTACAGTGCCGTCGAACTCCTCGCGATCAAGGTCGGGTTTCAGATCGTCCGGCAGGAAATCGCGGCGAATGGCCGCCATCGAATGATCGATCCAGTCGTACTCGCTCGGGTTGTAGATCCAATAATGCTGGTGAGCATCAATGCGCATAAGAAAGATTCGTCAGGAGGCCTCGCCTGCCAAGGCGGCGTGAATTTAAGCTTCCCACGCTTTCGGCACGTTCACGTAAGTCCGATCCAGTTCTGCGGCCGAGCCACAACCTAGCAACCTGAGTGTTCGTTCCAGATCGGTGCGAAGGATCTCCAACGAACGCTCCACCCCGGCTTCGCCGGCCGCGGCTAGACCGTAGGCATAGGTCCGTCCGCCCAGCACAGCGCGAGCGCCGAGGCAGAGGGCCTTCACAATGTCCGTGCCACGGCGTATGCCCCCGTCCATCAGGATTTCGGCTTGTCCGTTCACTGCCTTCACCACTTCCGGCAGGGCTCGCAGGGAGGCGGGCACGCAATCGAGCTGCCGGCCACCGTGATTGGAGACTGAGATGGCCGCGGCTCCCTGATCGATTGCGCGAAGCGCATCATCGGAAGTCAGTACTCCCTTGACGATAATCGGTCCTTTCCAACACTGGCGGATCCATTCAAAATCCGCCCAAGTCACCGCCGAGGCAGCCAAAGCGGAGGCAACATCAATCAGAGCCATCTCCCCCTGGCCCGGAAGGACCACATTCGGCAGGAGCGGCATGCCGCCATCCAGTAGAAAGTGGCCCAGCCATGACGGACGTGAAAGAATCTGTGGGAGATACGGGATTTTTTGTAGCCAGCCGCTGCCGACCAACTCTTTCATGCCGTTGCGATAGTCGCGTTCCCGAATGCCCGCGACAGGCGTGTCGATGGTCACAACGAGTGCCGAGAACCCGGCAAGACGCGCCCGTTCGATCGCGCCTTCAGCGGCATCGCGCCCACCCATCAGATAAAGCTGATAAAACACCGGCCCGGTCGATGCAGCCCTTACATGTTCAAGTTTGTGCCCTGAAATTGTGGAGAGGACGTAGGCGGTTCCGGCACAGCCGGCAGCACGCGCCGCGACAACTTCACCGCCCGGATGCATCAGCCGGCTATAACCCACGGGGGCGAGGATGAATGGAATCGCCAGCTCATGTCCGAGGACAGTTGTGCGCAGATCACATCGGGGCTCCGCCACTGCATGGCGTGGGCGGAAGGTGACGTCCTCGAACACCCGGCAATTCTCGCGAAGGGTCACCTCGCCTTCAGCGCCGCCATCGAGGTAGTCAAATACGGCTCTGGGCAGGCGCCGGCGCGCGATCGGGCGGAAGTCTTCGATGCAAACGATTCGCGGCGATGCCACTACACGGCGCTGGCGAGATGTCGGAGGCGGCTGCATCGGCGAACGGGCTTCACTTCCGGAACGATAGTATCACCAGAGAACCGCCGTTCTGCGGGGTCCAGGGTTGTACACGTTCGCGGCAAAAATAATTCTTCGGACGTACTAAAAGGCCAGCCAAGAGAAATCGGCTTCCAGTAGATTGAGTTTTTCCGATTTAGAAGGCGTTTCCCCTCTCTGGTACTTTTCTGGTACCTCCGCCTCTCATCGTTCGGTACCGATGAGTAGTACGTTCCCGCCGTTCCGCCTGGCCTACTTTTGAACCTTGGACCCGCGTCCATTCTCTCCTACCCTTGAAGAGAAGGAGAAAGCACCTTGAAACGCGTGCGCGTTCTTGTTGCAAATCGTCCTCGTCTAATGCGCGAGATGGTGCTGGCAACGATTGTTGACCAGCCGGATATCGAAATCATTGGTGAAGTGGTCAACGACAACGACTTGAACGACATAGTCGAACAAACCCAGCCGGATGTATTGATCATCACTCTGAACGAGCCCGAAAAACCGCTGGGCCAGTGTGGATTCCTGCTCGGACGCTATCCACGAATGCGGATTCTCGCTCTGGCGCCGGAAAAAAATCGGGGAGTTTATTTCTGGGCGATGGTAGACATCCGGAACAAGCCGGTCGAAAGCTCCGAGGCTGGAGTCCTGAACGCAATCCGGGAACGGCCTGGACTGGTAGGGCTGGCACAAACCTAGGACAACCATGTGAGAACGCTCGCGAGGGTCAAGGACCACACATTGAACAATCCGCATGTCAATCCGGATTGCCGCTGCGTATCGAGACGCACATGGCTGCGGTGGTGGGCACCGTTTTGCACTGGGCTCATCGTCCTCGTTAGCCTTAGCCTGGCCGCGCAGTCACGACCGGGATCGACAGCGCCGCAATCTGAGTTGTCGCAGCAAAACCTGGAACGTGTGGCCGCGTCAGTGGGGCAACTGGTCACGATCCTTCACCGCGATCCCGGCCTCATGGTCGAACTGAAACGCTGGATAGCGAATGACGCAACCGTTCACGGCCAATTGATTTCCGATTCCGATCTGACCGACGAGGCAATCTTCGATCGGCTCGAAAACGATATCGCATTCCGGTCGGTGGCGACACTGCTCGTGCAGAAGTATGGCTTCCTTAAGCCCTCCTTGAATCCTGAGTCTCCGATGGCACAGGAGCAGCAGATTCTTATCCGTGAGCGGGCGAAATATATCGCGCAGGACGAAGAACTTTCGCGGAGCAAGGCGCGCCAGCAGCGCGCACTCCAAGAAACCCAGGGATGCGACCCGGCCAGTCCCACCTGCCCCACGCCGGACGCCAACGCTCCTTCCATTGAGGCCTTACCCCAGCAACCGGGTGGGAACACTTCACCTGGAGCCATGCCTGACATTCAGAATCTTCCGTCGATTCCGCCAGGGTCCTCCACGCCACCGGACGCGACGCAGACGGGCGTGGCCAGCTTGATGCGCACGAGCGGACAAGATTCTCTCTCCCTGGATGCCACGCAATCTGGCGGAGGAATAGGACAAAGCGGTCCAGATCTGGGTTCGGCCAATGGAGCGCGGCGACAAAGTAGCCCTTCGGAGGATCTCTCCCTCAGCTCTGATTTTCCGCAGGGCATAGGCTCTTCCCTGCAAGGAAATTCCGGTGCGGGGCCAGTCTCGCAGGTCTCCAGTGGCAGCCTTCCTGCGCCATCGAGCGAGGCATCGGACAAGGAGATCGCGAACCGGCCTGGGGCCGATCTTCGCCAGACCGGCGACGCGACGGGCGCGACCCAGCGCCTTGTCCGGCGTTCAAGTCCATACGGAAACATTCCTTCGCTTTACGACATGTATCTCCAGGCGACGCCGAGACCGCCGGAACTCGAACGGTTCGGAATGCAGATCTTTGAAAACGGCACACGCGACCTGCAGATGATTCCGATGGATCTACCGGTGGGTCCCGAGTATGTGCTTGGGCCGGGAGACGGCATTTCTATCGATTTATGGGGAGGCGTCTCCCGACGCTTCTACCAGACTGTAGATCGTGAGGGGCGCGTCAGCTTGCCCGAAGTTGGGCCCGTGCTGGTCGCGGGAAAATCCATGGGGGCGGTGCAGGAATTGGTGCAGAAAAACCTGCGCACGCAATTCCGCGATGTTTCAGCCGACATTTCCCTTTCACGACTGCGCACAGTGCGAGTTTACGTTGTCGGCGATGTGGCGAAGCCTGGCGCCTATGACGTCAGCTCTCTTTCCACGCCTTTGAACGCGCTGTTCGCCGCCGGCGGCCCCACTGCCCGCGGCTCTTTGCGCATCCTGAAGCACTATCGGGGAAGCGAACTGGTGCAGGAAGTAGATGTTTATGACCTTCTGCTGCACGGAGTTAAAGGCGGAATGCAGAGGCTGGAAAGTGGCGACACGGTTATGGTTCCTCCGCTCGGACCGGAAATCACCATTGAAGGAATGGTCCGTCGCCCGGCGATTTACGAGCAGAAAGATGAAAAATCTCTTGCCGACTTGATTGCGCTGGCGGGGGGCTTGTTACCCACAGCAACGCTCCAGCACATCGAGGTTCAACGCACCATCGCGCACGAAAAAAAGACCATGCTCAATCTTGACGTCGCGCCGAATCCTTCTTCGGCGAGCGTTGCGGCACAGTTGGCTTCTTTCCCCATCCAGGATGCCGACCGGGTCCGCATCTTCCCGATCGCTCCCTACACGCAAGACACGGTCTATCTCGAGGGACACGTGATTCGACCGGGAAAATATTCGTTCCACGCCGGCATGAAGGTCACCGATCTTGTCCAGTCCTACAAAGATCTGCTACCCGAGCCGGCATTACAGTATGGCGAAATCATTCGTCTGGCTCCGCCCGATTTTCGCCCGGCGGTGCAGAGCTTTAGCGTTGCCGATGCGCTCGCCGATCCCGCCAAAGCGCCCGAATTGCAGCCTTTGGATACTGTCGAGTTTTTCTCGCGTTACGACTTTGAAAATCCGCCCGACGTTTCTGTCTGGGGAGATGTGCGGATCCCCGGAACGTATCGCACGTCTGGAGATATTCGCCTCAGCGACGCGATTCACCTTGCGGGCGGGCTCTCAGCGGACGCAGCAACCGGCGACGCACAGGTCTTTCGCTATCAATCAGACAGCACGCTCAAGATTCTTAACGTGAAATTGAGCAGCGCACTGGATGGCAGCCCCGCCGACAATGTCGTTCTGCACTCTCGCGATCGAGTATTGATCCACAAAAACGCCGCCGCCATTGAACCGTTGACCGTTTACGTCAAAGGCGAAGTCGCCCGGCCGGGACGGTATCCGCTCACGGCGGGAATGCGTGTGTCTGATCTGGTTCGTACGGCAGGCGGGCTGAAATCCAGCGCCGATCCGAAAACAGCCGACCTCACTCACTATTCGTGGCAAGACGATAAGCAGGTGACCGGCAACCAGCAGCGAATCATACTTGCAGACGCGATGACCGGCAAAGATGACGAAAACCCTGTTCTGAGCAATGGGGATGTCCTGACGGTGGCACAAGTCGCGGGCTGGAATGATTTGGGCGCATCGATCTCGATCCGGGGAGAGGTCGTCCACCCCGGCAGCTATGGAATTCGTCCGGGTGAACGAATTAGCTCTGTCCTTTCGCGGGCCGGCGGTTTTTCTCCCGCCGCTTATCCGTACGGCGCCGTTCTGTTGCGTCTCGAAGTTCAGAAACTGGAGCAACGTTCCTATGGCGAACTCATCCAGCGGGTACGTGAGCAACAGACCGCGGTAAGGCTCACCTCGGCGGCGTCTGCTGACCCGGACCAGAAGATGTCTGCTGAATCGGCGCTCGTCCAGTGGCAAAGCACCCTTGACAACTTATTGAGCACTCCACCGACCGGTCGCGTCACCATTCAGATCTCCCCGAGCCTGAAAGATTGGGTGGACTCGGCGCGAGACATTACCGTGCGCGCGGGCGACGTTCTGGTGATTCCGAAACGGCCAAGCTACGTGATGGTCCAGGGACAGGTCTACGGACCGACCGCGGTCGCCTACAGGCCAGGCAAGAGCGCGAGTTGGTACCTGACCCAGGCCGGAGGTACGACGAACATGGCGAACAAGAAGGCGACGTTCGTCATTCGGGCAAATGGCACGGTCGTCGGCAGTCACACTTCGTTCTGGATTTCGGGTGACGGATTAAACGTTCCGTTGCAACCGGGAGACATGGTGGTCGTGCCGGAGAAGGCGCTGGGAGGCCCACCGGTGTGGAAAGCGGTATTCACAAACGCGCAGGTGCTGAGTTCGATCGCGACCAGCGCCATCCTGGCCGCGGCCTACTTCTAACTGAGGCCGATCGTGAAAGTTGCATGGCAGTGGATTTTCGTCATGTTGTTACTGGCAAATTCGACGTTGCTATTCGGGCAAGCCAGTGGTCAAGGCTCCGAGACGCGTACGACTCCGGTGGCTCCGCGGCCCGGAGGAAACGGGAGCAGGCAATCCCCTTCGCCGGCCGACACTCTGCCCGATTTGCCTCAACCCGGCGATACCAGAAACAGAGTTACCACATTGCCGCAGGCGATGTGGCATGACCAGATCGGCATGTGGACCAGCCCGTCAAGAGTTCGCTACTCGGATGCCAGCTGGCTAATTCCACTGGGAGGGCTTACGGCTGCCTTCTTTGCCACAGACACCGACTTCAGCCGGCATCTCTCGACGGATCCTGACACGCTCCGACGGTCCCTGCACTTTTCCGAGTACGGAGCGTATTCGATGGCCGGCGCGGCAGGAGGAACCTATTTCCTAGGGCTGCTGACTCATAACGAACACCAGCGTGAAACCGGATTTCTCAGCGGAGAATCTGCGATCGACGCTCTGATCGCAGTGGAGGCCCTCAAGTACGCCACTGGACGTGAAAGGCCGTTTCAAGGTTCGGGCACAGGCAGTTTCTGGCATGACGGCAGATCATTTCCGTCCGAACACGCCGCCGGAGCATGGGCGATTGCCGGCATTTTCGCTCATGAATACCCCAGTCCCTTCGTGAAGTTTCTTTCTTATGGAATGGCGACGGCGGTAAGCGCTTCGCGCATCACCGCCAAACAGCACTTCCCTTCCGATGTTCTGGTTGGAGCGGCTTTGGGATATCTGACCAGCGAATATATCTACCGCAGACATCACAATCCAGAACTCGCTGGAAGCACCTGGGAAATCCCGGCGGTGAGGACAGAGGAGCCACGCCACTGGCAGGCAAAATTCATGGCGTCGCCTTATGTTCCTCTGGACAGTTGGATCTATCCGGCGGTGGAACGCCTGGCTGCCCTGGGCTACATCAACAGCGCGATCGCCGGAATGCGTCCCTGGACTCGCATGGAATGTGCCCGTCTGCTCAGTGAAGCCGGCGACCGCGTGCTCGAGGACCAAGGCAACAACGAAGCGGCTGCTCTGTACCACGAGTTGATGAATGAATTCGGCACCGAGGTTGGGTGGCTCGGTGGCGGAAATAATGCAGAGTTCCGCGTTGAGTCGGTCTACACCCGCGCTACGGAAATCGCAGGCAAACCTTTGACCGATGGGTATCACTTCGGACAAACCATCGTGAATGATTTCGGCAGACCGGAACAAGAAGGACTCAACAACGTGTCCGGCTTGTCGGGATGGACGGCAGCAGGTCCATTCGCAGTCTACGCCCGCGGCGAATATCAGCATTCCCCTGCGGCTGCGGCTTTACCTTTTTCGGCGCGTGAGGCCATTTCAATCGCCGACTTCAGCCATTCCATCGTCCCGCAGCCATTTCCGGTGGCGCCGGACACTCCGATCTCAGCGGCGAATCGCTTCCGCCTGCTCGATGGTTATGTCGCGATGAATTTGTCGGACTGGCAGATTTCCTACGGAAAGCAAAGCCTGTGGTGGGGGCCGGATGAGGGCGGAGGAATGATGATCAGCGACAACGCGGAACCATTGACTATGTTCCGCATAAACCGCGTCACACCCTTCAAGCTTCCCGGCCTATTCGGGATTCTCGGCCCCATGCGCGTCGAGTTTTTCCTCGGCCAATACACGGGATACGAGTTCATGTTTACGCCCTCCGGCCTTGTGGGCCAGTACGGGCAGTCGTTGCATCCGCAGCCCATCGTTCACGGCGAACGTTTCAGCTTCAAACCGACTCCGAATTTCGAGTTCGGAATGTCACGCACAACGGACTATGGAGGCCCCGGATATCCGCTGACCTGGCACACCTTTATTCGGAGTGTCTTTTCAGCCGATCAGACGATTCCGGGCGCGCCCGACAAGCCGGGATCCCGTCGCTCCGGGCTGGATTTCAGCTACCGCATCAAGAACGGTCTTACGTTCTACGCAGACGGGATGACCGAACATGACACGATCAGCCCGATTGTCGGGCCGGATGTAGCGGCATGGCTCGGAGGCATTTATATCCCGCGGTTGCCCAAGCTTTCGAAAATGGATTTTCGAGCCGAGGGCGTCTATACGGACCCGCCAATCGGAGGCAACGTCGGATCGGGCTTTTTTTACTACAACCCCACATGGATCTCTGGCTACACAAATTCACGGAACCTGATGGGAAATTGGGTAGGACGGGAAGGCCAGGGTGTGCAGGCGTGGACGTCATACTGGTTTTCGCCGCGCAACAAGTTGCAATTCGAGTTTCGGCACCTCAAGGTCAGCCATGAGTTCATCCCGAACGGCGGTACGCTCGCCGATGCCGGCATACACGCTGATTTTTGGGTGCGTTCCGGTTTTAGCGTATCCGCTTCCGTCCAGTATGAGGCATGGACATTTCCGGTCATCTCCTCCACCAGGCAAGCGAACGTCACTTCATCGCTGCAGCTGACGTTCTGGCCCAAGGGCTTTTCGCGCAAAAGCAGGACCAGCGAATGAAGCAAATTCACCCGGGGAATGCGGGATAAATATGGCAACCAGAGAAATCGCGAAACGCCCGCCGCCATACTCCAGAGAGGAACTCAGGCCGGACCTGATCCCTATCGCTGAGCCTGGCCGGGTGGAAAGACTGCGGGTGCTCTGGGACCGCAGGACACTGATTTATCGCTGGGCTGCGATCGCCTTCGCTGTCTCCGCGATAACGGCATTGCTTATTCCCGTACGGTACACGGCGATTACACGCCTTATGCCACCGGATCAGTCAAGCCAGGGACTCGCTTCGATGTTCGCCGCCTTCGGAAAATCGAGCGAACTGGCTTCGATCGGTTCCGAGTTATTCGGCATGAAAACATCCGGAGAACTGTTCGTTGGCCTCATGAAAAGCGAAAGTGTAGAAAATGCGCTGATCGATAAGTTTGATCTGCGGAAGGTTTATAAGACCAAGCGTTATGAAGATGCCCGCAAGATTCTGGAGAATCGCACTGACCTGACCGTCGATCGTAAAAGCGGAATCATCACCGTAAAAGTGAGTGACCGAAACGCTGAACGAGCGGCGGCGATGGGCCGCGAGTACGTGGAGCAACTGAACCACACGGTGATCTCGCTGGATACATCTTCCGCGCATCGCGAAAGGATCTTTCTGGAGAACCGCCTCTCCGAGGTGCAGCGAGACCTGGAAAGCGCGGAGAAGGACTTCAGTCGTTTCGCCAGCAACAACACAGCGCTCGATGTGAAGGAACAGGGCCGGGCCATGATCGGGGCCGCGGCCCAACTGGAAGGAGAGATGATCGCCGCCCAGACCGAACTTGAGGGCCTCCGCCAACTTTACACCAGCAACAACGTGCGAGTGCGGTCCGTTCAGGCGCGAATTGATGAATACAAGCGCCAACTGGAGAAGTTGAACGGCCAGCCTCCTGCCGCGAATGCTGACACATCTGATGTAGCCCCGGGCGCAGGCCCAAGCTCAGAGCTTTATCCCTCGATTCGCGAATTGCCGATTCTCGGAGTCACGTGGGCCGACCTCTACCGGCGTACGAAGGTGCAGGAAGCGGTCTTCGAAACGCTCACCAAGCAGTATGAACTTGCCCGCGTCAATGAGGCCCGCGAAGTACCCAGCGTGAAGGTACTTGATATTGCGAGTGTACCGGAAAGAAAGTCTTTCCCGCCGCGAACGATCATCGTTCTGTTGGGGACATGTTTCGCAATCGCGATGTGCAGCGTCTGGATCGTGATGTTCGCCCGATGGCAGGAACTGGACGCGAACGATCCGGCCAGACAACTCGGCGAAGAGATCGTCCAGACCATCGCCGCGAGACTGGAACAAATTAAGAGCAGACTTCGGCGGCTCAAGCGATGAACTGGACGCGTATCAAAGTCAGCTAGAAACGGAATTCAATGCAAACGCCCGAACAATTCACGAGTGACTGCCTGACAAGGGGCATCGCGCCAGCGCAGGACATCCCGTTGAGTGCAAAGATCATCCGTAATGTCTTGTTCGGCGGACTTCGATACATCCTGGTTGCTCCGATTCCGTTCGTAATGACGCCCTTGATCCTGAAAAAGATCGGGGTCGGCGGTTACGGAACCTGGGCAGTGTTTCTGGCGATTAGCGCTCTCACGTCTCTCGCGGATCTTGGGCTGGTGGGAACGTTGAGCAAATTCATCGCCGATTATTACGCCCGTCGCGACTACGTCGCCCTTCGCAGGGCCCTAAATTCCGGTTTGTCTCTGTTTATTCTCCTGGCCGCCATAGTAATTTGCATTCTCGCAGGTGCCGCCGTTCCGGTGGCGCGCTGGTTTTTTCACGGCAGCACGGTCAGTCAAGCCGAGATCGTTCACTTGTTCCGGCTTTTCCTGATCGTTATCGGCGCAAACATCCTCAACCTTTTATTTTCCTCGGTAACTACCGGGCTACAGCGCCTGGATCTCACGAACATGATCAGCGCCGGCAACGTGTTCCTGGGTGCGCTTTTCAGCGCGCTGCTTCTCTTGAATGGCTGGGGACTGAGCGGCCTGGTATATGGCTACATTGTCTCCGCAACCCTGACGGTCATCGCCTACGTCATTACGATCCGGAGGCTGTTACCGCAAGTCGCAATCGATCCCGCCGAGTTCGATTGGGCCGAAGCCAAAAAGCTGTTCAGCTTCAGTTCACGTTTTTACGTGACGCAGGCCGCGGTCGCGGTCCATACCCAGATAGAAAAGGTGTTTCTTGCTGTCCTGATTGGAGTGACCCCGGTCGGCTGGTACGACATTGCCAGCGACGTTTCACTTAAGGTTCGGGGCGCGATTGGATTCGTGTTGAGTCCGGTACTTCCCGCGGCGTCGGAACTTAATGCCCTTGGCGATGCGAGACGCACAAGAGAGCTCTATTTCCGGACCCACAAATATCTCGCTCTGATCGGAGTTCCGGCAATTTGCCTGATGGCGGCAGTGGCAAGCCGGTTCGTACAGCTTTGGATCGGCCATGGCATGAGCATGGTTGCTTTTCCCCTGAGTGTTCTCGTCGTTGTTAACTTCATGAATCTGGCAACTGGGCCTGGGTTCCTGATCTTTGCCGGCCGAGGTTATCTGAAACCGGGCGTCCAATCGGCGGTGCTTGGCGTTGTTCTCAATATTCCTCTCAGTCTCGTGTTGATCTACCGCTTCGGTTTTTCTGGAGCGGTGGTGGGAACGTCTATCTCTCTACTCGCCGCATCCGGTTATTTCGTGTATGTGTTCCATCGAGACACGGGCTATTCCTTCTCCAGGCTGCTCAAAGAAAGCTACATCAAACCGGTTACCATCTCCGTCATTACGATTCTGGGACTCCTTGCGCTTCGCCCAACCAGCAATCTCACATGGTTTGGTCTTGCGGAGCTGGCCCTGGCCTTCGGTGTCTTGTACTCCGTGCTAATCGTGCTCAGCCGATTCTTCGACGAATATGACTGGCATAAGTTCGAGCAGTTTATGCCGCTGACTCGCCGCGTGAGGAGACTATGCCGCGCGGAATAAGGCAAGCAGCGCAACACGCCGGGAAGGAGACGCCTTGTCCTTGAAGGTTTCGATTGCTATGTGTACATACAACGGCTCCCGGTTCCTGGCGGAACAATTGGATTCGTTCGCCCTTCAAACGAGATTGCCGGACGAACTCGTAGTCTGCGATGACGGATCATCCGACAACTCGGTAGAAACACTTGCCGAGTTCTGCCGCCGTGTTTCATTTCCGGTACGTCTTATCGTCAACGAGAAGCAGTTGGGCTCAACTAAGAACTTCGAGAAGGCGGTTGGACTTACGCAGGGCGACATCGTTGTCCTGGCCGATCAGGACGACTTTTGGTATCCAGACAAGCTCGCTCGGCTCGAACAAGAATTTGTAGGTTCGCCAGACACGGCTGCCGCTTTCAGCGACGCAGATCTGATGGACGGCCACTCGAGATTGATGAGACAGAGACTTTGGAGATCATTTTCCTTCAGCCGGAGCGAACTGGAACTCTTCGGACGAGGCCACGCCGTGAAGGTGCTGATTAAACATCCGGTTGTGACGGGTGCGGCAATGGCCTTCCGCCGCAGCTATTTTGGGCTGCTGATTCCGATTCCCGCAGAAGATGTTCACGATCGCTGGATGTCTTTCCTGCTCGCAGCCAGTGGACGGTTTGCAGCAATCCCACAGCCCTTGATGCGTTATCGCAGCCATCACAGTCAGCAGATCGGGTTGGGCGCGGTGACCTTTAGCGAGCGGTTAGCGCGATCGCGGCGGACGGGAACCGACCTTTATTCCGCCGAGATCGCTGGATTTCGCCGGCTCCAATCCCGGCTCGAATCACTTCGTGGCGAGATACCTCATGCAGAACGGGCAATTAGCGAGATCGAACAAAAGATTGCCCATCTGGAGCATCGCATCTGCATCCGCGATATGAAAAGCAGCCGCCTTTCCCACGTCTTTCGTGAGGTTCGCAACCGCGGATACTGGAACTACAGCGCCGGATGGGAAAGCGTCGCCAAGGACCTTTTTTTGTATGGGCAGACCTCAGCGTGAATAACTCCGCGACAATCCGCAAACCGCTGGCGGCCACTTTCTTTCAGGCGATGCTGCTGATCGCAGTGTGTCTGCCTACGGGATCAATTTTCGGGCTCAATGTAAAAATGCCCATCTTCGTCTTCTTCTGTTTCTCACTTGCACTGTATCTCAGCACACGTTCGTGGCACTGGCTGACATCATCGGAGTTCTTGATTCTGTCTTTCTGCTGCGCGGGCCTGTGCTTTTGGAGCCTGATTGCCATCTTTCACGGCGAATCCGAAACTCTGCAGATTTTTCTGCAATTCAAAGACATTGCTTCCACGGTGTTGATCGCATGGCTCTGTCTATTCTTGGTGCGCCGCAAACTGCTGCAACCCAAACAGGTGATCATGCCGGTGTTGTGCGGCATTGTGGGGCTTGCCGCACTTAAGCTGCTGCTCATTGCAGGCACTCTTGGCTGGAAGCTCGACCCGATCGCCCTCCTGAGCGAGGTTTTTGGAGAGGATTCCCTTGTCGGCGGCAGCATGGCCTTCGGCCTCACGCGGATTGAATTTTCCTCCGATATCGTCGGCGCCTTCGTGTTGTTCGTCGTGCTGTGTCCTTCCATCAGCGGAATTCGTCTCAAGCGAATTCCCGTTGTGCTCATCACGATTGTGTTACTGGCGTCCGCACTGTTGGCCTATGCACGCTACATCTGGTTTCTGGACGGAATCGCTATCGTCGCGGCCATGATGATCGAACGCCGGATAAAACTCCTTTTCATCGCGCTATTCACGTTCGTGCCGGTGGCCGGTATTTATTACGAAGCGCTACAACCCCTGGTCGAGGGAAGGTTCTTTTCCGATCAGGTCAGCGATTCGGATTTGATCCGCATTCAGCAGTACCAGGCACTCCTGGACGAGATCAGGACACGGCCCTTGATTGGAAAAGGCCTGGGCACGCATGTCAATGGCGTGATTCGAAACAGCGAGAACCGCTATTCCTATGAACTCCAATGGATGTCATTGCTGATGCAATTCGGAATGCTGGGTCTCGCGGGGATCCTGACGCTGATCGCTTTTTCCGCCCGTGATCTTTTGAAGTCGCAGCATCCAGCCAAGCCATGGTTAGTACTCCTGTTTGGCCTGTGGCTACTCAGTGGCTTTACCAATCCTCACCTTACATCGTCCTTTGCCGGAGCGACTTTCGGAATGTTCATGGCGCTTTTCTACAAGATGCGAAATCAGTTCCCCGCCGCGATGGAGGCCGTCTGAAGGTTATGTCCTCAAACGACATCCAGAAAAAAGAAATCGCGCGGCGGCCGGGATCCATCGCGAGCGTAACCGTGGCCTACAACGGGGAAGACTTCCTTTCCTCACATCTGGATGCGCTTCTTCGCCAGAGCGAACCGCTGGACGAAATTATCGTCGTAAACAACGCTTCCACCGACGCATCCTTGCGACTGCTGCGGGAGCGCTACCCGCAAGTCACCGTCATTGACCTGGCGGGTAACGCCGGTGTCGGAGGCGGCTATGCCGCCGGCCTCGATTACGCGCTCAATGAACGACATCATCACTGGATCTGGCTATTTGATCAGGACAGCATTCCCCGGCACGACGGACTCGCGCGGCTGCTCGACGGATATCACAGCCTGGGAGACCATCATAGCGACGTAGCAATCTTTGCCCCATTATGCATTCACTCCGACACACAGCGAAGCTATCCGGGTGTTCGTTGGCGCAATGGGTGGCGGAAGTGCAAGACGACATCGAACCTTGAGTTCGTGGATGCCGTCATCTCCTCTGGCAGCCTGGTTCGGGGAGAACATATAAGAAAAGTGGGGCTCCCCAGAGCCGACTTCTTCATTGACTTCGTGGATTTTGAGCACTGCCTCCGCCTGCGGAAGCACGGCTACCGGATCGCGGTGGTACCGGAGAGCATCCTGGACCACTCGGTGGGTAAACCGAGAATGGTCCGCCTTGGGTCATTCTCCTATACCTGGTCTGACCACGAGCCATGGCGTGAGTACTACAAGACGCGCAATGAAGTCTTCACGATCTGGGCCTACGATTCTCGATGGCAGGCGAAAGCGGCAACAGCTCTCCGCCTGGCGCGGCACGCGGTTGGCATTTTGCTATTCGGGAAGGCCAAATTCGCCTGCCTGAAAATGATGTGCTTCGGCTTCTTCGATGGACGCGCCGGTAAACTCGGCGTCCGTTCGTTCGATCGCACCGCCTCTCCAATCTCTGCGCCGCAGGAGCAACATGCCGGAGATTAGCGTCATCATCGTCAACTGGAACGGCAGGCACTTCCTCCAGGACTGTCTTTCGTCGCTGGGGCGGCAGACCTTTCGCCACTTCGAGACCATTCTGGTAGACAACGGCTCGACCGATGGTTCCGCAGATTACGTCCATGCGAATTTTCCGGGAGTCCGCGTCTTAGCTTTGAATGAAAACCGGGGATTCACCGGCGGCAACATCGCCGGATACGAAATCGCAAGCGGCGAAATCGTGGTCTTGTTGAACAACGACACCGAGGCAGATCCAGGCTGGTTGCAGGCAATTTACGACAGCGCCCTGGTCTACCAATCTGCCGGAAGTTTCGCTTCTAAAATGCTGTATTTTGACGATCGCAGCCGGATCGAAAACTGCGGGTTCGAGGTAGATCTTGCAGGCACGACGGTGGAAGTTGGGCGCGATCAGGTCGATGGCCCCGCGTGGAATCGTCCTCAAAAGGTGTTCGGCGCATGCGGAGGAGCCGCTGCCTACCGCCGATCCATGCTGGAGCGGATCGGCTTTCTCGATTCCGATTTCTTCATGATCTATGAAGATGTGGATCTGAGTTTCCGAGGCCAGATCTACGGGTATGACTGTGTCTATCTGCCGGACGCCATCGTCTATCACAGATATCGATCCACGATTAAGAAGCAGCCGGCTCTCCAGGTCTTCTGTGCTCAACGCAATATCGATCTGGTCTATTTGAAGAACCAGCCATTGGTCCTGATCCTTCGCTCCGCTCCCCGACGGCTGATTTACGAAATCGGTGCGGCAGTCTACTTCGTGCGGCAGGGAAATGCTTTGCCATTCGTTCGCGCAAAGTGGGACGTGCTCCGGCGCCTGCCGGCTACCCTTCGGAAACGCCGGATCGTTCAACGTAATAAGCGAGTGCCAACGTCACAGCTGCGGATGATGATGCGTGGACACGCTTTGCATTCGAAATGGAAGAAATTTTTCTCCGCCAGAAAGCAGCCGCCCACACTCGCCCTGGATTCGAATCGTCTGCCTGGAGGAAGTCGTTAGAGCGATATACAGCCAACACCCGAGCTGCGATGTTCGTGAAAGCATTCGGATGCCGATTTTCAATTCAGAACCAGCAACTCGAAGCCAGCGCGCATCTCAGGTTGGCACGGCCAGGACAGGCGAGTCCGGACATTCGTAAGCCGTTTTTGTGAGGGAAGCATGGTCCAAGTATCGATTTTGCTGCTAACGAAAAATGGACGGAACGACCTCGCGCAATCGTTGCCGATTCTCTTCGCTCAAAACATCGATGTGAGCTTTGAGGTGATCGTTGTTGATTCGGGCTCTACCGATGGAACGCTTGACCTGGTTCACGATTTTCCGGTGCAGCTTAGGCAGATCCGGTCGGACGAGTTTCATCACGCGCGCACCCGCAATTTTGCGGCCAGCCTGGCGCAAGGGGAGATTATTGTTTTTCTTTCACAAGATGCCATTCCGGATTCGACGAATTGGCTTGCGGCGATGGTCGCCAATTTTCAGGATCCACAGGTCGGAGCCGTCTACGGCCGTCAGCTTCCCAAGAGGGATTCTTCTCTCGAGCGCCAGGACGTATTGCACGCGATCTATGGCGAGACCCGTATTGTGAAAGACCCCGCGCAGCGCGGCAGCCTCGGATACCGCTTCTATCACTTCTCCGATGTAAACGCGGCGATGCGACACACAGTCTGGCAGTCAGCGCGTTTTCCCGAAGATTTGAAGGTGTTCGAGGATCTCGGTATCGCCAAGCACATTCTCGATCGTGGCTGGAAGATTGTGTACGAGCCGAGGGCCGCCGTGTTTCATTCTCACGTTCACACGACAATCGGGCTATTCAAACGATATTTCGACATCGGCTACACCTTCCGCTTATTAAGAATCTGGGAAGCTCCGGGAATTCGTAAGTCCTTGTTGCGGGATGGCTGGAGACTGATGAATCAGAAGATCAAACGGCGAGCTGGCCCCAAGGGTGGTCGCTCTGTGGGGTATGGGATCCGGCAGGACCTGGCAAAGTCGGCTGGCCTGCTTCTCGGATTGAACGAAAACCGGCTTCCCCTCATTTTAAAACGCAGGCTAAGCGCATATCGGGTATTCGGGTGATTGTTTGAAACATTTTTTCTGACTCTTCGTCGCCGTTGTTGGAAAGACGTTCTTGTATGATTCGTAGCCGTCTCAGCTTTGTCCGTTATTACCTGAGAATCCTCACACTGCTGTTGCCCGCCTGCGCTTATTTGATTGCGATCGAGATTCGCTTCGGCTTCAACCTTTTCTTTCCCCATTCCGCACCTGCGAGCCTTCCCTCGTATTGGGGAATCGTTCTCCTGACGACTATCGTTTGGGCGATCGCTGCGGAGGAATCTGGCCTCTGGAGCGTGCAGCAACTCTACGCGCCTGGCAAAAAAAGCCGGCGCTTGTTGGAAGCGCTCGCCTTCACCTATGCCATTGTGATGGCCCTCGGATTCATGTATCGGCAGGCAAGCTATTCACGGCTGGTGATTGCGATCAGCGCTGTAGCCCTGTTTTTCCTGGCGACGGTCGCACGCATCGTTTTTCGAGTGTCGCTCGAGATGTTGCGAAATAGCGGCAGAAATGAGGTCCGAATTCTTATCGTCGGCACCGACCGATTCGCACGCCGTGTCGCGACTTCCCTTCTCCACGGCGAAGTCTTGCCGTGCAAGGTGGTCGGGTTTGTGAAACTGCCGGACCAGGAGGTCGCGGTCGAGGGACCTGTCTATGATCTTGGGCAACTCCCGGCTTTCACAAATGGCCATTCGATTGACGATGTGATCATCGCGCTGCCGGCTGGCCGGCTAAGCGACGTGCAGAAGATCGCCCCGGCACTGGAAAGATTGTGCGTGCCCACGCGTGTCGTCATCGATCTGGGCGAAGGTATCGCAATTCGCGATCGTCTCATCGATCTGGGCGGAATGAACATGCTCGACCTTCGGCCAACCCTGGCGGAAACCGGGCCATATCTATTCGAAAAGCGGATCTTCGATATTGCATTCTCAGCCCTGATCGTGATCTGTATGATTCCATTCGGTTTGCTGATCGCGCTGGCCATCAAGCTGACTAGCGCCGGCCCGGTGTTTTTCGCCCAGGAGCGTGTCGGCCTTAATGGGCGCGTGTTTCGCATGTTTAAATTCCGGACCATGCGGGTCGGAAGCCGGCAGGAGGGCGACACTCAGTGGACCAGCGCCGGCGATCCTCGACGGACGGCCCTTGGAACCTTTCTTCGCAGAACGAATCTCGATGAACTTCCACAATTCATTAATGTGCTGAAAGGAGATATGAGCATCGTAGGACCAAGGCCGGAACGCCCGCACTTTGTAGAGAAGTTCTTGGATGAATTCGATCGCTACAATTTCCGCCACACATTCAAGGCGGGAATTACCGGGTGGGCGCAGGTCAACGGCTGGCGAGGCGACACCTCGATCGCAAAACGCGTCGAATATGACCTCTATTATCTTCGCAATTGGAGTCTTACCTTCGACCTCCAGATCATCACCATGACACTGTTGCACATCTTCAACAGCAAGAATGCCTATTGATGCCTTCGCGATTCGGGAGAGCATCCCGAATCGGCCTCGGATTTGTGTCCGCGTTTCTCGAGAACTCTTGTCACCCGAAGGCAGCCGCTATACGCTAATCCTAAGGAGCAAGCGCCATGAGCACCACTGAAGCCACGTTGCCAGCTGCGATCGCCGAACTGAGCCCATACGGCCCCACCCGATCCACCATCAAGGGCGCGCCGCTCAGCGCGGAAGAACTGCGTAAAACTGAGGTTTATTGGCGCACCTGCAACTATTTGAGTCTGGGCATGATTTATCTGCGCGAAAATCCGCTCCTTGCTGAACCGCTGCGCGCTGAGCACATCAAAAACCGGTTGCTCGGTCATTGGGGATCGAGTCCGGGTCTCTCTTTCATCTACGTTCACCTGAACCGCCTCATCAAGAAATACGATCTCGATATGATCTTCCTGGCAGGCCCCGGGCATGGCGCGCCGGGTGTTCTGGGCCCAACTTACCTTGAAGGAACCTATTCCGAAATCTACCCGGAGAAGAGCCAGGATCCTGAAGGCTTGCGGGAATTCTTCCACCAGTTTTCCTTTCCGGGAGGCATTGGAAGCCATTGCACACCGGAAACTCCAGGTTCGATTCATGAGGGAGGCGAACTTGGCTACGTGCTTTCGCACGCCTGCGGCGCAGCCTTCGATAATCCTGAATTGATCGTGGCAGCCGTTGTCGGTGATGGGGAGTCCGAAACCGGCCCCCTTGCCACATCCTGGCACATCAATAAGTTTCTAAATCCGGTGCGCGATGGCGCGGTCTTGCCGATCCTGCACCTGAACGGCTACAAAATCGACAATCCGACGCTCTTGGCGCGAATTACACACGAAGAACTTGAAAATCTTCTTCGGGGCTACGGCTGGACGCCTTACTTTGTCGAGGGCTCGGACGTCAACAGCATGCATCAGGCGATGGCGGCCACGGTGGCACATTGCATCGAGGAAATCCATGAGCATCGGCGAACGGCGCGCGAAGACGGGATTGTAAGCCGGCCCCGCTGGCCCATGATCGTCCTCAGGTCGCCGAAAGGTTGGACGGCCCCGCGCGAACTGGGCGGTCACTTTCTCGAGGGTTTCTGGCGGGCCCATCAAGTTCCATTGCCCGCCGTCAAGAGCGATCCGGCGCAGCTTCACCTTCTGGAGGCCTGGATGCGCTCGCAGAGGCCGGCGGAGTTTTTCGATGAGAACGGCAGGATTAACTCGATATTCGCAGATTTAGCCCCGTCTGACACGAGGAGAATGAGCGCCAATCCACATGCCAATGGCGGCCGGCTGAAGAAAAACCTCCGCCTGCCGGATTTCCGGGATTATTCCAATCCCACGGAAAAACCGGGGATATCCCTAACCGAAAACACGAGGCCTTTGGGGCGCATGCTCGCCGACGTAGTGCGAATGAATCCTCACAACTTTCGGGTCTTCGGCCCAGACGAAACAACGTCCAACAAGCTCGACGATATTTATAGCGCGAGCAAGAAGTTCTGGATTGAAGAACGCTTTCCCGAGGACAACGACGGCGGCAATCTGGCGGCCGACGGGCGGGTGATGGAAATGCTGAGCGAACACACGCTGGAAGGAATGCTGGAAGGCTATCTCCTCACTGGCCGGCACGGTTTCTTCTCCAGTTACGAGGCTTTCGTTCACATTATCGACTCAATGTTCAATCAATATGCGAAGTGGCTGGAGATCTGCCGTCATCTCTCATGGCGGGAGGCGATTGCCTCGCTGAATCTTCTGATCACGTCCACCGTCTGGCGCCAGGACCACAATGGCTTCACGCACCAGGATCCCGGCTTTCTCGACGTTGTGGTCAACAAGAGCGCGAACGTGACCCGAATCTATTTGCCGCCTGACGTGAACTGCCTTCTGTCCGTTGCCGATCATTGCCTGCGCAGCCAGAATTATGTGAACGTCATCGTCTCCGACAAGCAGAAGCATTTGCAATACCTGAACATGGACGATGCCATCACGCATTGCACCAAGGGAATTGGCGTCTGGGATTGGGCAAGCAATGACGATCCTGGAGAGCCGGACGTTGTCATGGCTTCGGCGGGGGATATTCCGACCCAGGAGGCGCTCGCAGCAACCGCGATGCTGCGCAAGGAATTTTCCGATCTTCGGATTCGCTTCATCAATGTAGTCGACTTATTCAAATTGCAACCGGCGTCAGAACATCCGCACGGCCTGCCCGATCGGGACTTTGATTCACTCTTCACCGTGGATACGCCGGTGATGTTCAACTTTCACGGCTACCCGCAGCTGATTCATCGGCTGGCCTATCGCCGGACCAACCATCACAACATTCACGTTCGCGGCTACAAGGAACGGGGAAACATCAACACCCCGCTGGAACTTGCGATCAACAATAACATCGACCGTTTCAGCCTTGCCATGGACGTAATCGATCGTGTGCCCAGGTTGCAGAAAATTGGCGGGCATGCGAAAGACCGATTCCTGAATCAGCAGATCGAATGCCGGAATTACGCGCACGAACACGGCGTCGACCAACCTGAGGCCAGCAACTGGACGTGGCCGTACTAAAGCGCTTTATCCGGAATGCGGCTGGCCGCCGATAAGCCGGACTGTATCATGGACAATCAGGAGTTCTTCATCGGTTGGTATGGCATAGGCGAGCAGCTTCGAGTCGTCGGTTGAAATCATCCGCTCGAGGCCGATCGCCTCATCATTGCGGGAGCAGTCAATCCGCAGGCCAGCCCACTCCATTCCTTCGCAAATCCGCGCGCGAATCTGGGGGGAGTTTTCTCCGATGCCTCCCGTAAATACGACCGCGCCGGCACCTCCCAACGCCGCCAGATATGCGCCGATATATTTGCGCGCCCGGTAGCAGAACACCTCGATTGCAAGGCCCGCCCGATGATCTCCGGTGTCAATCAGCTTCGATTGAAGCGTTCGCATATCGTTCGTCAATCCTGAGATTCCGAGCAGCCCCGACTTTTCATTCAGGAGCTTTTCCACTTCCGCTGGCGGCAGGTTTTCTTTCTTCGCTATAAACCCCACAATTGCCGGGTCCAAATCTCCAGATCGGGTTCCCATTACAAGGCCTTCCAGAGGCGTCATCCCCATAGATGTATCAATCGAATTTCCTCTCTCGATTGCGGCGGCTGAACAGCCATTTCCTAAATGGAGTGTGATCAGATTCGTCTGTTCCCGGGTCAATTTGCGCAGTGCGCGATATCGTGCGGTCACGTATCGGTGGGAGGTTCCATGAAACCCATACCTGCGAATTCCATGCTTTTGATAGAGTTCGTACGGAACCGCATAACAATAGGCCCGCTCTGGCAGGGACTGATGGAATGCAGTGTCGAACACCGCAACTTGTGGGACGCGCTTACCGAAAAGTTCACGACAAGCAACAATCCCCCTCAGATTGTCCGGATTGTGAAGGGGGGCAAGATCTGCGCAGTCGGCAATTCCCTTCAGAACCTGATCGTCCACCACGACCGATTCATGGAACAGTTCCCCGCCATGAACCACGCGATGGCCAATCGCATGCACATCAGAATTGCTGCGAACCTCACAAACACCTGAGTCTTCCGAGATCAGATACCGAACCAGGCATTCCAGCGCTGAACCAACATCAGGAAGTTGAACCGCGATATTCTTCACCGGGCCATTGCGATACTGAACTCTTACCGTGGCATCGCCGCCAATGCCTTCAATCTCTCCGCGGCACAAGCGTTCGTCTTTGCCCTGATTGATTCGCTCAAGGTCGGTGGCGATTACTTGAAACTTCAGGCTGGAACTTCCAGAGTTGAGGACCAATACGTTCATGGAGAAGTTGTCTGGAAAGTCGATAGTCTCAAGATAGTCCCGGCGCCCATGACGTGCAAGAAACCCGGCCGCTCACAATCATGCCCACTTCGACTGGCCCTCGGTGATGGTAATGTAGCGGTCGATGGGAAGATCGGTGAAACGCTGGACCACTCTGCTGGGCTGAGGCCATTTGATCTCGATCCAATCGAACCTTGAGCGTTTGCCGATCCCTAGAACCAACCGCGGATCATGTGATGAGAGATAGCTGCCTCCGCCAACTTTCATCCGGCTCCGATTCAAGTCCCCTGCCTGATAAGTGACGACTGCTCCTACCGCATCGATGTTGGCCTTTTTCCCAATCAATCTTATGCCCAGCCAATGATTTTCGCGGCCGGCATTGTTTTGCACGAGAACGGGCGCCCCGTCGTTGCATGCGATCAGCACATCGACTGCACCATCATTGTTGAAATCGCCAAGCGCAAGCCCGCGCGCCGACATCGACTTCGCAAACAGGGGCCCGCTTTGAGAGCTGACATTGTCAAATGACTTGCCGGAATTATGAAACAGCACCGGCGGTTCCTGGTAGGTGACATCACTATGCAGCGACTCGATCAGATCGTCAGGGTTGCCATTGGAAAGGAAAAGATCGAGGTTCCCGTCATTGTCATAGTCGAAGAATTTCAGTCCCCAACCGCTGAGCAGCTTCGTCGCCTTGCCAATGCCGGAAGGAAGGGCCAGGTCATCGAAAGTCTCGTCGTGGTTGTTCTTGTAGATCGCAAACATTTCGCGATCCAGATTGGCCACGAACAAACCCATCCAGCCATCGTTCATAAAATCGGCTGAGTCGACGCCCATGCCGGATCTCGCGCGACCGGAATCGCTGTAAGCAACACCGGCGGTCTCGGCGATCTCGTCAAATTTCCCCTTGCGATTGGCGAAAAGGAAATTTTGGACCGTGTCGTTGCTGACCCACAGATCCGTCCAGCCGTCGTTATTGATGTCGGTCGCAACCACGCCCCACACTTTGCCGAGATGATTGGCAATACCTGATTCCTTGCTGACATCGGTAAAAGTACCGTCGCCGTTATTGTGAAAGAGCCAGCTCGGCATTCCTGCGTACACCTTGGGAATGCAATAGTGGTGGCGTCCATCTTCGTGAATGCCGCAGGGCTTATTGAGCTCCTTGCTGAAATCGGCGAAGTTGCCAACAAAGAGATCCAGCCGGCCATCATTGTCATAATCGAACCAAACGGCGCTAGAGGCCCATCCCGGAGCCGCAACTCCCGCTTTGTCGGTAACATCCGTGAAGGTGCCGTTCCCGTTGTTGTGATAGAGAATGCTGCGGCCGTACTGCGTCACATACATGTCCGGAAGGCCGTCGCCATCGTAGTCACCTACGGCGACACCCTGTCCGTAGCCGCCGGCGCCTACACCGGCTTTTTCTGTAACGTCAGTGAAAGTTCCATCCCGATTGTTCTTGTAGAGTGCATTGCGCAATGGCGGATTCGGGTTGAAGAAGTCGCACTTCCCGCTGTTGACGAGGTAAATATCCATCCATCCGTCATTGTCGAAGTCGAGAAATGCGCAGCCGGGTCCGGAGCTTTCCGGAAGATATTTTTCGGGAGATCTGCCGCTGGTGTGGACCCACTTGATGCCGCTCTTTTCTGGAGGAACTTCCTCAAAGGGAAACCGGGCGCCGGCAAAGGCTGGCCATTGCGGAACGAGCAAAGTACCCGCCGCGATCATTGATGACACAAACTCACGCCGGGTCAAACCTGCTCCAGAAACTCGGCGTCGTCTTTTCATTGGTTTGAAAACAGGCTCACGGTGTCGCCAAGGTATACAACGTTCTTGAGCGGGCAACGTTATCGAGGTGTATCGGGCTCCTGCGCTGAAGTCATACTTCTGTGGATGGCAAATTCCTTCGCTGCTTCCTCTTTGTGGCCGGATCTCTCCAGAGCAGTCGCCAACGCATGATGTGTATCCGGATTGCCAGGCGCGAGCCGCGCTGCGGTGCGCAAAGGCGGAATCGCTTCCTCATATTTTTTAAGATTCAGAAGAGTAGCACCCCACCCCAGATAAGCCTCCGAAAAGTTCGGGTTGATTTTGGCGGCCGCAGAAAACCGGGAGATGGCCTCGTCCCATTTTTGATCGCGGCGGGCAAGCTCCCCCAAAATATATTGAGCATCGGCATTATTCGGATCTATTTGGAGTTCCTTCTCGAATTCCTTCTTCGCCCTGTCGGCCGCGTCGGGCGGGGCATCCGGCTGGGATAGCAAGGCCCTCCCCAGCAGGAAATGTACGCCGCGGGCGTTCGGCTCTTTCTGGATCATGCCCTCATATTCGAGTTGTGCGGGCTCCCACTTCCCTTGCATCTCGAGCGCTTCGGCGTTCAGCTTGTGCGCCGCCATGGATTGTGGCGCGGTTCGGCCTAAGTCCTGGGCTGTCCTGGTGGAGAGGTCCGAATATGCATGAACAATGACGAAGAGAACGTCAGGATCATTGCCGAATTGCTTGTTGAGCGCACGAATGAAGTCCAGAGTGGCGTCACGATTGTCGACCGCAAGCGAGCAACGCGCCCCCAGCACACCAGCCTGCTTCCGCGTCTCTGCTGCCGCCTGGCTAGCGATGGCACGCTTGAGGGCCGGGATGGCCTCGCGGCAACGCCCCTGCTCCGCCAGTTCGACCGCTTTTTCAGGCGCGAGCGCGGCTGCCGCAGGGGCTTTTGTCTGCTGGGCCATGCTGAGCGGCGCAGCCAGCAAACATGCCAGAAGGACAGCGAAAATGGCCTTCCCCGCGCTTTTGAACATTCTCACTTCAGTCTTTCCAAACCTCTCGAAAATTTCGCGAAAAAAGAAAAATGCAGGCGGTCGTCCCGCCTGCATCATTATACGTGGCCTATCCTCTAGTAATAGAGTTTCAGTGCGAGCTGTATGTTCCTAGGCGGCTGGGCACCCGTAATTTGTCCCATCGTAGTTCCCAGGCTCATGTTGGGTGCGTTGTACTGCACATGGTTGAAGGCGTTGATGAAGTCGGTTCGGAACTGCAATCTGAACCGCTCCGTAATGGAGAAGTCTTTATGCAGGCTAAGGTCTATGTCCGTGTAATGGGGCGAACGCAGGCCACTGAGCTGCGGTGAGCAGTTGCCAAAGGTACCTACGTCTGGATTGGTAAATTCTCCGCTGTTGACAAACCACTGACGGCCGATTCCCGGCAGGAAGGTATTCGTAATCGAGGGGATGCCGTTACAGTCTGCCCGCGCTCCACGCCCGAAAGTGCCGGAATTGTCGCTGGCTCCATAAACCGGCAGTGGCCAACCGGTGCGGAAGGAGACGATGGGGCTTACTTCCCACCCTCCAATCACTCCGTTGACCGCCCGGTTCGCGCTTTTCCCCAACATCTTGCCGCGGCCAAAGGGAAGATCATAGATCGCGTAAGCAGAGACGACGTGAGTCGCGTCGTAGTAACACGGCGCGTATTCCGACTTTTGGTCATAGACGTTCTGCCAGTAGGCCGAGGCACTCAAAGCATTGTTCCACGCGCCGTAATAACCGGTGCTATCGGACATGCACTTGGAGAACGTATACGAGACTTGATACTGCAAACCGTGACTCATCTGCTTCTGTAGCACAGCTTGCAAGGAGTTGTACCTCATGGTGCCGTTGGACTTGGTGCCCGAAACAGTGGCACTGCTGCCCAACACGCCATACAGCGTGGGATTGGCTGCGAAATAGGGGCTGGGTGCCGTGCAAGGCGGAGTGGCGCAAGACGAATTCGGTAGCAACAACCTTTGCGCATAGTCGAATGGCACCATCAAGTGAGTGCCCCTTTGGCCCACGTACCCTACTTGGATGGTTGTATTGCCGGCGAATTGGTGTTGCACCGTTAGGTTGTATTCGTCTGCGATCGCAGGCTGGACCTTGGGATCCCAAACCCGAAGGAAGGCGTTAGCGTAGCAAGCATAAAGAGGCGCATCGCAAGATGCCGACGTGCCCGAACCAACAATACCATCCGTTGCATCTGTCGCGGGCAGCGAAGAGCCGCTGTAATTCTGATTGATTTCTGCCGGGGTGAAAGGTGGATTCAGTGTCAAACGAAGATTCGTGCCGGTACCTTCCAGATACGACGAAATTGTGAACGCGCCACGGATCACCGTGTGGTTACCCAGTACCGCGGGAGTCCAGGCGAAACCGATGCGCGGCTGGAAGTCTTTGCCTCCATAGGTTGAGTCGTAGAGACCGCGACTGGCTCCGTTCTTACCGGCAAGATCGATATTGCCGGTAGTAAAGTTGTAATTCGCCTGCTGATTGTGCTCTTCCACCCAGGGCGAGTGCGCATCGTACCGCAGACCGAGATTCAAGGTTAAGTGATCCGTGACGCGCCAGGTGTCCTGGGCATAGACACCAATCGTGTTGCTGGTTTGCTGCCAGGTCGCGCCTGTACTTACGCCACGACCGTATTGATTATCAAGACCGAGAAAGAAATCGGCGCCGCCATCGCCCAGCACCGCACTCGTGGAGGATGCACCCGTGAACTGTCCGGTGAAGTCCATGAGACCCAATTGGCCATTGTTGCCGGCGTAGAACGTCTTGATGATCTGCCGCCACAATTGGCCGCCGAACTTGAAGGTATGCCGCCCATGATTCCAGCTCACCCCATCCTCGAACTGCCACACATGGTCATCGAAGCTCTGGGTTTGTTCTGAGGCTCCTATGTTGGAAAGAGCCGAATTGCTGAAGTTGACAGCCAGTAAGCCGGGTAGCGATCCAGGATTGCCATTACCGATGCCCAACGTGTTGCCAAACTGCCCGACACCGGAGGCCCAGCTATTCCCACTATTCAGCGTGATATGACTCCAACCAATGCGAGCGTCATTTACCAGATTGGTTCCGATCGTGCGACTCCAGTCTCCAACCGTGTTGTAAATCGGCGTCGTTGAATAGCCATTGGACAACAGTGCCTGCGAATTGACAGATGGGTTGTTCTGATAGGCCCTGGTGTAGCGATAAGAAATATTGTCTTTTTGCGTAGCCTTGAAGTCGATCTTGAGATCGCCTTGCACTTCATTCTGGGCCGAAGTGGTCGTATTTACCGCATTCGCTTGAAGTGCAGTATTGATAGGACTCGGATACAGGCTCGACGCAAACAAAGCGCTGGCTACCGGGCTGATCATCGCAATCGGAATTTGGTTGTTTACGAAGGGCTGACGCGTCGCGGCGGCTGCCGATGACGAAGTGCACGGCGCGGTAAAGGAGACGCACGGATTGTACAACTGAACTGCGAGAGCGCTGAAGTCCCCCTGTCTCTCGGCAGCAGTGAAGACGGTATTCGTACCCGCCGAGCTTGGAACATCAAACCGCTGGTCCTGAAAGTCAGCAAAGAAGAAAAGTCGATTCTTGACTATCGGTCCTCCGAAGGTGCCGCCAAACATATTCCAACGCACCTTCGCCTTGGCAAGCCCGGTCAAATTATTCGACCAGCTGTTGGCATTCAGAACATCATTGCGGAAAAACTCCCAAACATCGCCGTGATACGCATTGGTACCTGATTTAATCGTCGCGTTAACGATTCCGCCTTCAAAATTGCCGAACTCGGCCGGGGCGTTGTTCGTAATCAGGTTGAACTCCTCGATCGCGTCCGGCGCCGGCGTGTAGCCAAGCAAGTTGTCTGAAACCTGATTGTTGTCCATGCCGTCGAGCAAGAAGTTATTGGCCTGCTCGCGGTTCCCGTTGATCAGAGGGCGCCCGCCATAACCGCCGGTATTATTCCCATTGCTAAAGCTGCTGGGGTCAGTCGAAACGGCTCCGGGAGAAAGCAGGGTCAACTGGACGTAGTTGCGCGAAGCGAGCGGCAGGTTATCGTTCGTCGCCGCATTGATAATGGTGTCGACCTGTGTGGTGTCGGTCTCCATGACTGGAGCCTCACTCGTCACTTCGACGGTTTCGGTTGTCTGTCCGACCTTCAATGCAACGTCGACGCGGGCGACCTGATTCAGGGTCAGAACAAAAGCTGGATACGAAGCGAGCGAAAATCCACCCTTTTCTACCTTGAGACTGTAGCTGCCAACAGGGAGCTGGGAGATGCGGTACAGGCCGGAATCATTTGTGGCGGCGGTGTAGGTAATGCCCCGCTCCACCGAGGTTGCTGTGACATTGGCGCCCGCGACTGCCGCGCCACTCGGGTCAGATACCGTACCCGTGATCGAAGCCGTCACTTCCTGGCCCCAGGCACGCTGCGATGCGCCCGTCATGATGATGATCAGCGCGAGACACACAAACAGCGAGCAATAAAGTCGTTTCATCACAGAACCCTCCTCGATCTTTGGACGATCATGCTATATAGCACATCGCAGCGGGCCGTCAAGAAAAAAATGAGAAACCCTCAAAAATTCTGCCAGCCGGCGACTGAGCACCGCTCTATATCACCGAGACGCCCAAGACGGCGAGCCGAAAAGTCAGGTGCGGGCGTATTTGCATGCCGGCGTTATCCCTCCGCAACTTACGACGGATAAGTCTCAGCCTAAATCGATTTAAGAAGGAACTTCGGCCAGCTGGCAGCGGCGCACACCCGGTTCCGCTCTATAGCGATACCCCCGGCGAAAGCCGCAAAACCGACCACGGAAACGTTTTCGGCTTTACTTCGGCACCGAGTTACGCTATATAGCACACGAGCCAGTCTGGAGGCTTGTCACCACGGAACGGTACTCTCCAGGACGGCAGAAAGTGACTGATGCAGGGAAATCATCGCAACGGAACGCCGGTCTATAAGCGTATTCAGGGCGCAATACGGAAGAAGATCGAGTCCTCAGAGCTTCAACCCGGCGACGCGGTCGCATCTGAACGCGAACTGGCGAGGATCCACAAAGTCAGCCTGATGACCGCTCGCCACGCCCTGGCCGGCCTGGAACGGGAAGGCCTGGTCGAACGACGCCGCGGCGCGGGAACGTTCGTTGCCGCCCCTAAGATCCACTTCAACAAGCTGATGAGCTATACCGAGCAGATGTCCAGCCGCGGCCTGAACCCGCGCTCCCGCGTTCTGGTCGCGAAGGTGGTCGACCACGACGTGGAAGTCGCCTCGCGGCTCGCCCTGCCCGCGGCGAGCCCTCTGGTAAAGATCGAACGCCTGCGTGAAACCGGGGACGAGCCGTTCGCGCTCGAGACTTGTTACCTGTCGGCCAAGGACTTTCCCGGACTTACCGATGCGCCGTTAGGGCGAACCTCTCTTTTCGGAACGCTCCAGCAGGAATTTGGGGTGGAACTGGCCTATGCCGACGAAGAAGTCGACGCCACCACCGCCGAAGCCAGCATCTCCGAGTTGCTGGCCGTGCCTCGTGGTGCGTCCGTCCTCCGGATTCGCCAGGTGATCTACTCCACAAAGGGAAAGGCCACGATTTATGTAGTTGGATTTTACCGCTCCGAGCGCCACACCCTGTTCATCCGCCGTTTCCGCTGAGCCTGAAGATCTGCATGGAGTCCTATGCCGGAACCATCCCCTTGTAGATGGCCATGCCGACTACCGCATCCACCTCCATGGCATGCAGTTCATCGACTTCCTGCTGTGATCGTATTCCTCCAGCCGCAATCAATTGCCGATCGGTGGCTGCACGAAGCGGACGAATCGCGTCTTTCGGGAAGCCGCCCAAAAGCCCTTCGGTGTCTACATGCGTATAAAGAAAACCTGCACACCAGGGATTGAGTGCCTTCATCATTTCGAGCGGCCGAATACCGGTTAAATCGCGCCATCCCCGAATCGCAACATATTCTCCCACTGTGTCCAGAGCGAAAACGAGGTTCTCGGCTCCCACCGCCGTTGATAGCCTCTGAGCGAAGTCGCAATCCAATCCTGCTTGCGAAAACAAGGCGGACCCGACGATCACCCTTCTGGCGCCGTCCCCAAGCGCGGACTCAGCCGCGGTGATCGAACGAATCCCGCCGCCAACCTGGCAGGGCAACTGTTTCGTGATTTGCCTCACCAGCGCGCGATTGCTTCCCTGCCCCATCGCCGCATCCAGATCGATGACTTGCACCGTCGGATATCTAGCAAAACGATGCACCCACTCCCCAATGTCATCGAATTCCAGGGCCTTTTTCTTTCCCTGCACAAGCTGGACCACCTTTCCACCCATCAGATCAATCGCAGGAATCAGCACGGCCACCTCATCGGAATTCCCTGAGAACTGAGTTCTTGCTTCAACGCGGAAAATTGGCTGAAGCCATAATGAAAGATAGATGCAGCCAGGGCGGCGTCGGCGTGGCCACTGCGAAATACCTCCAGAAAGTGCTCGGACCCGCCCGCCCCTCCGGAGGCAATCACCGGAATTCGAACTGACTCCGCGATGGTTCGGGTCAATTCGCAGTCAAAACCCTTTCCGGTTCCGTCCCGGTCCATGGAGGTCAACAGGATTTCGCCCGCGCCGCGGGACTCGGCCTCCCGAGCCCAATCGCGCGCATCGTGACGGGTTGCGACGCGGCCTCCATGGGAGTAAGTTTCCCAGGCTGCCTTGTCCGCACACGACTTCGCGTCGATGGCGACCACCACCGCCTGGGAGCCATAGCGGCCGGAAATTCGCGAGATCAGCCCTGGGTCGGCCAGCGCCGCCGAGTTAATGCTTACCTTGTCGGCTCCTGCGGCGAAGATTGCCGCTGCATCTTCCAATGTGCGAATCCCCCCGCCCACGGTGAATGGAATGAACAATTGGCTCGACGTCCGCCGAACGGTGTCGAGCAGAGTTGCCCTTCGTTCGTGTGTCGCGGAAATATCGAGCAGCACAATTTCGTCCGCACCGGAAGCGCTGTGCAGCCGCGCCAGTTCTGCTGGATCGCCCGCATCGCGCAGGTTCGCGAAATTGACGCCTTTCACCACACGGCCGCCGTCAACGTCCAGGCAAGCGATGATCCGCTTCGTCAGCATGTAAGTCGGCAAAAATTCTGAAGAACGGTCAATCCAGCTTCACCGGATTTTTCCGGATGAAACTGCACTCCGAATAGGGTGCCACGTTCGACCGCCGCGGAAAAAGACCCACCGTACTCGCAACATGCCACCGTGGCTTCGCATTCTCGCACCCGAAATGAGTGCGTGAAATACATGAAGGATCCGGATTCTATGCCGTGAAGGAGCCGGCACGACCGGTCGAGGTCGATGGAATTCCAGCCCACATGCGGCGACTTCACCGTTGATGGAAACCTCTGGCATTGACCGGGCAGTAATCCCAGTCCCTGTGTTTGCGGCGATTCGTCGCTGCCTTCGAACATCCACTGCATGCCGACGCAGATCCCGAGGAATGGAACGCCTCGTGTGATTGCCGCGGAAATCTCAGCTCGCATTCCCGAGCGCTCAAGCGCATCCGTCGAAGCAAAGTGGCCAACGCCCGGCAGTATCACTTTCGATGCTTTGGCCACGATCGGCGGATCAGGTGTAATGATGCAATCATGGCCGAGCCGATCGAGGGCTTTCTTCACCGAAACGAGATTGCCTGCACCATAGTCAACGATGGCAATCATTACAGAACTCCCTTGGTAGAGGGCAGCAGGCGCACCATCCGCGGATCGCGCCAGCAGGCCGCGCGAATTGCGCGCGCGAAGGCTTTGAACAGAGCTTCGATCTTGTGATGATTCGATCTTCCGTAGAGAACTCGCGCGTGGACGTTGGCTTTCGCACCGCGCGAGAACCCCTCGAAGAAATCTGCAACCAGCTCCGACTGCAAATCCCCCACCAGGCGCGTCCGCACTTTGGCGTCGACCACGCTCGCGGTGCGCCCGCAAAAATCAATTGCAGCCATGCCCAGGGTTTCATCCATCGGCATCAGGAAGTACCCCGCGCGCAGAATGCCCCGCTTCGCGCCCAGCGCCTTGTCGAACGCTTGTCCGAGAACAATACCAACGTCTTCCACGGTATGGTGTTGGTCTACATCGAGATCACCGTGAGCGATGAGTTTCAGGTCGAAGCCGCCGTGGTGCGCGAAAAGCTCCAACATGTGATCGAAAAAACGTATCCCGGTGGAGATCTGGTATTTCCCACGCCCCTCGATCGAGAGCACAATCTCGATCCGCGTCTCTTTGCTGTTGCGCTTGATTCTCGCTTTTCTCATGAGAGCGACGCCCCGCGCGTCGTGCCGAGCTCTTCGAAAGCCTCCTGAATCGCCCCCAACAGCAGATCAGTCTGCTTCCGTAAGCCCAGCGTGATCCGCACGCAGCCGTTGCATTCCGGGTCCGCCGACCGGTCACGCACCAGGATTCCCCTACGTCGCATTTCTTCAACGAATCGCACTGCCTGATCCCCGGAGGCTCCCACCCGGATCAAGAGAAAATTCGCATGGCTTGGCCAGAATTGAATCCCGCTGTCTAAGAGTGCACGCTCCAGTCGCAATCGGGACTCCAGCACCTCTGCCACATATCCTCGAACATATTCCTGATCAAGCTGCGCCTCAGGCAGGCAGGCCAAGGCAACGGCGTTCACGTTATAAGGCGAGGCCGCCCGTCGCAGAGACTTCATTTGCCCGGCGTCACCGATGAGGACGCCGGCGCGCAGACCCGCCATGCCATAGGCTTTCGAAAAGGTGCGTGCGACGAACAGATTGGGAGCCTCTCGCCGTGCATGCAGCATGGTTTGCCCATAGAACTCGAAATAGGCTTCGTCGATGAGGATGGCGGCATCCCGTGCGGAACGAGCAACCTGAAGCAAATCGTCTTCCGACGCCACCATTCCAGTCGGATTGTTGGGATTTGCGATCGCGATCAAGCGCGTCCGCTGGCTAATTGCATCGATCACGGCTGTGAATGGGAACTGAAAGTTCCCGCCTGACGGCACGCAGACAACTTGTGCACCCGTCGCCATGGCATAGACCCGGTACATCGAATACGTGGGGACAACGATCACCGCCTGATCGCCCGGTTCAAGATAGGTCGTGCAAAGCAGATGAATTGCTTCGTCAACTCCGTTGGTCAGCAACACCTCTTCAGGATCAACCCGTAGAAAACCTGCCACATCCTTTTCGACCAGCCCGCGTTCCGGATATCGTGCAAGTCGCTCCGCATCCAGACTGCGCAAACGATCGAGCACGCGAGGAGAACACCCATTCGTGTTTTCGTTGAAATCAAACCGAAGCCCTTCACGATCCGCGAGTGGAGGGTGATAGACCGGCATCGTTTGCACCGCCGTTCGGGCCCTAAGCATGCTCGCACCTCACTCGGATGGAGTTCCCATGCGCCGACAAGCCTTCTGCCGCGGCTAGAGATTCAATGGCCGGAGCCATCCGGCACAACTCAGCGCGGGACAATTCCTGCACCGTCGTAATCTTCACGAAATCGAGCACGCTCAAGCCTCCACGGAATCGAGCTTGTCCGGCGGTCGGGAGCACATGGTTTGGCCCGGATGCGTAATCGCCCGCCGCCTGTGCTGAATAGTCTCCAACGAAGACTGAGCCCGCATTTCGAACCAGCGGCAGATCCTTCTGATCGATCGTGAGATGCTCCGGCGCCAATTGATTGGCCCATTCGAGGGCCTGCTCCCGGGATACGGCGATCAGCACTGCGCCGTTTCTGGCCAACGATTTCTGAGCAGTCTGGTTTTTTTTCGAAAGCTGACGGCACTTCTCCGCCACCCGCGTGCCCAATTTGTCAGAGGTGGTGATAAAAACCGCCAAGGCATCGACATCGTGCTCAGCCTGGGCCACCAGGTCCGAGGCGATAAATGCCGGATTTCCCGAATCTTTCAGGATCACCGCCTCCGTCGGCCCGGCCAGGAAATCGATCGCGCAATCGAACGCCACCAACTTCTTGGCGGCCGTGACGTAGGTATTTCCCGGGCCAACGATCTTATCCACGCGCCGAACACTGGCGGTTCCGTAGGCGAAAGCTGCAATCGCCTGAGCCCCGCCTATGCGATAGAAGTCACGCACTCCAAGCATCGCCGCAGCTCCCAGGACCTCGGAAGATGGATTGGGTGACGCGACCCGGATATTGCTGACGCCGGCAACCTGAGCCGGGATGACCGTCATCAGCACGGTAGAAACCAACGGATATCGCCCGCCGGGGACATAGCAGCCGACCGACTCCAGAGGACAAACAATCTGTCCAAGCCTCATGCCTTTGCGAGTGCGGCTCCAGGATTTTGGTTTCTGCCATGTGCAGAAGCGCCGAATATTCTGTGCGGCGAGCTTGAGGGACTTCCGCAGCTGCGGATGGATAGACGTAAAGGCCGACAGCATCTCCTCGTCGCTGACTCGAAGCGGTTGGGTTTTCTCCAGGCCGTCCCACTTGGCAGCGTATCGACGCAGCGCAGAGTCCCCCGCAACCCGAACGTCATTCACAATCCGCCGGACTTCCGGCTCCAGATTCGCGGCTCGTGTCCCTCTGCCTGCGAGGTGCTGGACCTCGATGTCGGCGGCGCGCCCGCGCAGCATCCGCATCACAACACCACCTTGTTCAGCGGATATTCCACGATGCCCTCGGCCTGTGCCTCTTTTAGGCGCGGAATCACATTCCATGCGGCGCCTTCGTCAATCACGGTATTCACCGCCAGCCAGTCTTCGTCGCTAAGGTGTGAGATCGTCGGCTTCTGGAGCGCGGGCAGAACGGCGAGCACGTTGGCCAGGTTTTCCTTGCGCACATTCAGCATCAGGCCAACGCGGTCCTGGGCTTCCATTGCCCCTTGCAGCATAAGTGCCAGGTTGTCGATTTTGCGGCGCTTATCGCAACTGGCATAGGCGGATCTGTTCGCGATCAACTGCGTGTTCGATTCCAATACGGTCTCCAGGACGCGGAGCCGGTTGGCTTTGAGCGAGCTTCCGGTTTCAGTCACTTCGACAATCGCGTCCGCCAGCATGGGGGGCTTTACCTCGGTCGCGCCCCAGGAGAAATCCACGCGCACATTCACGCCCCTGCCTTGAAAATAATCGCGCGTCACTTTCACCAGTTCGGTCGCAACAATTTTTCCGGCGAGATCTTCCGCGCGCTCCGCCGGAGAATCTTCCGGCACCGCGAGCACCCAGCGGACTTTGCCGCGGCTGCGTTTCGCATAAATGAGATCGCTGACCCTGATGACTTCAAGTCCGCTTTCCACGACCCAGTCCAGGCCTGTCAGGCCTGCATCGATTGCTCCATGTTCCACGTAACGCGCCATCTCCTGCGCTCGAATCAACATGCAGTCGATCTCGGGATCGGCCGTGGTTGCGAAATATGATCTGCCGTTCGTGTACGCGGGCAGGCCGGCTCGGGCGAACAACTCCAGCGTGGCCTCTTGCAAGCTGCCTTTGGGAATCCCGATTCGCAGCTTCATGGCAGTTCCCTTTCCATATCAGCGGAAATCTCCTGGGCCAGCGCAAGCTCTTGCGTAAAGCAGGAACGGGTGCCGCGATGGCAGACAACCCCGGCGCCTTCCACTTCGACCCGCAGCAGCAGGGTGTCGCGATCGCAGTCGGTTAAAGCGGAAATCACTTTCAGCCGGTTGCCGGAAGTTCCTCCTTTCATCCACAACTCCGCGCGCGTGCGGCTGAAGAAGGTTACGTAGCCCTGCTGAAGCGTCTGTTCCAGTGCCTGGCGATTCATGAATCCAACCATCAGGACTTCGCCGTTGCGCCAATCCTGTACGACGGCGGGGAGCAAACCGTTCATCTTATTGAAGTCGAGTTGCGCATGCATGTGTCAATCCTTTCCGGCAAAACAAAAGGCCCGCTGAGCGTTGCGCTCCAGCGGGCCTGAACCTGAAAAGTGCTATCTATGAATTTGCTGTCTCAGGTAAGCATCTCCGCCAACGCGCTGTGCGCGTGATGATGATGGCGGTGATGGACGTGAGACTTCACGGAAAAAGACTACCGTCGCGATTTCGGCGAGTCAATAGGATTGAGAACGGAATGTTGCGGTTTTTTCGATGCAACTCATCTGATTTTAAGATGGCGCGACGATGATCCTTGCTTCCAGCTTTCTATGACGATGTTCCAGGGCTCACTTCCGCCACTTTTCCGTTTCGAAAAACAACCACGAGCGGCTTCCCTCCATTCGAATATTTCACAGTGCGGTCATCAGCGCTGCCGCCGGAATCCGGAATTCCCATCCCCACCGCAAAATCTACCTGTAAGTCGTTCATGCCCGGCTTTACCTCGTGGTGATCGACCGCCTGCCAGATTTCTGTTGACCAGTGTTTGTACAGTTCGTGCGGGTCTTCGATGAAGAACAGGTCGTCTGAATATATCTCGTACTCATTGTTCTCTCCTTCGATCCCGATTGATACCGCATAGTCCTTCTCATCTTTTTGAAACACGGCCATCATCTGCCGGCGCTCTCCGGCCCCTGGCGGAACGGCGGTAATCACATCGATGATATTCAGCTTTTCGATCGGTCCAAGTAACCCAGGCTCGTGCCCGAAATCGACTCGTTTCACTTTCGAATCGTAAGGAAAGTAAGTGCTGTGATATCCCTCGCGCACCCAGACTGGTTGTTTCGTCAACTCCTTCGCGCTCTTGAGATCGTACGGATGAAGCTTTTTGGGGCTGACGTAGTAATCGGGGTTGGAATAACCGAGATCGCGAGCTTTCTTCTGTTGCTCGACGGCAAGTTTGTCTTCATGCCGATGGTAGAGAATCACGCCTACGCGAATACCGGCAATCGCCATCGCGGCCAACAGCGCAAGTTGAATATTCTTTCTAGTTTCCGGGCTCATGATCTGCGTTCGTTTCCCCGTTCCTTCCGCGACGTTATACACTGAAGCCAGGAGCAAGAGTCAATGCCGGTCACCGAACAAGATGTCCTCAGCGCGCTGCGGAGTTGCTACGATCCTGAAATCCCGGTCAACATCGTGGACCTCGGACTGATCTACAAGGTAGATTTCGCACCGGTGGAGGATGACAAGCAGGATGTAGCGGTGGATTTGACTCTTACGGCCCAGGGTTGTCCCGAGCATGTGAATATCAGCACGCAAGTGAAGTCACGGCTGGAGCAACTGCCCGGCATCCGCAACGCTGCCGTCAATGTTGTGTGGACTCCTCCCTGGACTCCCGAACGCCTAAGCCCGGAGGCCAGAAAGCAACTCGGCATCGAGTAAGGAAGCCTCCGGCGAAAATCCACCGGCCCAAGGCCGGGATTATCGGATCTCTTCCCAGGCGTCGACGGCGCTTCGGCCGGCCGCCTCAGTGATTCGCTTCCCTGCTTTCGCGGCCATTTCCATTACCTGCATGCTGCGCTCGAAATAGTCGGGGAGCGAGCTTCGCACTTTGTCAAACTTTTCGGGATATTCAGCCGCCAGGACCGCCAACCCCACCCCGGTCGCCAGGACGCCCGCCGGATAACGCTTCTTCATAAATAGAAGTGCCGCCGACCCAATCGCTGCCAGCACCGCCGCCTTCTTCCAACTGTCCATCTGAACCCCCCGGTCTTTTCTTTCCAGCGATTGTACTATTCTGCACTTCCCCGCACCGTGCATCAAATCGCCCATCGGCGGCGTAGGGCAATCCTTTATACTGCCTGCTTTGCCGGAGGCTCCATGTTCCGACTGCGCGAATATTCGTCCGTCGCCCTCTTCGGTTTTTGCCTTTCCCTTTCCACCGGTTTTGCGCAAAGCAAGCCGCGGGCGCGCGATCTGGGAATTCCCTTCGATGGCACGCCCGGTCCGAACAACGCCATCACCGACGTTAAAGGCGTCGAGGTGGGGCATACCACGCTGATTTCCGGCGAGGGCAAGCTGGAAGTCGGCAAAGGCCCGGTGCGGACCGGTGTCACCGCCATTCACCCGAGGGGCAAAGCCAGCAACGATGCCGTATTCGCGGCCTGGTTCACGCTCAATGGCAATGGAGAAATGACTGGAACCACGTGGGTGGATGATTCCGGGTTCCTGAACGGCCCCGTGATGATCACCAACACCCATAGTGTCGGAGTGGTACGCGACGCCGTGATCTCGTGGAAAGTGAAGCACGGCTCGCCCGATATGGAAGGTTATTGGTGGTCGCTGCCAGTTGTTGCGGAAACCTGGGACGGTTATCTCAACGACATCAACGGATTTCACGTCAAACCGGAAGACGCCTGGCATGCTTTGGACACGGCCCGGTCCGGTCCTGTAGAAGAGGGCAACGTCGGCGGGGGCACGGGTATGATCTGCAACGAATTCAAGGGCGGCATTGGCACCAGTTCCCGTGTTCTCAGCGCCAAAGCAGGCGGATACACTGTCGGGGTTCTGGTGCAGTGCAATTACGGCTCGCGCGATCAACTCCGAATCGCCGGCATCAACGTGGGCCGCGAGATTCCGGAACATACCGTGTGGAAGCGGGACGTAGGATCCATCATCGTCGTGGTCGCGACCGATGCCCCCCTGATCCCAACCCAATTGAAGCGGATGGCGAAGAAGGTATCGCTCGGCCTGGGACGCGACGGCAGTTATTCGGGCGATGGATCGGGAGACATTTTCATCGCGTTCTCCACGGCGAATCCCGGTGCTGTCGGAACAAGCGGGACGCATCAGATCACGATGCTTCCCAACGACTCCCTCGACCCCGTTTTTCTTGCCACCGTGCAGGCGACCGAAGAGGCTGTCATCAACGCGATGGTCGCCGCCGAAACCATGACCGGCATCGATAATCACACAGTCATTGCATTGCCCCACGATCGCCTGCGTGAAGTTCTCCGCAAGCACAACCTTCTGGTGCAGTAGCGACGGCTCCCGGTCACTTCGGGTGGAATGGGATGTCTAGGTCCCCGTCCGCCGGTATTCGTGCGCCTGAATATTCAATCTCTTGATCATGGACTGCAACGTGGTGCGCCTCAGTCCCAGGCGATTTGCCGCCCCGCCTTCCCCCGATAGCACTCCGTAGCTCTCGCGCAAGGCCCGAACGATGTGGTCCCGCTCCATAACTTCCAGACTGCCTTGACTCGCCTGGTCTCCATCCAGTTCGGAAGGGGGTGGCGCAAGAACTCGCTCCTTCGTCAGGATCACCATGCGTTCGATCATGTTTTCCAGTTCGCGAACGTTTCCTGGCCAACTCCAATTCTGCAAGACCATCATGGACTCGTCGGGAATCGTCTCGATGCTTTTTCCCATCCGCTTGGAATGCTTGCGGACAAAGTGATGGACCAGCATCGCGATGTCTCCGCGTCTCTCCCGAAGCGCGGGCAAAGAAATCGGGAAGACGTTAAGCCGATAAAACAAATCTTCACGGAATTTCTTGTTGAGCACATCCTGCTGTAAGTCGCGATTGGTTGCGGAAATGATTCGGACATCCACGCGAACGGTTCGGATCCCTCCCAAGCGCTCGAATTCGCGGTCCTGCAAAACCCGCAGCAGCTTGGGCTGGAGTTCCAGCGGTAATTCGCCTATTTCATCCAGGAAAAGCGTCCCTTTATCCGCGAGTTCGAGGCGTCCAATTTTTTGATTTACGGCGCCCGTAAAGGCTCCTTTCTCGTGGCCGAACAGTTCGCTTTCCAGCAATCCGGAGGGAACGGCCGCACAATTGAGTTTGACGAATGTTTTCTGGCGCCGTCCACTCAGGGAGTGCACGGAACGCGCCACCAGTTCCTTGCCGGTCCCGGTTTCTCCAAGCAGCAGGACGGTTGAATCTGTCGTCGCAACGACCCGCGCTTTTCGCAGCACTTCCCGCAGCGCCGGGCTCTGGCCGATGATTTCCTCGAAACCCAGCTCGGTTTGGATCTCACTCTCGAGATAAGACTTTTCCTGAACCAGACGGTCCCGAGCATCTTGCAGGGCGTCCGCCAGTTCTCTCAGATTCGCTATGTCGATGGATGCGCCGGTGATCCCGACGATCTTTCCCTCGGCGTCAAACAGCGGCTCGATGGTTAGGTCGAATGCACGACTCCTGCCTTCGTGAGGAATCACAACCTCATCGCGGACCGCCACGCCGGTCGTCAAGACCCGCATTTTGATTTCGTTCAACTTCGCAGCTTTCCTGGCCCCCAGGACCTCTTCGTCAGTTTTGCCGATTACGGCGTCCTTCCAATATGAGTGCCGGTTGTAGATCCACGTATAGCGCAGATCCAGGTCCTGGTTGAATACGGTGACCGGGGATTCTTTCAGCGCGACCCGAAATCTTTCTTCACTCTGTCGCAACGCCGCTTCAGCCTGCTTACGCGCCGTGATGTTGAGCACCGTAGCCTGAATCACCTGCGGCTGCTGAGTATTTGGCAGTAAAACATCGTTGGCCAGTAGCCATAGTGGGCTGCCGTCATTCCGTACCAGACCTATCTCGCGGTTGGTCACGGACCCGGTTTCATACAATTCCGCCAGCAACGCATCGCGGTCCGACGGGTCGACGTAATGTTTCACGGCATCACTGGCCCGGCATTCCGAAGCGCTTTCATAACCGAACATACGCGCCCAGGCATCGTTGCAATCCACGACAACGCCTTCCATGCTGATCATGGCGACGCCGGCAACTGTCTTTTGAAACAGTATCCGGTAACGTTGCTCGGAATCGCTCAGCGCCAGTTCCGCGCGGCATCGCTCCGTGATATCGTGCGCCATGCCCCGAACGATTGGATTTTCCACGCCCTCGGTACGCAACGTGTTGCTGTACTCCCAAGTGTGGATTTCACCGTTGCGGGCGATCACGCACAATAACCCCTTTTCGGGCCCTCCCGAAGTCCGTAACCTTTCCAGATATTGATCGAAAAAAACTCTGCCCTCCGGAACAATCAGCTCTCTCATTGGAATATTGAGCAATTCCTCGACGCTGTAGCCGAGGATCCGGGCGGGCGCTGCATTCACTGAGACCAGTCTTCCGTCGAGGTCGTGGGTACACAGCAAATCCTCGCTGTGCTCAACCAGGTCGCGGTATCGGTCTTCGCTCTCGCGCAGCCTGTCTGCGGTGCTCTTGTGCTGGGCGGACTGATATTGCACCGCGAACCGGCGGCTGCGATCTCCGATCCAACTGATGGCCCCGGCGCCCGCGGCAAAGAAAATTGACGCAACTACATCACCGGTATGGCTCCCAGAAACGGAATGCAGCCGATAAATAAAAAAGTAGTCGGCGACGCCCAGCCCGAGCGCGCTCGCAAAAAGACCAGCCTTGATTCCCGCGAACAACGCAACAGCAAGAATGGGAAGGTAGAAAAGTGTAAAGGTATCGGTGAACCCGAACCTTACCCCGAGACCGTATCGCAGGAAGCCGGTGGCGGTTACAAAGATCACAGCCAGAAGGTACTGAACCGGCCAGGCCCCCAACCACTTTGCGGAGTTTCCTGAAAAATGCAACCGATCGGCAGAACTCATAGCCAATCCTCACTTCTACGACGAGCGCACTTCCGCAAGAGTGCGTCCGCCGGTCTCCATTTATTTTTTATTTCGAATGGATGATGCGACCCGGGGGGAAGGCCGTAATCTTTCATTCGTAGAACGATTGCAGCCAGTTCTTTGCGAACGCGGCCACCAAGCCGCGTAATTCTCACTCAAAACAAGGGGTTGTTCAAGCTTTTCTTAAGAAAGCTCCAGGAACCCGACTAGCGCCGCGCCGTGTCGACCGTTCCGTTCTTGAGCAGACTGATCTCGACTCTGCCCCTTGCACGCCTGGATCTCGTTCTTTTCCCGGTGCTCATATTCAAGACGGAGATGCGATACATGGGAATTTTATGGGTCGAAACCAGGTAACGGACGACCGAATCGGACATCTTTTTCGCGTTGGCGTTGGCAGCATGTCCACGCCCGGGAGCAATCCCATGGACTTCAATGAGGTAGCCATTCTGGGACTTGAGTGGACCCGCCATAGTGTCCAAGGCATTCTTGGCATTCCGGCTGAGAACGTTCTGACCGGGCCGGAAACGAATCTCCGTCTGCTCACGGCCATTGTACTGTTCGAGATTTCCCACCATCGATTCGGCCGCCGCAACACGCATGGACGCGTCGATCGCCGCCGCTTTCGCCAGTTGCGCCCGCGTCATAGCATCGGTGGCATGCTGGTCGGCCAGGCTGGCCTTCTCTGACGCCATCTGGATTCCGCGTTGGGCACGGGTATCCGCAGCACTGATCTTCCGGCTGTTTTCCGAAGTCAACTCGTCCAGTTCATTGAGCCGGTCGCGAATCGGCCGCGTCTGCCGCTGGACATAGGCTTTATTAGCAAAAGGATGGGTTACCAGATTGGAAAGATTCGGATCGTCGCCGTCCCAGAAATTCGTCGGGACCTCGGCCTTTAAAGGTTCTCGGTCGCTCGCAGCCGGCGATGCCATACTCTGCGGTCCTGAAATTTTGTTTGCTTGTTGCGCCCAGGTTGGCAGCGCAAGCGACAGTGACGCGAAACAAACTGCAAGTCGACCGCTTCTCATCTCGACTTCCCCCGGTGAAATTTCATTGGTAAATCATGAATGGCCCTGGCCGAATTCTCGGCCGCCGGCGGGCGATGCGCAAGAGTCTATCTGTATTCCATGCTTACCAATCTGGAACATCCTCAGGCTCGCATCCAGCGGCGGGTGCTCGTCTCGGCACACGCACCGCCGATGTTTCGGCATTGAGGGTCTGGCGACAGGCGCGAGGGGCCATCTCGGAGGTAAATCGACACACAAGTGCACGATGTACCTTCGTGTGCTTTCGTTTTTTCTAACACCGGTCGCGAATTGAACCATATTGCCGCTGCCCCGTCCGGCTGAAAGCCGCATGAAATAAGGCCAAGTGGCCGAAATAGCAGGCAGAGGATGAACTAACACAAAGGTTGTAGTCCCTTTCAGTCAGGCGTTCGCCCGATTGCACGGCCTTTCATTTTCTTCTACAAAACGTGCATCCCGAGTCGTTTACATCGTGTTTTCGGTTAGCTGCGGCTTCCCGAGTTGAAATCGCTTATTCGTCTGTTCTGGCCATTCCATTCGTTTCGGACCTAACAATCTTTCGGAGGCGTTGTTAATCATGAGGAAATCCCCCATCGCTCGATGTTTCTTGAGCGCGACCATGTTCAGTGCGATGTTTGTGCTGGGACAGGACGCGGCCACGGCGAGGCATGAAATCGCAGTCACCGTCACCCCCGATACCGCTACGGTCGAATCTTCGGGAACAGTCCAATTCACCGCTCTGCTGCGAAATACGCCCAACGCGGCGGTTACCTGGTCTGCATCCGCGGGTCAAATTTCCGGCACAGGTGTTTTCCATGGCCCAAAAGTCAGCCAGGATACAGTGGTCACGATCACGGCCACGAGCAAGGCTGATCGCACAAAATCGGATGCTGCGTCGATCATCGTGAAGCCACAGGCCAACTCTACGGCCCACGTGGAGGACGTCAATCCCCCGGATTCCAGCGGTAGTACGAAAGGGATCCAAATGTCATTCTTTGGCGCTGACTTTAACGGCGCTGGAGTATGGCCGCCCACGGACGATCAAAAACAGGTCGCGTCGCTGGGTAGCATCCGTCTCTGGGATGACAATGTAAAGTGGGCGCAAATTGAAACCTCTGCCGGCGTGTACGACTGGGCGAAGCTGGATAGCTGGATCAGCAAAGCGCAAGCCCAGAAAATGGATGTGCTCTATTCCATTGGCGACACTCCAAAATGGGCGGGCTCGATTCCCAAGGGCAGCCCTTGCGGACCTACCGGATCGTACAGTTGTTCTGCCCCAACCGATTTGAACTCCGACGGTACCGGGACCGACAAACACTTCTCCGATTTCATCACTGCGCTGGTCGAGCGTTACAAGGGCCAGATCGCCTTCTACGAACTCTGGAATGAGCCCGACTGCACCTGCTTCTGGTCTGGCAACCAGGCGCAAATGGTTCGCATGGGCAAAGACGCGGCTGCGATCATTCGCTCCAAGGATTCTGCCGCCAGGATTCTGAGTCCGTCCGCTCACGGCCCGACGATGAAAACATGGTTTGACGGTTACATCGCCGCCGGTGGCGCGCCGAACTTTGATATCGTCAACGCTCATTTGCGAGGGAAGGGTAGCTCTCCAAATTCTGCTCCAGAGTCCTTCCTCACTATGTATGGCGACCTAACCACCGAGACCGCAAAACGGAATCTCACCAAGCTTCCGGTTTGGGACGATGAACACGGACTCAAGTCAACTGACAACATCAATGACAAGGACGAACAAGCTGGATACGTTGCAAGATCACTCTTGCTCCGTGCGGGTGTCGGAATCCAGCGGCAGTATGTGTACACCTGGGACAAGAACCTGCAAGGCAAGGAGGCCGGCACTGCCTGGGACACGGTAGCGGGCTGGCTCCTCGGCCATACCATCAGCCCCTGCACTGCCAAAGGCACGGTCTATACCTGCAACCTGGACAACGGCATTGCCGTTTGGGACACGTCGAAGACCTGCAGCAAAGGAACGTGCAGCACGTCGAAATACACGTACCCCTCCGGCTATACAAAGTGGACGGATCTCGATGGCAAGAAATCTTCGCTTTCGGGCGGGACGGTTGGCGTCGGATACAAGCCGATCTTCCTAACCAAAAGCTAGATCCTTTCGGTCTCAAGCATGCCCACATCGCAAGATGTGGGCATTTTTTTTGAAGGAGAACCCTGGCTCTTCGCTGAGAATGACGGATGGCTTATCGTGCTCTCATCTCTGATATGCTTTCGTTTCATTTCGGAGAAGCGCCATGCGAAACTTCGCCCTCGTCGCTGCATTTCTTGGAATTTCAATTCTCTTTTTCGCTCAGAACTCTCGACATCCTTTCACGATTGATGACGCCGCCAGCCTTCACAGCGCGGCGCCTGTCGCCGTTTCCCCCGACGGAAAAAACATTCTTTATCGCGTTCGGTATGGGAGTGCCAAAGGGCCGGACAACACGGAATGGCATTTGATCGCCCCCACCGGTGGAGAGTCGCGGCGACTCACGCTCCCAGAAAAATTCCGTCCCGCCGGGTTCACGCGCGAGGGCGCGCTCTACGGCTCCTACGACGTCAACAAAGCGGCCCAGTTGGCCACCCTGGCCCTCGCTCCTCCGAATACTGCGGCTGCCGCCGCTTCGACCCCGGTGCCGTTGACCTCTCTTCCAAGAGGGATCCACTCCGCCCTGATTTCGCCCGACGGATCGCACTATGCGATTCTGGCCGACGCCCGGCTTCCCGACCCGCTCTCGGATCTCCACACGGTCATTGAGGCCGAACCCACAAGCCTCTACGTCCTGGCTGCCGACGGAACCGGCGGTGCCTGGTGGTGTCCGGCCTTACACGACATCAACGATATCGCCTGGTCGCGCGATGGATCTTCCATTGCGGTCCTGTCCTCAACGCCGAAAATCGGCTTCCACTATGTGCGTTCGTTCATTGATATTTGCAATGCCAGCGGCCCGCATCGCGTGGCGACCGTCGAAAACTCCATCAGCGGGCTGGGCTGGATCAACGACGGCAAAGATCTCGTATTCATCAGCACCACCACACCTGTGCTGACGCCAGACCATGTTTGGACCGTCGCTGCCTCCGGGGGAACTCCAATCGATCGCACGCCCAAACTCGATGGCAGCGCAATGCAACTGACCGTCGACGTGAGAGGGAACGCCTGGGTGGTGGTCGCGCACGGTGTGCGGTCCGATGTCGAGGCCTTCCAGAACAATGCTCTAACTCCGATCTACAGTTGGCCGGATGGCACCGTCAACAACGGTCCCGTCGAGCCGCAACTCGCCTCGTCTCCGGAAGTGCGGGTATTCAGCGTTTCCGATCCCCAACACGCCTCCAATCTGGCGATTGGACAGGACCACAGCCTGCAAAAGATCACCAATGAAGGCGACGACCAGCTTGCGAAAATGGCCCTGGGGGAGGTTCGCGCCGTCCACTGGACAAGCAAAGAGGGCATCGCCCTCGAAGGCATTGTTACCTTCCCCTCAAACTACCGGCCGGGCACGGCCTATCCATTTCTGGTGATGCCTCATGGCGGCCCTGAGGCCAATGACACGCTTCGATTGGACATCTTCAGCCGAACCATCGCAGGCATCGGATACGTTGTCCTTCAGCCGGAATACCGCGGCTCGACCGGCTACGGCAGCGACTTTTTGTCGGCGATTTATCAGCACTTCGGCGATCGCGCTTATCGCGATGTAGACAGCGCGACCGACTTCGCCGTTGCCCAGGGATGGGCCGATCCCAATCACCTTGCCATGTTTGGATGGAGCGCAGGCGGGTTCATGACGTCATGGACTGTCACGCAGACGCATCGCTACAAAGCCGCGATTGAGGGCGCAGGCATTACAGACTGGCTGACATTCATGTGGACAAGCGACGTCCAGCAAATCGACTATGATGCGCGCTGGCCAGACAAGGATCCGCAAGCGTTCAACGTGTTTTCAGCAACGTTGCATCCCGATGACGTTACGACGCCGCTGCTGATTCTTCATGGCGCAGCCGACGAGCGGGTGCCGACCTACCAGGGACGCGAGTATTTCGAAGTGCTCCTCGCTAAAGGAAAAACGGCGCGCATGGTCACATACCCGGGCGCGCCGCACTTCCCAACCGTCTGGGAGCAGAGACAGGACGTCTTCCGCGAAATAGCCGCATGGCTGGCAAAATACAATCCGGAAAAATAAATCGCATTCGGGGGTGCCCATTTCTCGCGCGTTTTGTGCGCGAGAAGTGGAGAATTTTGTTGAAGAAAGCGTGGTAGGCGCTAATCCTTCACCGCGCGATCGGTAATCTCCAATCCTTTATCGATGATCGCGAACGCCTCGAGCAACTGTTCTTCGTTAATGCATAGCGGCGGATTGGTATAGAACGTATTCCAGCGCACGAGCGTATAAAGCCCCTGCTCGCGGAAGAACTTGCCAAGCACGGCCATTTCCTCTGACGTTCCGTTGAACGGAGCCATCGGCTGTCTGATTTTCTGGCTGCGAACCAGCTCGAAGATTCCAAACAATCCGATCGAGCGCACGGCGCCGACCGAACGATGTTTCTTTTGCATTTCGGCGCCTAAATCCTTCATGACCGCTCCCATCTTGCGCGCATTTTCAATGAGCCGGTCTTCTTCATAGACGCGAATCGTTGCCAGAGCCGCCGCGCATCCCATCGGATGTGAGTTATAAGTCAAACCGCCGTAGAAAACCTTGTCCTGAAAATGCTGCGCGATGTGATGCCGCATGCCAACCGCGCCAAGCGGAAGATAGCTCGCTGTTAATCCTTTAGCCATGCAGATAAGATCGGGAACAACCTTCCAGTGATCGATGGCGAACCACTCACCCGTGCGGCCGAATCCGGCCATGACTTCGTCAGCGATCATTAAAATGCCGTACTTGTCGCACAGCTTGCGCACGCCCTGCATGTAACCGTCGGGTGGAATCAGAATTCCATTCGTGCCGACGACAGTCTCGAGAATGAACGCTGCAATATTCTGCGGTCCCTCAAGCTGCATTGTCTCCTCGATCATGGCCAGAGAGGTTTCGGCAGATTCCCATCCGCGCTCGATGCCGTGATATGGGTCAAGCACGCGCACGACGCCAGGAATCCCAGGCTCCGCAGCCCAGCGGCGCGGATCTCCGGTAAGGCTCATTGCTCCGGCAGTCGCGCCGTGGTAAGAGCGGTAGCGCGCCATGATCTTGTGGCGGCCGGTAAAGAAGCGGGCAATCTTGATGGCGTTTTCATTGGCTTCAGCGCCACCGTTTGTGAAAAAGAAAGTATCGATGTCGCCCGGTGTAATCTCGGCGAGCTTAGCGCCGAGTCGCGCCCGAGGCTCATGCGCCATGAACGGATTCGCATAAGCAAGCGTCTGCGCCTGCTCGTGAATGGCAGCAATGACGCGCTCATCGCCGTGCCCGATATTCACCGACATCAATTGGCTGTTGAAGTCGATAAAGCGCTTCCCTTCTGGCGTATAAAAATAAATCCCCTTGGCGCGCGCGACCGGGATGGGATCGACCTTCGACTGTGCCGACCATTCGAAGAGCGTGTGCTTCTTGGTGAGATCGACGATTTCTTTTCCAGTCATTGTGGGATTGGCAATCGTTGTGGTCATGGAATCCTTCAATACTTTGTTGTCACGGATTTTTCACGGGTAACGCTAAAGAATATCGGTGTGCATCAGTGAAATCCGTGACTAGAATTTGCGGCTATGCTCTTTGGCCCAACGTTCGACAACAACTTTCTTGTCGGTATAAAACTCAACCGAATCTCGTCCCTGGCCATGGAGATCCCCGAAAAAGCTGTTCTTCCATCCACTGAACGGGAAATAGGCCATGGGCGCGGCGACTCCAATGTTGATGCCGACGTTGCCCGCGGGCGCTTCGTAGCGGAAACGGCGCGCAGCTGCTCCGCTCGACGTGAAAAGCGAAGCCTGGTTGCCATAAGCGCTGCGGTTCAGGAACGCGATTGCTTCATCCATGTTGTCGGCGTGGACAAGGCTCAGCACCGGCCCGAAGATTTCTGTGTCGTTCAGGTCGCTGGTTGCGGGAACATCATCCAGAATCGTGGGTTTCACAAAATTTCCAAACTCGTGCTTCGAAATCTTCGCGTCGCGCCCGTCAAGCAGAACCTTCGCTCCCTGCTTCTCGCCCAGACCAATGAGCGACTCCACGCGCTCCCGGCTCTGCGGCGTGATCACCGGTCCCATCTGCACGCCATCTTCCAGCCCATTACCAACTCTTAGTTTGGATGCAGCCTCGGCGATCGAATCGCGGAAGGTCTTCTGCGCCTCACCGACTGTCACGGCCACTGAGACAGCCAGGCAGCGTTGGCCGGCGCAGCCAAAGGCACTGTCGTTGATGATCTGCGTCGTCATGGGCATGTCCGCATCCGGCAGAATGATGACATGGTTCTTGGCTCCGCCCTGGCACTGGCAACGCTTTCCTTGCTCCGCTGAACGCGAGTAAATGTAACGCGCAACCGGCGTGGATCCAACGAAGCTGATCGCACGAACCGCGGGATGATCGATCAACGCATCGACCGCGGGCTTCCCACCGTTCACCAGATTCACTACCCCTTTCGGCAGACCGGTCTTCTCCAGCAGTTCGTAGATGTAACGCATGGTGAGCGGCACGCGCTCACTCGGTTTGATGACGAACGTGTTGCCGGTCGCGATCGCATACGGCAGATACCAGAAGGCGATCATTCCGGGAAAATTGAACGGCACGATCGCCGCCACGACACCCAGCGGCTGCCGGATCATCATTTCGTCGATACCGCGGGCGACGTCTTCGAGGTTGTAACCCTGCATCATCATCGGAATGCCGCAGGCGACTTCCACATTCTCGATGGCGCGGCGCATCTCGGCCTTCGCCTCGGTGAACGTCTTGCCATTTTCCATCGTGATGATGCGCGCGATGTCGTCGACGTGCTCTTCGAGCAGCATCTTCAGCTTGAACAGGGGCTGTATGCGGTCTTCGGGAGGCGTGCGGCGCCACTCAGGAAACGCAGCCGCAGCCGCTTCGACCGCAGCGTTAACTTCGACCGCCCCGCCCATCGGCACGCTCGCAAGAATCTCACCGGTAGCTGGATTTACTACGTCTCGCCACTCCGAGGCGCTCGATTCCGTCCATTGTCCATTGATGAAGTTAGTGAGCCGGGTCATGGGAGGTGCCGCTACGGTGGTCATGTCGAAGCCTCTACTGTCGTGAAGAATGGGGCGCAGTGGCCATTGTTCGAAGGCCAGCCACAGCCAAAAGGGCTGCAATAAGTATAGTGATGCAAACTGGCCGCTGGCCACTAGCCACTGTTCTAAACTAGTTGCGCCATTGCGCTCTTGCTGTCGAACACTGTCGCGATCGCCGATTCAAGGACATCCATTCCCTCATCGAGCTGTACATCGCTCGCTACCAACGGAACCAGCACGCGAATCACATTCGAATACGTGCCCGAAGTGATGGTAATCAGGCCATGTTCGTAACAGTATTGCGTGATATTCTTCGTTTCCTCGCCGGCGGGCGCTTTCGTTTCCCGGGATTTCACAAGCTCGATGGCCTGCATCCCACCGAGTCCGCGCACATCACCGACAATCGACCAGCGCTGCTGCCACTCGCGGGCACGGCGCTGGAATCGATTACCAATCTCGTTGGCGCGCGCCAACAGATTTTCTCGTTCGAACAGATCAAGCACCGCCAGCGCGGCAGCGCATGAAAGCGGATTCCCGGCAAACGTGCCGCCGAGACCGCCGACGCCGGGAGCATCCATGATTTCAGCGCGACCCGTGACGCCTGCAAGTGGCAATCCGCCACCGAGAGATTTCGCCGTCACGATCAGGTCAGGCTCGATTCCGTAGCGCTCGCTGGCGAACAAAGCACCGGTGCGGCCGAATCCGGATTGCACTTCATCCGCAATAAACAGGATGCCGTACTTGCGGCACAACTCGACCAGAACTTTGAAATAGTCCGGCGGGGGTGCGATGAATCCGCCTTCTCCCATCACCGGTTCGGCGATCACGGCAGCGACCTCTTCATTCGCCACCACCCGCTTAAACGTGTCCTCCAGATGGCGCGCACAATACAAATCACAAGAGGGATACTTCAGGTTGTACGAACAGCGATAGCAATACGCAAACGGGACGCGGTAGACCTCACCTGGGAAGGGCGCGAATCCCGCTTTGTAGGGATGCGTCTTGCTGGTCAGCGCGAGCGTCATCATCGTGCGCCCGTGAAAGGCATCTTCAAATGCGATGATTCCTGGGCGCTTCGTGTAAGCCCGCGCGATCTTGACTGCGTTCTCGACGGCCTCCGCGCCGCTGTTCACGAAGATCGTCTTCTTCGCAAACTTGCCGGGCGTCACTTCATTCATCCGTTCGGCAAGGCGGATGTAGCTTTCGTATGGCGTCACCTGCACGCAGGTATGCAGAAAGCGGTCCAGCTGATCTTTTACAGCTTGAACGACTGGTTCCTGGCGATGACCGACATTGAGGCATCCAATCCCGCCGGCAAAGTCGATGTACCGATTCCCGTCCACATCTTCGAGCCACGCGTCTTCCGCCTTGGCGACGTAAATAGGAGTGCCATGGGATAGGCCGCGGGGCACGGCTTTCGCGCGACGCTCATGCAACGCGCGGGATTTCGGACCCGGAATTTCAGTGCGGATTTGAATGGTAGACATCGAAGTCTCGCTATTTGCTCAATTCATCGGTCCAGTCTTTACTGGCAACTGGGTACTGGCGACTGGCAACTGTTTTTCAGTACCAGCCGATCGGCGCTTCGTTCAAATTGATATGAACCTGTTTGGTCTCCAGATATTCCTCGATCCCCCAAGGGCCAAGCTCGCGCCCAAAGCCCGATTGCTTGAATCCGCCCCAGGGCGCTTCCACGTAGGTCGGCTGCATGTGATTGACCCAGACGATGCCGGCGCGCAGCGCCTTCACTGCCCGCATCGCCTTGAAGATATCGCGCGTCCAGACGGCAGCGGCCAAACCGTAAGGAGTATCGTTCGCAATCTTCATCGCGTCTTTTTCATCTTCAAACGGAATCACAGCAGCGACCGGGCCGAAGATCTCTTCCCGCGCGATCCGAGCCGAGTTGTCGACGTCGTAAAAAATCGTCGGCTGCACGTAATACCCTTTGGCGAATTTGTCGGCCCGTCCGCCGCCTGAAGCCAGCTTCGCTTCCTTTTTCCCAATCTCCAGATACTGATTCACCCGGTCATATTGTTCCTTGCTCACAAGTGGCCCCATCTTGGTATCGCGGTCGAGTGGAGCGCCAAGTTTGATCTTCTTGGCTTTTTCAGCCATCGCGTCGACGAAATTCTTGTAGATCGATTTCTGAACTAGAATTCGGCTGCCCGCCGAGCAGACTTCTCCCTGGTTAATGAAGACGCCAAAGAGCGCCCCATCAATCGCCGCTTCGAAATCCGCATCAGCAAAAAAGATATTAGGAGATTTGCCGCCGAGTTCGAGTGTCACACGTTTCACCGTATCGGCAGCTTGCTTGACGATGATCTTGCCCACGGCAGCGCTGCCAGTGAATGCGATCTTGTTCACATCGGGATGCTGCACCAGCGGCGCCCCACAAGTTTCCCCAAAACCCGTAACGACATTCACCACTCCCGGAGGCAGTCCGCAGTCGGCGAAATACTTGGCGAGTTCGAGCGCCGTCAAAGGCGTCTGCTCCGCAGGCTTCAGAATGCACGTGCACCCCGCAGCGATCGCTGGAGCTAGCTTCCACGCCGCCATGAGCAGCGGGTAGTTCCACGGAATTATCTGCCCAGCGACCCCAACCGGCTCTTTGAGCGTCAGGCTCATGGCGTTGTCTGGCACCGGATTCACGTATCCGACGACTTTGGTGGCGAGGCCGCCGTAGTATTCGAAGCAGGTAGCGACGTCATTGAGGTCGTATTCTGCTTCGACAATCGGCTTGCCTGTGTTGCGGCACTCCAGTTCGGCCAGCGCCGGAAGATTTTGCCGGACTTTGTCGGCCAGCCGAAATAGCGCGCGGCCGCGCTCTTGTGCGGTCGTCGTGGCCCACGGTCCTTCTTCAAACGCCGCTTTGGCCCCAGCGACGGCGGCATTCACATCGTCACCCGAGGCATCGGGAACTTGGGCGATAATCTCTTCGGTCGATGGATCGTAAACCGGGAAAGTCTTCGCCGACTTGCTCGCGACCCATTCGCCGTTGATGAACATCTGATACGTCTTGACTTCGGTTTGAACTCCGCTGGGCATCGTGGCCCTCCCCAGGTACTAGAACGCAAAATCTTTCGTCCCATGCGCGGCCTGACCCCGCGCCTTTTCAAATCTACTAGCGACCTTCACTCGCAGGGACAGCCGACACAGGTGCCCCCGCAAGAATCTTTTTCGCGCTCTTTGCGCGTCCGTACACGAAGAAGAAGAACGCGGCAAGGCCGATGGCGAAAAAAGTCATGCCGACCATCCAGACTTCATACCAAAACAACGACGAAATCTGCTGTGCCGGAAAAAACACCAATGCAATTCCCAGAATCGTCGTCAGCAGGCCGCTGAGCCCCGCGAGGAACATCGTAGAGCGGCTGTATTGCCCTTGCGGTGTGGATTCCGTGACAGCAAATTTTATGAGCGCGCCGAACATATATAGGAATGGCACCAGTTGCAAGACAACCGCCAGCGACAAAAGTTTCTGGAACGTCTCCTGCACCCCTGCGCCGGCAAAATTCAGGATGACCAGAATCGCGGAGACGACTCCCTGCAAAATCAGCGCCGCATAAGGCGTCTTATACCGAGAATGGACTTTACCGAGCCAGGAGGGCATATACGAATCAAGACCAGCGACAAAGGGGATACGTGCCGATCCGCCCATCCATGCCGAGCCGATACCCGCAATCGAAAGGCTGAGAAGCACGGCGAATGGAATTGTCATCCATCCGGCGCCCACCCGTTCCGCCATGTGGGTAACAGCCTGCACAATTCCTTGCAACACATTCACATCTTTGCCTACCGCAATCAGCAGGGTAAGCGTGGCGCCCACATAAAGAACGCCGGAGATAATCCCCCCCCGGGCAACGGCCCCGGGCAAAGTTCGCTGCGGGTCTTGAATCTCGTCGCCCATGACCGATGCGAGTTCAAGGCCGACCAGACCAAAACAAATTACTCCGAAAGAATTGAGCACGAACTTCGGGTTCGCAGGAACCGCGAAGTCATGGGCCGAAATTGTCGAACCGAATCGGGCCCATATCAATGCGCCGAGCCCGATCAACACCGCCGCGGCGACGAAGGTACCAACTGCGCCAAGGTTGTTGATCCACTTCCCAACTCCGAGCCCTAGGATATTGAACAATGTCAGCAATGCGAGAAGGGTGAGTGCGGCAATCGATGCGAAAACTTTGTTATCCGCCAGCCCCTGATGTCCCGGCCCCAGCACATACACCGACACTCCGACGAAATACAACATCACGGTCGGCACGTAGAGCATGTTGTTGGTCCAGTAGCACCAGCCCGAGAGAAACCCGTGGAAGTCGCCGAAGACTTCCTTGGCCCAAAGATAGACTCCCCCTTCCCCAGGGTAGCGATGAGCAAGCTCGATCACCGCTATGCCTTGGGGCCAAAAGAAAAGAAGCAGCGAAATGATCCAGAGCCAGACGGTGACCCCGCCATTCGCCGCGATCGAGGGAACAACGTTCAGATTAAAAACGGCGACGACAAACAGCAGCACCAGGTCGCGGCGGCCGAGCGCCCGGATCAGGTTTGGCTGCTCAGCGGGTTGTGTCGTCGTGGACAAAAGTCAGTGGCCCGTAGCCCGTGATCAGTGATCAATAGGCAGAGGTTTTCTCAGATCACTGAGTATTGCCCACTGGCCACTGATCACTTTCTTAACTAGTGCGCAACAGCCACTGGTTCAGCGCGCTCCTGCTGCGCCTTCGCCAGCGATGCAGCAATGTCGTCGAACGCGGCGATGTGTTTATCGATGTCCGCCTCCGTATGCTGCACCGAGATCGTCCACTGTTCGTCCCACCAGTAGGGCTGGGCCATCACCCCACGATTCACCATGCCGAACCAGTAGTGACGCCAAAGGTCGATGTCGATTGCCTCCCAATCGCGGTAGCCGCGAATCTCTTTCGGATACAGCATGAGCGCTCCATTCGCGCCGGCTTCCGCGATGTACGCCTGCAAGTCCACCTTGGCGATGATCTTGCGATATCCATCAACCAGCTTCTTGCTGAGTTTGCCGACGTGCGCGTAGTTATCCCGCGTGAGCACTTCGCGGAACGTCGCCAGGCCCGCCGCCATCGAGACTGGATTCGTATTGTATGTTCCCCCGTGAAAGACCTTGTGCTGCGAGATCAGGTCCATCACAGATTTGTGCGCGCCAAAAGCCGCCAGCGGTAACCCGCCGCCAATCGATTTCGCGAGACAGATCACGTCGGGAGCCACGCCGAAATATTCGCTCGCCCCGCCCCAGCCAAGTTTCGCTCCGGTCTTGACTTCATCAAAGATGAGCAGTGCGCCGTTCTTGTCGCAAATCTCGCGCAAACCTTTCAGGAAGCCCGGCTGCGGAATGCACAGGCCAACGTTCATCAGGATCGGCTCAAGAATGATCGCCGCGATCTGGCCGGGATTCTCTTTGAACCTTCGCTCAACCGAAGCCAGATCGTTGAATGTGGCAATCTTAACGTTATCCAGCGATGCCTTTGGAACGCCCAGCCCTCCGGGAACCGAAGTCGGAGCGTTCACATCGCCATAGTCGGGTGCATGGGGTTTCACGCTGACCAGAGCGCTGTCGTGAAGGCCGTGATACGCGCCTTCAAACTTCACGATCTTGTCCCGTCCGGTCGCGGCACGGGCCAGACGAACGGCATGCATCGTCGCTTCCGTACCGCTGTTGCCGAAGCGGCACATCTCCACGGGAAAGCGGTTGCAGATTTCTTCCGCCAGTTCCCATTCCATGTCATGCGGCATACCGAACATGGTTCCAGTCGAAAGCCGTTTCTCGACCGCCTTCATCACCGCCGGATGGCAGTGGCCCGCCATCAGCGCTCCGAATGTCAGGTTGTGATCGATATATTCGTTGCCATCGAGATCGCGGAACTTGCTGCCGCTGGCTTCTTTCACAAAAATCGGCCACGGATCATACGCGCGGTAGTTGCTGGCCACGCCGAGCGGAATTCGTTTGAGATTCTTCTGGTGCGCCTCGTTGGATTTTGGCGTCCGGCGCTCAAACGTAGTGAGTTCTTTCTGTAGATCGGCGTACATCGAGGTCTCCGAGGAAGCTCAGGCCGCGACTCCTTGGTCGGGCCATTAGAATGCCGGGCGACGAGAGCCGCCCGGGTTGCTGCGATTCAGCTTTGATTCTAAAAGAAAAACTTCAACGCAAACTGCATCAACCGCGGATCTTTCACCTGCGTCACCTGGCCGAACTGCGATCCGTCCGAAGTGCTGCCGTCGGGGTTATAGAACTGCGTGTGATTGAAGATGTTAAAGAATTCAGCGCGGAAATCGACACGCTTGTTTTCCGAGATCCCGAACGTCTTCATGATCGCAAAATCCGTGTTGCTGATGTTTGGACCGCAGCAGAGAGTACGCTTCGTATTGCCCAGCGTTCCAAACAGTGCCGGGTCGTAGCAGTTAAATACAGGCGCGCTCGCAGAGCAAGGCGGCTGGCTATCGTCCGTCGCGTTTTCCGTAAAACTGTTCGGATCGAAGAAGTAGTTGCCATTCGACTGGGGCTTCATCTTATGCAGGGGAGCAAGCTGTTGCGGTTCCCCCGGCAACTCGAAATCGAAGCTGTACATCAATTCGTTGTCAGCCAACGATGAAATGCGGATCGGGAATCCCGTCTGAAACGAAGTGATTCCTGATAGCGCCCAGCCATTCAGGACCTGCCCTTTGGCTCCGTCGTACTTCCGTATCGGCAGTTCCCAGTAGTAGTTCACGACGATGCGGTGCCGCGCATCGAAGCTCGAAAGCGACCGGCTGATGCTCGGATCGATCGGATTCAGAATGCCCTCAAAGCTTGAGGCCTGATCGAACGACTTGCTGAACGTGTATGCGACATCGAGCTGAAGTCCGTGGGAAAACCGCCTTTTGAGGGAGGCTTGCAGCGAGTTGTAGGCGGAATTCGCGATCGTGTCCTGCGCGAAGATGCTGCTGAAGACTGGGATTCCGTCCGGCGGGCAACCGGTGCCTGTGGTGGGATCGCAATTGGGTGACGAATACTTTCTCAGCCCGACAAGGCTGATCGGGGTCGTGTTCGGCCCATTCACAACCGTTTGTGAACCGTACGGGAGGGTCAGACTCATGCCCGCCGGAATGTCCCCTGGATTCAGATAAAACGAGCTGTCGGCATAGTACGGGCCGCAGTCAATATTTGAATTCCCGGTTGCTGTGGCGATGTTGTGAAGATCAATGCAGGTTTGCGGGTTCCCGTAATTCAGATCATGCGTCGCCAGCAAACGATGCCCCTGCGATCCCACATAACCAACCATGAGCTCCATATTATTCGTCAGTTGGTGCTGGATCGTCAGGTTATATTGCGCGGAATACTGGGAGCGCATGTGCGGTTGGAACTGTCCGAACAACAGAATCGGCCGGAACGTAGACCAATCCACTGGCTGCCCGCGCGGCGGATTCAAAATGCCGTTAAACGGGTTGGGATAAGAGAATGTCCCGCTTTGATCTTCGAACGGCGTGTTGAACAAAGTACCCACCGGGAAGCTGCTGCCCCCGAACGGAGGCTCCGCACTGAACTGTTCCAGCACGAGTTGCTCGATCGGGTTGTAGAAGAGTCCCCATCCGGCGCGGACGCTGGTTTTCCCCGAAGTTCCAGGACTCCATGCAATTCCGATTCGCGGCGCAAACGCCTTGTAGTAAGTCTGGGTCAAGCCCGGAGGTATTCCGGGATCGCCGGGCACAAGCAACCCGGTAGGAGTTGTACCCGTATTGTCGCAATCGGGATTGGCCACGCCGAGTCCCTGAAATGTCGCGATGCTGTCCGCATTCAACTGGCAAGGATAGATCTTGGAATTTTGACCGGGCCTGAACGTCTGCACATGCTGGCTGATATCTGTGATCGGTGTGGTAAGTTCCCACCGCAGGCCGTAGTTCAGAGTAAGGTTCGGCTTCAGCTTCCAACTGTCCTGTGCGAACAGATAAAGCGCCGTGCTGCGCACATTTTCCACCTGCGCCGATCCTTGACCATAAGAACCGGGGAATCCGAGAAGGTAATCCGCCAGATAAGGATCAGCGAAATTCTGGTCCTGTCCGACGGTGTTGGCGGAGCTACCGTCGACAAAGAATTCGCCGCTGACGTTGAAATACAACGTCTGATCGAAACGCTGGCGTCGAACATCGCCACCGAACTTAAGCGAGTGGGTGCCAATCACCTTGCTGATGCTGTCAGACCACTGGAACGAGTTGCCGACTTGCGGCAGTTCGCCTTCGCTGTTGTTGCCGATAACGAATCCGCCGCTCAACTGAATGAAGGGCAAGCCTTCGCGGTTCGGCCCAAGTCCAGGATGAATTCCCGTCGCATTCCCGGGCGTTCCGTCGGAGAAGCATGGGACCGTGCCGAGCGTATCGGTGAGCCACGACGGCGCTGCCGGGCATGAGTCCTGCACGAGAGAAGTGCGTTGAGGATGCTGGAAGGTCCGCTGAGCTTCGCGGTTGTAGTTAAAGCGGAATTCATTGACCGTGCTGTTGTTGATCGTCCAGGTGTGGCTGATATTCCACTGCTGGAAGCGTTCTGCGGTAAGCGAAGCAAACCCGGGCACGTTTGCGCCAGCAGCCTCAAACTGCGCAAATGGCGAAGTCAGGCTGTGATCGTCGAAGTAATAGTAGATGCTCAGGTTCTGGCTGTTGGTAAGCTTCTGGTCAAACTTCACAGTGAATTGATCGCCGCGCTCCGGCTGCACCGGAACCGTAACCAGCGTTCCACCGTTCGCCGACTGAGGTACAAGTTGCAGCAGGTCGACGGCCGTTGCATCCATGCAAGCCAGCGGAATCTGATTGTTGGGAAAAATATCCGAGTAATTGGCACCATCTTGTACCGTCGCACCGCCCAGTGCAGTTACGGCCGTTTGACATCCCGGACGTTGGGTCAGAGCAAACGAATTCGTCAAAACACCGCCAAAAGGAGACGCCGCTCCTCCCTCCGAGAGATCGGAAACAATAATCGGGCCACTGCCGGTAGTCACTACGTTCGTATCGCTAGGCCGCTCTGCCGACGTCGGTACGCTCACCGCCGGCGATTGAATGCCCTGCCGAATCCGGCGCCCCTCGTAGGAAGCGAAGAAGAATGCGTGGTCTTTGACGATGGGGCCGCCGATCGTTCCGCCAAACTGGTTCTGGTTGAACTGCGGCTTGGGACATCCATCGGCAGACAGGCAATAAGCGTTCGCGTTCAGAGCCTTGTTCCGGAAGAATTCATACAGGTTGCCATGAAACTGGTTTGTGCCCGACTTCGTAACTACGTTCACGACCGAGCCGGAGTTGCGGCCGTATTCCGCGTCGAATGTGTTCGTCAAAACACGAAACTCCGCAATGCTGTCGGGCGACGGCTGCACGGTTGGCAGGTTCACAAACTGATCGTTCGCATCGCCGCCGTTGACGCTGAAATTGTTGGAACGCCCGCGTCCGCCATTTACAGAAACGGCGCCAGAGTTATTGCTGCCATACACAATCGAGTTGCTCGAACCGACGGTAGACATCACACCCGGCTGCAACTGTAGAAGCTGATAGGTGTCACGGGAATTCAAAGGCAATTCACTTACGGCGCGTTCTCCTACCACGGCTCCCAGTTGTGTGCTCGTCGTCTCAACCAGCGGCGCTTCCGAAGTTACATCAACGACTTCCTGGCTGGCGCCGATCTGCATCGTCATGTTGAGCGTGATGACCTGATTGATGTCGAGAGTCACCCCGTGGCGGACATTCTTCTTGAAGCCCTTCAGATCGAATTCAAGCCGGTAAGTGCCGACCGGAACTTCCACAAAGTCGTAGTCGCCGCTGTCACTGGTTGTCATGTCGCGACTCACGCTGGTCGCTTCGTTCACCAGCGTAACCGTCACGCCGGGAAGAATCGCTCCGCTCTGGTCAGACACTTTTCCCAGCACGCGGCCAGCGGTTCCTTGACCGAGGAGCAGAGCGGGAAGAAGAAGGCTAGTGGCAACGGCAATGCAAACTACGGACCAGCGGGCTCGCAGTGACAGCATGGTGCCTCCAGACATCCGGGAGAGTTCAACTTTTTGTTTGAAAGCAACGCCTTGTAACCAGACACAACCTTGCTATAATCCCGCAAGGTTAGAGAACGGGGGCGGAGACTGTCAAGGACAAAAAAACGCTTCCTTCCCATTGAAATTTTCTATTGCCGATCGCGAAAGCTGACCGAAGCGGGCCCGGATGGCTGAACCTTTATTGAAGATTGGAGACGTGGCGCGAAAGGTGGGCGTGTCGCCCTCAGTGATCCGGTCCTGGGAAAGCCTGGGACTGACGCGGCCCCAACGTACCCAAAGCAAGTACCGGCTCTATACCGCCGAAGACGTGAACTTGCTGAAGCGCGCTCGTTTCCTGCGCAAGGTGCGTGGCTTGAATGCTGCCGCGATCGTGCAATTGCTCAAGCGTGAAGGCAAAGTCCGCGCCTCCAAAGACGGAAACGCCAGCGCAATCGGGGCCCACTTGAGAAAGTTGCGCGCCCGGCGGAAGCTTTCCCTTTCTCAGGTGGCATCGGCGGTCGGTATTTCTGTCGGCTTTCTCAGCGCGCTCGAGCGCTCCCAGATGAGCGGTTCGGTGGGCACTCTGCGCAAGCTGGCCCGCTTCTACAAGACAAATATTCTCGATTTCTTCGGCGCCAACGGAAGTGACAGCCGCCAGGTCCGTCCTGCCGAACGGAAGGTGCTCGAAGCTGGGGAGGGCGTTCGTATGGAACTGCTTGCCTGGGGCAATACCGTAATGGAGCCCCACCTGTTTCGGATCGCCCCAGAAGCGGGCAGCGGCGATTCTTATACTCACGAAGGCGAAGAGTTCATTTATATCCTCCGCGGCGATCTTGAAATCAGCGTGGAGGGCGAGAAATACCGATTGAAGCCCGGAGACAGCTTTTATTTCGAAAGCGCGACCCCGCACCGCTGGAAGAATCCAGGCCGCAAGGAGACTCTGGTCTTGTGGGTCAACACGCCCCCGACGTTCTAGGTCGAATGCGTAATGAGTCTGGAGGAACCATGAACTGGCAACGTTTAGCCCGATTGTTGCCGTTGGCCGCAGCCGCTCTGTTCGTCGGATCGTGTTCAAAGAAAACTCCGGCTCTCAACCTTCTCGTGTGGGAGGGTTATGCCGATCCCTCATTCGTGAAGGCCTTCGAGGACGAAAACCACTGCAAAGTTTCGGCTTCCTACATGGGATCGAGTGACGAATTGGTTGCCAAGCTTCGCGGCGGCAGTTCCGGCAACTACGATGTGATTTCACCCTCCAGCGACGTGGCCACATCCATCGCGACGTCTGGCCTGGCCGCTCCTTTAGACTTGAGCAACCTACCGAGCTACAGCCAGTTGTCGCCGCAGCTCACTTCCCTGCCTCTGGTGCGTGCCAACGGCCAGGTCTATGGCGTGCCCTTCATGTGGGGACCCGATCCGATCATCTATGACACAACGGTGTTCAAACAGCCGCCAGATTCCTGGACGATTTTCTGGGACCCGAAATACAAAGGCAAAGTTTCTGTCTGGGACGATCTCTCTACTGTTTACATGGCTGCCCAAGTGCTCGGCTACGACCAGCCTGATCCATCACATCTCTACAATCTCACCGATGCCGAACTGGACGCGGTAAAGAAAAAATTGCTCGAACTGAAACCGAACGTTCGAAAGATGTGGGCGACCGGCGGTGAGTTAACCAATCTTTTCGAGAGCCACGAGATCGCCATCGCTATGGGCTGGCCCCTGAACACGGCGGACCTGAAAAAAGCAGGCTTCCCTGCCGGAGAAACCATCCCAAAAGAAAATACGACCGGCTGGATCGACCACCTCATGATCACCGCCGGCAGCGAGAACAAAGAACTTGCGCGAAAATTCCTGGAATACATGATCGAGGCGAAGACCCAGAAGCTAGTCGCCGACAAGACACACTACGTTCCAGCCAATCCGCAAGCGGCTCAGTTCATGACGCCCGAAGAAGTGACGAGCTTGCATCTGGATGACGTGGACAACTACCAGAAACGGCTCTATTTCTGGCAAAACGTTCCCCGGCGCGCGAAATACACCGAAATCTGGAACGAAGTGAAAGCCGCGCAGTGAGCCCCATGGCGATTCTGGAAAACTCGGCGACGCCGCCACCCATCGAGGCGGATGCTTCATCCAAACCAACCCTGCTCAAGATTCAAAATGTAGCCAAGACCTTCGGGCCCAACGCGGTATTGCGAGATATCTCGTTGGATGTTGCCGAGGGAGAATTCCTTACGATCCTCGGCGAAAGCGGATCGGGTAAAACAACGCTGCTGCGCATCATCGCCGGCTTCGAGACCGCAACCTCGGGCGAAATCTGGATGGGCGGCGAACGCCTCGACTATCAGCCTCCCTACCGCCGGCGAGTGAACACCGTTTTTCAACATTACGCACTGTTTCCTCACCTCACCGTAGAACAAAACGTCGCCTATGGCCTGCGGGTAGCCAGGCGCCCTGGGGCTGAGATCAAACAGCGCGTGGGCGAAGTGCTCGACAAGGTAAAGATGTCGGCTCACTCACAGAAAAGGCCATCGCAGATCAGCGGCGGACAGGCGCAGCGGATCGCACTCGCACGCGCGCTGGTGAATCGGCCGCAGTTGCTCCTGCTGGACGAGCCGCTCTCCGCTCTCGACGCCAACCTCCGCCGTCAGATGCAGGTCGAATTGAAATCCCTACAGCGCGAAGTCGGCATCGCCTTTGTTTTCGTGACCCACGATCAGGAAGAAGCGATGGTGATGTCGGATCGCATTGCCCTGCTGCGATCGGGAGAACTGGAGCAAGTGGCCAGCCCGCGCGAGATCTACAACCGGCCAGCCACCGCCTATGCCGCCCAGTTCATTGGGCACACGAATCTGTTGGGTGGAGAAGTGCAAAATGGCAGTTTTCAATGCGGAATATTGTCGTGGCCGGCTTCACTGCCGGATGGTCCCGCGCTTTTCTCTCTCCGCCCGGAACGGATTCGGCTCGCCCATTCCGCGGCCCCAGCCGAAAGCGTTTATGTAAACGGAAAAGTCTCGCATCAGGCCTTTCACGGTGCCACGGAGTTGATCCGCGTCGATTGCGAGGGCGGACTCACGCTTGTGGTCAGAACCGCCAGCCAGATTGGCGCGCAGAAAGACATCGCACTCGAATTCTCCCCGGTGGATGCCGTCCCTGTTCGCGAATCGCCAGAAAGAACCTAATGTTCTCGCGCGCCTACAGAACAATCGTGACCCTACCGCCCCTGCTCTGGGTAACGGTGTTTCTGCTCGTCCCATATCTGCTCATGTTCTGCTACAGCTTCTGGTCGGTGTCGCCTTCAGGAATAATCGTTCATTCGTGGAACTTCGATAACTATAGGGAATTGATCGAGAAGCCGGTGTATTGGCAAACGCTGCTTCGCTCCATGTGGATCGCAGCCCGTGTGACGCTTTTTTCTCTGCTCCTCGGCTATCCCCTCGCCTACTTCCTCTCGTTCTACGCCGGCAAGCGAAAAGACCTTCTGTACCAGATGGTGATTATTCCCCTCTGGGTCAGTTATCTCGTGCGCGCCTATGCGTGGAAGACGATCCTGGGCTCCGACGGCGTGCTGAACACGCTTCTGCAATATGCGCACCTGACGCGCCATCCACTCGACTTCCTCCTCTACAGCCCATTCGCTGTCGTGCTCACGCTCACGCACATCTACACGCCGTTCACCATCCTTCCCATCTTCGCGGCGCTTGAACACATCCCGCGCAATCTGGTCGAGGCATCTCATGATCTGGGAGCAACGCCCGCGCAAACATTTTGGACGGTTATCTTTCCGCTCTCAATTCCCGGGGTGGTGGCAGGAGCGACATTCGCTTTTGTCCTGAGCCTCGGAGACTTTCTTTCTCCTCTGCTGCTCGGCGGCCCAAGCGGCATCATGATTTCGAATATCGTAGTCAGCCTGTTTGGCGCAGCCTACAACTGGCCGCTCGGCGCGGCGATTTCGGTGGGAATGTTGCTGGTGGTTGTCAGTCTTCTCTTTCTTTCCGAGCGCGCGGAAAAGAAATGGAGCTTCTCATGAGCACAGCCCTCCGCGACACGTCGGGTTCGCGCTGGCTATTGCTTCACGCTGCCGCAGTCTTCGCTTTTCTCTATCTGCCCATTACGGTGCTCATCCTCTACTCGTTCAATGGCCAGGGCGTCGGCGGATTCCCTCCACACAACCTCACGCTCGACTGGTACCGCACGCTCTTCGATGACGGCCCCATCTGGGATTCAGTCTTGAACAGCCTGCAAGTTGCCTTCGCCGCTATGCTGATCGCCCTAGCATTCGGAATCCCCGCAGCGCTTGCCTTAGACCGCGCGAACTTCCCCGGCAAAGCGTTGTTTCGAAGATTAGTGCTGCTCCCCCTGATCCTTCCTGGAATTATCACGGGCCTGTCGCTGCTCATGCTGTTCAATCTGACGAACACCAAACTCAGCCTGCTCACCATCATTCTCGGCCACGGAACAGCGCTGATTTCGGTCGCCACCACCGAAGTCTTCGCGGGACTGCAAAAGCTCGACCGCGCCCAGGAAGAGGCCTCCCTCGATCTCGGCGCGAATTACTCGCAGACATTCTGGCGCATTACTCTTCCCAACCTGAAGCTCTCGATCATCGGCGCGGCCCTGCTGATCTTCACTCTCTCCATGGACGAAATCGCCGTCAGTTTCTTCCTCATCGGCCGCGACAACACGCTCCCGCTCGAAATCTGGGGACGCCTGCGCCGCGGTATCACGCCGGAAATCAACGCGGTGTCGACCATCATCTTTTTGTTTTCACTCGTGACCATCGTCTTCTGGTATCGCCTGCAGGGACGTCAAAGCACTGAATCGGCGACTGGGCTGCTGGAAACGCCGGAACAATAACCACGCGCATTGAGACTCACCCGCCCCGAACACGTCTAGCTCGCGGGTTTGTTCAGCAGTTCCAAAATGAAACCGACCTCCGAAAAAATTGCTCCCTCCCGTCTTCCTTAGAGCTGGGGATACGTAGCATGGATTCTCATGAAAATCCAGCCAATCGCCGCGCAGGCAACTTCCATGTCCTCGATCACACGCGCCAATCTGTATTTCCTTTGCTTGCTTTTCGCGATCTTCGTTTTTCAATGCGCGACGCTTCGCACGGGCCACATGTGGGGCGACGATTTTGCGATGTATATTCACCACGCGAAAAATATCGTGGAACATCAACCCTACGCAGAGACCGGTTACATCTATAACCCGAGGGTTCCAGCTTATGGTCCGCGAACCTACCCGCCGGTATTTCCGCTGATGTTGGCCCCTTTGTACGGGCGCTTCGGGGCGAATGTCATGCCCATGAAACTCGAGCAGATCACCTTTTTCGTGCTCACGCTGCTGATAGTTTTCGCTCTTTGGCGCAGGGACCTGGGTACCGAATACTCGCTGGCCCTTGTCGCGATACTTGGGCTGAGTCCGGTTTTCGTCAGCTTCAAGGAAAATGTTCTTTCCGACTTGCCGTTCCTCTTCTTTTTCTATCTGGCCGCCCTGATCGTGGATTCCATCCCCGCTCATGGAAAATGGTGGCCGTGGTCGTTATCGATCGGAGTGACCCTTTATCTGGCTATGGGCACGCGCTCTGCCGGTATTGCGCTGCCGCTGGGCCTGGTTCTGTATGACCTTGCCCGTTGTCGAAAGATCAGGTTTGTGACCGGTGTTGCTCTGGCGGTGTGCGGGGCTCTCGCTTTGCTCCAGAGGTGGATTACCGGCTTCGTCGCCGGCAGTTATCTGGAACAGGGGGGATTCGTTTCATGGCATAGTCTCTCGCGCAACGCATGGGAATACTCGCGCGCTCTTGCAGGTTTCTGGGTCGGATCGGTTCATGGCCTCTTCTCATTTTTAGTTCTTCTCCCCGTGCTTACTCTCACTCTCATGGGACTCAATTTTCGACGCAACCGGCAACTTACCATTGTCGAGGCATTTCTGCTCCCCTACGCCGCCGTCATTCTTCTGTGGCCATTCTCGGGCGGCAGCCGTCTGGCTTTTCCGTTCCTTCCGTGGATGGTTTTTCTTGCTTCAGCTGGCTTCCGCCGGCTGTCGGCAACCTGGCTCCCGCAGCACACTCTTTTCGCCATTTGCACGTTTCTGCTCGCCCTCGCGATTCCCAACGTTGAGGCATATCGCAGAATGGATTTTAGTCCGATTCAAGAAAATACCGGGCTTCCCGAATTCAGCCAGCTTTGCAACGCGCTCCGAAATCAAACCAGACCCGAGGATATTTTCATTTACTACCGCCCGCGTGCCTTGGCGCTCTACACGGACCGCTCGGCCGCCACCTACAACTATCTTGGCACCGACCAAGAATTGTGGCAGTGGTTGCAGCAAATCCACGCTTCGTACCTGATCACCACTACGGCATTCGATACGGATGGCGGCTTTCTTCGCCGCTTTGCCTCGAAATACTCGGCTAACCTCGACGTCAAGTATCGGAACTCCAAATTCAGTCTTTACAGGATCCAGTCCATTCCGGAATAAAGCATGGCGGCAATCCTTCAGAATTCCTCCGATCATGTAAAGTGTTAGTAGCTTCCTGGAGAAACAATTCTTGTCTTCCGGCATTCGCAACATCGCCATCATCGCGCACGTGGACCACGGCAAGACCACGCTGGTCGATGCCATGCTTCAGCAGAGCGGCACGTTTCGCGCCAACGAGCATCATATCGAGCGTGTCATGGATTCCAACGAGCTCGAGCGCGAGCGCGGCATCACGATTCTCGCCAAGAACACGGCGATTTTCTATCACGATGTAAAGATCAACATCGTCGACACGCCGGGCCATAGCGACTTTGGCGGAGAAGTCGAGCGCGCTTTAAAGATGGTTGACGGCGTCATGCTGCTTGTCGACGCTAGCGAAGGCCCGCTGCCGCAAACGCGCTACGTTCTCAGCAAGGCGCTCGAAGCCAAGTTGCCGCCAATTGTAGTCATCAACAAGATCGACCGCGCTGACGCCCGTCCGCAGGAAGTGCTCAACGAAATCTACGATCTGTTCATCGATCTTGACGCGAAAGAAGACCAGATCGATTTCCCGGTTCTTTACACAAATGCCAAAATCGGCACGGCCACCACCGATATGAAAGGTGGAGGCGAAGACCTGCGGCCATTGTTCGATGCAATTTTGAAGACCATTCCTGTGCCGCAGGGCGATGCGGCCGGTCCGCTGCAAATTCTCGTCGCCAATCTCGACTACAGCGACTATCTCGGACGCCTCGCCATCGCGCGCGTCTTCAATGGCAAGATGTTCACCGGTGAAGAGGTTTCCATTGCCAAGCTCGATGGCACGTTCCACAAAACGAAGATCACAAAACTCTTCTCGTTCGCAGGATTAAAGCGCACCGACATCACCGAAACCGAACTCGGCGACATCGTCGCCGTGGCCGGGGTCGAAGGGATCACCATCGGCGAAACCATCACCGAAGCTGAGAACCCCGTCCCGCTGCCGCACATTGCTATCGATGAACCAACAATCGCGATGGTGTTCACCATCAACACCTCGCCTTTCGCAGGTAAAGAGGGCCAATACGTCACTTCGCGCAATCTGCGCGAGCGCCTCGAAAAAGAATTGCTGACCAATGTATCTCTCCGCGTCGAAGACACCGGCTCGACAGATTCGTTCAAAGTCCTGGGCCGCGGGGAACTTCAACTCTCGATCCTGATTGAGATGATGCGCCGCGAAGGCTATGAACTGATGGTTGGCAAGCCGGAAATTGTTACCAAACGAGACAACAACACCGGCAAGCTGATGGAACCCGTCGAGCACCTGACCATCGACGTTCCGGAAGATTTCGTCGGCGTGGTCATGGAGCAGCTCGGCTCCCGCAAGGGTGAAGTCACCAACATGCACAACCACGGCTATGGCCGCGTTCGCATCGAATTCCGCGTTCCCAGCCGCGGACTGATCGGGCTCCGCGGCCAGTTGCTTACCGACACCCGCGGAACGATTGTCATGAACGCTCTCTTCGAGGGCTATACGGAATGGCAGGGAGAAATCCCGCACCGGCTCACCGGCGCGCTCATCGCCGACCGTGCCGGCGTTACTACCGCTTACGCATTGTGGGGATTGCAGGAGCGCGGCGAACTTTTCGTCGGCCCGGGAGTCGATCTCTACGAAGGCATGATCGTCGGAGAAAATGCGAAGGATAACGACCTCGACGTGAATGCGGTTCGCGAAAAGAAACTCACCAACATGCGGTCTTCAACCGCCGACGAAGCCATCCGGTTAGTGCCATTCAAGCCCTTGAATCTGGAACAGGCGATCGAGTTCATCGCCGACGACGAGTGGGTGGAAGTTACGCCGAAATCCCTGCGTCTCCGGAAGAAAATGCTCCAGGCCAACCGGCGCAAGAAACATCAACTCGCCGTAGTGGAAGAGGAAGCGTGAAGCGCTCGCGCCAGCCCGCGGAGTCCGGGAAAGACAAAACAATTCGCATGTTCCTCGTGCCATGCAGCTGCGGCACCACCTTTGCGGTCGCCGAAAACTATGACCGACAGGGCACTGCCTGGAGCCGCTATCTCATCTGCCCCAAGTGCGCTAAGCGCCATGACCCCAAGAACCGCCTGCTCCAGATGGGCTTCCATCGCGAGGGCTACTGGCGAGTCGACGAGTGCTAGTCCTGGTAGTCGAGTAGCGAATTGTCACCAGATATTGACAATCTTGCAAAACCAACCTGCTATACTCCGCGCGCATTTGACTGTTCGCCAGCTCCGGTTTCGATTTTCAGGAACGGCCCCCCGACCCTGCCAAGTCCGCCGAATTGAGCTCGCACTTCCGACAGCTCAATGCAAAAGGGGCAAACGCGTGAAGAATATTTTCGTGGGGAATCTCAGCTTCAATACGGGCGAAGAGGAGTTGCGCCAGGTGTTCGAGGCTTACGGATCAGTCGATCGCGTAAGCATCATGACCGACCGCGATACCGGGCGCTCGCGCGGATTCGGGTTCGTAGAAATGACCAACAATGAAGACGGCGACAAGGCAATCGCCGGACTGAATGGTTCGCAAGTGGGCGGACGCACCATCAACGTGAACGAAGCTCGTCCCAAGACAGACCGTCCGAGTGGTGGCGGAGGCGGCGGAGGCGGATTCCGCGATCGCGGCGACCGTGGTGGCCGAGGAGGTGGCGGCGGCCGCCGCGACCGCTGGTAAGAACTTTCCATCCAACTCTCGACCGTGGCCCACTCAAGCCATCCCTTGGCTTGAGTGGGGACTCGCGCACATTGCTGCGCATTCCGCTCACATGTAGACTGATACAAGCAGTGCGCCCGTAGCTCAGCTGGATAGAGCGGTTGCCTCCGGAGCAACAGGTCGGGAGTTCGAATCTCTCCGGGCGCACCAGGTTCCCCTCCCTGCTCCACATCATTGAAGTCGGAATCGAAGTCGGACTCTCGCCCGAACTCGCCCGAGGAAAGCTCCGCTAAACGATGAACTACGACGCAATCCTGATCGTTTCCTTCGGTGGGCCCGAGACCCGCGAAGAGGTAGTTCCCTTCCTCGAAAATGTTCTCCGCGGGAGGAATGTCCCCCGCGAGCGCATGCTTTCCGTCGCCGAGCACTACTATCATTTCGACGGCAAGAGCCCGATCAACCAGCAAACGCGCGATCTGATTACGGCTCTGGAAAAAGAACTGGCACAGCACGGCCCGAAACTTCCCGTCTATTGGGGCAACCGCAACTGGCACCCGCTGCTGCCCGAAGCCATACGTCACATGCGGCAAGACGGCGTCCGTCACGCGCTCGCCTTCGTGACCTCGGCCTACAGTTCCTACTCCGGATGCCGCCAATATCGCGAAGACATCGCCCGCGCGCAGGCCGAAGTTGGCGAAGGAGCAGCACCAATCCACAAGCTCCGCGTATTTTTCAACCATCCTGGATTCATCGAGGCAGTCGAAGATCAATTGCAAGCAGCCCTTAAGGAGATTCCTGTCAATTCCAGGGCAGACACCCAGGTTGTTTACACGGCGCACAGCATTCCCATCTCGATGGCCGGGACTTCCGATTACGTAACGCAGTTGGAGGAAGTACGTCGGCTCGTCTCGCGTCGCATTGGAATCGCCAACGATGCGCTCGTCTATCAAAGCCGCAGCGGAGCCCCAGGGCAGCCGTGGCTTGAACCGGACATCCTCGATCATTTACGAAGAGTGAAAGAAAAGCACCTCGCGAACGCAGTTGTCATCGCTCCGATCGGCTTCCTCTCCGACCACATGGAGGTGCTCTACGATCTCGATGTCGAAGCAAGGGATCTCTGCAAGTCGGTCGGATTGACGATGGCGCGAGCCAAGACCGTCGGCATCCATCCCAGCTTCATCGCTATGATTCGGGAGTTAATCCTGGAGCGAACGGAGGGTGCCGAGAGACGGGCGCTCGGATCGCTTGGCCCACGACAGGACTTGTGTGAGGAGAGTTGCTGCCCGGCACCGCAACGCCCGGTCATCCCTGCGGTTCCATCCCCAAAAAACAAGTAAGAGTTTACGGACGCAAAGCCTGCACGCTGGCAGGTTCGTAATCTGTGGCCTTGGGGCTGCGTTGAACCCGGCGCATGGTTTCGAGAACAGTCTCGATAACCGGCTCGTCGCCGACCGCGGTATTAAGCATCACATGGTAGAGAGATCGCGTGGGCCAATCGGCATCGAAGTAATGCTTTACATACGCGATGCGTTCATGGTCGACGGAATCGACCAGTTCTTCGGCATCGCTCGCTGAATAACCACCGGCGATCATCCTGCGGATCTTCTCTGCCCGCGGCGCATAGAGAAATACGTGAAACGTATCCGGGTTCTCGCGCAGGAAATAGGGCGCACCCCGGCCCACTACCACCGAGTTGCCTTCACGGCCGATGCGGTCCATGATTTCCTGCATCATTGCCATCATGCGGTCGGTGTCGAAAATTTGGTGCCCGAGCTGGGTGCCGCGCTCGTAGCTTCCCCGCCAGAACGCCTTGGAAAGGCGGTGCAACCGGCTGTCCATGCGCTCGTCACAGCGCTTCACCGCGGAAGGGTCAACATTGGCGATGCGGGCAATCTCTTCGGTAAGGCTTTTGTCCCAAAGTTTCCAGCCGAGGCGTTCGGCGATCTGGGCTGCAATAGGTCCGCCGCCGCAACCGAACTCGCGTTCGAGGCTGATCAGACGGAACATGGCGGTTTTAGTGTACCGCCATTCCGCCGCCGGGTTTGGACTTTTTGATCAGGAAAACCATCGGGACCATCAGCAGGATGGCCCAGCCGAGGAAATAGAAACAATCCATATATGCCAGCATCGTGGCCTGCCGACCAACCATCGCCTGAATTACCGCCCAAGGCCCCGCCGAAGAGCCGGGAGGTCCGCCCCCATGTGCCTGAAACATCGAGCCTAAAGCCTTGATTCGCGCTTGCAGCGCAGGATTGCCGCTACTCAAATTGCTGGACAAGTTGGTCAGATGCAATTGCGCACGCCGGTCCAGCATGGTGGTTACCACGGAAATCCCCACACTGCCGCCAATGTTGCGCGCCAGATTCATCAAGCCGGAGGCGGCATTGTTCTTCTCTCGCGGCAGAAAGGCATAGGCTGCCGTGTTGATCGGGACGAACAGGAAAGCCATGCCCGCTGCCTGGATCATGCGCGCCATTGCCACATGCTTAAAATCCACCGTCAGGTCGAATCCCGTCATATGAAACAGGGAATAGGAGAGAACAACCAGCCCAACCAGCAGGAGCCATCGTGGTGTATAGCGCGAAAGCAGGTATCCGACCAATGGCAGTAACAGAATGATGGTGAAGCCGCCCGGCATGAGCGCCAGCCCGGCCTCTTCCGCGGTGTAGCCGAGGAGCGTTTGCGAGAACAATGGCAGCAGCAGGGTGCTGCCCAGCAGGGCAAATCCCAGCATAAACATCAGCAGATTCGAGATGCCAAAGGTCCGGTCGCGGAACAAATGAAGATCGATAATCGGATCTTTGTGCCGCCACTCCCAGATAATCACAAAGATCAGGGCTGCGGCGCTGATCAGCGACAGGGTCACGATCATGTGCGATTCAAACCAATCTTCCCTCTGCCCCTTATCCAGAACAACCTGCAACGCCCCAAGCCCCACCGCGACGAAACCAAGGCCAACATAGTCGATATGCGTTTCGCTCAGTTTGCGGCGCCGGAAATAGGGCGGATCCTGAATGAGCCGAGAGGTCAACAGAATGGAGAGGATTCCGACCGGAATATTGATGAAGAAAATCCAGCGCCAGGTGAAATTGTCCGTAATCCACCCGCCCAGGGTCGGACCGATTGCCGGCGCCGTAACCACTGCCATTCCATAAACAGCAAACGCCATCCCGCGTTTTGCGGGAGGGAATGTGTCAGCCAGAATCGCCTGCTCGCTCGGTTGCAATCCGCCGCCGCCGGCTCCCTGCAACACCCGGCAGATAATCAGCACCGTTAGATTTGGAGCCAGACCGCACAGAAAAGAGCTGATCGTGAACAAGGCCACGCAGCCCATGTAAAAATTTTTGCGGCCGATGATCGACGAAAGCCAGCCGCTCAGGGGAAGAACAATAGCGTTGGAGACCAGATAAGAAGTCAGGACCCAGGTGCTTTCGTCCTGCCCGGCCGAAAGGCTGCCTGCGATGTGCGGCAGCGCGACGTTTGCGATGGAAGTGTCAAGCACTTCCATGAACGTTGCCAGCGTGACCGCAAGCGCGATGATCCACGGGTTGACCGAAGGACGCCAGGCATCCGCCTGGTCCATCGTGGCAGCGCCGGCGCTCATTCCCGAATCTCGACTTTGGGTGTTACCGACATCCCAGGACGCAATAGGTGGTCGTTGTTCTGCCCGGAATCGAGCACGATCTTCACGGGAATCCGCTGGACCACTTTCACATAGTTGCCGGTGGCGTTTTCAGGGGGCAGCAGGCTGAAGCGCGCACCGCTCGCTCCGGCAATGCTCTGGACCTTTCCCTTGTAGCTTTTTCCGTAGGCGTCGACGTCAATGGTGACCGGTTGCCCTACCTTCATATTGCGCAGTTGGGTCTCTTTGAAGTTCGCCGTGATCCAGATGTCGTCGAGATTGATAACCTTCATCAACTCCTGCCCCGGCGAAACATTCTGGCCTACTTCGACGGTGCGATCGCTGACGATGCCACTGACCGGCGCGACGATCTTGGTGTACTGCAAGTTCAACTGCGCCTGATCGAGTTCCGCTTTCATGCGCTGTGCCTGGGCTAGCGCCGAGTCCGCTTTTGCCCGGGTGATTTCCATCTGGCGCGGTGCGGTATTGGCATAGCGCCAGTTGGCCTGCGCCTGCACCAGTTTTCCTTCCGCCTGCGCAACCTGCTGTTGCGCACCATCCGCGCCGGCGCGGGCGGCTGCCACTTCCGCCGCGCTCGCCTTGGACGCGGCCACGGCCTGGTCATATTGCTGCTGGGAAATTTCCTGTTTGTCCACCAGTTGCCTGTAACGTCCCAGATCGTTCTGCGCCTTGACGTCGTTCGCCAGTGCCTGCTGCAACTGGGCCTTCGCCGCTTCGGATTGCTGCCTCGCGACTTGAATCCCCGCCCGGGCGCTGGTCACATCCGCTTCCGACGCTGAAATCTGGCTCTCGGTGTTCACCGAGGTAATCGGCACCGTGACTCCCGCAGCGACCGCCGCCGCCTGTGCATCCTGAAAATCCGCTTTCGCCCGTTCGTACGCCACCTGGTAGTCCGCCGGATCGATCTCCACCAGCACGTCGCCCGCATGGACCATTTGATTGTCCTGAACATTCAACTTGATCACGTGCCCAGAAATGCGGGCGCTGATCGAATTGATATGCCCATCAACCTGCGCGTCGTCAGTGGATTCATAGCTGGTGAAATAGCGATAGGCAAAAAATCCCACCACCAGCAAAATCACCACCGCGATCACCACCGCAATGCGGAATCCCGAGCTTTGGGTGCGGGATGGCCGGGTATGAAAGTCCTTTTCGCTCGAGGGCAGCGGGCGGGTTGTACTTGCCGGGGAGTCGTCCTTCACGGTCGCGCTTGCTGTGGTCGGAGTTTGCGTGCTTCCCATAGGCTATTGCATGCCTTTCAAATATTGCTTGACGCCATGCTCGGCATCGCCGATGGCATATGCCAATTCGACTTTGGCAAGATTGTGAGCATAAAGACTCTGAATATAACTCTCATGGGCGCTGGCCACCGATTCCTGGGCTTGCACCACTTCCAGATTATCGGCCACGCCCGCTGTGAATCGGTCCCGCGATTGCGCGAGCTCCTGTTCCGCCAGGTCTACCGAACTTCGCGCCACTTCCACTTGTTCCGCGGCGGCGTTCAGGTCAAGCAGGGCGATTCGCACCTCGTAGTCAATCCGCCCGCGAAGATCACCCAGTTGCGCCCGCGCCTGCTTTAACTGTGCGTCGGCTTCGAGAACATCGGAGTGCACGCGGTTGCCCGCGAAGATAGGAATGTTGATGCCCCCATTGACCTGCCATGTTCCATTGGACTGGCTGGGCGTAACGCCGATATCCCCATAGTTGGCGTCCACGCTTACAGTGGGATAACGTCCAGCGGCCGCCGCCTTCCGTGAAAGTTCCGCGCCCCGCACCTGGGCCGTGGCGGCCTGGTAATCCGCGCGCGAGTTATACGCGTGTTGCAGGTAGGTATCCAACGGAAGCGGGGTCAACGACTGATACGGCGCTTTTTCGGTCAGCACAAATTGCTGGCCCGGCGCCAGGCCAATCACCCGCGCCACGCTTAAATTCGCCTTCGCCAGATTGTTGCGCGCCACAATCAATTGCTGCTGCCGGCTCTGCAACTCGACCTGCGCCCGCAACGCATCGATGGCAGGAGCCAGTCCCGCCTTCAATTGATCGGAAGCCTTGTCGTACAGCGCTTGCGAATTCTTGACCTGCGCTTCCGCCGTCTCCACGCGCGAACTGCCGGCAATGGCCTGAAGATAGGCGTTGCCCACTGCCAGCACCACCATTTCGCGCGCGTCTTTGTAGCTGAACTGCGAAGCCTTCAGCCTCTCGGTTGCAGCCCGTTCTTTTTCAATATCGCTGTAGTTGAACAGCGACTGGCTGAGGGAGGCACGGGCGTCAAAGTAATTGAAGGCCGGGGTGGTGCGTGGAAGGTTCGTACTGCCTCCGGCGGGCGCGAACAAAGGAAACAGCTTGTTAAATCCCAGGGCTGCGAGGCTCAGATTCTGCACATTCTCCTGCACCTTGCCCTGCACGTCGGGCAAAAGCTCCGCCAGTTGCTTCCAGCGTTCGCCGCGCGCTGTCTCAGTCTGATCGCTCGCCAGGAGTAGCCCCAGATTGTTGTGCAATCCCCGGTCGATTGCGTCCTTGAAATCGATTTGCAGAACATCCGGAGAAGCCTTTTCTTCGGGATTACTCCCCAGGAAGGGGCTCTGCGAACCCGGCAGCGTGACTGTGGGCGCCGGGCTGGTGGATTGTGAAAAAGCCGGCGGCGCGAACACCACGATGGCACAGAAAACTATTACGGGAAACGGCTTCGCGGGAAACACTTGCAATAAGCGTCGCATTCGGGGGCGTGAGGAACCTTCACTTCTAACGTTCGATGAGACCGCAATACGTCCGAGGGTCGTCCTATAGCATAACTCGTTAGATTCGATTCATTTATCAGAGTTTGCGATGCAAACGATTATGCCCGAAAGCCGGGCTCCCAATGCATCCTCCCATCCAAAGTCTTATACCTTCGGTGCTCTGCCGCAAATTCTCCCTGCTTAGTAGTCTTAAGCTTGAAAGAAAATGTCAGGCTCTGTGAATAAACGCAATCTGTTTCTCGCTGTTGCCCTCATCCTGATGGCGGGCCTGGCTGTTGCCCAAAATAATTCCGTGAGTTCGGCCGCCGAGCGCAAGGTAACTATGCGCGTACCGCCGGTATATCCCGAACTCGCCAAGAAGATGCACATTTTCGGCGTCGTGAAGATCGAAGCGGTCGTAAAACCCAATGGCATGGTCAAATCCACCCGCGTCCTGGGCGGAAATCCGGTTCTGCTGGAAGCCGCTAAAGATGCGGTCGCAAAGTGGAAATTCGAGCCCGCACCGTCCGAAACCACTGAAGTGGTGCAGTTGGCCTTCGAAGATCAGCGGCGAAATCAATAGCGGTTTCACACTTCGCACCCAGGTGACCAAGGTCATCTTGAATGTGGGTGACCAATGATTCAAGCTTGTAACGGCCGAACCTAAGAGGAAAGACTCCATCGCATGAGCGCGGCAACAGGTACTGACTGGACCAAGATTCTCTCCGACCCGGACCTCGTCCGCCAGGTCGGGAAACTGCTTCAGGCCTACCGGGAAGCCCCGGTCGAGAAGCGTGAAGAAGCTCTGCTCTCTGCCATGCGCGAAATCAAGGCTGGATCCTCCGGTGGCGCGAAATCCGCCGCCGCGGCGGCCGGCGCCTCGTCCTCTCTTCATCCGATTCCGACCCCAGCTTCCGCTACCCCTCCCTTCGAACCCGACCTGTTCAGTCCGAACTGGGGAAGCGACCGGAGAAGGCACCCGCGGATCAAGTGCTTTGTCGCCGTCGAGCTTCGCGTGGATGAGAGTTCCACCCCAATTTGGGGCAACCTGTCGAACACCAGCGCAGGCGGATGCCTCGTCGAAATTGCCACCCCGATAAAACCCGGGGCCAAAGTCGAGATCGGCTTGTGGGTCCCGAACGGAAAGATCTGGGTCAAAGGTTTTGCATTAAGCGGAGTCGTTACCCGAAGCGGGCCTGCAAACGGCGTTCGCGTGCACTTTGATAGCATGCCGGCAGCCGACCGTGAGAACCTGCGCCAGTTCCTGAAGTTCGTTCAGGACACCACCCGCGCGTCCCATAGTGACAATGGCTACATGCAGTTCCTGAAGTAGGCCTGACGCCTGACTTCTCACAGTTTTTCACTCTCTCGTAATCCATCCGTCGACGGAAATTGATACACTTTCTGCGTAGAACCCTTTCTCTATTCCTGCACTCTAAAAGAGTAAGTGGGCCAGCCGCCCCTCAGCCGGTGGAAGGAGCCGATTTCGCATGGCAGTCAGTGATCAGGTCGTCGTAACGGGAGCACAGCTCGATACTCTGTGCATCAACACCATCCGCACCCTGGCAATCGACGCCGTGCAGCAGGCCAATTCCGGCCATCCCGGCGCGCCCATGGGGTTGGCGCCCGTAGCCTACAAGTTGTGGCAGGACTATCTTCGCTACGATCCTGAAAACCCGTTGTGGCCCAATCGCGACCGCTTTGTGTTGTCGGCCGGCCACGCTTCTATGCTGCTTTACGCCGTGCTTCATCTCTCCGGAGTGCGCAAGGCTGAAAACGACAAGGTAACCAAGGACCTTTCCGTTTCGCTGGATGACATCAAACATTTTCGCCAGCTCGACAGCCGCACGCCGGGGCATCCCGAGTCGCACATCACCACCGGAGTCGAAACCACGACAGGCCCGCTCGGCCAGGGATGCGGTAACAGCGTCGGCATGGCGATGGCCAGCAGATGGCTCGGCGCACGCTACAACAAGGCGGGATTCGATCTTTTTGACTTCAATGTCTGGAACATCTGCGGCGATGGCGACCTCATGGAAGGCGTTGCCAGCGAAGCAGCATCGCTCGCGGGACATTTACAGCTCTCCAACCTCTGCTGGATCTACGACCACAATCATGTCACGCTCGACGGCCCGGCGAGTTGGTCGTTCACCGAAGATGTCGCGACCAGGTTTCTCGGTTACAACTGGAACGTCCTCCGCGTCGCCGATGCCAACGATCTCGATATGCTCGGCCGAGCCTTCGACACCTTCCTGAAAACGAAGGACCGCCCGACTCTGATCATCGTCGACAGCCACATCGGCTACGGATCGCCGCACAAGCAGGATTCCTACGAAGCGCACGGCGAGCCTCTCGGCGTGGAAGAAGTCAAGCTGGTCAAGAAGTTCTACGGCTGGCCGGAAGACGCCAAATTCCTCGTTCCCGATGGCGTCTACCAAAACTTCAAGGACGGCATCGGAAGACGCGGCGCCGACTTGCAAGCGGAATGGGTCAAGAAGTTTTCCGATTATTCCGCGCAATACCCCGAGCTGGGCAAGCAGCTGAATCAAATTCAGAATCGCGAATTGCCCGAAGGCTGGGACAAAGATCTCCCCACATTTCCTGCCGACGCCAAAGGCATCGCCACCCGCGAAAGCTCCGGCAAAGTTCTGAACGCGGTCGCCAAGAATATTCCGTGGATGATCGGCGGCTCCGCCGATCTGGCGAAATCCAACAAGGTCAATCTCACGGTCGACGGCGCGGGCGATTTTTCGGCCGACAACTACGGTGGACGCAATATCCACTTTGGCGTGCGCGAACACGGGATGGCGGCGGCCACGACTGGAATTGTCCTCAGCCGCATCCATGCCTTCTGCGCCACATTTTTCAACTTCACCGACTACATGCGGCCCACGATGCGACTGGCGGCGTTGATGGAGTTGCCTGTGATCTACGTGATGACTCACGACTCCATCGGCGTCGGCGAAGACGGCCCCACGCACGAACCAATCGAGCAGCTTGCATCCCTGCGTGCGATGCCTAACATGCTGGTCTTGCGTCCCGGCGACGCCAACGAAGTCACGGAAGCCTGGAAGATCGTGATGAACCAGAAGGCCCGGCCGGCCACGCTGGTGCTGACGCGCCAGCCCATGCCGACCTTCGACCGTACGAAAGTCGCAGCGGCTTCCGGCTTAGCCAAGGGTGCTTATATCCTCTCGGATGCGCCGGGCGGGAAGCCCGACATCATCCTCATCGGCACCGGCAGCGAAGTTTCGCTTTGCATGGATGCCGCGGAAAAATTGAGAGGCGAAGGCACCAAGGCAAGAGTCGTCAGCATGCCGTCGTTCGAATTGTTCGAAGAGCAGGACGAGGCTTACAGGGAAAGCGTGTTGCCGAAAGCCGTCACGGCGCGCGTCTCGGTCGAAATGGCTTCTACCTTTGGCTGGGACCGCTACGTGGGCCCTAAAGGCAAAGCCATCGGCATGCACCGCTTCGGCGCATCGGCCCCGCTGAAAGATTTATTGAAGAAGTTCGGTTTCACGGTCGACGCGGTTGTCGCCGAAGCCCGCAAAGTGATCACTTCGTAGAGACGTTGCTTGCAGCGTCTCTGCCGGCAGAGGCAACCAGGTTGTGCTGAGAGCGAGACGTAGCAAGCTACGCCTCTACGAATAGATTTAGGAATTTCAGGAGAAAATATGGCCCCCACAGACGTTCTCGAAAAAGCGAAAGCCGCAAAAAATCCCCTGCAGGAACTGCTCGATTATGGCCAATCGATGTGGCTCGACTACATTCGCCGCGACCTTTTCACCACCGGCAAACTGAAGCAGATGATCGACAACGACGGCCTGCGCGGCATGACCTCGAATCCCGCGATCTTCGAGAAAGCTATCGCCGACAGCAACCTCTATGACGACATGCTGAAGTCGCTCGCCGGGCGCAGCGATCTCAACACCACGGCGAAGTTCGAGCAAATCGCCATCCGCGACATTCGGGACGCCGCCGACGCCCTGCGCGGCGTCTACGACAGCTCGAAGGCGCGCGACGGATACGTCAGCCTCGAAGTCTCTCCCTACCTCGCGCTCAAGACGAAAGAAACGATCGACGAAGCCCGCCGCCTCTGGAAGGCCGTCGGCCGCGATAACGTGATGATCAAAATCCCCGGCACGGCTGAGGGATTGCCCGCCATCGAGCAATGCCTCGGCGAAGGCATCAACATCAACATCACGTTGCTTTTTTCAAAAGATGTTTACGAAGAAGTTGCCAAGGCCTACATTGCCGGCGCTGAGAAGTTCGCGTCGTCCGGCGGAAATGTGAAAAAGCTCGCCAGCGTCGCCAGCTTCTTCATCAGCCGCATCGATTCGCTGGTCGATTCTCTGCTCGAAGCAAAGCTCAAGAATACGTCCGACGCGCAGCAGCAAGCGCTGCTCAAAAGCCTGCTGGGCAAAGTCGCCATCGCCAACGGCAAGCTGGCCTACAAATCGTACCAGCAGATCTTCAGCGGCCCGCGTTGGGATGCCCTCGCCGCCAAGGGTGCACAGACGCAGCGCGTACTGTGGGCCAGCACCAGCACGAAAAATCCCGCATACCGCGACGTGATTTACGTCGAAGAACTCATCGGCCCCGACACGGTCAACACCATGCCGCCCGCAACCATCGACGCCTTCCGCGATCATGGCAAACTGCGCAACAGCCTGACCGAAGATGTACCCGGCGCTCAGAAAACTATGGACGACCTGGCTAAGGCCGGCATCTCGATCAAAGAGGCCACCGACAAGCTGACTGTGGACGCCGTAAAGCTCTTCGCCGACGCGTTCGACAAGCTGCTTGCGGCTGTTGCCAAGAACACCGCGAAGAGCTGACTCCGGCAATCACAGAAGAACGGCTGGTTCCGGGATTCTTTTACTTCGTTTTTCTCTATGCCTCTGTGGGGTGAGCTCGAGGCTGAAATTAAGTAGCTCAAGACTCGCTCAAAGCTCGAAAGGAAGACCGATCGTGAGCCGACTCAAGACTTCCCTGCCCGAATCGCTGGCGACAACGGTGAAATCCACCATCTCCGACTGGCAATCGGGCGGCAAAGTGAAACGCCTGTGGCAGCGTGACGCCTCGCTCTGGATCAACGACGACGAGTCGAAGTGGCTGGGATGGCTCGACATTGTCGAAGAGCAACTCGCGCAGCACGATCAACTGGCAAAGCTGGCGAAGGAAGTCCGCGACCGCGGCTTCGAACATATCCTGCTCCTCGGCATGGGTGGATCGAGCCTCTGCCCGGAAGTCCTCGACAAGACCTTCAGCCACATCCAGGGATTCCCCGTTCTCCATGTACTCGACTCGACCGACCCGGCGCAGGTCAAGTCTTTCCTTGAAATCATCGACATCCCGAAGACGCTGTTCGTCGTCTCCAGCAAATCGGGTAGCACGCTCGAGCCCAACATCTTCAAGCAATTCTTTTTCGAGCAAACGAAGAAAGCGGTCGGAGCGAACAAGGCCGGCAGCCACTTCATCGCCATCACCGACCCCGGCTCCAAGATGCAGCAGGTCGCCGAGGGCGACAAGTTTCTCCACATTTTCTTCGGACGCCCCTCGATCGGCGGCCGCTACTCGGCGCTCTCGAATTTCGGCATGGTCCCGGCCGCGGCCATGGGACTCGACACCAAAAGGTTCCTCGACCGCGCCGCGGAAATGGTTCGTGCTTGCGGTGCCGGCTCCAGTGCCGAAGAAAATCCTGGTGTAGCGCTTGGCATCATCCTGGGAACGGCCGCCGTCGCCGGGCGCGATAAAGTCACCATCATCACTTCTCCCGGAATCGCCGATCTCGGAGCCTGGCTCGAGCAGCTTCTCGCCGAATCCACCGGCAAGATCGGCAAAGGCATCATCCCGGTGGACCGCGAACATCTGGCCGCACCCGACACATACGGCAACGATCGAGTATTCGCCTACGTCCGCCTGGAAAACGGCATCGACCCCGATCAGGAAGCTAAAGTCACGGCCATCGAAAAAGCGGGACATCCGGTGGTCCGCATTACCATGCCCGACATCTACGATCTCGGCGCGGAGTTCTTCCGCTGGGAAATCGCGACGGCTGTCGCCGGATCGATCATCGGCATCAACGCCTTCAATCAGCCCGACGTCGAAGCCAGCAAGATTGCGACTCGCGCCCTGACCTCGGAATACGAAAAGACCGGATCGCTTCCCGCGGAGAAACCAATTCTCGAAGACAGTGGCGTGAAGCTCTTCACCGACGAAAAAAACGCCGCCGACCTGGCGGAAATCGCGGGCAGCGACAAAACGCTGGGCGGATATCTCAAGGCCCATCTCGGCCGCATCAAAACTGGAGATTATTTTGCAGTCCTCGGCTACATTCAGATGAATGCCGAACACGAAACGGCATTGCAGAGCATTCGCCACGCCGTTCGCGACAAAAAGAAAGTAGCAACCTGCCTCGGATTCGGCCCGCGTTTTTTGCACTCAACCGGACAAGCCTACAAAGGCGGCCCGAACTCCGGAGTGTTTCTGCAAATTACTTGTGATGACGCGATTGAACTTCCCGTGCCCGATCAGAAATACACATTCGGCATCGTGAAGGCGGCGCAGGCCCGTGGCGACTTCCAGGTCCTCGCCGAACGCGGACGCCGAGCCCTACGCGTGCATCTGGGCAAAGACTTGAAAGCGGGCTTGGCAACATTGCAGGCGGCAGTTCAAAAAGCGACATAAGAAACGGCGACCGCGAAGCGACGGCATTCATTAGCCCGGCACGTTGGTGCCGGGAAAAGCATCGAAAGAATTTCGGAGTTCCCTTCAGGGGACGCCACGGAAATCGCAAGGAGCAAGACATGCAACTCGGAATGGTAGGGCTCGGCAAGATGGGCGCGAACATGACGCGCCGCCTGATGCGCAACGGACATTCTCTCGTGGTCTCCGATCTCAGCGCCGACGCCGTCAAGGGCCTAGCCGGCGAAGGCGCAACCGGCTCATCCTCTCTAGACGATCTGATTTCGAAACTCACCCCGCCGCGCGCTGTCTGGATCATGGTCCCTTCAGGCGCAGCCACGGAAGCCACAGTCCAGAAGCTCGCGGCGAAAATGCAGCCCGGCGACGCCATCATCGATGGCGGCAACTCCTATTTCAAAGACGACGTGCGCCGCGCCAAGGAACTCGCGCCCAAAGGCATTCACTACATCGACGTCGGCACCAGCGGCGGCGTGTGGGGCATCGACCGCGGATACTGCATGATGATCGGCGGTCCGGATGAAGCGGTGAAGCGCCTCGATCCGATTTTCAAAACACTCGCTCCCGGCCGCGGCGACATTCCCCGCACTCCTGGCTTCGACAAACGCGGAGGCACCGCCGAAGAAGGTTACATCCACTGCGGTCCGTCCGGCGCGGGGCACTTCGTCAAGATGGTGCACAACGGCATCGAATACGGCATCATGCAGGCCTACGCCGAGGGCTTTGACATCTTCAAGAACGCGACCAGTAAGGAACTGCCAGAAGACATCCGCTACGACCTGGACTTGCCGAACATTGCCGAAGTCTGGCGTCGCGGCAGCGTGGTCAGTTCATGGCTGCTCGATCTCACCGCGATGGCCCTCACCGAGAACCCGACGCTATCGGAATACGAAGGCTACGTGAACGATTCCGGCGAGGGCCGCTGGACCATTCAAGCCGCAGTCGAAGAAGCTGTGCCCGCGGATGTGCTGACCGCCGCGTTGTACGTACGCTTCCGTTCGCGCCAGCAGCACACGTTCGCGGAAAAAATGCTTTCCGCGATGCGCCAGAAATTCGGCGGACACGTCGAAGCCGGCGCGCCCAAAGAAAACGCTTCCAAAGAAAAAAAGAGCGCATAGCCTCACGCGCAGAACGACCACTGAGGAGATATGGCTGAATTAGCAGAAAAACCGCAAGCCGCGGCCCCCCCGCCGCGCATCGGCAAGCAGGGCGACCCCTGCGTCATGGTCATCTTCGGCGCGGCCGGCGATCTCACTGGTCGCATGCTGATCCCCGCGCTCTACAATCTCGCCCGCGCCGGATTACTATCCCGCGACTTCGCGGTGCTCGGCGTGGCCCGCGCGCAACTCTCCGACGACGACTTCCGAAAGCGCGTCTACGACGACATCAAAGAGTATTGTGGAGACTGCGTCGACGCCGATGTCTGGCAGTGGTTTTCGCAGCTCTTCTACTATCTCACCGGCAATTTCGGCGACGACAATCTCTATACCAAACTCAAAGATTCTCTGACGAAGCTCGATCAGGACCACTCGACCCACAGCAACGTTTTCTACTATATGGCCGTCGCGCCTAACTTCTTCGGCCCGATCGTGGAGAAGCTTGCCGCCAACGGGTTGATGGACCAGTCCAACAATCACTGGCGCCGCGTGGTCATCGAAAAGCCGTTTGGGCACGATCTGGAATCGGCAAAGAAACTGAATCAGGATTTGCTGAAGGTCGCCGACGAGAAGCAGATCTATCGCATCGATCATTACCTCGGCAAAGAAACCGTCCAGAACATCATGGCGTTCCGCTTCGCCAACGGAATCTTCGAGCCGGTCTGGAACCGCCGTTACATCGACCACGTGCAGATTTCAGTCTCGGAAACCGTTGGCGTGGAAGGCCGCGGCAGTTACTTCGACCATGCCGGCACCCTGCGCGACATGGTGCCGAATCACATCATGCAGCTGATCAGTCTCACCGCGATGGAGCCGCCGATCTCATTCGACGCCAATGCCGTCCGCGACGAGCAAGCGAAAATCCTCCACGCCATCCAACCCATGAGCGACGAAGAAGTCCTGAGCCGCACTGTCCGGGGCCAGTACGGCGACGGCACCGAAGAGGGCAAACGGGTCACATCGTACCGATCGGAGGAAGATGTCCCGGCCGACTCCCGCACCGAGACCTTCGTCGCCATGAAGCTTTCCATCGATAACTGGCGCTGGGCCGACGTTCCCTTCTACCTCCGCACAGGCAAGCGCATGCCGGTGCGCAATACGAATATCGTGATACAGTTTCGACGGGCCCCATTCGTGCTTTTTCGGGACACGCCGGTCGAACATCTCATGCCGAACCAGCTCGTTCTGCACATCCAGCCGGAAGAAGGCATTTCGCTTCAGTTCGCCGCTAAAGTCCCCGGCCCGGTCATGCGCCTGGGCACCGTCGACATGAACTTTGCTTATCAGGAATACTTTGGCAAACAGCCCTCGACCGGCTACGAGCGCCTGCTGCACGACTGCATGATCGGCGATCAGACGCTGTTCCAGCGCGCCGACATGGTCGAAGCCGGATGGTCCGTGGTGAACCCCGTCCTTGACTTGTGGAAGGCACTCCCGCCGCGCAACTTCCCCAACTACGCTTCCGGTACCTGGGGACCGAAGGAGGCCGACGAACTCCTCGAACGCGACGGCCGCCGCTGGAGGAATCTCGACAAATGATCCTGGCCGGCGATATTGGTGGAACCAATGCCAGGCTGGCATACTTTCAGTCCCGCAACGGAAGCCTGCAAATGGTCTCCGAGCGGGTCTTCCCCAGCCGCGAGCATAGCGAGTTTGGTGAAATCGTCACCAGCTTTCTGTCTGAATCCACAACGCGCCCGGAGGCCGCCTGCTTCGGCATCGCGGGCCCGGTGCGCAACGGCCGCGTCGAAACCTCGAACTTGCCCTGGGTGATCGAGCAATCGCGCCTCGCGAAAGAAATCCATCTCCCGCAAACCATGCTCATCAACGATCTCGAAGCGAATGCGTGGGGGATTGGCGCGCTGGCACAGTCCGACCTTGTTCCTCTGAATCAGGTCAAGGGCGCAGTCATCGGCAATCAGGCGGTGATCGCTCCGGGAACGGGCCTGGGCGAAGCGGGGCTCTTCTGGGATGGCGCCCGCCATCACGTGTTCGCCTGCGAGGGCGGCCATACCGACTTCGCTCCGCAAGGCGAACTGCAAATCGAGCTTCTGCGCTTCCTCACCGCCCGCTTTGGGCACGTCAGCTACGAGCGCATTCTCTCCGGCCCAGGTCTCTTAAACATCTACGAATTCCTGCGCGAGAGCGGACGCGGAAAAGAATCTGCTGATCTTGATTTGGCGATGTCGCAAGGCGATCCTTCCGCAGCCATCGGGCTCGCTGCACTTGGGGGCACCGACAAGCTGGCCGAACAAGCCATGGATCTCTTCGTCGCCGTTTACGGCGCCGAGGCTTCCAACCTCGCGCTGAAAACCATGGCCACCGGCGGCCTGTTTCTTGGCGGCGGCATCTCGCCGAAGATCCTTCCCAAGCTCACCGCGCCGGCATTCATGCAGGCGTTTCTCGAGAAAGGCCGCATGCGCCCGCTCGTGGAAGCCATGCCCGTCTACGTCATCACCAACGACAAGGCCGGGCTGCTGGGAGCGGCCCGCTGCGCCGCCGTGCGCGCCCGCGCGGCCTGAGGCGAACCATGAGTTCCTCGCCGGAAATCCGGATCTCAACCACCCCGCAGGAGTTGTTCGCGGCGGCCGCGGAAGAAGTCATCCACGCCACCAATGAAGCCGTGACGAAGTTCGGGCGCTTCACCATCGCTCTTTCCGGCGGCTCGACTCCAAAGGCGCTCTTCAATTTACTCGCCACCAACGCCAAAACCACGCTGCCATGGGACAAGATGTTTTTCTTCTGGGGAGACGAGCGCCACGTCGGCCCAACCGACCCCGACAGCAACTACCGCATGGCCGACGAGGCCATGCTCTCGAAAGTGCCGGTGCCTGCCGGAAACATCTTCCGCTTCACCGCTGAAAATCCCGACGCCGCGGAAGTTGCCAGTGCCTATGAGAAGACTCTACAAAAGTTCTTTCAGTTGGCGCCGGGCGGCGTACCGTCCCTCGACCTGATTCTTCTCGGCATGGGTCCGGACGGCCACACCGCATCGCTGTTTCCCGGCACCGCGGGTTTGCAGGAAAAATCCCGTCTCGTCATTGCCAACTGGGTGGAAAAGCTCAAGACGCACCGGCTGTCTTTCACCCTGCCGGTCCTGAATGCCGCGCGTTGCGTGGCTTTTCTCGTGAGCGGCACCGACAAGGCGTCGATGGTGAAAACCGTGCTCGAAGAAAACGTCCCCGCCGAGCAATATCCCGCCAAACTGGTGCATCCCACGGACGGAAAATTGATCTGGTTCCTCGACCGCGGCGCCGCTAGCGCGCTTTCCATGCAGCAAGCCAAATGATCACCGCCGAGTACGCAGAGGATTCGTTCCCAAAATTTCTCCGAGGCGACTCTATAGACGACGCGAGCTCCTGCCACCACCCCGATGATCTTTTTGACTTTTCAGGAATTTCTCTGCGGGCTCTGGCACTCGGCGGTGAATTGAGTTTGTCTGATTCAAGCCCGCCAGCCGCTGATTTCCTTCAGGCCTTTGCCGCGGGCGTGCTCGAAGAGCCGCACTCTATGGCGGGAGTGTTCGAACTCGTGGATGTCGGCCCAAACCTCCGCCTGCCACGCCTTGTCATGCGCCGCCGACTCTCCGCAACTGGCGCAGCGGGTATGAAGCGTCACCGGATCCGGCTCTGACCCGATCGGGGCGGCACCCGGTAGCTCGACAAAAACGCAGCGCACTTCTTCGATCTGCTCATTCGGGCCAAGCAGATGCTCATAGCGCAACAGGTAGTGGAAGCCGAGCTTCCTCGCCTCCTGTTCCGCTTCGTCGCGAGTGTGGAACGGTCCATACTCCGCCCGCAACTGTTCGGTGGAGTCACACGCCATCCAGAAGATTTCTTTGTAGGCCATCTGTCGTTCGAGCCCCGCGAACTGCGGACGGCCTCTGGGCCGCGATCCAGCTACCGGAATGGTGCAATTTCCCTGCCGACCCAAGATTTTTCTACCCAATTGCCAATAAAGGATTTACGCCGCAGCAAAGCGATTCCTCCCAGACTCTGTCAGAAAACTTTTGCAGTTCGCGTCTGGGCCCATTCATCGAGGTCTCAGGTCTCCTGGTGCCGTGTCAGCTAACACCGTTCGTTTTCATGCCGGTCAGGCGCTCTGGCTCAGCACGCTGGAGCAAGGGCCGGACCTTGGCAACGCAAGTAACCCAAAAACCCTGACACTCACAAAAGGCCGGACTGCCAGGGCCTGCCCTAGGCCCCCACGGCCCTGCCCAAAGCCGTCTCCGACCCCTCGGACTCAGGCCATTTCTTGCCCCCATGGCTAGCCACATACATGGCGAGTTCCAGGCGGCTCCAGACTCCGAGCTTGTCAAAGGTACTGCGCAAATGGTTCTTGATGACCTGTTCGGTGGTGCCGATGATCTTGCCGATCTCGCGATTGGTCAGGCCCTCCCAGACCAGGATCGCGATCTGGATTTCCTTGTCGGTAAGCCGCTGCCGGGGCATCATGATTGCGCTCCTTCCCGGCTATACATCGCGATGGCCAGCTTCACCCGCTTGCGCCCCTCGCGGATTCCGGCCCGTAAAAAGAGCGTCCGCAAATGCTGCTTGACGGTGCGCGGGCTTATCTTGAGCTGGCCCGCAATTTCCTTGTTGCTGCAACCCTGCACCAGAAGATTGAGCACCTGCTGGTCGCGGGGAGTGACTTTCACTTCAGCCATATCTACCACGTTTGCCTCCTCCTGCTTCGCTGAGATGGAACTCACTCCCCGATCTAGCATCTCTTTCGCCAAATCTTCGTGCCAGCACCGCCTCCGCATAACCCATTCTGGGATCGGCACTTGGGGTCGAAGACCATGGTTTGGCAAGCGCGGAACCATGCCTCGGCTCGTTTCATTTTGGAACCCGCCTCTGCGGGCCTCTCCCTCTTTCCATTTCCTGATCTCCCGAAACATGCCAGGTTCTGAGGGACGGGCGGCACTTTCGCGGCTCTCCCATTTTGACCTGCGATGGAGAGCCGTTTTTCCATTTTGAATTTCGTTAGAAGCGGGCTGTGCAAAACCCCAGAAGAAACTGGTTTGACAACCCTGACCCGTCGCCCTGCGGCCCGGCGCGCCTTTCGTCTTTCTTGTGTCGCCCGCTTTGCCCGGATACTTCGGCGCACAACTCCTCCTTTCAGCCAAGTCCAGCGAGCGCGACCAGCGTCATCCCAACGAAGCGCAAACAATCGCAGAGTGGCTCGCGGGCTTGCGGAACCGACGAAGGGATCGCAGGGAGCCGCCGGTGTCCGTCACCCTTCGCGCCTTTGGCTGTGAGCTTTCCTGATGTGATTACCGTGGTTACCAACCGATGGTTACTCAGTGCCACCTCGCGTACCACCAAAGAACAATCGCAACCTTCCGCATTTGGGGTTACACTAAGGTAAATTCAAGGCTGCCTGCGCCTGAGGTGGCCGAAGGCCAATTTCCCCCGCAAACCTTCGTTCCCCCGTGTCTGCGCTGCGCAGTTTTGTCGATTAAGATTTGCTCTAGAATAAGCGCATTCCGGCCAGACCCGGCTTTGCGCAAGGGTGGGCTTCCTCTGGTGGAAAAAAGCATCGTGTCCGAGGAAAAGAAAAAACCAGTTCTCGACGAGCACACGCTCGGCAAGTTGCTGGAGGCTGCCTACGTTCTCCAGGAACACAATCGTGAACTGCGCGAACTGGAACTCGGCCTCGACCTGAAGCGCGACCAGATCGAAGCCCGGTCCGAATCCGCTTCAACCGTCGAAGTTCATTCCGGCGCGATTGAGGCCGAACCCGCGAGGCCTCGCCCGCCGGAGCCGGCAGCGCCCGCGGACTACACCTTCACGCTGGCGCAGATCGTGGCCACGCAACACCAGATTCAGATTCGCAATCTCGAACTGGAAAAAGCGATCGCGCTGGTCACCGGCCGCGTGACCGAAATCGCGCGCGCCGGGGGCGCCGCGATTGGCATCCTCGAAGGAAATAAGGTCCGCTACCGAGCCGTCTCCGGCTCCATGACCTTGAAGCTGGGAACGGAAGTTCGCACCGAAAAGGCGCTGTGCCTCCCCTGCATCCGAAACGCGCAGGTCTTTCGCTGCGCCGACGTCAACCCGGAATTTCTTGTGGACTCGGAGGAGTGCCGGCGGCGCGGCATCCAATCGCTGATCGCGGTCCCGATTTTTCATGAAGGCGTCGCTGCCGGCGGGCTGGAACTCTACTATGCCGCACCGCACGGCTTCACCGAACAAGACGTTCATACCTGCCAGCTCATGGCAGGCCTGGTCACCGAAGCGCTGGCGCGCGAGGAAGAGCACACCTGGAAGCAGTCTCTCGCCAACGAGCGTGCGGCCATGCTGGAGGCCATCGAAAAGCTGAAACCCAATCTCTCGGCCCTGGCCGAGCAGGCGCCGAAGACCGAAGGCCCTGCGAAAACGGCGCCGGCTGCCGCTTCGCAAGCGCAGGCAGTCGCCTGCACGCACTGCGGAAACACGTTCAGCGCCGGCGAACAGTTCTGCGGCCAGTGTGGGAGTCCGCGCGGCGCGCCCAGCATGCAGAGCAAGGTCGCATCGCTGCTGCGCATGCAGGAGCCGGCGAAAATCGAAATCGCCGCCGAGGCGGCCCACGCAACGCCCGTCCTGGAACTGCCTCCGCAAACGATTCCGTTCGCGCCTCCGGCCCAGTCACTGGCGACGCTGGAAGCGCAAATGCCGGAACTTTTCACGCCTTACGAATCCCACAATGAAAGCGCGCATGCTTCCGCAGAACCTCAACCTCCGGCAGAGAGCGCGCACGGAACCAATCGCGAAATCGAAATCGCCGAAGCAGCAGAATCCGAGGAGCCAGCCAACGACGATCTCGCGCTCGCCAATGTTCCGGCATCGGGAGACTGGAGTTCCGCTGCCTCCGCCCGCGAATTCCTTGAGCAGATAGCGGAAGACAAGCCGCGCGGCGCACTGGCCGGCTTCTGGGACGCCCGCCGCGGCGACATTTACCTCGCCGTGGCCGTGGTCCTCGTGGCATGCGTGATCCGTTGGGGAATCTGGTCGAACCATCCGGTCAGCGCGACCAACAGTTCCAACCTGCCCACCGCGACAGCTCCCGGACGCCGCAGGCCCGCTCCCATCGATCCCACAGCGAACCTCTCGCTGTTCGATCGCATGCTGATCTCTTTGGGTTTGGCCGACACGCCCGAGGTTCCGGAAGATAAAGGAGACCCCTCCATTCAGGTTTGGGTGGATCTTCACACAGCCCTGTATTACTGCCCCGGCGCGGATCTTTATGGCAAGACTGCCAGAGGAAAATACGCCGCCCAGCGCGACGCCCAGCTCGACGAATACCAGCCCGCCTATCGTAAACCCTGCAATTGAAGGAAGTTCCAGCCCTTTCGTGTCTTCGAACCGCCACATTAGAAATTGACAACCTTCCGCCCCAAGAGTGGAATCTTATATAGGCGGGTTTATAGCTTTCGTTCGCCACCCTGTTTTGAGGCGGGAAATACTGCGTGCCACGCCCCAGCGAATCATCGCCGGAAGCTTTTTCTTCAGCCGAGCTGAACCCACTTCTGAATCCGGTGCTCGGCGAGCACATGGGCCTTTGGGCAGAAGTGTATTTTACGAATCCGCCGGAAAAGCGCGACGCCGCGGTGCTCGATCTGCTGCACGAATTGCAGGCGGGAACGTCGCCGGCTAAGAAAACTGGATATGGAATCGCGCGTGAAATCAAAACCGCTCCCTGGCCGGGGGCGTCAAGCCCTGCCGGTGCCGCGAAGTCAAATCAATCCATCATGAATGAATCCATCATGATTGAGGAGCCGCCTGTGAAATGCAGTTCCTGTGGACACGGCAATCCGCCTCTGCACCGTTTTTGTGGAGATTGCGGGGCTCCACTGGCCGACCCTGCGCCGAACCCGAGCACATCCGCCGCCGAGCGCCTCGCTGAACCAAACTCTCGGACGGAAACGAGCGCAGCCCCGCAGCAATCTGCCGGCAGCGAGACGTTCCGAGAGACGTCGGTCGAAGAGATTCGTTCCCGCCTCGATTCCCAGCGGCGGGAGTTCGAAGACTCGATCGCGCATCCGCAAGAGCTGTCACTGTTCCGCAGCTTCCGGGAACAGGATTCGGGCGATGACGACTGGAATGAAAGGTCCCCGCACCGCCGCTTTTATTTCTTTGCCCTCTTGGCAATCCTGGTAGCGGGCGCGATCTACATGGCATGGCGCAGCGGGCAATTGTCGGCACAACGGGGACGCGATGCGCAGCCAGCGGTCTCGCCGGCTGCGAAAGGTTCCTCTACTCCAGGCAGCGGAACTGCGAATGAGCCTGACGCATCGCAACAGGCGAACAAGGCCGTAACACCCGCGGCCAAGCAACCCGCGGTGCAAGAGGAAGCGAAGACCGCTTCTCCCGTCCCGGCAACCGATGCGCGCGCCAAAACCATCCAGAGGGTCTCCAGCGCGAAGATCGAGCCGATTCCCGCACCCCCGATACCGGCCGACAACGGCGCCGAAGAACTTGCCGTCGCCCAGCGCTATCTCAACGGAAGCAACGGCCAGCGGCGCGATTCTGTCGAAGCTGCAAAGTGGCTGTGGAAGTCAATCTCGAAACACAATGGCGAAGCGAGCGTGCTCCTTGCCGACTTGTATCTGAAGGGTGATGGAGTTTCCAAGAACTGCGATCAGGCGCGCGTTCTGCTCGACACGGCCGGCCGGAAGGGCGTACCCGGCGCGGGCATGCGCTTGCGTAATCTCCCGGCGTTTGGCTGCCAGTAATTGCGCGCGCGCACATCCGCGCAGGCCAGAATATTCCCACAGCAGACAGTGCAGGAAATTCTGTTTCGCTTACGTCTGTATATTACTGGGCCATCAGTGCGGGCGCACTGCGGCGGGACTCGTACCAGAGAGCAAGTTCCACCCGGTTCCAGAGTCCGAGCTTGTCATAGATCACACGCAGATAATTTTTCACCACGTGTTCAGTAGTCCCGATCGCCTCGGCCACTTCCTTGTTCTTCAGGCCTTCGGCCACGAGTTCGATGACACGGTGTTCACGTTCATTGGGGACACGGTTCCCATAACGTCCATTTGCTGACATGATTGCCTCCGGTACAGCAGGGTCGCGAGTTTGACTCGCTTGATACCGCCGGTAATTCCGAACCGCAGGAATAACCGGTTAAAGTGGGCCTTCACTGTTCGACGCGCCATTTTGAGCTGGCTGGCAATCTCGGCGTTGTCGCATCCTTGCAATAGCAGCTCTACGATTTGCTGCTCGCGCGGACCGAGCCGGACGGTCTGCTCCTTCATCCCAGCCTCCCTCTGTTTGTATTTTTGCCTGTTGCCCGATCAGGCGTGTACCGATCTTTCCATGATGGGTAGCATCCACGTTGCCACACCCTGTATTTTTCGCCTGTTGTGACGGAAAACCATTTTTTCCACAGGCACTTACAAGCTTTCGACGCTCGCCCACCGATCCCCAATCCGGCATCGTCCACGCCTGCCGCACGGCCGGTCAGACCGCTCCCACGAAATGGCCAATCCTCCCAAGAACCTACTCCCTCAAAGGCTTCCGGGCGGATCTGCCGCGGACTGCCTCCGTAAACGATTTCGCTAATACCACCTCTGGGATGGTGCCGGGTGCTGGATCAGAAAAGGAATGAATTTCGAGCGGAGATTTCCAATTGGGCGAAGGAAGAAGACAAAACAGCCCTAGCCTCAGGCAAACACCTTAGTCAGAAGTTCCAGCATACAAGTGAGCGTGGGCACAAATTACACGATTCACCTGAGATTGATTAGCCCCGCCCCGGGCGCAAATGCCGACGAAGTGCCGAATTTCCACAAGCGTCTCGAAATGATTGGATGAGGAGCAACGCCGATTGGACCAAAGAAAGGAACGGCTACAACGAATATTTTTTCATGAGATGGCGGAAAGAACGATACGAGATACCGAGAACATCGGCCGCCTTGGTCTGCACCCCACCGCTCTGATTGAGAGCGCTCTGCAATAGCGAACGCTCCAAACCGGCAACATAATTTTCCATGCCGACACCGGCAGGAAGCGTGACATCGCCGCCGAGTTCGGGCAATCCGCCTGCCGCCGAAGCCGCCGCCGCCCGCGCCTTCGGCCGTTCCGCGGGAAGTTCGACGTGCAGCTCGTCGGAAGTTTCGAGTGCGACCGCCCGCTCCACTGTGTTTTCCAGCTGGCGCACATTGCCCGGCCATTCATAATCGCATAACGAATCGAGCGACGGCCCATGCAGGCGCAGGATGCTTCGCCCCGCGGCACTCGCATATTTTTTCAGGAAATGATTCACCAGCAGCAGAATATCTTCGCGCCGCTCGCGCAGAGGAGGCACGCGAATCGGAATTACGTTGAGGCGGTAGTAGAGATCTTCGCGGAACAGATTTTCCGCGACCGCCTTGTCGAGTTCGCGGTTGGTCGCCGCGATCACGCGGACGTCGATCGAAATTTCGCTCGTGCTGCCCACCGGCCGCACTGTGCGCTCCTGCAACACCCGCAACAGCTTCACCTGCATCGCCAGCGTCATCTCGCTGATTTCGTCGAGGAAAATCGTGCCTCCATCGGCAACTTCAAACAGCCCACGCTTGTTCTGGTTCGCGCCGGTGAATGCTCCCTTCAGATAGCCGAAGAGTTCGCTCTCGAGAAGCGTTTCGGGGAATGCTCCGCAGTTCACCGAAACGAAAGATTCGGTCGCCCGCGGCGAACACACATGAACAGCGCGCGCAACCAGCTCTTTACCCGTTCCGCTTTCTCCATGAATCAATACCGTGCTTGCGGTGGAAGCGACCGTGCGCACTGTCGCCTTGAGCTTGTCCATCGCGGGGCTCGACCCGATGATGTTGTCCAGCGAATTGCGCGTGGCGGCATCGCGGCGCAGCGCAAAGTTCTGCTTGCTGAGTATGAGCTTTTCCAGCGCCCGATTGATTGCCAGCCTGATCTCATCCACTAATCCAGGGCTCTTGCGAATGTAATCGCTGGCGCCGCCCGCCTTCACTGCTTCCACTGCGGCTTCATAGTCGTCGACAGCGGTAATCAAAATGACCGCCGAGTCCGGAGAAACCCGGTGTGCGTGCTTGAGCACTTCGATGCCATCGATGTTCGGCATCTTGATGTCGGTGATGATGACGTCGTAGAGCGCGCCGTCAATCTTGTTCTTCGCCGTCTGGCCAGCCTGAACGGTTTCCACGCGATGGCCTTCGCGGCGCAGGGAAATGTCGAGCATTTCGCAGATCGAGCGCTCGTCATCGCACACGAGGATGTTAGCCACGCGAACCTCCTGCGCTTGCCGCCGCTGCCGGCTGCGAAATCACCTGTACCTTGCCCTTGCCTCCGTTTTTGTCCGAAGGAATGGCCTCCATCTCGAAGCGGTGCAGGCGCAGCACAAATGTGGTCCCCTCTTCCGGCTTCGACCGCGCCCAGACCTTGCCCTCATGCGCCTGCATGATCTGATAGACAATCGCCAGCCCCAGGCCAGTTCCACCTTCGAAATTCGACTGAAACGGCTCGAAGATCTTTTCCACCTGCTGCGGCGTCATGCCCGCTCCGGTATCGACAAAACAAATTTGCCAGTCGTCTTTGATCGGCTCGATCATCGCCGTGAGTACACCACCGCTCCTCATGGCCCGCACCGCGTTCTCGCAGAGGTTCCAGAAAACCTGCTTGAGCTTGTCGCCGTCGGCGATGGTCCAGGCCTCGCTGCCGATAAAGCGGCGCTCGATGGTAATCCCTGTCTTCTCGGCCGTCATGCGATGGTCCATCAGGATGAGCGTGTCTTCCACCAGTTGAATCAGGTCCACTTTGTCGAAGCGATACTGCTTGGTTCGCGAATACGCGAGGAAGTCGGTGATGATTCCATTCAGACGCTGCGATTCACGGGTCACGATGTCGAGTAAACGGCGGTGGTCGTCGTTCATCTCCGGCAACCCAGACAACATGCTCACGGATCCGGCAATCGAAGTCAGCGGATTGCGAATTTCGTGCGCGATGGCCGCCGCCAGCCGCCCCACGGCTGCAAGCCGGTCCTGGATGCGTACTTCCCGCTCCAGTCGCCGGACCTCGGTCAGGTCGTCCAGCACATACACGTATCCCAGTTCGCCGCCCTCCGGTACGTTCAGCGCCGCCACTCGTATCCGCAAGGTCTTGCGAAAGCGGTTGGGAGAGTCAAACCGCACTTCTCCATGGATGGTATGGGCTTCGACCGACGGCAGCGGATCCAGGAAAAGCCGGCTGACCGCCGCGCCCAACAGCGCATCCGGAGAACTTTCCAGCAGTCGCTGTGCCGCCGCATTCACCAACGTGATTCGCCCGTCGAGCCCGGTAGTGATCACCCCGCTGCTGATGGAGTGAATAATGTGCTCGTGCAGCGCTTGCAGGCTTTCCAGCGCGCCGCTGGTCGTCTTCAATTGCACGCCGACCTGTCGCAGCTTTGCGCTGAGCAATCCCGCGAGATATGCGACCGCAAGAAACGCGAACAGGTTGACGAAGATGATGGCCTGGAGCGCCTTTATTCCCGGCGTCGTGGTGCTGTATGAAGGAACGATTCCGTAGTAATTCAGCTCAAGAACTGTGCCGTACAGGATGAAAGCCAGGGCGGCGACCAGATGCGCCCACACCCGGGGCAGCATGACCGCCGCCACAATAATTACCAGCGGATAGAGAAAATTAAGAGAACTGTCCCACCCGCCGGTTTCGTGAATTACGAGACTGACCAGCATGACGTCAGTCAAAATTTGCAGGACCGCCTGGATGCGGTGCTCGTTCCACACCGACAGCAGAAGCACGTAAAACAACGACAGGCTGTACCAGAACAAGATCGTGCTGATAAAGAGCCGCATGGGCAGCGGGGCGCGGCTGAACTCCGCCACCGCAACCTCGATGGCCAGCAGCAAAGTCAGGATGAAAATGCGCACCCGGACCAGCCATCCCAGCCAATTGCGCTCGTCGAACGTGGATTGCATTAAGAAAACCTGAGGTTTCAAGGTTTCAATGTTTCTGAGGTTTCAAGGTGGAAAAACCCCAAGGTCTCAAAGTTTCGCAGCTTGTGCTTTTGAAACTTTGAAACCTTGTCACTTTGAAACTTTGTTGTTACCCCGCCAACTTCGCGATCATTGCGAACAGCGGCATATAGAGCGAAATTACGATGCCTCCGACGCTGATGCCGAGCACGCCGATGATGACAGGCTCCAGCATGGCCAGCATGTCTTTGGTGGCGGCGTCCACTTCTTCCTCATAGAAGTCCGCGATCTTCTGCAACATGGAATCCATGGCACCGGTTGCCTCGCCGACGCCGATCATCTGCGTCACCATGTTGGGGAAAACTCCGCACTCGCGTAGCGGATCGACGATCGTGCGGCCTTCCTCAATCGCCTTGCGCACCTTCATCAGCGCTTCTTCCAGCACCGCGTTGCCCGAAGTTCGGGCGGTAATCGCCAGTCCCTCGAGAATCGGCACGCCCGAAGTGATCAGAGTTCCCAGCGTACGGGTGAAGCGTCCGACCGCAATCTTGCGCAGCAATGAGCCCATCACCGGCAGATACAGCAAGACCTTATCGAAGTAGTAGCGTCCCCGGGGGTGCTTCCGGATCTGCTTCAATCCGAAGTAGACTCCGAAACATCCCACACCGAACACCCACCAGAACGTTTGTACGAAAGCGCTCAGGCCCATGACGATTCGCGTGGGCAGGGGCAGGCTTACTCCCAGTCCGGCAAACAGGTTGGCGAAGATCGGGACCACCCATTTCAACAGCGCGCCGACAATCAGCATCGCCATGCTGACGACCGCAACCGGGTAAATCAGGGCCGATTTGACTGCGGACCTCAGGCGAACCGCCTTTTCGACGTAGGTCGCCAAACGTTGCAGAATCACGTCGAGAATACCGCCCGTCTCACCGGCCTCGATCATGTTCGTAGTGAGATCGTCGAATACGGCGGGATATTGCCGCATGGCGTTGGCCAGGGTTGCGCCGCCTTCCACCGTGGTCCGCACGCCGGTCAGAGTTTTCTGGAATGCCTGGTTCTCCTGGTTCGCCGCAAGGATTTCCAGACACTGCACCAGCGGCAGGCCGGCATCGATCATGACCGAGAACTGCCGGAAGAAGATCGCTATGTCTTTGGTGCCGACTTTGCCCGACCCGAACGTGGGCAGAGAGAACTCTTTGCCCTTCTCGCGGATTGCGCCCGGCGTGATGCGCTCGCGTCGCAGCGTCTGGGTCAACGACGCCTTGTTTGAGGCCATCCGTTCTCCGGAAACTTTTTGTCCCGACGCGTCTTTGCCTGAAAATGTAAAGACTGGCATGGTTTAGCTTCTCCTCACTCTTGTATTGCCTCGTAACGCTTATGCTGACTGTTCGGCTCCCGGTGCTTAACGCTTTGCGGGAGCGGCTCCCTTGGCCAGCGGGGTGGTGGTGCCACGGCTGAGCAAGCTCGCGCCGCGGTTGATCATTTCCTGGAGTTCGTCCACATTGCTCGACCGCGCCATTGCCGTTTCAATTGAAACCTGCTTCTGGAAATAGGCCGTCGCCAACGACTGGTTAAACGTCTGCATTCCAAACTTTTCCTGTCCGGATTGCATCGAGGAATAAATCTGGTGGATTTTGTCTTCGCGGATCAGGTTGCGGACCGCGGGGTTTGGTATCAGAATTTCCATGATCATGGCCCGGCCCTTGCCGTCGATCTTTGGAATAAGGCTTTGGCACATGATGCCTTCCAGCACCAGCGACAACTGAGCGCGAATCTGCGGCTGCTGGTGCGCCGGAAAGACGTCGATGATTCGATTGATGGTCGAAGTTGCCGAGTTGGTGTGCAAGGTACCGAAGGTCAAGTGACCGGTTTCCGCGATGCGCAGCGCCGACTCGATGGTTTCCAGGTCTCGCATTTCGCCGATCAGCACCACATCGGGATCTTCACGAAGCGCGGCGCGCAGAGCGTCGGTAAAGCTCTTGGTGTCCGCGTGCAATTCGCGCTGGTTGACCACACAGTTCTTGTTCATGTGGACGAACTCGATCGGGTCTTCGATGGTCAGGATGTGATCGTGGCGCTCGCTGTTAATCTTGTCGATCATGGCGGCGAGTGTCGTGGATTTGCCCGATCCCGTCGGTCCAGTCACCAGCACCAGTCCGCGTGGCTTGTCGCAAAGCTTGCTGACCACGGGCGCAAGACCGAGCTGGTTGAAATTCTTGATCTCGAAAGGAATGACGCGGAAAACGGCCGCCGTCGCCCCACGCTGGTTGAAAACGTTGGCGCGGAAACGCGCCAGTCCCTTCAAGCCGAACGAGAAATCGAGTTCGAGGCTTTCTTCGAAGCGATGCTTTTGCGAATCGGTCATGACGCTGTAGGCCAGTTGTTTGGTCTCGGCCGGCGTCATCTGCGGCAAATCAAGCGGTACCAGATGACCGTGCACGCGAATCTGCGGCGGTGAATTCGTGGTAATGTGCAAGTCGCTGCCGTTCATCTCCAGCATTCGTTTGAGCAAATCGCTAAGTGACAACCCCATGAGAAGTTCCCTTCCGTCTGTTCAGATCTGTTGTTGACCGTCGTTGGTCGCCGGTCGTTAGCCAACCACCCCGGTCTCCCGAATCCCTGCAAACCCGTAGCCGGCGTCGGTTGGCCAACGACCAACGACCGACGGAGTTTTAGTGGATCGTTTCGCGCGCCACTTCCTCGAGCGTGGTCATTCCGGCCGCAACTTTGATCAATCCGCTGCGGCGCAGCGTAATCATCCCGCGCTCGATGGCTTTCTTCTTCAATTCCACGGCCGAGGCTCCGACGAGAACCAGTTCCCGGATCTCATCGTCCACTTCCATGACTTCATACAAACCGCAGCGGCCCTTGTATCCCGTGTTATTGCAGACGCCGCAGCCTTTCCCCTTCTGGATCTTCACCGTCTTCGACTCTTCCGGGGTGAAGCCCGCGTCAATCAGCGTCTGCGGCGGCACATCGAAAGGCTCGATGCAGTCTTTGCAGATACGCCGTACCAGTCGCTGAGCGCAGATCAAATGCACCGACGTCGCCACCAGAAAAGGTTCGATGCCCATGTTCATCAGTCGCGTAATCGTCTCAGGCGCGCCGTTCGTGTGCAGGGTAGAAAGCACAAGGTGGCCGGTAAGCGCGGCCTTGATCGCGATTTCTGCCGTTTCAAAGTCTCGAATTTCACCGACGAGAATGATGTTCGGGTCCTGCCGCAGGAACGATCGCAGGGCAGCGGCAAAGTTCAGGCCGATCTGCTCTTTCATCTGCACCTGGTTGACGCCCTGCAACTGAAATTCGACCGGATCTTCCGCCGTCATGATGTTGGTGTCAGGTCTGTTCAATGTCGAAATCGAGGAGTACAGCGTGTTGGTTTTGCCCGATCCCGTTGGTCCCGTAACCAGCACCATGCCGTACGGCTTCAAAATCGCTTTCTCGAACTTCACCAGCGACTCGGCTTCGAATCCCAGCTTGGTCATGTCGAGGCGCAGATTTTCTTTGTCGAGCAACCGCAGCACGATCTTCTCGCCCCACAGCACGGGCAGCGTGCTGACGCGGAAGTCCAGCTGCTTCTTGCGCCCGCCAACGTTCATCTTCAGCATGATGCGGCCGTCCTGCGGCAGCCGCTTTTCGCTGATGTCAAGTTTCGACATAATCTTCAAACGCGAAGTGATGGCATCTTTCAACTTCATCGGCGGCGACATGATCGACTGCAATATGCCATCGATACGGAAGCGAACGCGGAATTCCTTTTCATAAGGCTCGATGTGGATGTCGCTGGCGCCCCGCTTCACCGCGTCGCCGAGAATCACGTTCACCAGCTTGACCACCGGAGCTTCGTCCGCGGCCTTTTCCAGCTCCGACAGCTCCATCTCCTGCTGTTCCGACTGCAGTTCGACATCGCTGTCGCCCATCTCCGACATCGACTGCATTACGGCTTCAAGGTCTTCCTCTTTGCCCGCGCCATAGGCTTTGTCGATGCCCGACAGAATCGAGCTTTCCGAAGCCACTACCGGCTCGATGTTGAAGCCGGTCATGAACTTGATGTCGTCCATGGCGAAGACGTTCGTCGGGTCCACCATGGCGATGGTGAGCGACGCGCCCACGCGGCTGAGAGGAAGAATCTGGTAGCGCTTCGCCGTCTCGAAAGGAATCAGCTTGACCACGGCAGGGTCAATTTCAAAGTACGAAAGGTTGATCGCCGGAACGCCGTACTGGCGCGAGAGGAAGTTGGTGACGTCCTCATCCGTGAGGAAGCCGAGCTTCACCAGCGCAGAGCCGAGCCGGCAGCTCTGCTCCTTCTGCACCTTATTCGCTTGTTCCAACTGCTCCGGGGTTATGATCTTCTCTTTGACGAGAAGGTCACCCAGCCGTTGCGACATACCTTGCTCTCCTCACCACACAGGCGAATCGAATGCCTCACACATAGGTCGAGGCACGGCGCGAGCGGCTGCTCATGGTCGGGAGAGAGAGACAGTCCATTCGCGTTGACACAAATTGTCAACGCAAGCGGATTACTTCTCCAGTAACTTAAGTACTTGACCGGCGCGTGGAAAGCATTGGCAAACCTCTGGATCGCACCTATTTACGCGCAACTCCACGCCAAATGCAGGTTTTCAAGCGGCACAAACTGCGCATGGGCGCGTCCAGTACATGCACTTCGGTAAGCGTGACCGTGGATGACCTGGAGAAAACGGCCTGCGCAGGGCCCCGTCGAAGCGCCCCAAACCACCCCGCCTCCGGATATTCCGCCGAGGCCGCCCGGTTGGCGGGATTCAACGCGGCTCGATAGACTCAAACCCTGGAGGTGCACACGTTGCGTTCGCCTGCCACGAAACACGCCTCGATCCGCCGCTACTACGCCGCGCTCTATCGCGCCTGGGGACCTCAGCACTGGTGGCCAGCCGAATCTCCCTTTGAGGTGATTGCGGGAGCTTATCTCACCCAAAATACGGCGTGGACCAACGTGGAGCGTGCGCTCTCCAACCTTCGGAATGCGCACGCGTTGTGCGTGGAAGGAATCCGAAATATCCGGCTGAGCAAGCTGGAACGGCTCATTCACCCCGCGGGTTATTTCCGGCAAAAAGCCAGGCGTCTCAAAACTTTCGTCGGCTTCCTCGACAAAACCTATAACGGCTCCCTCGAAGATCTGCTTTCGCAACCTGCCGCAAAACTGCGTGAAGAATTACTAAGCCTGAACGGCATCGGCCCGGAAACTGCCGACTCCATCCTGCTCTATGCGGCCAACCACCCGGTCTTCGTAGTGGATACCTACACGCGACGACTGCTCGAACGTCACCAGATTCTTCCGGCAAACACTGATTACGAAGAGATTCGGCAGTTCTTCGAACGTTCCCTCGCGCCAATCGCAGAGGAGCAGCACGATCATCCTTCTCCTCTGGCCGTGCGCGTGGCAACCATCCGCGGCGCAACTCATCCACCCTCCGCGATGAGCACCGCCCGGCGCACCGCCGTCGCTCAGGTTTATAACGAGATGCACGGTCTCATCGTCGGCGTAGGCAAGAACTATTGTGAGAAATCGCTGCCAAAGTGCGACGAATGTCCTTTACAGCGGTTCCTGCCTCGCGTTAAGTAATTCATCATGGTTCGCCGCTCCGTTTCATCTTTCTTCTGTATCGCCGCCGTCGCAATCCTTCTCGCCGGCACTTCAGGCAAGCCCGCAACCTTGCGCCAGGCCGCCGATCACATCCATCTGCTCGTTGGCGCGGCGGTTCAACCCGGCCTGCTGTCGCAGTCGGCTTACTCAGAAACCGTCTCGCGCGAATTCAACATGGTCGAACCCGAGAACGCGACGAAATGGCGGGCAATTCGTCCCGATCAGGCGACGTTCGATTTCCACGAAGGCGACGAAATTGTCCGCTACGCCCAGGCACATGCCATGAAAGTGCGCGGCCATTGCCTCGTCTGGGACCACTACAATCCCGACTGGCTCGCGCAAGGCCACTTCACTCCCGCTCAGTTATCCGATCTGATGAAGGAACACATCACCACCGTGATGAAGCATTACGCCGGTCAAATCTTCGCCTGGGATGTAGTCAACGAAGCGCTCAACGAGAAGGGCGAATTCAAGGATTCCATCTGGTACAACCAGCCTGGCATCGTTCTGCCGAAGAACTCCAACTATGTGGAGCAAGCTTTCCGCTGGGCGCGCGAAGCCGATACCCAAGCGCTGCTCTTCTATAACGAAGCCGAAGGCGAAGGCATGAACCGCAAGTCTGACGCGATTTATGACTTGATGAAGAAGTTCAAGAAGCAGGGCGTCCCCATCGATGGAGTCGGCCTGCAACTGCACATCTCGCGCCTCGACTACGACACCGCCGCGGTCGCCGCCAACATCAAGCGCCTTACGGCCTTAGGGCTTCAGGTACACATCACCGAACTCGATGTATCTCTGCCGGTTGACGTGGACGGCCACGCGCAGGATGCCGACATCCACAAGCAAGCCGGCCTCTACCGCGCCGTCATCGAAGCCTGCCTGCAAAGCGCTCGCTGCACCGCCATTCAGACCTGGGGATTCACCGACAAATACTCCTGGATTGGCACGCACTCGCAACACACTCGCGGCGCGGCGCTTCCTTTCGACCGAAACTACAAGCCCAAGCCCGCCTACGACGCCATGCTCGAAGCGATTGCAAACGCGGAAAGCTCTCACCAATAGCCTTCCAGCCGTCGAACGAACCTGCGTCTTAACCCATGGACGCGGCAAGACCGCACCCTAAGCCATCTATAATGAACCAGAGCAGCCCTGGTTCTGGCCGCTGAAGCAACCCCGTGCCCCAATCAGATTCAATTCGTCCCGAAAAAAAGACCTCGTACCGCAAGCAGGTCATCATATTGCTCTCGGTGTCGGTCTTTCTGCTGCTCGCCATTCTTGTCTCCGAAACTGCTTTCGACCTGAACTTTCTTCACCCCGGAAATAATCAGGACATCGTGGTCTTCGCCGCACTGTCGGCGCTGATTTTTCTTCTCTTCGTCGCGTTGACATTCGTCCTGTTGCGCAATCTGCTCAAGCTTTTCGCCGAACGGCGACTGGGCGTTCTCGGATCGAAATTCCGCACGCGTATGGTGGCAGGCGCCCTGATCCTCTCGTCATTGCCCGTGATGGTGATGTACTGGTTCGCCTACGGCCTGATGAACCGCTCCATCGATAAATGGTTCTCTACCCCGGTAGAAGAAGTTCGCGCCGACACCAGCGCCATGGTCTCTTTGCTCGCGGATTATGCCGCACAGAACGCCCGCGCTGAAGCTTTCTCCATCGCTTCCTCGCCCGACATCGAGCGTGACTTCGCCGGTCGCGGATACTCCGACGTTATCGCCGAATTCCACCGCCACGAACTCACCCTCCAGGGTGGCTTCGCCATCGCCATTCGCGACGGAAATGAGGAAGCCAGCTTGAATGCGCCTGCGCCCTGGCTGGTCTTGAAAGATGCTTTACCGCTGGCGGAAGCGTCTTCCGGCCATCCCACACAGTTTGCTTGGCAGAACGTGGAATATACATTGGGCAGCGCCCCGGTTCCCGGCGGCGGCGTCATTGTGGTCGGAGTCCCGCTCCCGCGTGGATTTTCGCAGACTGTCCGCCAGGTCGAAAGCAGCCAGCAGCGTTACTACGAGCTTGCCCGCGATCGCCGCATCGTGCGCCGCACCTACATGGGCCTGCTGCTGCTGCTGACGATGATCGTTCTGTTCGTCACCACCTGGCTCGCTCTGTTTCTCTCCAAGATTGTCACCCGGCCGCTCTCTGCTCTGGCGGAAGCCACACAGGAAATCTCCCGCGGACGCCTCGACTACCGCGTCGAGGTAAAGTCAGCCGATGAAATCGGCGATCTGGTCCGTTCCTTCAATCGTATGGCGGAAGACCTCGAAGCCAGCCGCCGCCAGATCGAGGCCTCCAGTCTCGACCTGAGCGCGGCCAATGCCGAACTGGAGCAGCGCCGCCGCCAGATTGAAACCATCCTTGAAAGCATCCCCACCGGTGTGCTCTCGCTCGACGCCAATCGGCGCGTCACCCATGTGAACCAGGCCATGCTTCGCATGTTCCACCCCGATGGCCACGATGGAGCGCCGCAAATCTTGCTCGGCGCGTCGCTGTCTGAAATTTTTCCAGCCGAGTTTCTGGAAGACTTTGAACTTCTTCTGCGTCGCGGCGATCGCATGGGGACCAGCACCAGCCAGTTGGAAATGCAGCTTCAGCGCGCGACCCTGAATGTCGCCGCCACCGTCGCCACGCTTCGTCACCAGGGTGAGCGCTCCGGATATGTCGTCGTCTTCGAAGACCTCTCGGATCTTCTGAAGGCCCAGAAGCAGGCCGCATGGCGCGAAGTAGCCCGCCGCGTCGCCCACGAAATCAAGAATCCGCTCACTCCCATTGCCCTTTCGGCCGAGCGCATCCAGCGCCATCTCGATCGCGCTACGCCGGAGGATCCGGCCTCAATGGAAGTGGTCCGCTCCTGCGCGGAAACCATCGAAAGTGCCGTCGAAGCCGTCCGCCAACTGGTGGACGAGTTCTCCACCCTGGCGCGCTTTCCGGTATCCAAGCCCCAGCCGTCCGACATCAACCAGGTGATCGAAAATGCGCTCTCGCTGTTCAACGGACGTCTCGATGGAATCACGCTGCACAAGTCTCTTGCCGGGGATTTGCCCAGCGTGATGGCCGACGGCGAGGCAATCAAACGCGCCATCGCCAATCTGGTCGACAACGCGGCGGAAGCGTCCCAGGACTCTGCCATCCGGGAAATCGAAATCTCCACCGCACTGGTCGTGAGCCACGACGCGGTGGAAATCACGGTCGCCGATACCGGCCACGGCGTCACACGCGAATTGAAAGAAAAGCTTTTCTTGCCCTATTTCTCGACTAAGAAGCGCGGCACCGGCCTTGGCCTGGCAATCGTGAGCCGCATCGTCGAGGACCACCACGGCTCGATCCGGGTGGAAAAGAATCATCCGATCGGCTCGCGATTTATCATCGAATTGCCCCTGGTTGCGGAATCCAGCACCGCGCCCGCGACCCCTCAACATGCCTAGCATCCTGATCGTCGACGACGAATCCGGCATCCGCGACACCCTCGCGGGAATTCTGAGGGACGAAAATTACTCCACTGCCGCCGCGCAGTCGGGGGAAGAGTGTCTCGATCATCTGCACAAAGGCAGCTTCGACGTCATCCTCCTCGACATCTGGCTTCCGGGCATGGATGGCCTCGAAACCCTCCAGCGGATCCGGGAATCCGAGAACCCTCCCGAAGTGATCATGATCTCGGGCCACGGCACCATTGAAACCGCGGTCCGCGCCACCAAACTCGGCGCATACGACTTCCTGGAGAAGCCCCTGTCGCTGGAGAGAACGCTGATCGTCGTCAAGAACGCGGTGGATTCGAAAAAGCTGCACCGCGAAAACCTCGACTTGAAAAAGCAGCTTCAGGCCCGCAGTGTGATCGTCGGCGACAGCATTCCGATGAAGGCTCTCCGTCAGCAGATCGGCCTCATGGCCCCGGCAAACGGCCGCGTGTTGATCTATGGGGAATCGGGCACCGGGAAAGAACTCGTCGCCCACGCGATTCACGCCCAGAGCCTGCGCAAGAACGAGACGTTCGTCGAAGTCAACTGCGCCGCGATTCCCGAAGACTTAATCGAAAGCGAACTCTTCGGCCATTACAAGGGGTCATTTTCGGGCGCGGCGGCCGACAAGGAAGGCAAATTCCAGCGCGCCCACGGGGGCACGCTTTTTCTCGACGAAGTCGGTGACATGAGTTTGAAGACACAGGCAAAGGTCCTGCGGACGCTGGAAGAACAGCGGTTCACTCCCGTCGGAAGCGAAAACACGATCACGGTCGACGCCCGCGTCATCGCGTCCACCAATAAGGACCTCGAAGAGGAGATTTCCCGCGGCAACTTCCGTGAAGATCTTTTTTACCGGCTCAACGTAATTCCATTCTTCGTTCCGCCACTGCGCGAGCGTAATGAAGACATTCCCCTTCTCACCCGCCACTTTTTCAAGGAATTCGCGGCGGCTTACGCTCGCCGTCCGCGCGAGATCACCGACGATGCCATCGCCGTCCTGATGCGCTACTCCTGGCCGGGGAACGTGCGCGAATTGCGCAATGTGATCGAGCGGATCGTCATCATGAATCCTACGACGACCCGCTTCGACGCCAAGCATCTGCCGCCTCTTGTCTACCGCGACGGCACGCGCCGCGCGTCCAGGAGCGAATTCTCCACCCTGCATCAGGCCCGCGACGCCTACGAGCGGGACTATATCTTGAAGAAGCTGGACGAAACGCACGGCAACGTCACCCGCGCCGCAGAAGTGCTCGGCCTCGAGCGCAGCCATCTCTACAGGAAGATGAAGACCCTGGGAATCGCAGCCAAAGAATAAGGCCCCGCGGACTATTGGTTGAGCGGCTGAAGCGCCTGACACGCCGCTTCGCTATCCACGCCGCCGCCGGTGGGCTGCACTCGGATGACGGCATCCTCAAAGGTGCAAAAGCTGCGGGTTCCCGTCTGGTTCAGCGTAATCGGCGACCCGCTGGCGTAGTAACTGGTCAGCGGAGGGCCGCCGGACCCGGCCGCGGTGAACTTGTATCCGCTCTTGGTGCCCGAAGCCAGCGTGCTTTCGATCAGGCACGCGGTCTCCTGCGACGGAATACACGGAGACAGTCCCCCCAGATTGCTCAGGGCTGTCGCATAGCCCACTGCGGGATACGCGGAGCTGTAACTGATCTCAGCCGTATTGATCGCTTTCAAAGACATTACCGCCGACGATTCGTACGCCGACATGCGCGCCCGCAGCAGGTTGGGAATGGCAATCGCTGCAATGATGAGAATGATGGCAACGACAATCAGCAATTCGATCAGGGAAAAGCCACGTGCTTTGCGCATACAAAACCTCGCCTTCGAAATTTGCAGGCAGGCCGGGCCAGAGTGGAAGAAAAAGACCTACCGCTTCACCATATGAATCTCAGTGCCGTTCCGGCGGAACTTCACCTCATCCATCAACTGGTTGATCAGAAAAATTCCCCGCCCGTGGTTGGAATAAAGGTTTTCGCCCATCGTGCAACTGGGTATCGCCTGCGGGTCAAAGCCCACCCCGGGGTCTCGCACAATAATCAGCACCCCGCGTTGGTCGTCACAGGCTACCAGGCATTCCACGACCTTCGAGGGATCTTCCTTCGCTCCGTGGACCACAGCATTCGCCAGGGCTTCCTGTAACGACAGCTCTATAGCATCTTCCTTGCCATTCACGCACTTGGTTTCCCGGATGGCCTCCATGACCTGCTCCACTACCTGGTCTACCGCCTTCCGATCCGCCGCCAGTGCGACACGCACCCGAAGCTTGAGCTTATCGGGGTCAAAGTCACATTCCGGAAAGTGCTCTGCGGAGGAATCTCCAGCTTCCATGGTCGCTCGAAAGGGCCGTATTTGCCCCGGGCCTGCTCCCTGATTGTAGTTGCCTCGCGCCGCAACGGGCAATGGCCCGTACTTCCGGCGACGGGCCACAATACCACAACTCATTCTTCGGCGCCCTCTATCGCCGGCGCGTCTTCCGTTTGCACAGAATGTGCATTCATTTGCTCCATCATCCTCTGCTCCAGCTGTCTGCGCCAATCCAGACCGACCACGAAACCTCGCGACTCCCGCCACCCAGGTTGCTTTTTTACATAGAGTTCCAAAAAAACCTTTGTCCCCAACATGCGCTCGATTTGCACCCGCGCGGCCGTGCCAATCTTCTTCAGCATCCGCCCGCCCTTGCCAACGAGGATTCCCTTCTGCCCGTCGCGCTCGCAATAGATCGTGGCCGCAATTCGCGTCAGTTTCTTGCTTTCCTCGAACTCCTCGATCATCACGGTTGTCGCGTAGGGAATCTCCTCGCTCGTATTCAGCAAAATCTGCTCGCGGATGGTCTCCGCCGCCATGAA
>DASXDY010000099.1:0-34524 GCA_036490405.1 Candidatus Sulfotelmatobacter sp. | reverse complement strand
AACGAGAGGCAGTGGCTGGTCTTCGTGGACACTCCGAATGGGCCGCTGTCGATCCCTGTTTATGTGGATGAGGAAACTCTCGACGATGGCTCGAAAGTTGTGGTCGAAGACAATCAAAGACGAAAAATTGTGAACTAAGCGAGCTTTTACCAACGCATGGCGACAGCCACCAAAAAGGACTACTACGAAGTACTGGGTGTGAAGAAGTCCGCCTCGGCGGACGACATCCGCAAGGCGTTCAAGAAGCTCGCGCGCAAGTACCATCCTGACGTTAATCCCGGAGACAAAACGGCCGAGGAAAAATTCAAGACGCTCTCCGAGGCCAATGAAGTTCTCAGCGATCCCAAGAAGCGCAAGATCTACGACCAGGTCGGCTTTTACTCCGACAACATCGATCCCGCCACGGCAGAGGCGTATGCGCGAGCCGGCAGTGGATCGGGCGCGGGCGGATTTCCCGGTGGGTTCCCGGGCGCGCAGCAGGGTGGCGCCGGGCAAGGCAACGTTCCGTTTGATTTCGGCGGGTTCGATTTCTCCGACTTCGTCAACAACGTCGGCCGTGGACAGGAAAGGACGTCGAGCAGCAGCGGAGGTGGCGGCTTTCGTGACATCTTCGGCTCGATCTTCGGGGGAGGCCGCGGCGCGCAAGCCGACGAAGGCCCCGAGCCAGGGACCGACCTCGAATATCAGGTCAATGTGCCCTTCTGGGACGCGATCCGCGGTGGGGTAATGCGGCTCAACATCACGCGCCAGGATGTCTGCTCGACGTGCCACGGACAAGGTTCGCTGGAAGCTCCCGGCAAATGTCCCGAGTGCGGGGGAAGCGGCCAGATCACCCAGACCGGCGGGCGCATGAAGTTCAATGTGCAGTGCCCGCGGTGCCACGGCACCGGAAAGAATCTCACTACCTGCTCGACCTGCCATGGCAATGGCACGGTGACCAAAACCGAGCCACTCGAAGTGCGCATCAAGGCGGGCACGCGCGATGGACAGCGCATTCGGCTTCCGGGCAAAGGTAATGCGGGAGCGCACGGTGGCCCGGCGGGAGATCTTTACGCGATCATCCGCGCCGAGGCTCACCCGGTTTTCCATCGCGACGGCGACGATATCTCGCTTACTGTCCCCGTCAGCGCGACAGAAGCCGCTCTGGGAGCGAAGATCGAAGTGCCCACTATCGACGGCCGTGCTCTGCTGAAGATTCCTCCAGGAACGCAGTCGGGTCAAAAACTGCGGCTGCGGGAAAAGGGCGTTCCGTCGGCCACGCGAGAAGGCGTCCGCGGAGATGAGATTGTCGAGATCAACGTCACCGTTCCCATGCCTCGCGACGAGCGCACCAAAGAACTGCTGCGCGAGTTGGCCAAGCTGAATCCTGAAGACCCGCGGGCGGAGTTGTGGAGCAAGGTTTAATTCTTCCGCAATCTGCTCAGCAAACAGCTTGTCATCCTGAGCAAAGCGAAGGATCTCTGCACTTCGCTTGCAGCAGCTCCAGCTCCCGGTTGCATAGATCCTTCGGCCCGCCAAACCCGCGGGCCTCAGGATGACAATTCTTCTGGCGTCCCACTCGGAATTCGGCGTTACGTTCGTGCTCCGCCATCTGACAGAAATTTTGCAAAATTCCCCAAAAAAATCTTGCATCTGTGGAAATTTCCCGTAATCTCACAAATGCGAACTAACTTCGCCGAAATGCCCAGGGAAATCGCTCAGTCCCGGGAGCCGCGAGATGGAGTTTCGGTTTTCGATTGACGAAAAACGAGACCAAGGGAGACGCGGTGGCGAGAGTGAGTCGCTTGAGGAGGCAGCCATAGAAATTGGCAACAGCTAGCCGGCAACAACCCATCCATCCCCAACCCACCGCCGTACCCAATCGGAAGAAGTTCGTCCGCCTCACGCTTTGGCCCCTCGTCGCCGCCACTTTCTTCATGGTGTCGGGCGGAACCTATGGCACCGAAGACATCGTGCATGGCGCCGGGTACGGACGCGCCATCCTGATTCTGCTTATCACGCCGCTGCTCTGGAGCCTGCCCACGGCTTTCATGATCGGCGAGCTTTCCAGCGCGCTGCCCTACGAAGGCGGATATTACGCCTGGGTCCGCCGCGCCATGGGCAACTTCTGGGGATTTCAGGAAGCCTGGCTTTCGTTGATTGCTTCAATTTTCGACATGGCGATCTATCCGACGCTGTTCGTCGCCTACCTCACGCGCATGTTCCCGTGGTTTCAGGTGAACAGTCGCGGATGGTGGGTTGCGCTCGCGGTGGTCATCGCTTGCGCCCTGCTGAATATCGCCGGGGTGAAGGTCGTTTCTCTGACTTCGCTCTGGCTCTTCGTCGCGCTGTCGGCCCCGTTCGTTGCCGTTGTGCTGCTCGCTCCCTTCAAGATTGGTGCGCTGGTGAACGCGGTCACCACGCCAACCACGTCGAATGTCGACATTCTGGGCGGCCTGCTCATCTGCATGTGGAACTATATGGGATGGGACAACGCCTCAACGATCGCCACCGAAGTTGAGCGGCCGCAGCGGACATATCCGCGCGCGATGCTGGTTGCGGTCTGCATTGTTGCAGTCAGCTATATTCTGCCGTTTGCCGCGATGTGGATGACCGGCCTGAAGCCCACCGCATGGGAAACTGGCTCGTGGGCTGAGATCGCTGGATTGCTCGGCGGCCCGCTGCTTCGCATCGGAGTAGTGCTCGGCGGCATGATGAGCGCCTTCGGCATGTTCAATGCGCTGGTGATGAGCTACTCTCGCCTGCCGCTGGCCATGGCACAGGATGGAATGCTGCCCGCCGTGTTCGGCAAGCTACAGAAAAAATCCCGCGCCCCCTGGGTTGCGATCATCGCGCTCGCTATCGGATGGGCGATGTGCCTTGGGCTTGGATTCGCTCGGCTGGTCACGATCGACATCCTGCTCTATGGCTTCAGCCTGGGGCTGGAGTTCATAGCTCTGGCCGTTCTTCGCTTCCGCGAACCCGAACTGCCGCGTCCGTTCCGCGTTCCGGGCGGTCTGTTCGGAGCCATTGCGATCGGCATTCCGCCGATGCTGCTGCTTGGCTTCTCCGTCGTCCGCAGCGAACATGAATCGATTCTGGGGATGAGCTCCTTCGCCTTCGGCATGATCCTGATCGCGGCCGGGGTGGTCGCCTACGGCGTGAATCATTTGCTCAAGCCGGCTGGCTGGGCCGTTGCGCCAGCGGAAAAGCCACAACCAGCCGCGTAAGCCGGACCTCAGCCCTCAGTAGAAACAATTCGGCCACGGATTTTCACTGATGTTCACGGATTTGATCCGTGCGAATCCGTGGCCAATTTTTTTTGCTGAAGTCCGAAGAAGTCCGAAGTCCGGTTTACGCCGCTTTGGCCGCATCCCTCAGCGACTTCACTCGGTCATGCGTCTGCTGGATGCTAGCGGACTGACGCCGAACGATCGTCGCAACGTCCGACGGCAGTGGCTCCGACAGGGCTTTCTGATAGGCTTCCTTGGCCCGATCTTCACCTGCCTCCACCGATTCGAGAATGGTCTTGTCGCCGCCGCCAAGAGCGACTTTGGTGTCGATCCACGCGCGGTGCATTGCGCCGGAAACCGTTCCTGAAGGCTTCTTGTCGGGCTTGCCAAGGCGCGATAGCTCGGAACGGAGTTCTTCGGCAAATTTGGCGCGGACCAACGTCTGCTCGTTGAAGTAAGTCTTCAGGTCGGGCCGCTTTACGTGCTCTGCCGCCTCCTGATAGCCCTTCTGCCCGTCTTTTGAAGTTTCGATGAGGTCTTCCAGCACACTAAGAGTTTTATCGTTATCCATGATTAACCTCCGCCTCTTGGATGCAACGATACCGTCTGCGTTTGGCAGGGGAATTACCGTGGGAACTAGGAGAGTTGTGAGGCCTGCACTAGAATCGAAACGATCCTATGACTAAGCGCAAATCCAAAGGCGCGTACATGATCTCGTCGGTCGCCGAGATGTACGGCATCCATCCTCAGACTTTGCGGCTTTACGAGCGCGAAGGCCTGCTCAAGCCGTCCCGTACCGAAGGCAACACGCGGCTCTATACGGACGAAGATCTGCAACGGCTGGAATTCATTCTTTCACTGGCGCGCGACCTGGGCGTGAACATAGCGGGCATGGCGATCATCCTGCAAATGCGCGAGCGCATGGAAGAGATGCAGCACCAGATCCAGGACTTCGTGCAGTACATCCAGCAGGAAGTGCTGACGCGGGCGCATGCGGCGGCGGACCCTTCGAAAGGGGCCATTGTGCCGGTGCGAAGGCCGATGGTAGCGCCGGCCCCTAGTCCCACCAAGCGGCGCTAGCACAAATCAAAAAGCAATGTTGATGGACAAATTTGCAACCGGGGTTCTGTTTGGTATTTGCGCGGTATTGATCCTGGATACGGGCGGTTCAGTACTGTCTCAGAGGTTAAAATTTCGCTATAGTCGGCTCGCTCCGATCTCGTTGTTGCTTTGGGGGACGGCCGCGGACATGGCCTCTCGTGGGGCTGGTAACGATCTTGCGGGAGCGATTGTTTTGGGTGGGCTGGCAGGGTTAATCGTCGGATTCTTCGATTCAACTGTAGGCTGGTGGATTTCTTGGTGCATCGGTGCTGGACGCCTCGAGAGAGAATCAATCACCAATCCCAAAATTGCGCGAACCATCTTAACCGTTACAATGCTGGCGACCGCCGTTGGAGCGACCACAGTGTTTTTGGTGGAACTCGTGGGCAAAGCAATTCAACGAACTACTTAGTTGCGTATCACTACCGGCCGCACAGCTAACCGGTCGCCACTCGGATGCTCCCCTTCAATCTCGTCTACAGCGACGCGTACTTTCTGCCCATCGGCCGCCACGTCTTTCCGGCGGAAAAGTATCGCCGCGTCCGCGACCGGCTGTTGGCGACCGGAGTAGCTGAAGCAGGGGATTTTCTCGAACCGCAACCGGCGACGGATCAGGACATCCTGCTCGTGCATAAGCCGGACTATGTGCAGAAACTGAAGGCTGGCACGCTTAGTCCGCGCGAAGAAATGGAGCTGGAGATTCCGTACTCGCGCGAATTAGTGGACGCCTTCTGGCTGGCCGCTGGCGGCTCGATCCTCGCGGCGCGACACGCTCTGACCGACAAGGTTTGCGTCAGTATCGGCGGCGGATTTCATCATGCGTATTCCGACCATGGCGAGGGATTCTGCATGATCAACGACGTGGCGGTCGCGATCCGCAGGCTGCAGCGCGATGACAAGATCCGCACCGCCATGACGATCGACTGCGATGTGCATCATGGCAATGGCACGGCCGCAATCTTTGCCGGTACGCGTACCGCGAGCGAACCGCTGCCATCGGTCTCGACATCGATTCTGGGCAAGCAGGTTCCGGGCAAAATGCGGGGCGCGCACGCCGGGGATGTGTTCACGATCTCGCTGCACCAGCACAACAACTACCCAGCATTCAAACCGCGGTCTTCGATTGATGTCGACCTGCCCGATGGCACTGGCGACGACGATTATCTCGCCTGGCTTGGCGACGCCGTGAGTTCCGGGCTGCGGCAGTTCACCCCCGATCTGATCTGCTACATCGCCGGTGCCGATCCCTATCGCGAAGACCAGTTAGGCGGCCTCGATCTTTCAATTGAAGGATTGAAGAAGCGCGATGATTTGGTGTTCCGCATGGCTCGCGCACAGGATATTCCGATCATGGTCACGTATGCCGGCGGCTACGCGCGAAATGTGGAGGATACGGTGACCATTCACAGCAATACGGTCATTGCGGCAAAAGAAGTGTTCGGTCGTTTTTCACAGTAACCAACCACTCTCGCCCGGAGTTATACCAGTATCATGCATAGCCACGTATCCGAACTTCCTCCCCGCGATCTATACAACATTCTTCTGAGTTCCGTCGCTCCGCGGCCTATCGCCTGGGTTTCTACGATCAACTCAGAGGGCCAGCCGAATCTCGCTCCATTCTCATTCTTCAACTGCGTTTGTGTGGACCCGCCGCTTCTGGCGTTTGCGCCGGGATTTCGTCCGTCTCGGAACGCCGGTTCTGAAGGCGCAGCAGTGTCTACCGAAGCGAAAGACACGTTGCGCAACGTCCGAGCGACAGGAGAATTCGTGGTGAATGTCGTGACCTACGATCTGATCGAAGCAATGAACCTGACCAGCGGAGAGTACGACCCGGCCATCAACGAATTCGAGCTTGCCAAGGTGACTCCATTGCCGTCCAAAGTTGTACGGCCAGCGCGAGTGGGAGAGTCTCCGGTCAGTTTCGAATGCAAGCTGCGCCACATTCTTGACTTCTCGAATGCGGCGCAAGGTACAAGCCTTGTAGTTGGAGAGGTCGTTGCTCTTCATGTAAGCGATGCATGTCTGAGCAGCGGGCGCATTGACAGGGATTCACTCGACCTGGTTGGGCGCATGGGCGGTATCCAGTACTCGCGCACGACCAACCGGATCGAACTGGCCCGCCCCGGCCGGTAAAGAGCTCTCGATGCGCGCGACTCCACTAAGAGTCCTGGGCCCGTTGAACGAAATTCCATGGCTGCTAGAATGAAGCAGCCATGTTCGAGAATCTACAGGAAAAACTTCAGCGAGCCTTCAAGACCCTTCGCGGCCAGGCGACGCTGACCGAAGAAAATATTGACGAGGCGCTGCGCGAAATCCGGCTTGCCCTGCTTGAGGCTGACGTCAACTTCAAGGTCGTCAAGCAACTGATCGACCAGATCAAAGCCAAAGCCGTCGGGCAGGAAGTGATGACCGCGCTTTCTCCCGGAGAGCAGGTCATCAAGATTCTGCGTGATGAACTGGTCGAAATCCTCGGCAAAGATACGGCGCGGGTGAAGTTCGCCTCGCAGCCGCCCACCGTGATTCTCATGGCCGGGTTGCAAGGTTCCGGTAAGACCACGACCTCAGGGAAGCTGGCGCATTGGCTCAAGGCTGGCGGACATCGTCCGCTGCTGGTTTCGGTCGACGTGTACCGTCCCGCGGCGCGCGAGCAGTTGAAAATCGTCGCACAGGCGGTGAAGGCGAATATCTACGAAGGCCAGGTATCAACAGAATCGTTGGTTCGCAAAGACGGCGACGAAAGCGCTGGTTCCTACAAGCAGTCGCCTGATGTGGAACGCCTGGCCAAAGAAGCTCGACGCGAAGCTATTGTCTCCGGATGCGACGTGCTCATCGTCGATACCGCCGGCCGCCTGCACATTGACGACGATCTCATGGGCGAGATGCAGTCGCTGAAGAAACTGCTCAACCCTTCGGAGATTCTGTTCGTGGCAGACTCCATGACCGGACAAGACGCGGTCCGCTCGGCGGAAGAGTTTCACAAGAAGCTTTCACTCACCGGTGTCGTACTCACGAAAATGGACGGCGACGCTCGCGGCGGCGCGGCACTTTCGATCCGCCAGGTCACAGGCCAGCCGATCAAGTTCATTGGTATCGGCGAAAAGTATGATGCGCTGGAACCTTTCCATCCCGACCGCATTGTGTCGCGCATTCTCGGCATGGGCGACATCCTGTCGCTGATCGAGCGCGCCGAGAAACAGATCGACAAGAAGAAAGCGGAGGAACTCGCTACCAAGGCGCTCTCCGGCGATGGATTTTCTCTGGAAGATTTCCGCGACCAGCTGCGGCAGGTCAAAAAGATGGGATCGATGAAGAGCATCATGGGCATGCTGCCGTCGATCGGTCCGTTCTCCGGCCTGCAAAAAGCCGCCGACCACGTCGACGAAAAGCAGATCAACCGCGTCGAGGCCATCATCAACTCGATGACGTCGCACGAGCGTAATCATCACGAAGTGATCAACGGCGCCCGCCGCAAGCGCATCGCCCGCGGATCCGGGACCACGATTCAGGAAGTGAATAACCTGCTCCGCCAGTACGCGCAGATGAAAAAGATGTTCAAGCAGATGGGTAAGCCCAGCTTTGCAAGAAGGTTGGCGGGGATGAAGTTTCCGGGGGCATAGAAAGCAGTGGCCAGTGTTCAGTTGTCAGTGGCAGTAAACCAAAGGCGGGATTTCATTTTGGCCGATTTGCCCTTTACTCGGTTGCGAACAAGTCCGCGACCCGTTCTCTCCAACCAAAATCCATGAAATGGCGCTCCTTAGAAGAATCAGGCCAGAGTACCGATCTTCGTCCACTGCGCGAGATCTACGCCGAGCGCAAGGAACTGATCGCCAAGTATGTCCCGTCTGAGACGCAGGCAATCCACGCCCAGGCGGTTGCGGAACTCAAGCAGCAACATCTGGCGGCGAAGATTCTGCCTGTCGGCGCGAAAGCGCCACAGTTCGAACTGCAAGATCACGATGGCAAGACCGTTCGATCTCTCGATCTGCTCGCCAGGGGCAAACTCGTTTTGTGCTTCATTCGCGGGCGCTGGTGCCCATTCTGCGTCGGACAGATGGAAGCCATGAACCTCATCGTTCCCGAGATCGAGCGGGCTGGCGCATCGTTCGCCGCCATCTCGCCGCAGACTGTAAAGCAGTCTTACTTCATGCACGATCAGCACAAGTTGCGCTTTCCGCTGCTCTCGGACGCGGGCAACAAAGTTGCGCGCCAGTTCGGCTTGAGCTACCGCGTGCCGGCGCAGCAGGAGGCTGTCTATCGCCGCGCTTTCGTGAATCTGCCGTTCACCAACGGCGATGAAAGCTGGGAGCTGCCGATCCCCGCAATCTACATCATCGACCGCGACGGCACGATTCTCTATGCGTCGGCGAATGAAGATTACACGGAGCGCCCGGAGCCAGCAGAGATTGTCGCCCTCCTCAATCCGAACGATTTGTCATCCTGAGCAAAGCGAAGGATCTCTGCACTCTCTCGGCCCATGCAAACCTGCATAGATTCTTCGCTCCGCTCAGAATGACAAATGCTTCCGCGATACACTTAATACTTCATGCACATCATCTACGGCATCAATTCGGTCACCGAAGCGCTCAAGGCGCGTGGGCGCGCCTTCGAGTGGGTAGCGATGGCCAAAGAGCGGCACGACATCCGTCTCCAGCGCCTGATTGAAGATTGCCGCAAGCTTGGCATTCAAGTTAAATTCCTGCAACGGACAGAACTCGATCGCGCGGCCGGGAACGCGGCGCACCAGGGAGTTGTGGCGTTTACTTCGGCCAAGCAATACAACAATCTCGAAGACGTGATCAATGCCAAGCGAGGTGAGCATTCGCTCCTTGTGGTGCTCGATGGCGTCGAAGACCCACACAATCTGGGTGCGATTCTGCGCACTGCCGACGCCGCCGGCGCAAACGGCATTGTGATACCTGAGCGCCGCGCCGCCGCGGTCACAGGCACGGTGACCAAGGCTTCTGCCGGAGCCAGCGAGCATCTTCCGATCGCGAAAGTTACGAACATCGCGCGAACCGTGGAAGAGTTGAAAGACCATAACATCTGGACGGTTGGCCTCGATGAAAGAGGGAAGCAGACGTACGACGCGCTCGACTACAAAATGGATTGCGCCGTCGTCCTCGGCGGAGAAGGCAAGGGCCTGCACGATCTGGTCAAGCGCAAGTGCGATTTTCTGGTGTCGATCCCGATGCTGGGCAAGGTGCCGTCGCTCAACGTGTCGGTTGCCGCTGCGGTCGTACTTTATGAGATCGTCAGGCAGCGCCGCGCGGGGCATGCCTCATCGGATAAAGAATGAAGTCTCGCCTGAAGAACCTGGCGTTCCTCCTGTGCCTTTTCTACGCCGCAAGCTGTTTCTCGATCGACCGCGAGGCATTGTCGATCACTAAATACGATCTGAATGCCCAGATCGATCCGGAGCAGCACCGGCTCGGTGTCCGCGGCAAGATCACGCTACGCAACGATAGTGCCAGCGCGCAGAAAAATGCTGTCCTGCAAATCTCATCGTCTCTCGACTGGCGAGTCATCAAGGCGGGAGGTAAGCCGGTGCAATATCTCACTCAGACGCTGACATCTGATATCGACCACACCGGCGCGCTGTCGGAAGCGATCGTGACTCTTCCCCAAGCGGTCGAACCACACGGGTCCATTGAACTGGAGATCGGCTACGAGGGCGTCATCGTTCTCGATGCCACGCGCCTCACTCGCATCGGCGCGCCAGAGTCGGAAGCGAATATCTCGGATTGGGACCAGATCGGCATCAAGTTTACGGCGCTGCGCGGTGCTGGTTACGTAGCGTGGTATCCCATCGTTACTGATGTAGCCAATCTTTCAGAAGACAACAGCCTATCCGATGTTTTGGCACGCTGGAAGGCACGAGAGGTCGGATCGAGGATGCACCTGAGTGTCGACGTTTCGCAAGACGCTTTTAGTCTCCTCGGGAAGGATTCGGCGCTGCCGACTTTATTGTTCAACGGTGTTCTCTGTCAAATTACGGAATCCGAACATCGGAGTGTTGTTGCAGACTGTGCCGTCCAACCATTGCGACTGGATACACCCGCCATTGTCATCGCTGACTACAAGGTGCTCGAGCGGAAATCCGTTGAAGTTCGCTATCTGCCAGGGCACAACGTTGCAGCCACAGACTTCGCTGACGCAGCGGAAAAGATCGCTCCACTCGTCAGCGAATGGTTTGGAGCACAACGCGAGAGAGCAAAAACTGCAGAGCTGCCGATCATCGATGCCGCTCCATTCGAAAGCGGTGCGCTCTTACTTACGCCGTTTGCCAACTCTGATTCGAAACTCGCAGGGCTTTCGGCTGCCCACCAGCTCACGCACGCATCATTCCTGTCGTTTCGTCCCTGGATCGAAGAAGGGCTTGCGCACTTCGCACAGGCTCTCTATCTCGAGCAGCAGAAGGGAAAACCAGCGGCACTTGACTACATGAGTGCACATCGCACGGCATTGAATGAAATCGAGAAAACTACGTCTCGGGCGCAGTCCGCTGACGAAGCAAAGGACTCATTGGTAAACACCACGAACGAGGAACTCTACCGCAGCAAGGCCATGTGCGTCTGGTGGATGCTGCGTGACATGGTTGGTGATGCGGTATTGAAAAAAGTGATCGCCGCCTACCGGCCTGAACAGGACAAAGATCCCTCTTACGTCCAGCGGCTACTTTCCGCGCAAACCGAGCGCGATCTGGAATGGTTCTTCGACGATTGGGTCTACCGGGACCGTGGGCTGCCAGATTTCAAGGTCGAGTCCGTTTTTGCGCGCAAGACGCTGAATAATTCCTACATGCTCACGGTTACGGTCGACAATCTGGGAGCTGCCGGAGCGGAAGTACCGGTGATCATCAAGTTCGCCGGCGGCGAAATGATGAAGCGCCTGGAAGTGCACGCCAGAGACAAAGCTACGACCCGGATCGAAACGCCAGGCGCGCCGCAGGAGATTCGCGTCAACGACGGCAGCGTCCCCGAGAGCGACGTGACCAACAACACGTTCAAGGTGGAGGCGCCTGCGAACTAAGTTTTGTCGAGCACGACAAACGAGAAGCCGGTTCCTTCCCGCTCGCTGCGCTCGCGGAGGGAATGACAGAATTCTGGTCACGCGCTGCCTTTGTGGCTTAAGGGAGTCTCAGATTTGTCTCTTCCCCACCGCGTCGCGTGATAGCCTTGTTCGCTACGGGATGCTTGGGGGCCTGCTGAAGGCGGTTTCCGGACATGCCGTTGATTTTTTGTATGGCGTTTGATCCCAAACCCGCCCGGCCGGATGTATCTCCATCAAACCAAAGGACTTCTGTAGAGTCAAACCGGGCCGTGGAAGCGCAACTTTCTGATAATAATGGGGTTGAAACAGATGTGAGCACGGCTGCACTTGACCGGACCATGCTGATCGCGGCGACGCCGCAGTCGGGCCTTTCCCAGGCTTTAAGCGGCGGCGAATCCGATGCCGAGATTATGCTCCGCGCCAAAGTCGGCGACCAGGCAGCGTTCGAGTATCTGGTGCAGAAATATCGCCGGCCGATGGTCAGTTTCATGTTCCGCATGGCGCGCAATTCGGCGGTGGCCGAGGATCTTGCGCAGGAAGTTTTTCTGCGGGTCTATCGTTCGCGGGAAAGCTATGAAGCCAGTGCGAAGTTCACAACCTGGCTTTATCGCATCGCGACCAACCTGGCGGTCAATCATGCGCGCGATACGCGGCATGAGCGGCCTGAAGTGCAGGTCAGTATCGACGAGCCGGACGACGATACGGGCACGACCCTGGAAATTCCGGACCGGCATATGAATGCCGAACAATCGATGGTAGTGCGGGAACGCATGATGGCGATCCGCAGCAAGGTGGAAGCGCTGCCTGAGCAGCAAAAGCTGGCGGTGATCATGCATAAGTACCAGCAGATGGACTACAAGCAGATCGCCGATGTGTTGAAGAAGAGCGAGTCGGCGACGAAGTCGCTGCTCTTCCGCGCCTATGAAACTTTGCGCGAACAGTTGAAAGAATTCATTTAGCAACCCTGATGTCTTGGCAGTATTTGGCGAAGTGGTGGTGGCAGAGCGAGTGAAAAGAGGATAGTGGTTATGAAATGCGATGAGATTCGCGATCGGATGCCCGATGTAGCGGCGGGGTTCAGCCAGCCAACAGCGGACGAAAGCCGTCATTTGACGACCTGCAGTGAGTGTGCGCAGCAGTTGAGCGCGATGCGCTCGACTATGGCCTTGCTCGATGAATGGCAGGCGCCGGAGCCGTCGCCGTATTTCGATGTGCGGCTTCAGGCGCGCCTGCGCGAGGAAATGGCCAAGCCGCATGCCGGCTGGATGCAGTGGTTCCGGCGTCCAGCGATGGCCGCCGCCTTGACCGTGATCATGGGAATCGGCGTAGGCGTGTTCTTCGCGCGCGGTGGCCTGAACGGCGGCAGATTGAATAATGAAGTGTCCAGCAATCATATCGTCGCGGAGCGCGGTACGGCGGTGAGCGATTTGCTGGATCTGGATCAGAACCATCAGTTGTATTCGGATTATGACGTGCTGGATGATCTCGACGTTCAGCCGAATGTGAATCCGTAACCGCGTTGGAGATCGGGCCGGGGAGAGGGAATGGGGCAGGGAAGGCACATCACGCGTTTCGTTGCAGTCGTTTGTCTGGCGATTGCAGCGCTGTTCCCTCTATCTGCCTTTTCACAGAAGCAGAGAACGCCACCGCCTCCGAGGCAACAGCAGATGCGGCCAAAGGGCCATGGTGGGGACTGGCTGCGTCGCTACAAAGATGTACCCTCCGAAGAGCAGGAGCGCGCACTTCAAAACGATCCTGAATTCAAGAAGCTCTCGCCTGAAAAGCAGCAGAAGTTACGCGAGCGGCTTCAGCATTTTTCCAGTTTGCCTCCGCAGAAGCAGTTGCAAATCCTGAACCGGCAGGAAACCTGGGAACACCTCACCGATGCCCAGAAAGCACAGGTGCGCCAGATCCAGCAGCTGCCGGAGGATCGCCGGCGGCAGGTGGTGACGGCGGCGCGTCATATCGCCGCCATGCCTCCCGAGCAGCGCGAACAGGTCATGAACTCCGATCGCTTCAAGCAAATGTTTTCCGATCAGGAGCGGGAGATGATCCGCGGCGCCAGCCAGTTGCCATTTGCCCACGAAGGCGCTGAAGGCGCGGAGCCGCCGCAGGAGTAGGACTTCACGCGTCCGGCGTCATCGGACCGGCATCAGAGCTCGTCGGAAAATCATCTTGAAATCGTCGTCCTGATTTGTCATTCCGAAAGGGCTTTAGCCGTTGAGGAACCTGCGGTTGGTGTGGAGTTGACCCACTGCCGGCCAAAGGCAGGTTTCTCGCTGCGCTCGGAATGACAAATACTCAGTGGATTGAGAACCGAGGTTCGTTTTGCCCTTCTCAGTTCAGCATCGCCAGCATTCGCCGAACCGATCTGGACATCTCGCGAATCTCTTCTGCATCCGACGCGCTGGGCGAAATCCTCAGGTACTCTTCCAGATCTTCTGCCGCCAAACGCTGCATGCCCATGCTGTACCGCAAAAAAGCGCGTTGTTTGAGGTCGTCGGCAGACTGCGGGTAGATCACCAGAATCATGTCGGCCACGGGCAGCGCTTTACGGAAATTGCGCGTGGAGAGATAGATCGTCTTCAGATTGTTGAGCACGCGCGTCAGAATCTGGCGCCGGCTCAGCGGATGCAGGAACTCGGGCTTCAACCGAGTTTCGCCGGAGCAGGTTTCGTTCAGACGCGACTGGCACTCCTGGCGGCTCAAAATATCGCCGCGATTGAAGCAGTCGATCAGCGTCTCATGGCCATCGTGGCTGAAGTGCTTCAAAAGGAAATGGCCGGGCATGCCCACGCCGGAGAGAGGAAATCCAACCCGCTTTGCGACTTCCATATAAAGGATCGAGAGCGTGATGGGAATTCCGAGGCCGCGGTCGAGCACATCGTTCAGAAACGAATTTCTGGGATCGTAGTAGTCCTCGCGGTTTCCCCGCAGCTTTGCCTCATCGAACAAGACGCGATTTAACGACCGGAGCATCGGCTGCTCGGTGTCGCTGACCTGCGAGGCAACCCGCCGTGCCAGCCCCTCGACGCGGCCCGCGTAATTTTCGATTTCAAGCTGCGGATACTCTGTGCGGGCGATCACCAGGGCGGCGCGTATCAGATCGATCTTTTCATCTTCGATGTCTGGGGCCACGAAGACTGAGAAAGTTTCCAGCAATTGCGCGGGGGCGGTGTAATGCATTCCGCGATGCTAGCAGCGATTCGAGCCGGTGAAATTGGCCCGGACGTGCCAGGGAATGGCACGTTCGGCTACGATCGCAGCATGTTCCTGGCCACGAAGAACACATTCGCCGGACGCTCGCCGAGCCGCCGCATGAAGTAGGGATACCATTCCGTGCCGAATGGAACGTATACCCGCATGCGCCAGCCGTCGCGCACCAGTTTCTGCTGCAAATCGCGTCGGATGCCATACAGCATTTGAAACTCGAACGAATCCCTCGAAATATTTTCGCTGGTGGCGAACGCCTGCGTTTCGCGAATCATGTTCTCGTCGTGGCTGGCAATGCCATGATAGACGCCGCTCTTCAGCAGAATCTTCATCAGCCTGACAAAATTCGCATCGACGTCAGCCTTATTTTCAAATGCGATGCTGGCGGGCTCTTTGTAAGCGCCTTTGCACAACCGGATGCGAATCCGCTCCGACAGGAGCTTCTCGACGTCGCTCTCGGACCGCTTCAGATATGCCTGGATGACCGTGCCTACGCTGCTTGCATTGCCGGGCATGCGGTGCAGTTCATGGACGAAGTCGAGCGTACGCTGGGTGTAGGGAGATCCCTCCATATCTACCCGAACGAATCCCGGAGGGTCCATCGCTGCTGCTCTGGCGACCAGCTTATTCACGATGCCGCGCGCGAGCTGTTCGTCGACATCGAGGCCCATGTGCGTGAGTTTGAGGCTGATATTCGAATTCAGATGGTTGGCGGCGATCGCATCCAGAATTTGTTCGTAGAGCTGCGCGCTGGCCCGCGCTTCGTCGGGGTTGGTGACGTTCTCGCCAAGGTTGTCGATGCTGACGCTCATGCCGGCGCGATTCACAGCCTGGGTGACGCGGACAGCATCTTCAATTTCTGTGCCCGCAACGAAGCGGCCGGAGACCCGTCGCCCGATGGACGACCGTTCGGCGAAATTGCGCAGTGATCGATTCTCAGAGAGCCGGACGAAGAAGGTCCTCAGCATCGAACACCGGCCTGGCAACGAAATGGGAGCCGAGCAGAAAGAGAGAAGGCGCGCACTTGTTTCGAGACCACAGAAATTTGTATCACAAGCGGCCAGCGCCGGACATTCATCCCAGACGCTCCCGAACAAGCATCTGAACGCTAAAGGAATGCTGCGGACCTCACCGGGGATTCAGGGGGACCAGTGTTGCAGGAGTATTCGAGCAAAGCTATTGCTGGTCGAACCTGATTTCGATCAACTCTTTCGTCTCATGCGAAGCGGGTTCGAACTTCCAGTGGCCCACCGCGGTCACGGCACTCTGGGTCAGCAGCGGATGTCCGCCCTTCACCTCGACGTTCTTTACGGCTCCATTCGGCGCGACTTGTGCTTCGACCTTGACCACTCCATGAATGTTCATGGACCGGGCGAGCGTCGGATAGATGGCCGGAGTTTTGACCAGGATTTTGCGGCCGGACTCGGCAGCGTCCTGAGCGTGGGAATGCGTTTGTAGAAGAAGGATGGCAGCGAGAACAGCCAGCACGAGCGCCGCACACACCCGCGAAAGCTTCGTCATAGTGTGTGCAGTGTATGAAAACGCTCTCATTACCTGAAGATTACCGGAGTAACGGCCGCTGCTCCGCGCCTTACTTTCCGTGTTCTTCCAGGAATTTCTCGACCTCCATGGCCGCCATGCATCCACTGCCGGCCGCGGTAATGGCTTGTCGATAACGGCGGTCCTGCACGTCTCCACAGGCGAAGACCCCATGGACCCTGGTAAAGACGTAGTTGTGCGTCTTCAGGTATCCGTCGGAGTCGGTATCGAGCTGTCCCGCGAACATTTTCGCGTTCGGCTCGTGTCCAATGCCCAGAAACAAGGCGCTGGTGGGGAAGTCCCATACTTTGCCAGTCTTTGCATTCCGGAGCGTGAGATGAGTCACTTCCTGCTTGTCCACGTCGTGCACGTCTTCCACGACGGTATCGAGAAGGAATTCTATTTTCGGATTGTGTTGCGCCCGCTCCAACATGATCTTCGAGGCCCGGAAGCTGTCGCGGCGATGAATGAGCGTAACCTTGGTCGCGAAGCGGGTGAGAAAAATCGCTTCCTCCATGGCTGAGTCCCCGCCGCCCACCACCACGATTTCCTTTCCGGAGAAGAAGAAGCCGTCGCAGGTTGCGCACGAAGAAACTCCGTGTCCGATCAGCCGCTGCTCATGCGGCAAGCCCAGCCATCGGGCGGATGCGCCACTGGCAATGATCAGCGTCTGGGTATGCACCTGCTGATGGCCCAGATGCAATACGAACGGCCGCTGGCTGAGATCGGCGCTGCTCAGATGCGCCATGCGGTATTCGGCTCCGAAGCGTTCGGCCTGCTTGCGCATGTTTTCGACCAGTTGCGGCCCCATGATCCCTTCCGGAAATCCCGGAAAGTTCTCCACCAGTGAGGTGATAGAAAGCTGCCCTCCCGGTTCATGGCCTTCGATGACCAGCGGCTTCAGATTGGCCCTCGCCGTATAGAGGGCGGCAGTGTGCCCGGAGCATCCGGACCCGACGATGACGACGTTGCGCGTTTCGCTCATGGATGGTTTTGAAACTAGAGATTAGATGGATCGTTCGAAAATTTGATGCAAGGCCCTTTATGGCTTGGCCGGCGCCGTTTTGGCCGCGCCGTTTTTAGCTTTCGGCACTGTTCTGGGTTTTGTTTTCGCGTTGATCTTTGCCAGTTCTTCGGGAACGATCGTCTTCACGCCGAGCAGGTTGCGATAGTGGGCCAGAACCTCTGATGCGCTGCGGAACAGCGGTTCATAGGCGCTCTGGTCGGGGGCTTGGCCATTCTCGGAGGCGGAGCAGCGGGCCAGCGCCACCGAAGATTTTCCGAAGCGCTCCAGCCGCACCCGGCTGACTGGAGTATTGGCTTCCAGCATCGCTTCCGAACTGGTGACCGATGAAGCGCTGTCCTCCAGCGAAACCATGATCAGGTCTTTCGGGTCGCGCACGTGCAGAACCAGGGTTTCCACCATCATCTGCCCATCGTTGCTGAAAGAGTATTGCACGCTTGAAAAGAGCGCCTGGACGGAAAATTCTCTGCGCATGCGAACGTAGCTTGCGATCGGCGGCTCTCCGGCCACATGGGAACTGGCGCCGGCCGGCATGAAGCTCGGCATATCGGTGAGGGTGGAACGACCGCGGGAGACCTCGAAGTCGTTTCCGAAAAGCGGCTCTTTGGGAATGCGCGCCAGCGCCGAGGCGATTTCCTTCTGCTCCTCGGCCGACGGCGTGCACACGTTGAGCATGTTGACCTTCACCTGCGGCTGCTGTGACGCAGGCGCCTCGGCCGACGGCTGTTGTGCCGCCAGCGGCAGCGTCCAAAGGGCGATCCAGAGGATGGGAAGAATATTTCTACGCACGCCGGAATTCTAACCGACGCAGCCGAATTTCTGAATTTCAAAACGCGCTATCCAGGTTTTCCCTGCGCCCGACGGACCCCCGGCAGCCCCGCCTCGAACGTCGTAAAATCAAATCATGGCGAATCTAACACTGGTTTATGGCATGAGGCTGCTGCCCTCGGAAGACATTGCCCAGGTAGGCGAGGCCACCGTAAAGCTCACCAACGGCCGCGAAGCGCATGTCACGATGCATGTGCTGGAGGGCAGCAAGGATGAGATCGAAAAGCAATTGCGCACTAGCCTGGAGGCATTCTTCGATCTGTATCCGGAGATCTGACCGGGCTTGGAGTGCATGGGCATAATCCTCGGCGAAGCTAGCCCTCCGCCGTATAATTCTTCGATTTCAATGGTCTGGTAAAACGGATGCGATGGTCCTATCCAGAATTGCGGCAGCGCCTGATCGGCGCTGAATTGTGGCCGCAGGGCCGCCTGGCGCGCCTGGCTTGCTATCTGGCTGGGCTGGCCGTGATTCTGTTCGCGCTCCAGAAACTGCTGGACGTTTTTGCGCGATCCTGGGGCGAGCATCTTGGCGGCTGGATCGAGTTTCTGCTCGTTCTCGCCTCTGTATTTTTCTTTATCCTGGCCTTCCGCTGGCTGAAGCGCAGGGTGCTGTGGCGTCTGCGCAACCGCTTGATCGTCACCTACGTTTTCATCGGCGTGATTCCGGCCGCCCTGCTGGTCGGAATGGCCCTCATCACGCTTTACGGGCTTGGCGGCCAATTTGCCGTCTTTGTCGTGACCTCTGAGATTCACGCACAGCTCCGCAGCCTGGAGGCGGCAAATTCGGCGATCACGAACGAACTGGCGGCCCACCTGGATCGGGGAGAAAAGCCTGCATCCGAATCTCTCGCGGGGCTCAGAAGGCGCGATGATTCGTGGTCGCGGCGCCAGGTTTGCGCGTGGTACGGAGGCAAGCCGCTCCCGTTGTGCAACGAGTTTCAGGGCGCTGCCCTGACGCCCCCGAAGTTCTTGAAAGGCAAGTTCCGCGACCTGGTGCGTGATCACGGCCAGCTTTATCTCCGCGTGGCTTCTTCCGTGCCCGTTGGCTCCAGTGAGTTGACGGTGGTTACCAGCGAGGCCTTTGACAAGGAACTCGTGGGCAAGATAGCCGCCACGCTGGGAGAAATCTCGGTCTACACCAACATCGCCACCGAAGACGACGGGGCCGCCAACAAGGGACAAGCCCAGTCTTCCTCCAGAATTACCCTGACCAACCCGGCGGCAAAGAAACAAAGCGGCCTCACTGTCGCGTCCGGGGAGGGCGGAGACAACAGACAAGGCGCAAAGCCGGATTTCGTGGTGGGCAAGCTGTCGGAAGCAACGAACATCTTCGACCGCGAAATTACCTTCGGCACTCCGCTCAAGGTCGTTGATTGGAACAGCGGAAACTCCATGAGTGTTGGCGCGGTTTCAGTCATCACGCGCCCGGCCGTGCTTTATTCGCATTTGTTCGCAGCGCTGGGGGAGTTCGTCGAAGGCGTCACTTACATCCTGCTGGGTATTGGAATCTTCTTCGCCATCATCGAGCTGATCGCCTTGATCATCGGCACCCGCATGACGCGCACCGTTACTGCCGCTGTGGCACAGCTTTACGCGGCCACCCAACACGTCGACCGCGGCGACTTCAGCCATCGCATTCCGGTCAAGTCAAACGATCAGCTGGCGGAACTGGCGATCTCGTTCAACTCTATGACCGCTTCCATCGAGAAGCTGATTCTGGAGCAGAAAGAAAAGCAGCGGCTGGAAAATGAGCTCGTCATCGCGCAGGAAGTGCAGGCGCAGTTGTTCCCGCGGCAGGTTTCTGAGCTGGAATCGCTGGAAGTTCACGGATTCTGCCGTCCGGCCCGTACGGTCAGCGGCGATTATTATGACTTCCTGACCGCCAGTTCCCACAAACTGATTCTCGCGGTTGGCGATATCAGCGGCAAGGGAATTTCCGCCGCTCTCCTCATGGCGACGATCCATTCCGCGGTGCGTGCGTACAGTGTCGAAAGCCTTCCCCAGATGCGCGAGTCCATGGCGGTCGGCGCCGTCGCCGGGACCGGTCGAGTGATGGCGACCTGGCCCGAGGGCATTGAAGTATCTCCGGGCGCGCTCTTGGCGCTGCTCAATCACCAGCTTTATGAGAGTACGCCGCCGGAAAAGTATGCCACGCTCTTCCTGGCGATTTACGACGGCCGCACTCATCGCCTGACTTACAGCAACGGCGGGCATCTGCCGCCGATCCTGATTGGACACGACGGCTCTCTCCGCAAGCTGGATGCCGGCGGCACGGTCGTCGGCCTCTTCGACAATATGACCTACGACGAAGACTCGGTCGAGATGACTCCCGGAGAGATTTTCCTGGCGTACAGCGATGGAGTGACCGAGCCGGAGAATGATTTTGGAGAATTCGGCGAAGATCGCCTGATTGACCTTGTGCGCGAGAACCGCGAACTGCCGCTTCCCCAGATCAGCCAGATCGTGACCCAAGCCGTGGACGATTGGATCGGCGACAAAGAACAGCCCGACGACGTGACTCTTGTTCTCGCCCGCGCGCGCTAGTCGACTTGGGAAAGACTACAAGCCATACGGCCACCAACAAGAAGATCGTAAGAGCCTGCGTGCTCTTTCGTGTCCTTTGTGGTCTTCGATCTGCGCGAAGCGCGGGCCATTACTTTTTCGGCAGAACCAGGACACGCGCGGAAACGGCGGAGTTCTTGAGTGTGCCGCCCAGAATGAACGGGCCGAGCGGAGTAAACACAATTCCGCGGCTGTCGGCGCGAACATCGTAAGTGTCCTGCGCCAATGTCTCCCAGCGATTGCCGTGCAGATCGAGGGCAAATGTGACGGGTGAGATTTCCGCGTTTTTGCCCTCTGCATCCTGAAACTTGTAATTGTGAATGCCGGTTGTGCCCCCGGAGAACAGCACTCGATGTTCCGCTCCTCCGCCGGCCACGATTCCGAATCGGCCGGGCCCAGGATGGGCCGGCAGTTTGCTCCACTCGATCTTGTTGGGGTCCTTCTTGTCAATCTTGCCCATCCAGCATTCGTCTGACACCACGTAGTTCTTGCCGGCAGGATCTTTCTTTGCTCCGTCGACAAACACAATCGTGTCGTCGGTCAACCCGCCGGCGTGCCCGAACACGGGAGCGCCGGGAAATGGCGTGGCGTCGCTCCAGGTGTTTCTTTCGACGTCATACACCTGCACGTTGTTGACAGGGCCATTTTTCGATCTTCCGCCGACCAGATAGACGTAGCGGTCATGATTCATACCGATAACCGCGTTGTCTACCGGGACAGGGATGTCGGCCGCGCGATACCAGCGGTGGTCTTCCGGCACGTAGGCGTTCACATCGCCAACCGTGATTTCTTCTCCCTGGCCGTCAACCACATAGCCCCCGAACACAATAACCTCTCCTTTGACGCCAATCGCGGAAGCGGCTAGCCTTCCCGCGACTCCCGGAACTGCACGTTCCTCCACCCACTTTCCCGACTTGAAATGGAGGACGTACATTTTGTTGCTGATGTCGTCCCAGGCTTTCTTGCTGCCGACTCCCATGATGGAGTACACATCGAGGCCGCCCCTCAGCGAGGCCACGGCATTCAGGGTTACGGCCGCAGGCATCGGGGGAATCTTGGAGTCTTCGCCGGCAATCAGGAAGGTTGCACACAGCACCGGAAGAAGGAGAACAGGGAGTTTTTTCATTGCTCAGATATTACGTCTTTTTCGCGGACACGGGCAAAGCGGCGCAGGCCGCTATCCGATGCAACCCTGTCGCACCGCGTGAATGAAGTCCGTATACGCGGGAGTTTTTCCAGTTTCCCGCATATGGCTGGCGATTTGTCCACGATGATAGGCGGAGTGCATGACAACATGCGTGAGAATGTCGTTCACCGTGCTCTGCCAGGGCTCGCCTCGGCTGTTCTTGTAGGAAATTTTCTGCGCCAGCCCTTCTTCAGGAATGCTGTCCAGATACTCGCTCCAAAGGCGGCCCATCCCGACGATTTCAGTCGCGCACTCCATCGGCTCCCACTTCGGCCAGACCGGGGCGCTCTGTGGTTGTTGCCTGAGCCGTTCCAGCCACAACCGTTCCGCCGCCAGAATGTGTGACATGAGTTGCAAAGACCGCTCGTCGTTCCCCTGGGCCTGCATTGTGTTCATTACTTCCCGATTCGCCCACGCATCGTAGGCAAACTGCCGGCGGAAATGATCTGTAAAGTGCATAAGGGCCTCGATTGGGGTTGTAAGGGCAGAAGACCGCTGTAACGATCCTTTCACATTTCGGGGCTAGACTACTCCAGACGCCGCCGATTTGGAGTCAAGCTGCTTTTATTCTCAATGCCGCGCAAACCGACATCTGGGACGAAGACGAAGGCTTCCGAAGAATCATCAACCAAGACTCGCCCGGGACATCCGCGCGACCCAGGCAAAGGTGCCGGCGCAGACGATCTGGCCCGGCTTTCCCTGAACGCCTGCCTCATCGCGCGCGATGCCGCGTCGAACCTGCCCGATCTGCTGACGAATTCTTCCCGCATGGCTTTTCTCGCGATTAAAGATTGTGAAAAGGAACTCGATCTATTGGAAAGGCAAATTGACGAGCGCCTGCCCGCCGCCATCACACGCGTGAACGAAGCCCGCGCGCGCCAGTTGCTGACCAGCTTGAAGTCGACGACCGACCTGGAGCGCATTGGCGACCTCGTCATGAGCGTCGCGCTGCGGGTCCAGTCCCGCACCACCAAGATTCCCGGTTCCGACGTTCGCAATCTGGTCGAAATGTCCAATGTTCTCCGCGAAATGCTCGACCTGATCTACACCGGCTTTGAAAAACTCGATCTCGAGTGCGCCCGCAAAGTCCTTCGGATGGACAAGGAAATCGATCGCGTGTGCCACGGGCTGTTCCAGAAGCACCTCGCCGAAACCGTTCAGCAAGGCGACACTTCGCACTTTGAAATTCTGCTCATGGCGCAGGCGCTGGAGCGCGCCGGAGACCACACTACGAACCTGGCCGAGGACCTTTACAGCCTGATTGAAGGCCGCAGCCTGCGCCACATGCCCAAGAAAAAAGCCGTGAACTGATTCTCGTCAATCAATTTTCTTCGCAAATTCATCATTCGTTAACAATCGAGCAACATTCGCGCAATATTCTCACCTTACATTCTGGGAGTTACTTCCTGCCTGACTTGTTAGGTTCGTGGCACGTAAGCGCAGTCCCATGCCGCCCATGCAATTTCCGTCTGAATCCCTGGATCGAACCCTGAACCGGGCCTTACCTTCGGCCATTCGGCCCACGATTTTCGTCGTGGAAGACGAGGAAGATATCGCGCGCCTCATTTCCCATAATCTTCAGGCGGCCGGGTTCGACGTGCAGAGCTTTGTCAGCGGCGCGTCGTTGCTGGCCGAGGCGACACGGGAAAAGCCGGCGCTCTTCCTGCTCGACGTTATGTTGCCCGGCACCGACGGATTCGAACTCTGCCGGCACATCCGGCAGATCCCGGCATTATCTTCCATTCCGATCATCTTCCTGACCGCCAAGACAGGCGAGAGCGATCGTATCAAGGGGCTGGAGCTGGGCGGCGACGACTACATCACCAAGCCATTCAGCCCGCGTGAACTGGTGGCCCGCATCCGCAGCGTGCTGCGCGGTTTGGGAAAATCCCCTGCGGAACGGGAGGTTCTCGCGCTGGGAGCGCTGGAAATTGATATCCACTCAATGACCGTTCAGGTCAACGGGAGGATGGTGTCGACGACCGTGCGCGAATTTCGCCTGCTGGAGTACCTGGCGACCCACCGGGGACGTGTTCTCACCCGCGACCAACTGCTCGACGCGGTTTGGAAAGAGACTCCGTTCGTCACGCCCCGCTCGATTGACGTCTACATTCGGCGGCTGCGCGAGAAAATTGAACCCGATCCCTCTCATCCGCAATATCTCAAGACCCTGCGCGGAATCGGTTACCGCTTCGAAGTCCCCAAATAGAGTCCCGGCCCGTGCGTAGGCGCCGCCCACCTCTCTATTCGTCCCGCTTCATGCCCATCTCATTTATGCTGGTCATCACCTCAGGAAATGGCCGGCAGATACAAACCGTTGTGGAGCGCCGAGGACCAGGCCGCCCGCCTCGCTGAACTGGCCGCCTCCTCCGGCGACAGCGCAAAAGACAATCCCCTGCGCCGGGATGTCCGCTCGCTGGGCGCAATTCTGGGTGATGTGCTGGTGGAGCAGTCCGGAAGGGAGTTATTCGAGTCCGTAGAGCAACTCCGCCGGCTGCTGATTGACCAGCGTGAGAGCGCCCGCCGCAGCGGAGCGGGTAAGTCGTCAGCCGACATGGCCCTCGAAGCGCAGGCGATCATCTCGAAGATGGATCTGCCCCGCGCGTACCAGGTCACCAAGGCCTTCGCGACATATTTCGAGCTGACGAACCTGGCCGAGACCAACCATCGGAAACGCCGCCGCCGCGCGGGCAATCTGGACCGTGCTCACGCGCCCCTGCCCGGCTCATTCCGCGGAACGCTGCTTCGGATGAAAGAAGCGGGTGTTTCCGCCGAGAGTGCGCTCGCGGCATTGCGCGAAATCCAGATCGTCCCGGTTTTCACGGCGCACCCCACCGAGGTCGCGAGGCAAACCGTATTGCTGAAACGCCAGCGGATCGCGAAAGAACTGGAGCGCCTCGATCATCTGCCGCTGCCGGACGAGCTCGCCGAAGATTGCGAGAACAAAATTCGCGCCGAGGTCACGTCTCTCTGGCAAACCGATGAAGTGCGCCTCGCCAAACCGACGGTCAATGACGAAATCCGCATGGGCCTCCGCTATTTTCGTCTCTCGCTGTTCGACTCCCTGCCCAGAATCTACGCCGAGGTGGTTGCATCTTTCCGGGAAGTGTATGCACTCGAACTCGATCAACCCAATCTGCCAAATCTGGTGCAGTTTGGCTCCTGGATCGGCGGCGACCGCGACGGCAATCCGCTGGTGAAGCCAGAGTGCATTCAGGATTCCCTTGAAATGGCCCGCGCCCTCATCCTGCGCGAGTATCTTTACGACGTCGAAGCATTAAGCGATCGGCTCAGTTCTTCTCGGCGGCAGGTGGATGTCTCCGATACGCTCCTTTCCCGTCTGAAGCAGTATGAGAGCACGATTCCCGGAGTCCATCTGGCTTGGGGCCCGAACAATATTGCCGAGCGCTACCGCCGCTTCCTGTCCTACGTCTTTCACAAGCTTCAGGCGACGCGGGACGATGTGGAGTCACCCGCAGCCTATCGTGCGCCGGAAGAATTTGAGCAGGACATTCTGCTCATAAAAAGCAGCCTGGAACAAAACCGAGGGAAGCGACTGGCCACGACGCATGTCCGGCCGCTGTTGCGTAAGGTGCGCACATTCGGCTTCCATCTGCACACGCTCGATATCCGCCAGCATGCCGCCGTTCACGCCCAGGTGGCAAAGGAACTGGGCAGGAATTTCGACCAGGAGTTGACTTCTGCCGAGGGCAAGGAACTTCTGGAAACGTTTCGCGCGATTGCGCGGCTCAAGCGCATGCATTCCGCGAAGTCGATCCGCAACTACGTCATCAGCGGCGCGGAAACGGACGAGGATGTGCTCACAGTGGTCCGTCTCGCAAAGGCAGCCAGGGTGCAGGTTCAAGGCTCGCCGGACGATCCCGGCCTGATGCCTGTGCCGTTGTTCGAATCCATCGCATCGCTGCGGAATGCAGGAACTGTGATGCGCCGCTTGTGGAACGATCGTGACTACAAGGTCCTGCTCGATTCCTGGGGACGCTGGCAGGAGGTCATGCTTGGGTACTCCGATTCCAACAAAGACGGGGGCATGCTCACCAGCACCTGGGAACTTTACAAGGCGCACCGGGTACTGCATGAAGTCGCAAAAGAATGTGGAGTGAAGCTCCGCCTGTTTCACGGGCGCGGCGGCACAGTCGGCCGCGGCGGCGGCCCCACGCACTCGGCGATTTTGGCCCAGCCGCCCGGATGTTTCTCTGGTCAGATTCGGGTCACGGAGCAGGGAGAAGTGCTCAATTGGAAGTATGCCGATCCGGTGCTCGCTGAGTGGAACCTCGAACTGATGATTGCGGCGAGTCTGGAAGCGCTGATAAGGCCGGGCGAAACATCGCATCGCAAAGATTGGGAAGACGCCATCGAAGAGATGTCGGAGCATTCCTATCGCATGTACCGCCGCGACATTGCGGAAAATCCGGACATTCTCGAATACTTTGAGCAGGCTACGCCGGTCAACGAACTCGACACGGCACGTATCGGTTCCCGCCCGGCGCGGCGTCGTAAGGGCCGCCGCTTGGAGGATTTGCGGGCCATCCCCTGGGTGTTCGGATGGATGCAGAGCCGCTTTGCCGTCCCGGCCTGGTTTGGCGTTGGATCCGCGCTCGAGCAATTCGCCGAAAAGAGTTCTGCCCACGATCAACTGCTACGCCAGGTCGCGCGCGGCTTTCCGATGTTCTCCGGAATGATCGGCAATGTTGAGCTCGGAATGGCCAAGGCCGATCTGGATATCGCTCGCGACTACTCCGGGTTGGTCAAGAACGCAACTCTGAGAAAGCGCGTTTTCTCAATGCTTGAAGATGAATTTCTGCGTGCGCGCCGCATGATCCTCCGCGTTACCGGACAGCGCGATTTGCTCGCGCGCAATCGCGTCCTCGCCCGCTCCATCCGCCTGCGAAATCCATACGTCGACCCCATGAGCCTCATCCAGGTGGAACTGTTGCGCCGCAAGCAGGAGGGCCAGCAAAGCTCCGACCTTGATTATCCGCTTGGCGCCACGATTAACGGGATTGCCGCCGGCCTGCATAACACGGGCTAATCACAAAAATTGTTTCCTCCGTTCACTTTGATTTCCTTGCCCGTTTGAAGGCTTCGCCTGCTAACCACGCCGGAAAAGCCGCGTCTGTAGTAACGTGTTCAGTCGGGCTGCTGTCCGCCCGCCTCGCGCAGAGCCTTCTCACTCCAATATGCTTGCCTCCCGCAGCCGGAATCTGTGCGAACCAGGTTCGAAATCAATCTCAAGAGGATCTATGTCCATCATCTCCCGTTTGTGTGCGTTGCTGATGACGCTTACCGTCTCGACTGCGTTTGCCCAGACTGCGCTGCCCGGAACGGCGTCAGGCTTTGGCGGAGTCCCCGATCCAGGTGTCGAGACCAAGGTCGAGCGCTTCGACCCCAATCTCGTGGATAAATCTCTCGACCCTTGCAACGACTTTTACAAGTACGCGTGCAACAAATGGCTGACCGCGAACCCTATGCCTGCCGACCAGGTCTTCTGGAGCACCGGCAGCGGCCTGCAACTCTGGAATGAAAATATTCTTCGCGAAACGCTGGAGGCTGCGGGCAAAAACCACGCGGGCCGAAACGCCGTGCAGCAGAAGATCGGCGACTACTGGGCCGCCTGCATGGATGAGCCCGGCATCGACGCCGCGGGAGTCAAGCCTCTCCAGCCCGAGCTCCAGCAGATTGCGGCGATGAAGTCGAAGAAAGACATCGCGCTCGAAGTGGCCCGCCTGCATCATCTTTATCCCGGCGCATGGCAGGGCGGAGACAATCAGACCGATGCGCCGCTTTTTGGCTTCGGAAGCCAGCAGGATTATGACGACGCCACCAAGGTTGTGGCGCAGATTGACCAGGGCGGACTTAGCCTCCCCGGCCGCGACTACTATCTGAACACCGACGAAAAGTCGAAGGCACTGCTGACCAGGTACCGCGCCCATATTCAAAAGATGTTCGTGCTCGCGGGCGAATCCGAGGCGCAGGCCGCAACCGATGCGGGTGTTGTGATCGAGCTGGAATCCGCCATGGCACAAGCGCAGATGGACAACGTAAAGCGCCGCGACCCCAAAAACATCAACAATAAGATGAGCCTCACCGAAGTGAAGGCGATGGCTCCTTCGATTGATTGGGACGCGTATCTCAATGCGGTCAATGCGCCGGCCAGCGATCACTACATCGTGACCTCTCCGGATTTCTTTCGCGCCGAAGAAAAGCTGATTGACGAACATCCGCTGGCCCATTGGCAAACCTACTTGCGCTGGCAAGTGATCCATCTCTCCGCGCCGTACGTGAATAAGCCGATGGTTGCGGAGAACTTCGATTTCTTCGCCCGCACGTTGGCTGGCGCTCAACAGCAGCAGCCACGCTGGCGGCGCTGCGTTCGCGCCGCCGACCGCGATCTCGGCGATGCGCTGGGCCAGGCCTATGTAGACCGTGCCTTCCCGCCCGAAAGCAAGGCACGCATGCTTGCGATGGTCCACTCCATCGAAGACGCGCTCACCACCGACATTCAGGGCCTAGCCTGGATGTCGCCCGCGACCAAAGAACAGGCAACAGTCAAACTGAAGGGAATCGAAGACAAGATTGGATATCCTTCCCGCTGGCATGATTATTCGACGGTGAAGATCGCGCGCGACAGCTACCTAAGCAATGTCGGGCAAGCCACCTCCTACGAATTCGAACGCTGGGTGGCGAAGATCGGCAAGCCGGTGGACCGCGCCGAGTGGACGATGACCCCGCCGACGATTAACGCCTATTACGATCCGCAGTTAAACACCATTAACTTTCCCGCCGGAATTTTGCAGCCGCCCTTCTTCGACGCGGCGAGCGATGATGCCGTGAACTACGGCGCGATCGGCATGATTATCGGCCACGAAATCATCCATGGCTTCGACGACCAAGGGCGCAAGTTCGATGCGAAAGGCAATTTGCGTGACTGGTGGACTGCCGACGATGCCAGGCAATACGACGAGCGCGGCAAGTGCATCTCCGATGAATATACGCAGGAAGTTCCCGAAGCCGGCCCGGGGGTAAAGCAGAACGGATTGCTGACCCAAGGTGAAGATACCGCCGACAATGGCGGCATCTACCTGACGCTGCACGCGCTGGAAAACACGCTCAAGAAAAAGGGCCAGACGCTCGACGACAAAGGCCCCGACGGATGGACCAATCGCCAGCGGTTCTTCCTCGCCGCAGCTTACGCCTGGTGTTCTGACGTCCGTCCGCAGATTGCGAGCGTGGTGGTACAGACCGATCCGCACTCGCTGGGCGTCTACCGGATCGATAACGTCGTATCGAATATGCCGGAGTTCGCGCAAGCCTTTAGTTGCAAGGCCGGCCAGAAGATGGTCCGCGCGAACGCCTGTAGAGTTTGGTGATGAATGCCAGTTGAAAGGGCCAGCGCAAGCTGGCCCTGTTGTTTTTGTGGAAGGCACGGCTTTAGAGGTTGCGGAAAAAATGCATGCAATGCCGTGCAAGAGCGGCGCTTCAGCGCCGCGTAATGCGAGCAGAATCAGTTTCGGGCTTCAGCCCTTGTGGTCGTCCTCTTCAGCCGTGCCTCTAGGCTCCATGAACACCCAGGCCTTTCACCCTGAAGAATCCTCCTACCGGTTGATATCTTCCTTGGCCTGCAAGCGCTTCATATAATTTTCCAGCGCATTCTTGTTCGCTTCCGGAGCGTCGGTCAGTGACAGTTTCACTTCTTTCACTGCGTTGTCGTAGTCTCCCTGCGCGCTGTAAACCCGGGCCAGTCCCAGATGAGAAGTCCAATAGTCGGGATATTTCTTTGCGTTCGAGCGATAGAGCGCGAGTGCGTCGTCCTGTTTCTTGTCTGCCTGCAACTGGCGTCCATAGAAATAGAGTTGCACCGCACTGGCCTTGTTGAGTGCCTGCGTACGGAACGCGTCGGCATCTTTCTGGCGCCCCATCGCCGCTAGAATCTTCGACTTGTTCATCAGGTTGTCGTAGCGCTCTTCGTTCTGGATCGACATCTCCTCATCTTTGAGCGCCTCGTCGAGGTTGATCTTGTTGGCGAGGAAATATCCGGCCGCATCGTCCCAGTTCTCCCAGTAGTACTGATTCAGCCCGTGCAGTTGCCGGTGAATGCTCGCGGTTACGAGATCGTTTACGTTGACCGCAACTTTGAACGGCACCGCGACTTTTTCCCACCGCATGGTCACGACTGCCGAACCCGGTTTCACATCGTCAAAGTCGTAAGTCAGGGCATCGTGCTCTTCAGCGGCCTGGGCCTTCACATTGACGCGCAGCGCGTCGTCTTCCTGCTTGTAGGTGAAACTGCCCCAGGAAGTCGAATTCTTCGAGAAGATAACAGTCCACTGGCTTTCGCCCGGGATCATGTGAACTCCATAAGTTCCCTTGTCGAGCGCCTGCCCTTCAATCGTGACCGGATCGGTGAAGGTGATGGTCGTGTTTTCATTCGCGCCGGCGCGCCAGACCTGCCCGTAGGGAACGACTTTGCCCCAAATCTGCCGCCCATTGGCAAGCGGCCGGTGATAGTTGATGGTGATGTCGGTGATACCGATGCGCTGCATTACGGTCGCATGCTGGCTGGCGCGCGGCAGATTGAGCATGAGGGTTTCGCCCGTAGCGGTCTGAGCGGAACCGAAACTGGCGATCAGGGAAACAGAAACACAGCTCAACAGGGCAAGCAAACGAACTTTGTGCATGGAAATCTCCTTCAGCTGCCGGAACGGCAGTGGATGACATGGGAACGCAATTGGAAAAAACAGATCGAACACCGGTGTGTCGCGATGCTGGTGCGCTTAGACGAACAGAGGGGGATGAAGTGAGCGCCGTCTGGGATGCTTAGCGGCTTGAATTGAATCGCGCCAACGCATCGAGTTTGGCGGCGGCAGCCCCGGAGTCGATGGACTTTGCCGCCAAAGGCACCCCCTGCGCAATGTGCTCAGCTTTTCCAGCCGCCGTGAGCGCCGCGGCTGCGTTCAACAGAACAACATCCCGCCGTGAGGATTTTTCTCCTGCCAGCACCGCTCGAATGATTGCCGCGTTCTCGCCTGCATCTCCGCCGGCAATATCGGCAAGTGTGCCGCGGGCCATGCCAAATTCTTCCGGCTCGATTTCGTAGGACCGAACGGACCCTCCATGAGCCTCGGCGACGCGCGTCACGTTGGTGATCGTAATTTCATCGAGACCATCCAGTCCGTGTACGACCAGCGCCCGGCGAAGGCCAAGCATGATCAGTGCTTCTGCCAGCTTCTCCACCAATTCCAGCGAATACACGCCGACGACCTGGCCGGAAGCATGCGCCGGATTGGTCAGAGGTCCAAGCAAATTAAACATCGTCCGCATGCGCAGTTCGCGCCGTACGGCTTGCACCTGCTTCATCGCCGGATGCAGGTTCGGAGCGTAGAGGAAGCAGATTCCAAGTTCGCGCAGGCATTGCGCCGCACGCTCGGGCGAAAGCTGAATATTGATTCCCAAAGCTTCGACTACATCGGCCGACCCGCATTTCGAACTGATGCTCCGGTTCATGTGCTTGGCCACGCGGACGCCGGCGCCGGCGGTCACGAGAGCTGTTGCCGTGGAGATATTGAATGTACCGCTGGCATCGCCGCCCGTGCCACTGGTGTCGACCAGCGAATCGCGATCGGGTTCTGACAAGGCATCGCGCCCGGTGCCGCTGACATCGATTGCATCCGATGGCTCCGCGCGTTCGATCGGCAAAGGCGCCGCCGCGGTTCGGATCGCCTCGGCGAACCCCACGATCTCTTCGACCGTTTCGCCTTTAATGCGCAGCGCGACCAGCAGCCCGGCGATCTGCGCGTCGGTGCACTTGCCGGCGAGCACGTCGCCCATGACGGCCCGCGATTCCTCGCGGTTCAGCGACTCGCCCAGATTGGCAACGCGGTGGAGCGCTTCAACGATCATGGGTGCAGGAATTGTACGGCATGGGTCACGGCTGAGATGCCTGCGGCGCGAGGTGCTTCGCTACTTCTGTAGCCCGACGTGAAAAATAATCTTTCCAGTCTTCCGGCAGGGCAGTCGTGTTTGCGGCCCGGGCAAGCAGTTCTGGATTGTACCGGTCTGCGGCGAACAGGCGATTCATCTCGGCGATGGTCATGCCCTGCTGGTCGCGACCGACGAATTCGAAAGACTGGCCGGCAGTGACCGTTCCTTCCTCTTCCACGGAAAAATAGAATCCGCTGCGGCCGCTGCTTAGAAACCGTTGCAGAATATCTTCGCGCTGAAACTTGGCCGCGAGTTTGTAGCAGGGAATCCGGATCTGACGGACCATGATGACGGCAGTCCCGATCTTCAATCGATCGCCGATATGAAGGTCGTCTTCGAGCAGGCCTTCGGTCGTGAAGTTTTCCCCGAACATGCCCCACGGAAGCTTCGGCACAAAAAGCTGTTCCTGCCACCAGGCATAGTGTTCGGAGGGGTATCCATACACTGCCTTGAAAGGCCCGCCGTGAACGCCTAGATCGGCCTGCCGGTCGCCATCCAGATTGAGCGTGTGCAACTCAACCGGACCGGTGACCGGCTGCTTGAAAATTCCAGTATTGATCGTATCGCCACGATAGACCGCTAACCGCGGGCGCGCGACGTTGAGCGAAATGAGTTTCATTGCCGTTCTTCCGTCTCTGAGGGCTGCGTCCCTGGCGAGAGATGGCTTGCCCGTATTCAAGCACAAATCGGGCGAATGGGCGAAGTGGACATTTTCGCGCTGCGTGGAACCTGGCCCGCGCAAAGGATGTCGTGATCTTTGTGTTCCAGATCTTTGTGTTCCAGCGTTTGCCCAAATCCCGCAAGCTTCTATAAAATCAGAGGTTTGCTACCCGCAGCGCTGTGCCGCAAGCAGGCTCCTGCCGATAACTAAGAAGAGTCATCATTATGAAAATTCATGAGTACCAGGCCAAGACAGTTCTCAAGAAATATGGTGTAGCCGTTCCGCGGGGATCGATGGCCGCCTCGCGCGAAGAGGCCGGATCTGCCGCCCGCGAACTGTTCGATTCCGGCGCGACCGGCGTAGTCGTAAAGGCGCAGATCCATGCCGGAGGACGGGGCAAAGGCGGCGGCGTCAAGATTGCCAAATCGGTGGACGAAGCCGGCGAGCTCGCCGGCAAGATGCTCGGCATGAAGCTGATCACCCATCAGACCGGCCCCGACGGGCGCATCGTGCGGCGACTCCTGATCGAAGAGACCCTGCCGATTGAAAAAGAACTTTATCTGGGAATTCTCGTCGACCGCGCTGAAGGCAAGCCACTTTTCATGGCATCCGCGGCTGGCGGCATGGATATCGAGCAGGTCGCCGCCGAAACTCCAGAGAAAATCCTCAAGCAGCACATGGACCCCGGCATGGGGCTCGAAGCCTTCCAGGCCCGCAAGATCGCATTCATGCTCGGACTGAGCGGAAAGCAGATCAATCCCGCGGTGCAGTTTCTCACCAGCCTGTACAAGGCATTTCTCGATACCGACGCGTCCCTGGTCGAGATCAATCCGTTCATCACCACAACGGACGGCCGCCTCTTCGCTCTCGACGCCAAGATTACCTTCGACGACAACGCGCTCTTCCGCCACGCCGATCTGCGCGAGTTTCGCGATGTGACCGAGGAAGATCCGCTCGAAGTCGAGGCCTCGAAGTACAGCCTGAATTACATCAAGCTCGATGGCAACGTCGGATGCATGGTCAACGGCGCCGGTCTCGCCATGGCCACCATGGACATCATCAAGTACTCGGGCGGCATGCCCGCGAACTTTCTCGATGTCGGTGGCGGCGCCAATTCCGAACAGGTCGCGCATGCTTTCGAAATTCTGCTGAGCGACAAGAACGTGAAGGCCGTGCTGATCAACATTTTCGGCGGCATCCTGCGCGTGGATACGCTCGCAACTGGCGTCGTCGAAGCGGCGCGCAAGACAGGCATGAAGCTGCCGATCGTTCTGCGCCTCGAAGGCACAAACGTTACTGAGGGCAAACAGATCCTGATGAACTCCGGCCTCAACTTCATCGTCAGTGACACCATGAAAGAAGCCGCCGACAAGGTGGTCGCAGCCGCAAGGGGCACACTCGGCGTCACGGAATGGCGGTAGCGTTAGTTTCTACAGATTGTCATCCCGAGCGAAGCGAGGGATCTCGGTGTTTGCCGGAAGCAAAGCGAACGCCGGCGCAGGCAAGAACCAAGATCCCTCGCTGCGCTCGGGATGACAAGTACATTTACAGATCCGCGGTTTGAGGAATTATATTTATGGCAATCCTGGTCAATAAAGAAACCCGCGTAATCGTGCAGGGCCTCACCGGCCGCGAAGGCACGTTCCACGCCAAAGCCAGCGCCGCCTACGGCACGAAAATTGTCGGAGGCGTCACTCCCGGCAAGGGTGGCAGCACACACGAAGGCTGGCCCATTTTCAACACGGTTCGCGAGGCCGCGGAGAAAACCGGCGCAAATGCCACCGTGATTTTCGTTCCCCCGCCGTTCGCCGCCGACGCCATCATGGAAGCTGCGGACGCCGAAATCGATCTCATCGTCTGCATCACCGAAGGCATTCCGACGCTCGACATGGTCAAAGCCTGGGAGTTTCTGCAAGACCGCCGCTCGCGCCTGATCGGACCGAATTGCCCGGGCATCATCTCGCCGGGCAAATGCAAGGTCGGAATCATGCCCGCCTCGATCCACAAAGAAGGATCGGTCGGCATCGTCTCTCGTTCCGGCACGCTGACCTACGAAGCCGTCCACCAGCTCACGCAACGCGGCATCGGACAATCCACCGCGATCGGCATCGGCGGCGACCCGATCATCGGCACAACGTTCGTCGATGCG
>DASXDY010000070.1:0-62011 GCA_036490405.1 Candidatus Sulfotelmatobacter sp. | reverse complement strand
AGAGCACGGGCTGCATCCAACTGCTCGGGGCGCACCGACAACTCGATGTAACGCGATTCGACCTCGTCCATAGGGCAGTTGAAGACGATGCGGCCGCGGTCCATGAACATGAGGTCGGTGAGCACATGCTCCACTTCTTCCACCTGGTGCGTGGTCACCACGATGGTGCGGCTGCGATCGAAGTAGTCGTTCAACAGCGAATCGTAAAACTGCTTGCGATACAAAATGTCGAGGCCGAGCGTGGGCTCGTCGAGCACCAGCAATCTCGCGTCAATGGCCATGACCAGCGCAAGGTGAAGCTGCGTGACCATCCCCTTGGATAAATGCCGGACTTTGCTCTCGCGCTTGATGTCGGTTTTCTGGAGGAAACCTTCGGCTTTCGCGCGATCGAATCGCGGATGCACTCCGCCGAGATAGTCGAGGGCCTGCGAAACCCGCATCCAGCGCGGCAAGACAGCGACATCGGCGATGAAGCAGACATCGCGCATGAGGCGCTCGCGCTCCGTCCAGGGATCGCGTTCCAGCACCCGCAACTCACCCTGATAGGGAGTGAGGCCGAGAATTGCGTTCAGGGCAGTGGTCTTCCCTGCTCCGTTCGGGCCGATCAGTCCAATGATGTGGCCTTCCTCGATCCGCAGATCGACGCCGTCGAGCGCGACTGTAGTACCGAACGTTTTACGGAGGCCGCGTGCTTCTATGCATGCCATAGGTCTAGCGTTCCTCCTTTGTAGTTTTCGACGACTTTGCCGGGGAACGGCGTGAGCTTCCATTCAGAAGCTCTTCCGGCTTGAGCCCCAGGCGTTCGATGGTTTCCGAAATCCTGGGCCATTCTTGCTCAAGAAATTTCTCGCGTTCCCCGCGCAGCAGCAGATTCTTCGCTCCAGCTTTGACAAACATTCCAAGGCCCCTGCGGCTTTCAACGAATTGTTCGTCCACCAATCCCTGATATGCCTTTAAAACAGTCAGCGGATTTACCCGATACTCGACGGCGACATTGCGCACGGAAGGCAGCGCATCGCCTTCCTTGAGCACGCCGTCGAGTATCATCGCGACCACTCGATCGCGAATCTGGCGGTAAATCGGCTGACTGTCGTTCCAATCACGGTCCATCAGGGTTTCCTGAATACTTCCAAGTTCCGGTTATTTGATCCGTTGCAGGTCAATGCGGCCACGCATCAGCTTGTCGCCTGGCATCAGAAAAGTCCACTCCTCGACGTGATGGTTGTCATCGACGATGGTGAACCTGGCATGCTGCATGTGACCGTACTGCGTATTGCCGGCAACATCGAGAAAATCAAAATCGATGGTCTTGCCATCCGCCGACAATTTTCCCGCCATGCGGGGACGATTTCCTGCGTCGCAGTAGTGGGTCAGCAGAAGGCGGCCTTCGTCCAGATAAAGCATGGTGACCGGATGATCGTGTTTTGTGGGATCCTGCGCCGGGTCGAGTTCTCCCATCTCGTGCACGATCGCGTTTCCCCGCGAGGTTACACGCATCGACACTCGGGTGTCAGAGTCGCCGCCCATTTGGGGGTTGGGAGGATCAAGGGTGGCGTGGCCCTGCCAGGTGCCCGCCAAAGCCTTCATCGCGTCAAAGGATTTCTGCGCGTCAGACTGGGCCAGGGCCGCCGTCGACAGCGCCAATAGTACGAACGGCAATGCAAAGCGAAGGGATTTCATGTTTGGTCTCCTCAGTAATGGCTATGCCATTTAGTGTTGTAGTTAACTACAACACCATGCACGTGTCAAGAGATTTCTTCCTTCGCGCAGGAGCGCGCTTGATCGGTTTGTTGAGGTACATTCAGCCCGAATAAGTCCCCACTCAAACCAAAATCGGGCTTGAATGGGCCACCTTCGGGTCTATTGCAGGGTGTGGGCTGGGGATTCCTGGGATCCCGCGCCGATGTTGTAGCGCTTGAGCTTGCGGTATAGCGTGGCGCGGCTGATGCCGAGCATGCGTCCGGCGAGGGCCTTGTCGCCTTTTACCTGCTCGAAGACGCGCTGGATGGTCGCGCGCTCGATGTCTTCCAGATCCGTAGTAGATGAGGCGGCGCGTGGAGGGTCTACGCCGACGGCGGCGAGGTCCGGATCGAGAACCGTGCTTCGAGCTGCGGCCTCGACAACCGGCGATGACATCAGCACTCCCGCGGCAATGGAAGGCGGCAGGTCGCTGAGATCGATGGCTTGTCCATTGCCGAGAGCGACGGCGCGTTCGACGCAGTTTTCCAGTTCACGGACATTGCCCGGCCAGTCGTACTGCATCAGGGACTTCATGGCTGCGCTGGCTACAGGCATCTCCGCACCGGGCGCGTAACGTTCGAGAAACCAGTGCACGAGCATCGGGATATCGCTACGGCGCTCCCGCAAGGCGGGAACGTAGAGCGTAACCACGTTCAGGCGGAAATAGAGATCTTTGCGGAAGGTGCCGTTCTTATAGGCTGCTTCCAGATCGCGATTGGTGGCGGCGATCACGCGCACGTCGACTTTCACCCGCTGATTGCTGCCGACCGGGCGCACTTCTTTTTCCTGTAACACTCGCAGGAGCTTGGCCTGCAATTCCAGCGGAAGCTCGCCGACTTCATCGAGGAAGATGGTGCCTCCGTCGGCTGCCTGAAAGAGTCCCTGCTTCGATTTCAGAGCGCCGGTGAATGCGCCTTTTTCGTAGCCAAAGAGTTCGCTTTCGATGAGCGTGGGAACGAGCGATCCGCAGTCGACGGCGACGAAGGGACGGTTCGAGAATGCTCCGCGGAAGTGCATGGCGCGGGCGACGAGTTCTTTGCCGGTCCCGCTTTCGCCGTAGATGAGTACGGGCGTGCGCGTGTCCTTGAGGCGCGCCACCATGCGCAAAACTTCCTGGATGCGGGCGGATGAACCGATGATGCCGTGGACGGCTGTTTCTGAATCAGTGCGCTGCCGCAGGAATTCGTTTTCTTCGACCAGGCGAACTTTTTCGGCCATGCGGCGGAGAAACAAGCGCAGTTCTTCCAGCGGAGAAAACGGCTTGGTGATGTAGTCGTAAGCGCCGAGTTTCATGGCCTGCACCGCGGTTTCGATGGAGCCATGGCCGGTCATCAGCGCGACTTCGGTGCGCGGCAAGAGCCTCTTTACTTTCTCGAGAAATTCCAGGCCCGACATGCGCGGCATAACCATGTCGCTGAGCACCATGTGGACGGATTGCTCTTCGAGAAGCGCCAGAGCGGACTCGCCGCTTTCGGCTTCCAGACACACAAATCCCAGGGCCTCGCCGACGGTTGAGCAAAGCTTGCGGATGCTCTGCTCGTCGTCAACGATCAGCATGCGGATGCGGAGATCGTCTTTATTGGTGTTGTTCACTCGGCCTTCCCGAATGTCCTTGAGATGACTTCAATAAACTGCTGGACGCGAAACGGTTTCTCCACGCAGGGAGCGCCGGTCTCGCGCAGAGTCGCGACGGTCTCTTCATTGGCAATGTCACCGGTGATGAAGACCAGGCGGTACGCGAGATCAGGCCGGTTACGGGCGATCCAGGCATGCACATGGCCGCCGTCGACGCCGCCGGGCGTACGCATATCGGAGACGACGCCGAGGAATGCGCCGTTTTCAAGGAGGCGCAGAGCGTCGGCGCCCGATTCGCAGCAGACTACGGGATATCCGCTGCGTTCCAGCGCAGCCTGCACATAGGCCATGACGGCCGGCTCATCTTCGATCAGCAGCACCGGCAAAGTTTGATGTTGGAACGCTGGCTGACTCATGGTTGCCTGACTCCTGCCGCCACACCGAACGATGCGGTGTGGGGCGCCGCGGGCAGGCGCACGATAAAGGTCGCGCCCTGCCCGCCGATATTGTTGTGGCAGAGAATTTCTCCGCGATGCTCTTTCACGATGCCGTAGCAGATGCTCAAGCCGAGGCCGGTCCCTTTCCCAATTTCCTTGGTCGTGAAAAACGGATCGAAAATCTTGTCGGGATGCGAGATGCCCGGCCCGTTGTCGGTGAAAGAAACTTCGACGGAACTGCCCGCCTTGGTGGTCATGATCTGAATGCGGGCCAAGCGGCCGGCCGGATGCACAGCGTCGTAGGCGTTATTCAGGATGTTAAGAAATACCTGCTGCAACTGCTGGGGATCTCCAACGACTTCGGGCAGATTCTGATCGAGGTGCTCGATGATCTCCACGCCGTGGCTGTTGAAGTCGTAGGAACGCAGCTGGATGGTACGGCGCAGGATCGAATTCAAGTCCACGGCAATCCGCTGCGGCGGCAATTCGCGGGCGGTGATGAGCAGGTTTTGTACGATCTGCTTGGTACGCTGCGCCTCCTGCAATATCACCCGAAGATCTTTGCGGGCAGTTTCGGGCAGGTCGGGATTTTCCAGCAGCAGATCGGCGAAGCCGAGGATCGCCGTCAGCGGATTGTTGACTTCGTGGGCCACGCCGGAAACCAGTTGTCCGATAGCCGCCATTTTTTCGGTATGGACCAGTTTGTCGCGAAGCACGGCCGAGTCGGTGATGTCGGTGAGCACCAGCACAATGCTGGTGACAATTCCCTGCTCATCGCGCATGGGACTGAGATTGGCGGAAAACTTCCCGGCGGTCCCATTCCGGCGCACCATTTCAAGTTCCAGATTGTCGACCTGGCCGTCGTTCAGCGTGGTTTGCATGGCATCGGCCAACGCGCGAACAAATCCGGGCGCGGCCAGTTCGAGGATGGGACGCCCCAGCAGTTCCTTCTGATCGAATCCAGCTTCGTACCAGCGCCGGTTGCCATAGCTGACCAGTCCGGCCGTATCGGCAACAAGGATCAGGCTTTGCGTGTTGTTGAGAATCTTGGCCGAAAAATCGCGCTCGCGATGCAGTTCCGTCTGGTAGGTGCGCAGGCCGGTGACGTCGAGCATCAAGCCGCGAATCTGTAACAGCTTGCCGGCGTTGTCATAGAGGCCGAAGGCATTGATGAGGACGTGAATCGGCGAACTGTCTTTGCGCTTCAGCGTGGCTTCAAAGTTGCGGACGTGGCCCTGGTCCTCCATCAGCCGGGCATGGCGCACCCTCTGCTCGGGCTGAAGGTAGAGTTCGGTGTGAATGTCGATCTGAAGCAACTCTTCCCTGCTGGCATAGCCGAGCATGCGGACCATAGCGTCATTGACTTCGATGAATCGTCCGTCGGGCGTGCTGAAGAAGAGGCCTTCCTGAATGTTGTCGAAGAGTTCGCGGTAGCGGCGCTCGGCCTCGCGCCGGTCAGAGATGTCTTTCAGCACATGGATGGTCTGCATGCCCTCGCCCGACGCTCCATGGACCCGCGAAGTTGAGACAAGATAAGTGCGATCGAAGACGGGATGGGCGAATTCGTCGGTATCGTCCGCCATGGAGCGGCAGAAGGGGCACGAGTATGCCGCGGCTTCACTGGTCATCGCCATCAATGCACGCATGTTGACGCCGATCAGTTCTGAGGGCGCGACTCCGATCATGGTGGCCAGCGAGCGATTCACACGCAATACCCGGTCCGATTGATCGTGGACCACAATGAAATCGGTGATGGCGTCGAAGATTTCGATCCAGTGGCGGTTGGCCTGCTCGACCTGGCTGAAGAGGCGCGCATTGGCCAGCGCCATGGCGGCATGGCCGGCCATGGTTTCGAGGAAAATGCGGTCCTCGGGATTCTGCGAGGCGGAGCGGCCTTCGAGGCAAAGTACTCCGTCCAGATGCTGCGCCGGGCCGGGCAAACGGACCAGGGTGCAGTCGGTCCATTTCAAAACCGCAGCGGCTTCGGCTCCGAGGACCTGTTCAGCGGGAGCACAAACTACGGCCTCGGGATGTTGCGGCAAAAATTCGATGAGGGCCGCGGCCAGAGCGCGCTCCATTTCGCGGTCCAGCGGCGTTTCATGGGCGGACGATTTCGCCTGGGAGGCCGCCGCAGCATTTTGTTGTGACTTCTCCTCCGGTTCCGGCGGTTCTAGCGGTTGCGGCGTGGCGGGAAGCAGTTTTGAAACTGAGTGCCCGTCTTGATGAAGAGCGGCAACTTGCCAGCGGCCATCCAGAAGCACCGCGAGCAGACCGGCGCGCGAACTGGCCAGTTCGGTAATGCGGCTGACAAAGCGGCGGGAAAATTCGGGAAGGCGCAGCGCGACACCAATTTCGCGGGCCACCTCCACCAGCGCCTCGGCGCGGCGGCGATGCTGCTGCGAGAGGTGCAGATTGTGCGCCGCCTCCAGCATGACCGCGGCCTGGTTCGACAGGGCGCGGGCGCGGCGGATGTCCTCCTGCGCAATACCAGCCCCGTCCAGGCGGTCGAGCACAGCGAACATGCCGAGCAGTTGCCCGCTCGTGCCCAGCAGCGGCACACCGAGGAACTGACGCACTTTGTATTTGCTGATGTTGTCGAGGTCGGCGCCATGGACGCGGCTGGCCTCGTCGGTCCAGAAGACTTCTTTGGCGCGCAGCGAGCGGGTCGCCATGCCTTCCGGGAACGGCATCTCGGCGCGCCTGGGTTCTCCTTTTTCCACGCCGTAGCGGACCATGAACTGTCCGTCTTCGAGCAGTGCGATAAAGCAGCGGCCGAAGCCCAGAAAATCGGCGGCGCGAATCACGAAAGCCTGGAGAAAGTGATCGAGGTCAAGGCTGGAACCGAGTTCGGACGAAATTTCGATCAGTTGCTGCAGTTCGCGGGCCTGGGCGTGGGAGGTGGCGTGCAGTTCGGCATGGGCGAGGGCAACAGCCCCAAAACCAGTGATGGCGGCGACCAGATTTTTCTCTTCAGCGCTGAAGACGCCGTCCTGGCGGGGATAGATCAGGATCGCGCCCTGGGTCCTCGAGGTGCGGAATGGGGCGGCGATGAGAACTCCGGCGCAAACCAGATTGCCGAGCGAGTGCACATCGGCACCGATCGAAAGCGTAATGGGCTCTCCCGCGGAGATGGCGCGTTGGGCCAGATCGGCGGCGAAGCGTAAAGTCTGCCGGTCGTGACGGGCACGCGCTGATGTAGCCAGTTGCGGAGTTTCCGCCGAGACGGCCTTCAGCTCGAATGGCCCTTCGCGGCGCACGAGGACACAAACCAGACGGGTCCGGAGCAGCAGTCGCAGGCGATCGGCCAGGGCCTCCACGACCGCGGAAACATCGGGAGTGGCGTGCAGCGCTTGCGCTACGTCGGCGAGGATTTCGGCGCGACGGTGCTCTTCCCGCGAGGCCTCGCCAAGGCGGGAAGCTTCCAGCAGCGTGCCGAGCTGGCCTGCCAGGATCGTAGCTTTTGCCGCCAGATCGTCGCCGAAGAAGTCGTCGTTGGAATCGTGCAGAAAAGTCACGGCCCCGATGACTTCATTGAATACCATCAGCGGAGCCGCCATCAGCGAACGGGCTTCGAATTCGAACGCGGCGGAAAAGGCCTGCGATCGGACGCCATTGGCGAAAATCGTGCGCCGTTGCCGGACCGCTTCGGCGGTGACCGCGCTCTGGTCCGACAATAGCCGCATTCCAAAAAAGCGGTCGGAGAGTTTCCCGTCGGCCTGTTCCCCGACCAGTTCATCGGCTGACTGGCAGCGCCAAAAATAAACTCCTGAGACCTTGAAGAACTCGCGGGTGGCGCGGCAGAAGAGTCGAATCAGGGTGGTGGAATCGGAGCGTCCACCCGCCAGAGCAGCGATGCGGAGCAATAATTTCTGAAAATCCTCATCGGAGCCGGGCACAGCCCCGCCCGCTGGAGGAGGGATCGGGGTGCGTCCCGCTCCGATGACCGCGCCGATAACTGAGGAATACTCTTCTCGATTCACAAGTGCTTGAATCTATTTGGGAAAGTATCTGCCATCTCAATTTGAGTCAAGAGAATGTCACAGGCAGGTACCTTTCTGTGAAATCTCACCTGCGGAACTGAGACAGCCGTCTCAGACTGAGAAGAGAATAGCTTTTTCCGCGGAGTGAGACATCCCGATTCGACTGGCGGCCCGTTTCCGCGGCTGCGCCAACCAACTAACTCCTTTATTTACAAATCGATAGCTATCATTACTTTGGTTTCTGCAAGAACCTTACGGTGGCCCGGACTTTGCACACTTGCGTCTGCCAGCTTTTGTGCACAGGAGGAATTGTGTCTCGACGAACGACGGCGGCCGTACTGACCGCCCTGACCATGGCAGTAAGCATCGGGCCGAGCATTTCGGGAGCGCAGAACGCGCAGAACGATGAAATCCTGCGCCGCGCCAAAAACAAAGTCCAGCCCTCGTATCCCGACCTGGCGAAACGGATGGGCATTTCGGGAACGGTAAAGATCGAGGTTGTAGTCGCCTCCAATGGCAGCGTGAAAGATGCGCGGGTAGTGGGCGGGCATCCGGTGCTGGCAAATGCGGCCCTCGACGCCGCCAAGAAGTGGCGTTTCGAGCCGGCGGCGGCGGAGACCTCCGGCATCATCGACTTTAAGTTTGAGCCGCGGTAAGCGGCCTTCCCGCGGAGGAGAGTGGCATGACAATCGGCAAAAAGCTGTATGTGAACTTCGGCATCATCCTGACCACGGTCCTGATCCTGTTCCTGGTGAACTGGTTCGCGGTGCAGCGCGAGCACTCCGCCAAGAAGGCGGCCGAAGGCTCGCTCGAACTGGCGGATACGACCAACTCGGTCCGCTTCCAGATGATGCAGAACCGCCTCTATCTGAGCAACTACCTGCTCAGCGGCGACACCCGCGAAGTGGACCGCATGAACGAGGGCATGCGGATGCTCAATGACAAGCTCGAACAGGGCAAGAACCTCGCCAGCTCCGACCAGGTCAAGGGATCGTTGCAGAAGGTGCAGCAACTGGAACAGTCGTGGGGAAAAGAATTTGCCCAGCCGCTGATTGAAAAGCGCAAGGATGTGGATTCGGGGAATGCGACGGTGGCGGAACTGCAAATTTATTATTTGCAGAAAGACGCTTCCTCGTGGGTGAAAAACTCGACCGACGCGCTCGACGTGGCCGACACCGAAAACCGCAAGCTGGTCGAGGAACGGCGCAAATCGGATGAGACGGCCGCGACCGCGACCATCATCATTTCCCTGCTGAGCACGATTCTCGCTCTTTCGCTCGGCATCGTGATCGCTTACCGGACCGCCAAGTCCATTACCGAGCCGCTGACGAACCTGATGAATGTGGCGCGGGCCATCGGCAATACCGGCGATCTCGAACACAATATCGACCTCACCCGCCAGGACGAAATCGGCGAACTGGCGCGGACGTTCCAGAAAATGGTCATTTACCTCAAGGAGATGGCAGGCGTTTCCGAAGCCATCGCCGGGGGCGACCTGACGCTGGAAGTGAAGCCGCGTTCCACGCACGATACGTTGGGCAACGCCTTCACCAAGATGGTGGACGGCCTCGCCGGACTGGTGCGCAGCGTGCGCGACGCATCGTCTCAGGTAGCCAGCGCCTCCAACCAGGTGGCGGGAGCTTCGGACGATTCGGCGAAGATCGGATTGCAGGCTTCATCCGCCATCGACGAAGTCACCAGCACCATGCACGAGATGAGCGTCAACGTGCAAAACATGGTGAAGAGCACACAGGTGCAGGCCTCGAGCGTGAGCGAAACTTCGGCCTCGATCGACCAGATGGTCGCGTCGATCCAGCGCGTCGCCGACACGGCGAAGGTGCTGCTCGATATTTCCAACCGCTCGCGCGAGGAAGTCCACAACGGCATCGGCACCATGGAAAAGGCGACCGACGGCCTGAACCGCATCAACACAACCATCAATTCTTCTGGCGAGAGCATCGGTGCTCTCGGGCAACGCGCTGACGATATCGGCAAGATCATCGAAGTCATCGACGATCTCGCCGAACAGACCAACCTGCTGGCGCTGAACGCCGCCATTGAAGCGGCGCGCGCCGGAGAACACGGTCTCGGATTTGCCGTGGTTGCCGATGAAGTCCGCAAGCTGGCGGAAAAGTCGGCCCAGTCCACTAAAGAAATCTCCGAACTCATCCAGAGCATTCAGAAGGAAGCCCGCAAGGCGGTCGAGAACATGAACCGTTCGACCTCCATCGTGAACGAAGGCCTCGAACTCGGCGGCGAACTGAACGCCGCGCTGCGCAAGATTTCGAACGTGGTCACCGAAGTTTACAAGTTCGCACAGGAGATCGGCGCGGCCACCAACGAACAGTCTCATGGATCGTCTCAGATTGCCCGGGCAACTACGCGGCTGAACGAAATTACCCACGAAATCAACTCGGCGGTGGAAGAGCAGGCATCGGGAGCGCAGGCGGTGGTCAAGGCCATGGAACGCATGCGTGAACTGGTGCAGCAGTCCACGTCGAGTTCGACCGAACTGGCGGCGTCATCGGAGCAGATGTCGAAGATGTCGCGCAGCCTGCTGGAATTCATCGACCGCTTCTCGTTGGAGAACGGCAAGAGCGGGACAGGTTCCGAGGCTTCCAGCCGGGCGCGCAGAGCGGCGGCGGGAGCGCAGTTCTAACGCTCACGCCAGGAGCCTTCAATCATGAGCCGCGAACTTCATATCGTCGGATTCCAGGTAGGGCGCGAGACCTACGGCGTGCCCATCACTTCCCTGCACGAGATCGTGCGCGTGCCGGAGATCACCGCCGTACCGGATGCGCCCGACTATCTCGAAGGCGTGATTAATCTCCGCGGAAAGATTGTCTCGGTAATGGACCTGCGTAAGCGCTTCGGAGAAAAGCAGGCTTCGCAGAAACGGCAGAACAGGATTCTTGTCGTCGAGCACTCTGGACGGCTGGCCGGACTGATCGTGGATTCGGCCTCGGAAGTTTTGAAAATTCCTGCCGATGCCGTGGAAGCGCCACCGGCGGTGTTTCAGGATGGCGGCCTGAACTGCGTCACGGGCCTGGGCAAAGTCGGCGGACGGCTCGTCGTTCTGCTCGATATGAGCAAGCTGCTCGCGCCGGAGAGTTTGAGGGTCGCGAAGAAGGAAGACGCCAAGGGCGCGGCGGCGAAATAGTAGTGGCCAGTGGGCAGTGCCAGAAAGCTGTGACCAGAACGAAGGATTTTCCTGGCCACTGATCACTGAACCCTGACCACGGAACTGAACTGAAGAGACTATAAATGAGCACAACCGGAGCGGCACCAGCTCCCATATTGACGGAAGCGGAACTGAAACTGTTGCAGGCGCTGGTCTACCAGGAGTGCGGCATGCACTTCGACGAGCGCCGCACGCACTTTCTTCAGGACCGCCTGCTGCGCCGCCTGAAGGAGTGCCGTCTCGACTCGTTCTATGCCTACTATCGATTGCTCATCAGCCAGCAAGGCAAGGAAGAACTGGCCAAGCTGCTGGAGAATCTCACCGTCAACGAGACCAGTTTCTTCCGCCACAAGGCGCAACTGGATCTTTTTCAGAAAGGCATTCTCGAAGAGCTGCTGAAGCACAAGAGCCGGCGGCGCGAATACTCAATTCGGGTATGGAGCGCCGGGTGTTCCACCGGACAGGAAGCCTACACGCTGGGCATGCTGGTGACCGATGCGCTGGCTTATTACTACCTGCGCAATCCAGTTCCGGTCGAGATGCCGTTGCCGAAGCCGCTGATTCCGCCGCCGTGGCGGGTGGAAATCCTGGCAAGCGACATCAGCTACTCGGTGCTGCGGCATGGACAGGAAGGCACCTACAGCGAAAACCAGATGTCGATGGTGGACTACAGCTACCGCCTGCGCTATTTCGACAAAGTGGCCGAGCGGTACGCAGTGAAGAAGTCGCTGAAGGAAATGGTCCACTTCGACTTCCACAATCTGAAGACCGAATATCTGCCGCAGCGCAACGACGTGATCTTCTGCCGCAACGTGATGATGTATTTCGACGAAGCGGAACAGAAGCGGCTGATCGAAAAGTTTTACCGCTGCCTGAATCCTGGGGGATATCTGTTTGTCGGGCACGCGGAGAGCCTGTTGGGACTGACCGAGAAATTCCACATGGTGCACAAGGACAGTGGAACGGCCTACCAGCGGATTGAGGTGAAGGAGTAGCGATGACGCCATCCGACGAGCGCGGCTTCGAACTGCGAGAGCTTTTTTTCGAGACCTCGCAGGAACTGCTGCAGGCGCTGAACGATGAAGCGCTCAAGCTGGAGAAAAACCCCGGCGACGAGGAGATCGTGCGTTCCATCCGGCGCACGGTGCATACGCTCAAGGGAGATTCCGCGGCCTGCGGGCTGCGCGAGTTGAGCGAACTTGCGCACCAGTTCGAAGATGCGCTGTCGCTGGAAGGCTGGGCGTCGCACGTGGCCGTGGCCGAAATCGCGTTTGCGGCAGCCGACGTCTTTTCCGAAATGATCGCGGCGTATCACAAGGACGCGAAGCTGCCCTCGAGCAAAGCCCTGAGCCGAAAAATTCAGGACCTGACCGCCGCGCCCCGGTCCGGCAAAGCGAAGAAGGCGAAGAAATCGTCGGGCCGGACGGCAAAGAATTCCAAGACCGATTTGTGGACGGAATATGAAACCGTCGCGATGAACAAGGCGCAGGCGGGCGGCCTGGCGGTATACCACGTCACGGTGAAGATCGATCCGCACTGCGCCATGCCGATTGCAGGGCGGCAGTTGATTCATAACGCCCTGGCGAGCCTTGGGCAACTCATTGCGGTGCGGCCGGACGCGAAGTCTCCGGCGGCGACGAAGTTTGCCGAGTTCGCGCTCGCGACCTACCACACTGTGGAACAGATTTCGGCGAAGGGACGGATTCCGACCATCGCGGAGGAAGTGAACGTCGAGTTGCTGCTGTCGCCGGCGGTCGCCGCCCAGAGCGCGATCGAAGCTGCGACGGAGCTCCCGGCAATTTCAGAATTGCCCAGCGAGGAACCTGGCGACGCGCCCACCGTCCATGCCGCCACACCGGGCGTGGCCGCGACCCAGGAAAACGTTTTGCGCGTCGAAGCCGGACGCATCGACAGCGTCCTGAACCTGGTCGGCGAGCTGATTATCGGCAAGTCGATGTTGCAGCAAGCGCTGAACGAACTTGGCAAGCGTTATCCGAAAGAACCGCTGCGCGGCAAGTTTGGCGACGCGATGGCTTTCCAGGCGCGCGTGCTCAACGATTTGCAACGCTCGGTGATGAAGATCCGCATGGTGCCCGTAGACCAGTTGTTCCGGCGCTTTCCGCGCATGGTGCGAGACGTTTCACGGCAGTGCGGCAAGGAAGTAGAACTGGCCCTCAGCGGGCAGGAAACCGATCTCGACAAGGGCATTCTCGACGCCATCTCCGAGCCTCTGACGCACCTGGTGCGCAACGCCATCAGCCACGGAATCGAATCGCCCGAGGAGCGGCGGAAGCTGGGCAAAACGCCAAACGGGACCGTGCGGCTAAATGCCTATCACCACGGCAATCAAGTGGTGGTCGAGATCAGCGATGACGGCCGCGGCATGGACGCTCAGAAGATCCGCACCAAGGCCATCGAATTGGGCCTGACGACTCCGGAAGAGGCGGCGCGCCTGACCGAGGCAGAAGTTCTCGATTTCATTTTCAAGCCCGGCTTCAGCACGGCCGAGCAGGTCACGGAGGTTTCCGGACGCGGCGTCGGCATGGACGTGGTACAGAGCGTGCTGCACCGCCTCAAGGCGACGGTCAGTCTGGAAACGCGTCCCGGACACGGCACCACGTTCCGCCTGAAGCTGCCGTTGACTCTGGCGATCATTAAGGCCCTGCTGTTCTGGGTGGAGCAACGGTTGTATGCCATCCCGCTGAACGCTGTCATGGAAATCGCGCGCACGTTTGAAGCGGAAGTCCATCAGGTGGACAACTACGAAGTGCTGCAACTGCGCAACCAGGTTTTGCCTCTCCTGCGGCTGGGACGGCCCGCGCCGGAGAGTGACCGTAAATCGAAACTGTTCGTTCTCATCATCACCGTAGGAGAGAGGAAGTACGGATTGATCGTCGATGCGCTGGAAGGCGAAGAGGAACTGGTAATCAAGGCGCTCGACGACCAGACATTCTCGACTGATCTGGTGTCGGGCGCGTCCATTCTGGGTGACGGCAGAGTGGTGCTGATACTGAATCTGCCCGCGGTGGTGGAGCATGTGGCGCGATCACGGCCGCAGGAAACCGGAAAATCGAATTCCGGCCTGTTGCTCACGCACACAGACCGCACGCGGCTGGCGCTGACCCCGGGTGTAGGAGGGCAGGCATGAAGAAAAATCTCGTGCGCGTCCTCGTAGTCGACGATTCGGCCCTGATGCGGAAGCTGATTCCGCAGATGCTGGCCGCGGATGATTCCATCGAGGTTGTGGGAACCGCGATGGATGGTTCGTTCTGCCTGAAAAAGATCGAAGAGTTGAAGCCCAACGTGGTCACGCTCGACCTCGAAATGCCGGGCATGAACGGCATCGACACGCTGAAAGAGATCATGCGGCGGCAACCGGTCCCGGTGATCGTGTTCAGCTCGCACAGCACCGAAGGCGCGACGGTCACGATGAAAGCGCTGGGGCTGGGAGCATTTGATTTCGTCACCAAGCCAAAAGATGCGACCGCGCACATGGCGGAGACGGCGCGCGAGTTGATCGCGAAGGTCAAAGCCGCGGCCGACTGCAAGCTGAAGCCGCGCATGTTGAGCGGGCTTCCGCCGAAGCCGCAGAAACTTGCGGCGCCGACCGGCGCGCCGACAAAGATCGTGGGCATCGGAGTTTCCACCGGCGGCCCGCAGGCGCTCGAATATGTTCTTTCGCAGTTGCCGGGAGATTTTCCGGGAACCATCGTCGTGGTGCAGCACATGCCGGACGGTTTCACCGACATGTTCGCGCGACGGCTGGATGAAGTTTGTCCGCTGCGCGTAAAGGAAGCGCAGTCGGGAGATATGTTGCTGCCGGGGCGGGTCTTGATCTGCCCGGGAAACCGGCACCTGAAAGTGAAGCGGCTGCCGCTGGGAGACATCGCCGTGCTCAGTGAAGAGCCGCGGGTGAACGGACATCGTCCCAGCGTTGACGTGCTGCTGCGCAGCGTGGCCGAGGAATTCCGCGCCGGCGCGATCGGCGTGCTGATGACCGGAATGGGCGACGATGGCGCGGAAGGCCTGGGAGCGATCAAGAAAGAAGGCGGCCTGACCATCGCGCAGAGCGAAGAATCCTGCGTGGTGTATGGCATGCCGAAAGCGGCGATCGAGCGCGGATATGCGATCCGCGTTGTTGGCCTGGACGTCATGGGCGCGACCTTGCAGTCGTTGTGCGCGCGCCACGGCGGCGAGATGAATTCTTCCGGACGCGCGGTGCGCGCCGGAAACTAGATTTCGTCCCGGAAAGTGCCGCGACCAGGGTGATCTGGCCGCGGCCGACCGGGCGTGATATGCATGGAAGGGGAGGACTGTATGGAGCAGTTTGCACCAGTAAAGCGCAGCAAAGACGGGCAGGCGGTCCGCTATTTGATCGTCGACGACTCCGTGTTTGCGAGAAAGAATCTAGCCCGCATGATCGAAACGTTCGGCGGGCAGGTGGCGGCCGAAGCCGGCGACGGCTTGACTGCCATCAGCGAGTTCGACCGCACGCATCCTGACATCGTGCTCATGGACATCACCATGCCGCAGATGGAAGGCATCGAGGCGGCTGAACGGATTGTTCAATCGCATCCCGAGGCGCGCATCGTGATGGTTTCCTCGGTCGGATACCAGGAAAACATTGTGGCTGCGTTGCAGCGCGGAGCGCGGCATTTCGTGCAGAAGCCGGTGAAGCCGGAAGTGCTGTACGAAGTCATTAAATACGTGCTGGGCGAAGACGGCGTCGTGGCCAATGCCGCGGGAGCGGGAGTCTAATTCCCATGAAGATGGAATTGATCCAGCCTTTCATCAACGCGGCGGACGCAGTGTTGTCGCAGGGCTTGCAGAGCACAACCAAGGTGGGCAACCTTACCATGGAAGAGGAAGGCTATCGCCGCAAAGGCGTCGCGGGCATGATTGCCGTGAGCGGCGATATCGAAGGCCGGATCATTCTCGACCTCGAGCCGGAGACCGCGGTCAAGGTCGCGAGCCACTATGCGGGCGCGGAGCTGCCTGAGTCCGACTCGCTGATCAAGGAAACCATCTTCGAACTGGCCAACCAGGTTGTGGGCAACGCGATCTCCGCGCTCAACGACCAGGGATTCCACTTCCGCGTACATCCTCCGTATCTGCTCACCGCCGAGCAGTGCGACAAGACCAGTGAAGACACCGAAGCGCTGATGATCTGCTTCGAAACGTCACTCGGCAACGTGTTCATGAACGTCGCGCTGCGTTACAACAAGCGGCGGATGGCCGATCACGCGAGGGTGGGAGCGTAACCGAATTTTCAGTGGCCGGCACGGAGCCCAACGCGTCGTCCGAATGATGGGGCGCTTGATCCGATGATCGATTCGGATGCAATTTCCTCTCGCGAGTAGGGGTACCCCCTCCCCCCTCAAATTTCGCAAAATATTGATTGCATGCAGGTTGCGGGTTTCGACCTCGATTTTCGTCCGCAAAATCTTGAGAACATTCGACTTAAATTTCAAAATCTTGATTTCAAAGAACTTAATAGCCCTGAGTCGCGAGTCCTGGGTCCCGAGACTGTCGGTTCAAGATGATGCCGGCGGGTTTCGCCATTCGCCGACGTCATTTTGAGGGTTTCGATCTGTGGAGCGCAAGGTCAGATGTCACAGGATTTGGCGGACGGGCTGTGGAAAGCTGTGGATTGCTTCACTGCCTCTTCCACCAAAACCGTTAGTGCCCAATGGCATATCATTTTGATTGGGTGATGGGGATAGCATGAGAACGCAGTTGGAGCAGATGATGGATGGGCTTAGCGACGTTGAGGCTTTTCTTGCCGGGAAGCAGGAAGGGTTCAAGGCGCTGTGCCCGAGGATGTTGATGTGAAAGCCATACGCAATCGGCTGGGCATGACGCAGGCGAAATTTTCCGACACATTTGGGTTCAGCCTGGACGCGATCAAGCATTGGGAGAGAGGCCCATCCCTTCGACTGCGCTCAGGGCAGGCTCTTGCGGTTTTTGCAAGGGTAGGACTTTGCCGAATTCAAATCGCTTAAGAGTTTTACTTTCGCGATCTATTTATAAGATCCGTTTTGTGGCCCAGGAGGCTGCGGAAGAACTCCATTCGCCGCCCAAAGGCGACCCACCGGGGCTGAATCCCGAACTGATTCTGCACGCTTTACGCGGCGCTGAAGCGCCGCTCTTCCACGGCACTGCACGCATTTGAGACTTTTTCCGCAACCTCCCAGCGCTATTTGAAAGCCTTCGGGGACGAGAGCCGCCTGAATCTGTGTGGCATTGCGGATGTCGGCAGGCGGATTGGCTCCAAGCAGATCCAGATCGGCCGATTTGCCGGCTTCAACGCTTCCCTATACAGAAGTTCTTTCCAAAAACTTCGCTGGATTGAAGGGGGTGAAGAGTTTCGGGAAAGAGGCTCTTGAGCATTCTGTCTTCCCGGATGTTCCACCGGAGATGACTTGAGGCCCGGGAACATCCTTCCCGGCCCGGATTCTTCGCGGTTTCCCCCGCGAGACTTTTTATTCTTCGGGCAGACGATTTACAATCGGGGACCGGTTTGTGATTGGGCCCGGTACGCGACGGGACTCACATCGCGCCATTCCATGCGTCCAATATAAAGTCTCCAAAACCAGTGCCCTGTCGCACTCTCGATCCCAAGGAGTATTCGCCATGAAGCGTGCACTCAACGTCAAGATCGCGTTTTTTCTGAGCATGCTGTGCATCCCGGTTAGCCTTTTCGGACAGATCACGTCCGGTACGATTTTCGGCCGGGTGAAGGATCCGACCGGAGCTTACGTGGCCAATGCCAGGGTCACGGTGGTGAGTCCTGCCGTCGGCGCAACTCGGGTAGTCACTACCAACGATTCTGGCGACTTCGTTGTTCCGGATATGCCTCCGTCAACTTACGTCATTCGGATTGAAGCCCCAGGCTTTAAGCACCTCGAAGCTCAGAACATCGTGCTCAATGCGGGCGACAAGCTGAATGCCGGCGAGTACGTCCTGAATGTGGGGGCCAGCACGGAATCCGTCACGGTGAGCGCTGACGCCGCGCAACTACAACTGCAAACGAATTCCGGCGAACGCTCCGATCTGATTACCGGCAAGCAGTTGAACGACATCGCCCTTAACGGCCGCAACGTCCTGGATTATCTGAAACTGATCCCCGGGGTCGCAGGCACGCTTGATGCCCACGCATCCGGGACCGGGGGACTCGATGCCTACAACATCAACGGCACGCGCGCCAACGAACATGAATTTACGATTGACGGCGCGTCCAACGTGGACACCGGTAACAACGGAGGCACCCACGTCACCATCAATCCTGACGCGATCGAAGACGTGAAGGTGCTGACCTCGAATTACCAGGCGGAGTACGGCAAGGCCGCTGGCGGACAGATCGCGCTCACCACGAGGAGCGGCACCAATCAATGGCATGGCAACGGGCGCTTCTTCCATCGCAACGACGGCTTGAATGCCAACGAATATTTCAATAAGCAGAACCAGCTGGCCAACGGTCAGCCGAACGAGCCGGAGATTTACCGCTATAACTACTTCGGATACCAGATCGGTGGGCCAATCAAGAAAGACAAGCTGTTTTTCTTTTGGAGCCAGGAGTTCTATCGCCAGCTCGTCCCCCTTGCGCTGGCGCAGTTCTACACTCCGACTGCTCTTGAGCGCACCGGGGATTTCTCGCAGTCGGTTGACGGCAATGGGCAAGCGATCGTCATCGCGGGACCTGGAATTACAAATAACAAGATTGACCCCACGCAGCTGACGTCTGCGCAACAAACCGTGTTCCAGCAGATGGGGACCCTGCTGAACCTGTTCCCTCTGCCGAATGTGCCCGGTTTTGGGTCCAACGGGTTGAACTATAACTACTCTCAATCGTTGTCCGGAGAGGCTCCTCGCCGCGAAGATATTGTTCGCGTAGATTTTCAAATCAACAGCAAGAATCGTATCTTCGGGCGCTACATTCATAACTCCGAAACTGACACCTCGCCATTCACGCCATTCCCCGGGCCTTTTGGCATTTTTGCGTGTTCATCCGGAACGACATTCACGGGCGGCTGCACCCAGCAGCATCCGGGCTGGAACTTGTCTGTAAATCTTGTCAGCACGATCACAAACAACGTTCTCAACGAACTTTCCATCGGTCCGAGCCACACCCTCACGCTCGCCCAAGGAAACAACAACAACATTTCTCGTGCTGCCAATGGATTCAACTTGCCACTGCTATTTCCTGTCTCCCAGGACCAGGCGATTCCCGACATGAGCTTCGGTGGCCTGAACAATGTTAATTTTCAGGGGCCTTATCTAGGAGCAACGCCGTGGAAGCAAGCCAATACCACGATCAATGTGAATGACAACGTGACGTGGGTGTGGCATGCGCACACGTTCAAGACGGGCATGTTCTATCAACGCAGCCGCAAGGACCAGATCGCGTGGGGCAACGTCAATGGGCAGTTCAGCTTCGGCAATGACGGGACCAGTGGAGGCACCTGCGCCCCGGCGACCACTTGCCAACTCGGCGACCCGTTGGCCAGTGCTTTATTAGGGGATTTCCAGAGTTTCGACCAATCCACGGCGCGTCCCACTGGCTATTTCCGCTATAACCAATTTGAGTTCTATGTTCAGGATACGTGGAAGGCCACTTCGAGACTGACCCTCGACTATGGCATGAGGTTCGCCTGGATTCCGCCGCAATATGACGCCAAGAATCAAGTCGCGCTCTTTAATCCGGCAGCGTATGACCCGAGCCAGGCTGTCACGATTGACCCCGGAAGCGGCGCAATCATCAATGCGGATGGCGGAAATGCGCTGAACGGCATGCAATACACCAACCAGCATCAGATCGCAGCCGGTGGATGGGGGAGCCGCGGAATCATGGCAGAGCCGCGATTTGGTTTCGCCCTTGATCTGCTGGGCACGCAGAAAACGATCTTGCGCGGCGGTTTCGGAATGACCCATGATCGCTCGCAGGGCAATCTGATTTTTAATACAGTCTTCAACAATCCGGCCGTCGTGCAGACACCCTCCGTGGCCGCCGGCAACATCGTGGACCTGCCAAGCTTGTCTACGTCTTCGGCGGAAAGTCCGGTGCAAGGCGATGGCAATATCATTGGCGCCTCCCTCGACGGCAAAGTACCGACCGTGTACAGCTACAGTTTGGGCGTTCAACAGGACCTTGGTCGTGGCACGACACTCGATCTCGCCTATGTGGGTACGATGGGCCGGCATCTGGTCACGTCGCGCAACATCAACGCTGTCCCGTACGGCGCGGCCTTCCAGGCGCAGAACCAGGATCCCAATTGTTCCTTGTGGAATGGCGGCGGTGTGCCAGCGGTTCAGCCGAATATGGACCCCGCCTATCAAGCGGCCGGGTTCAATTTCAATGGATGGTGCGCCCTTGGCTGGGCTGCTTACACGAACGCTGCACTGGTTCCTTTCAAGGGCTACGGGCAGATTCCGTATCTCGAGTTCAACGGCAATTCAAATTACAACTCTCTGCAAGCTTCGTTGCAGCGCCGCTTTAGCCGAGGACTGACTTTCGGCGCCGCATTCACCTGGTCGAAATCGCTGGTCACGGCTTCCAGCGACCAGGACGAACAGAACCCCGTGAATCAGAATCTCGACTATCGCGCCGCACCGTGGGACAACCAACGGGTGCTGGCTATGAATTACGTTTATGATCTGCCCAGTTTGACCAAACATTTCAATGGTCCAAAGTGGCTGGGGTATGTCACCGATAATTTCGAACTGAGCGGAGTGACGCAGTTCATCAGCGGAGCGCCGGTCGACTTGAACAATTCCTATTCGTTCCCGTCGGGCAGTCTCGATGGCGGAAATATGTGGGGCAACATTCCCTTTTATTACACCGCAGACGCGCAAGGAAATCCGGCTGTTCCGGCGGTAGGCTTCCCGCAACGTGGGACTCGCGACGTCCTGCGTTATGGCGGACTCCAGAACTGGGACATGTCGCTGTTCAAGAATCTTCCGCTCGGCAAGAACGAGGCCCGCTATCTGCAACTGCGGCTGGAGGCCTTTAACGTGTTCAACCACCCAAATTTCACCAATCAAAACTACGGATACAGCGTGAATGGACCGTGGGAATATAACGATCCGTCCACCCTTATATCGATTGCGAAGAACGGTAACTTCGGGACGAATGCAAGCACACCGAACACCGGCGCCGGAGGGTTTCGAGTGATCCAGCTCGGCGCGAAAATTTACTTCTGATTAGCCCAAACATCCCTTGCCCGCGGCCTCGGTCGCGGGCATTGTTTTGTCTCCAGCGCGCCCATCGCAAAAGGGCAACGGAAACCTGGGGGAAGCAGTTCACTCGCGGGGGCACCACCCTTACTCGAACGCTAGGATAAATCCTGGGTGGCCATCCTTTCGACTACGCTCAGGGCAGGCTCTTGCGGTTTTGGCAAGGGTGGGCCTTTGCCGAATTCAAACCGCTTTAAGAGTTTTACTTTCGCGATCTATTTATAAGATCCGTTTTGTGGCCCAGGAGGCTGCGGAAAAACTCCATTCGCCGCCCAAAGGCGACCCACCGGGGCTGAAGCCCGAACTGATTCTGCACGCTTTACGCGGCGCTGAAGCGCCGCTCTTCCACGGCACTGCATACATTTGAGACTTTTTCCGCAACCTCCCAGCGCTGTTTGAAAGCCTTCGGGGACGAGAGCATGAATCCAGGGTATAGCAGACAATCTCATGGTGCGGGCAGCACCGTACCCCACCCTACGAAAACCGCGTAGGGTGGGCCACCTGCGGTTATCTCATCAGGCGGTCTCGTGTACCATACGGGTCGATCTTATACATGCGATCCATGGAGGTCTGTATGACGCGGGTGCTGCTTGTGGCTGGGGACGCTACTGAATCTCTGGATACCTGGTATCCGTATCACCGATTGCGCGAAGAGGGGATTGAGGTACACATCGGCGCGCCGGTGAAGAAACTGCTGAAATCGGTGGTGCACGATTTCGAGCCGGGCTGGGAGACCTATGTGGAGAAGCCCGGATATCACATCCCTGCCGATATCGCTTTCGCGGATGTCGATCCTGAAAGTTACGATGGGATTATTCTGAGCGGCGGCCGCGCTCCGGAATTTCTCCGCAACGATGCGAAGTTACAAAAGATCGTTGGACATTTCGTAGAAAGCAAGAAACCAATTGCAGCGCTCTGTCATGGCGTGCTGATCCTTGCGGCCATTGATGGTCTTCGGGGCCGAACGGTGGCGACCTACGAAGCCCTGGCTCCGGATGTAGCCATCGCCGGAGGCAAGCTTAAAGATGTGGAGGTCGTGGTGGATGGTAATCTCGTTAGCTCGCGAACCTGGATGGACCTGCCGTTCTTTATGCGGGAGTTCTTGAAGGTCCTGAGAGACGGGAAGAAAAGTGCGGCTGCGTAAGTGCCACGTCCGGCTGTAGCCGGTCCTGGGCGGACGGCTCTTCAGATCACGGGCTTGGCTTTCAAAATCTCCTGCTAACAGGATCAACACCCCCACTTCTCGCGCCAGAGACGCGCGAGAAATGGGGCACCCAGTGCCTGGCTGTGTCGACGAAACCAAAGCTGGGCCGCCTGCCCGTTCCCGGTTTTCGGAAACAGCCTCAGGCCAGCAGTGTTATCTGCGGGCCGGGATCTGTGTCGGAGCCTTCCGACGCATCCGCAAACTTTCTTAATTCGGGGTATTTCTTAATCAGGGTCGGGGGCGCTGGGACTCGCTTGCCGTTGAGCATTGCTTTCAGCTCGAGGGCGTTCGCCGCGGCTTTGCTTTCGAAGCAGTTGCTGGCGATGACGTAGGTCGTCTGAGCCGTGGCTGCCGCGCTTTCGATCTTCTCCTTCCAGGCTGGCAGTTCGCTTTCCTTGTAAAGGTAATCGCCGCGATCGTCGCGGATATCAGAGTCGAACCAGTCGGTGACGTTAAGCCCGTGAAGCCGGACATAGGCGAGCGGCGAGACAGATTCGATCGACGCGGGCGAACCGGCCGGTGCCGGCGGATCGATGTTGCAGAAGGCAACATTCCTCTGCATGAACGAAGCGATGGTGTCGGGATTGTCCCAAGTGGAGTCGCGCACCTCGACCACGCGCGGATATTCGATGAACTGGCGCAGCAGGCGGTCGAGATAATCCCGGTTCAAAGATGTGTTCTTAAACGAAAGAGGAAACTGGATGACGAGGGCGCCGAGGCGCCCTGAGGTGGCGAGCGCGTCGAGGCCCTCGCGAGTCATCACCTCATCTTCGTCCGTGGGGCGAATGCTGGCGGCGGAGGTCGGCTCCAGCACGGAATTCGGCGAGTGGGTGAAGGCGCGAGAGAGCTTCGCGGTAAAAAGGAAATCACGATTGACCGACGCCACCCGGCGGCACCACAGCTTCACGTGCTCGGGCCTGAGCGGGCCGTCAAAAGATGCGGTGATCTCGGCGGTGTCGAAAAAACGGGCGAAATATTCCAGCGGATGAATCCTGCGATGAGGCAAGTCGTGCGGATAGAAAATTCCTTCCCAGTCTTTGTAGGCCCATCCGGCCGTACCGATGCGGACCTTCTTAACGCAAGCGGCGGATGAAGAAGTTTGGGACAAAGATTCCATGGCGCGGATGCACGCGTAGACGGAGGGCAAGGCAAGACTAGCACAGGGGAATCGCAATTCGTGAGTCCGCTGCTCTGGCTTTCCAGTTGCTTCCTGGTGCTAGGATTCTGTGCATGGCCGAGCCTGTGGGGCAGGACCCGAAACAAAATCACAAACCGAATTTCGCGGGGCGCACGGTTCTATCGTTTGAAAGCCGGCGGGCGACCGAGATCGCAGCGCTGATTGAGAATTGCGGCGGGCGGGCGCTGGTGGCGCCGGCAACGCGCGAAGTTCCGGCGCAAAGTCATCCCGATGTAGGTCGCTTCATCGATGCGCTGAAGGCGGAGAAGCTGAATCTGCTGATTTTTCTGACCGGCGTGGGCACGCGCGCCCTGGTGCGTGCCGCAGAGCCGTTTTGTTCGCGGGAAGAACTGGTCCTGGGACTGAGCCGAATTCCTGTTCTTGCGCGGGGCCCGAAGCCGGTGGCGGCGCTTAAAGAGTTAGGCGTGCCCATCCGGTGGAATGTACCCGAGCCGAATACCTGGCGCGAGATCCTCGAAGTGCTGGATAAAAATCAGGTCCCGCTGCAAAACCAGACGGTGGCCGTGCAGGAGTATGGAGTTCCCAGCCGGGACCTGCTCGACGGACTCAAGCAGCGGGGCGCCGGGGTGCTTACAATCCACGTCTACGATTGGGCTTTGCCGGAAGACATCGCTCCGCTGGAGAACGCCATCGACGCATTGCTTCATGGAAAGGTAGCGGTTGTGATGTTTACGGCGGCTGTCCAGGCCCATCACCTGTTAGAAGTCGCCGAGAAAAAGGGGATGAAAGAACAGCTGATGACAGCGTTGAGCAAAGTGAAAGTCGCATCCATCGGGCCGGTGACATCCGAGGCGCTGAAGGAGTATGGAATTGCGGTCAGCATGGAGCCGTCGCATCCGAAGATGGGATTTCTGGTCAGAGAAGCGGCCGGACTTTTCTCCGATCACTGATCTGGTGGTGCAAGAATCATCCGAGCAGGCTGAAGCGGCAAATGCGGAGTCAAAAGAAAGACGCGGGCCTCGGCACTGGACAGTCGAGGGCGGCTGTCCCTGTATAAGTCTTAGTTCAACGAAAGAATGACCCAATAGACGCCCGTGGGATAGGTTGCCGAGCGGCCGTAGCAGGCTCCGACTGAGAAGCTGTTTACTTTGCGGTTCGCGAGGGCGTGGATTGCAGCGCCCGGAAGGGTTTGCGGATTCAGGCTGGTATAAGCCATGACCGTATAACGCTGCGCCAGCGCCTGGACCTGACCGGTGCCGAGTCTGTCGGCCTGGGCCATCGAGCAGGCAACATCGTCGGCAGTCAACAGATCGCGGCGCGGAAGCTGCGAATGGCTTTCCTTCTGGCGCTCCAGATTGACAGCCTGCGCGATCTGATTCTTGACCTCCGCGGGAGAATAGCCCGGGAGGGCGTGGCCGAAGTCCTGCACGATGTAGATGTGGTCTCCGCCACGAACCACACCCAACCCGACCACGTTGTAGGCCGGGTTGAGCAGGTTCGCGCGATGCGGGGGTGAGAGCATGAGGTGTTCGTGGCCGTGTTCGGCGTCGTAGTCGAAGGCGACGTTTTCGGCTTCTTCGTCGAGCTGGATTTTCGTGGCCGCCGCTACGCGTTGTGCTAATGCGGGCTCGTTGCGAAGTTGATGCGAGAGTTCATGCGCGTGGGCCATGGCCAGGGCGTGGTCCCGGGCGGCTTTGGATAGTCCGGCGTCGAGCGCCAGCGGGGGCAGCCCTTTTTCTGCCCGTGACCGGTTGGCGAGATCGAGAAACTGCTGCTCGGTCTGGGATTCATCTGTAAATGGAATGTCCGGCGAATTCGCGGCCACCGGTTGGAGCTTTGCGGGATTCGACTGCGCCGGGCCCTCCCCCGGAAAAGCCATCAGGCGCGAGGCCGGTTGTACGGTGGCCGCACCAGTGCTCAGCAGAAATGCCATCAACTTTAGCGTCTTGTGCATTCCGTTTACGCCAGTCAGTTGGAGGTTGGAGGTCTTCCTTTTCACAACCTCTCGTGCTGAAGGCTGGTGGTAGGCTAGGGTTTGGTGTGGGGAGCGAGTAGTTACCTGCGTCTATGGAACTAGCGATCAGTGGGGGCATTGGCCTGTTGTTTGGCGGTCTGATTGCATGGCTGGCGCTGCGTTCGCGCAACGCCGGGGCGTACGCGCGTTTGTCGTTCATCGAGAATGAATTAGAGGCCGCAAAGGCCGATCTGGCGCGGCTTTTGGAGGAACGGCAAGAGCTGGTTGCGGCCCGGGCCGGATTAGAATCCGCTGTGGTATCGGAACGAAAGGCCAGCACCGAAAAGATCGCTCTGCTCACGAAAACCACCGAAAAGGCAGCAGAGGAGTTGCAAAATGCCTTCAAGGCTCTGGCCGCTGACGCCCTGAAAAACAACAACGCATCGTTCCTGGAGCTGGCGAAATCGAAGCTGGAGCAGTATCAGGTGGCGGCGCGGGGAGACCTCGAGGCGCGGCAAAAGGCCGTCGCCGACATGGTCGCGCCGGTGCGGGAGTCGCTGGAGAAGGTAGACACGCAGATCCAACAGATGGAAAAAGAGCGTGGCGGAGCCTATAGCGCCTTGCGCGAACAGGTGCAGACTCTGATCGCCGGCAATGATCGCCTTCAGTCCGAGACTGGCAACCTGGTGCGTGCTCTACGCACGCCGAATGTGCGCGGGCGTTGGGGAGAAATTCAGTTGCGGCGGGTAGTCGAGATTGCCGGCATGCTGTCGTACTGCGACTTCGCCGAGCAGGAGACGATCACTACCGACGCAGGGCGTTTTCGTCCCGACGTAGTGGTGAAGCTGCCGGGTGGAAAGAGCGTTGTGATCGACGCCAAAACTCCCCTGCAAGCTTTTCTGGAAGCCTTCGAGACGACCGATGAGGACGCCCGAAAAATCTGTTTGGCGAACCATGCCAGGCAGGTTAAGGATCACATCGATATTCTGAGCGGAAAGAAATATTGGGAGCAATTCGAATCCACGCCGGAGTTTGTCGTGATGTTCCTGCCGGGCGAGACATTTTTCAGCGCGGCGCTGGAGCAGGATACGGGACTGATCGAACACGGTGTTCTGAATCGGGTGATTCCGGCGTCGCCAACGACGCTCATCGCGCTGCTCAAAGCCGTCGCCTACGGATGGAACCAGGAGAAGCTGGCGCGCAACGCGCATGAAATCAGCGTTCTGGGAAAAGAACTCCACGACCGTCTACGGAAACTCGCCGGCCATATCACGGCAGTCGGGTCGAATCTGGACCGGGCGGTCGAGGCCTATAACCAGGCGGTGGGGTCGCTGGAAAACCGGGTGCTGGTTTCGGCCCGGAAGTTCGCGGAACTGGGGGCGTCGGTGGCAGAAGACATTCCCGAATTGGAACCGATTGAGACTTCCTCCCGCACACTTTCATTCGAATGGGGTGAAGAACCGGCCGACATTTCCAAGGGCGGGCGGAAGGCTGGGTAAAGACCTTCGGCCACGGATTATCACGGATAGGACGAAAACGAACCGCGATTTGTCTTCGAAACCTTCTTCCAGTATCTCGCAGGGCTCGGGCACCCAAGTATCTTCCGAATTTCATCTAATCCTTCCAAGTGAGTTGGCTGAGTTGAAAGCCAATGTTTTCAGTGGAAATCGGATACGGAATCCCACAGGAACCTCCCGAAAGGCATAGCTTGCGTTCGAAATTGCATCTATAATTCCGGAAGTAGTTTTATCCAAAGGGCTTACCGATTTCGGAATGGGACCTATGGTGGCAGCGAAGTTGCTCAATGATAAGCAGTGGGAGCTACCTTCCACCCCCCGGCCCCCCAAAGGCCCCGGGGCAGTGCCGAAGCCCATGAATCGGGAAAGCCAAGCTCGTTTCGTTGCTGTCCTGCTGTTCCTGCTGACGGTCGCAGCCGTCGTTTTTGCGGGATTCAATTTACAGAAGGAACGCGCTTCGGCGGTACCGGATGATGGTGTCTGGTGGGTGGAACACAACGGACGCCTCATCGCAGAACGGGTCGAGCCTCACGGCCCGGGCGCGCAGTGGGGCATCAAGCCGAACGATCAACTGATAGCAGTGAACGGGCGGGAGATCAAAAGCACTCCCGGACTGGAACGGCAACTCTATTCGACCGGCGTCTGGCATAGCGCTTCGTATTCGCTGCTGCGACAGTCGGTGGAAGTGGATGCCAATGTTCTTCTTATTCCCGCCGACCGATCCCTGAACCTTTCGCTTCGCCTGATTGCGCTGATTTACCTGGGAATCGGGCTCTATGTGCTGCTGCGGCGCTGGACGGCGGTGGGATCCACGCATTTCTATATTTTCTGCCTGGTTTCGTTCATCGCTTATTCGTTCAAGTACACCGGCAAACTGAACGACTTCGACTGGATCATCTACTGGAGCAACATCGTCGCGTGGGTCTTGCAGCCGGCGCTGTTCCTGCACTTCGTCCTGACATTTCCTGAGAAACGGAAGTTCGTGCAACAGCGGCCATGGCTGCTCGGGCTGGCGTATGTTCCCGGCGCGATTCTGCTTGGCCGTCACATTGTGGCTTTACGGCTGGCCCAGGCCAGCGGACTTCTTCGCTGGGACATGGACCGGCAGGAAATGGCCTACGGGGCGGTGCTGTTCATCATAGCCGCGGCGATTCTGTGGGACAGCTTCCGCCACGCCACGAGCACAATTTTGCGCCAGCAATTGAAGTGGGTGACGCGAGGCACGGTTCTCGCGGTCGTTCCCTACACGCTGTTCTATGTGACGCCCTATCTGCTGGGCTCTTTGCCGGGCGCGGTCATGAAGCTGGCGGTGCTTTCGCTGGGCCTGCTGCCTCTCACGTTCGGCTATGCCATTTTCCGCTACCGGTTGATGGACGTCGATCTGATTTCGAAGCGGGTGGTGGTGTACACGGTGGCAGCGGCCGCAGTGGTGGGAATGTATTTCGCCTTGGTGGCGGGAGTAGCGGAACTTGTCCATATGCAGCGGCCGGGGACTGGTCCGGTTGGCTTGATTATCGCCGTTGTGGTCACCGCGCTCTTGTTCGATCCGATCCGCAAATGGATTCAGGACCGGGTGGACCATCTTTTCTACCGCACGGTGTATGACTATCGCCGGACGCTGATTGAATTTGGCCGCGAGCTAAGTTCGGAAATCGATCTGAATGCCCTGCTCTCGTCGGTGCTTGACCGGCTTTCGCGCACGCTGTCGGTCGACCGTATCGCGATTTTCCTTCGCGCGGGCGAAGAGCCGGAGCACTTTATTCTTTCGAAGTCTATCGGCATGAGTCCGGCGGGAAGCCTGGATCTGTCGTTCCTGGCCGAAGCTCGTCCTGATCCCGGTCGGCATATGTTCTTCGAGAATACTCACCAGATGCCGCGCGAGACAGCGGGATCGCAGGAAACGATCGCCCGGCTGGACTTGAACTATTACATTCCCTGCCGCGCCCAACAGCGCACGATTGCCGTGCTTGGGCTGGGCAAGACCGACAAGGGCGACTATCTATCCAGCGAAGATGTGGAATTGCTGGAGACGCTCGGCGGATACCTGGGGATCGCGATCCAGAACGGGCGGCTGTACGCGTCGCTTCAGCAGAAGGTTGCGGAGTATGAGCGGCTGAAGGACTTCAACGAGAACATCGTTGAATCGATCAACGTGGGCGTCATGGCGCTGGACATGGAAGACCGCATCGAGAGCTGGAACGCGCAGATGGAAGTGATGTATGCCCTGCCGCGCTGGCAGGCGCTGACGCAATCGATGCAGAATGTATTTCCTTCCGATTTTGTGGAAGAGTTCTACCGCGTACGGCAGAATTCCGGCATCAATAACTTATATAAGTTCCGGCTGCAAACCCCGGCGGGCGAAACGCGAACGGTGAACGTGGCGATTGCGCCGCTGGTGACGCGGAAATTCGAGGTCATCGGGCGGCTCGTGATCATGGACGACATCACGGAACGCGTGGGGCTCGAAAGCCAGCTCTCGCAGGCGGACAAGCTGACGTCGATTGGCCTGCTGGCCGCGGGCGTGGCGCACGAAGTGAATACGCCTCTGGCGGTGATCTCTTCGTACACCCAGATGCTCGCCAAGCAACTGCAAGGAGATCCGCAGAAGTCGGGGTTGCTGGAGAAGATTACGCGGCAGACGTTCCGCGCGTCGGAGATCGTCAACAACCTGCTGAATTTCTCGCGTACCAGCGGCACCGCATTTGGCGACGTAGATATCAACAAGGTCATTACCGATACGCTGGCGCTGCTGGAGCATCAGTTCAAGACGGCAAGAATTGAAGTGCACTCGGAGTTGATGAGCGGCATCTCAGCGATCCAGGGAAATCCGGGAAGATTGCAGCAGGTTTTCCTGAACCTGTTTCTCAATGCGAAAGATGCGATGCCGCGCGGCGGCAAGCTGAGCGTGGCGACCTCGAATGGCGAGATGGTAAGCGTGCGGGTTTCGGATACCGGTTCCGGGATTGCGCCGGAACACATTCAGCGCATCTACGATCCGTTTTTTACGACGAAGACCGCGCCGAAGGAAGGCCAGAATCGCGGAACCGGCCTGGGCCTGTCGGTGACGTACGGCATTATTCAGGAGCACGCGGGAAAGATCCGCGTGGAGAGCAACCCCGGGGCAGGAACGACGTTTGCCCTGGATTTTCCTTTGAGCAGGAAGGCGGTACATGTCTGAAGCGGCAGTGATTTCGCGCGGCACAATGAGCGGCTCCCCGGCGCCGGCAGGGACTGTGCTCATCATTGACGATGAGGCAGAGATCCGCGAATCGCTTCAGACTTTACTCGAACTGGAGGGGTTTGAAGTCGAGACGGCGGTCACCGGGGAAGATGGCCTGGGGCAGATGGCCGACCGTCCATTCGATCTTGTGCTGCTCGATCTGGCGTTGCCCGGGCGCGATGGCATGGAGATCCTGTCGGAGATTCGCAGCCACGACCCGCGGCTGCCGGTGATCATGATTACGGCGTTCGGCACGGTGGACAACGCGGTGCGCGCGATGCAACTGGGCGCGGCGAATTTTGTTCAGAAGCCTTGGGACAACGAGAAACTGCTGGCCGACATTCGCGCGGCAGTGGGCTGGCGGCGTGCGGAGGAAGAAAACGTCCAACTCAAGCGCGCGCTGAAGCAGCGCTACAACTTCGAAAACATCGTGGGCAAGAGCGAGCCCATGCTGAAAATTTTCGATCTGGTGGCGCAGGTCGCAAACAGCCGCTCGACTGTGCTGTTGCAGGGTGAAAGCGGAACCGGCAAGGAGGTCATCGCCAAGGCGGTCCACCTGAATTCTCCGCGGCGCGACAAGCCTTTTGTCCCGGTGAATACAGGCTCGATGCCGACCGACCTGCTCGAATCGACTTTGTTTGGGCACGTGAAGGGCGCATTCACCAGCGCGATTGCTTCGAAGAAGGGCCTGTTTGAAGTTGCGGACAAGGGAACGCTGTTTCTGGACGAAATCGCGACCATGGGGCTGGAGACGCAGGCGAAAATTCTGCGAGTGTTGCAGGACCGGCGGTTTATGCATCTGGGCGGCATCCAGGAAATTCAGGTCGACGTGCGAATCATTGCCGCCACGAACATTGATTTGAGGCAGATGGTGCGCGAGGGGCGTTTCCGCGAAGATCTGTTCTACCGGTTGAATGTCATTACGGTCGAATTGCCGCCGCTGCGGCAGCGCAAGGAAGATATTCCGCTGCTGGTGGAATTTTTCCTGCGCAAGTATGCAGAGGAGAACTCTCGTCCTATTTTTCATGTGACGCCGGAGGCACTGCGTCCGCTGATGGCGTACTCCTGGCCGGGCAATGTGCGCGAACTGGAAAACGTGGTGGAGCGCGCGGTGGTCCTTTCCTCCGGACCGGAGATCAGCGTCGATTTACTTCCCGAATCGTTGATGGGACGAGGTTCCTCACTGGCGCTGCACGATGCGCCGTCGGACGCGTCGTTGTTCGAGATTGTTGAGGAAGTGGAGCGCCGGGTGATCACCGACATGCTGGAACGCTGCAACTGGAACCAGACCGAAGCGGCCGAGCGGTTTCATGTGCCGCTCTCGACGCTGAACCAGAAGATCCGCCGGCTGAATATCGAGATCAAGAAGAAAGGCCGGGGATAGCCGACACAAATTCGGGCCCTCAGATTTCAGCAAGACTCTGTCCTCGCCTTCGGCCAACAAACACGGCCTCTAAAGCAGCTTTGCGCCTTAACTTCTGAGGTCCGAGACCTAAGGCACGTCGCCTGATCTGTTATATTCCGAAAAGCGCAGACTCGTGTGCTCCGAGCGCTGGATTTCCCAATCGCATGGAACTGATTTCGCCTACCGAGTTCGTCAAGGAAAAAATCCAGGCGGTTCAGGAATACACGCTGCTCTCCGCGCAGTCGGTCACAAATCTGTTTCGCAAGCCGGTTTATTTCGCCGACATGGTGCAGCAGGCCGATTTGATCGGCGTCGGGTCCCTGCCAATCGTTGTGCTCACGGGATTTTTCACCGGCGGCGTGCTGGCGTTGCAGACTGCGAATACCCTCCAGCGTTTCGGATCCATCACACTCATCGGGCAACTTGTCTCGACTTCGATGGTTCGTGAACTGGGCCCTGTGCTGACGGGCTTGATGGTGGCGGGACGCAATTCTTCGGGCATGGCCAGCGAACTGGGATCGATGGTAGTGACCGAGCAGATTGACGCCATGCGCGCGCTGGGCACCGACCCGATGAAGAAGCTGGTCACGCCGCGCGTAACGGCAACCGTGTTCATGCTGTTTTTTCTCAGCATCATTTCCGACCTGGTCGGACTGGCCGGCGGCTTGATGGTGGCCAAACTTTTCCTGAGCCTGGACGCGCGGCAGTATTGGAGCAACGCCTGGCAGGTACTGGTTTTTCAGGATGTATTCATGGGATTGCTGAAGCCGACCCTGTTTGGCTTCATCATCGCAACGATCGGATGCTATTACGGGATGACGGCGCGCGGAGGCACGCAAGGCGTGGGCCGCGCGACCACACAGGCGGTGGTGGCGGCGTCGGTCCTCATTCTGGTCACTGATTTCTTTGTCACCAAACTGCTGATCTCCATTATGTCGTTCCATTAGATCTTATGTCGGCGCCCGCACTGCCGGTTGAAAGCTCGTCGAATGTATTGCAGCCGCAGTCCGGCTCGGCAATTGTCTTTGATGACGTGCATCTGGCCTTCGGGGACAATCATGTGCTGCGCGGAGTTTCGTTCCGACTACCGTATGGTGAAACGAAAGCGCTGTTCGGGGTCGCAGGATCGGGCAAGAGCACGATTCTGAAGCTGGCCCTGGGGCTGCTGCCGCCAGATTCGGGCCGGATCACGGTGTTGGGCAATGAAGTGACGCACCTCGACGAGCAGGACTGGTTTCCGCTGCGCGCGCATCTTGGCATGGTCTTTCAGGAAAGCGCACTTTTCGACTCGCTTACGGTGCGGGAGAACGTCGCTTACCGGCTTACTGAAGAACATGGCATCTACGATGAGCCGATCGACGTGCGGGTGCGCGAAGTTCTGCGGTTCGTCGAGTTGGAGCACACGCTCGACCTGTTTCCCTCGGAACTCTCGGGCGGAATGCGGCGGCGGGTGGCGATCGCGCGCGCGATCATCACCCGGCCGGAATTGTTGCTCTATGACTCGCCGACGGGAGGGCTCGATCCGGTTACGTCAAACACGATCATCGAACTCATCATGAAGCAACGAGATGTCTACCACACCAGCGCCCTGCTGGTGACGCACCGCCTGCAAGACGCCTTCACCATGGCGACGCATCAGTTCGATAAGAAAGAAAATGCGTTGCGCGCGTTGCCCCGCGGGCAGTACTGCGATGTGCCGATGAGCTTCCTCATTCTTCGCGACGGGAAGGTAATTTTCGACGGCGATATCCGCGAACTCGCGCACACCAAGGACGAGTACATTCGCGAGTATATTTCCTGAATTTTTCTTCGCCGCACGCGAAAAGCAGATTCCTCGCTGCGCTCGGAATGACAAACTTTTGGTGACTTAATGGTTCTAGTGACTTAATCGAAAGATGCGCATTACTTCCCTGCCATGGCTTTCTCTACCTCTTCGGCTCTCGACGGCAGCGCGGCGCTCAACTTGATCAGTTTGCCGTCGGCGCCGACGAGATAGTCATCTTCGATGCGGACACCGATGTTTTCTTCGGGGATGTAAATGCCGGGCTCAATGGTGAACGTCATGCCAGGCGCGAGCGGCACGGTGTAGTCGTCGGGGTCGTGGACGTTCAGCCCGATGTAGTGGCCGAGGCCGTGAATGAAATATTTGTCGAGCGGCTCGCCGTGAAGATCTTTACCGTGAGTTTTGATGTAGTCCCGCGCGACTTTGTCGAGCGAAACTTCGGGATCGCCGCCGAGCTTCGACTTGCCGGACACAAATGCCGCCGCAGCAGCTTCCTGCGCTCCGAGCACGATGTCGTAGATTTCCTTTTGACGCGCGGTGAAGTGTCCGTTGACCGGGAGCGTGCGTGTGATGTCGGCGGCATACATTGAGTACTCGCCGGCGGCGTCAATCACCACCACATCGCCCGATTTCATGGTGGCACTGTTCTCCCCGTAGTGGAGGACCGTCGAGTTGTGGCCTGAGCCCACGATCGGAGAGTACGAGGGGCGCTCACAGCCGCGGCGCGTCCATTCGTATTGCAGGACGGCGGAGATTTCGTACTCTTTCATATCGGGCTTGGTCGCGCGCATGGCGGCCAGGTGGGCTGCGACGGAGGCGTCGACCGCTTTGCGGATCAACGCGACTTCGCCCGCATCTTTGGTGGTGCGCAACGACGCCAGCATCGGCTTGACTTCCTCGAAGAAAAGCATCGCGGTGCTGTGCTGAAGAAAGTCCAGGGCATCGGCACTGGGCGGCCGATTTTCGGGCGACGGCAGTTCAGTGAAAACCACGGGCCGTTGACCGGCGAGCAACGCGCTCACTTCCGCCGACAGCTTGCCGATATCTTCCACGCGATCGAAACCCGTGATCTTCGGCGCCGCGGGATCGTCGCCTCCCAACTGCGGACCCGTAAATCGCTCAAGGCGCAGATTGCGTGGGGGCAGGAAAAGAATTTCGCTGTACGGGCGGGCGGCGACATCGCCCTTGGCCTCGCGCGCGGGCGCGATCAGCAAAGCTGCTTTTGGCGTGGTTACACCCGAGAGGTAGTAAAAGTCGTCGTTCTGGCGAAAGTCGTAAACGGCATCGAAACCCTCGAGCGGAGCGAGCAGAAGGACCACGCCTCCAGCTTTTTTAGCCAGCGCCTCGCGGCGGGCGTGATAGTCGGCGCCGGATTGACGGTCGAGCGCAGATGCCGAAATGCCAATCAGTGCGATTGCAACTAAAACCAGAGATGCCTTGCGCATTATGGAGTCGTCCTTTGCGTAACAACATTCGGCGCGGCCGGATGCCGCGCCGTTCGAAAAGCCGTTGGTGAACCCGCTATTTTGATCCGGTTGCGAGATTTTTTCCTGCCTCAATAAACGACTGCACGTTGCTCTTGTCGATCAGCGCAGAGCCGGTATCCACAAAACTCGGCACCGGCGAAAAGCTGTCTTTGGCCCAGTCGGCTTCCAGCGAGCGCGGCTTGTGATGATAAAGATTGTCAAGCATCTGCATGCCGACAAAGGCCATGGTGTAGGGTTTCTGGCCAATGGTGGCGGCAATCACGCCTTTCTGGATCCAGTCCAGAGTTTCCTGATCTGTATCCATGGCGATCACTGTCTTGCCGGTGACGTGATAACTGTTCAGGACCCCGGCGACTTCCTTCCCCGATTGCGCTTCGAGGCAGACGAAGGCGTCGACCTTGTCGCGTTCTTTCCCGATGATCTGGGTGGCGGTGTCGAATGCGATGCGGGGATCGCCCTGGATATCGACGACGCGGGTAATTTTGATCTCCGGTTTGCTGGCGATTGCGTCTTTGTAACCGCGAAGGCGATCCTGCAAGTTGGGCTGGTCGGGCATGGTGAAGACGACAACGTTGCCCTTGCCTTTGAGTTCCTGTGCCAGGCGCTGGCCGCCGCTGAATCCGGCCTGATAGTTATTGGTGCCGATAAAAAAGAGGCGCTTGCTGGCGGGCGAGTCGGAGTCGACGGTGATGACAGGAATCCCGGCGGCAATCGCTTTATCAATGCCGTCTTTGAGCACGGCGGCATCTGTCACGGCAAGCAAGATGCCAGTGGCTTTCTTCTGCACGGCCTGATCGAGGGCGTCGCGCTCAGCTTTCACGTCATAACTCTGCGGTCCCTGAAAGTCGGCGCGCACTTTGAATTCGGCCGCAGCATTCGAAAAACCCGTGCCGGCGGTCTTCCAGTATGGAACCTGCAAGTTGGAAGAGACAAAAACATAGTATTCGTCGGAGTCGTGAGCAGCGCCGCAACTGAGGGCGGCCCAGCTAAGCGTGACGACAGAAGCTGCGTGGAGAATTTTGCGCGAGCGAAGCATCGCATCCCCCTTGGACAAAACTGCCCGCATGGAACGGAAACGTGGGCGAAGATTGTAGCGAGTGGATTGTAAATGAACGGTCAAGTTGATGGCCATAACGCGGCAATGGAAACAGAGGAGCGGTTCGCAACTCTTGCGGGAAACCTAAAACTCACGAATCACACGGAGGGGCAGGTCTCATCCGCGGTCGAATGGCGATGACCCGCCACGGCGATCACAACTTGTGGTTCGGGCTAGACGCCAACCGGAAATGGCTTGGTGTGCGTGGTTGCGGTTCGGGCCGCGCGTCCGAAGCGGCCTTGCAGCAACGACATCAATCCTGTGTACCAATATCCCAGAACGAAAAGCAGCAGGAATGGGACCGTGATGTAGTTTTCGTTCTCCACCGCGTAATAGACAGTCAGCGCGAAGTAGGCGCCGATCAGCAACTCGAGCCAGGGTACCCATCCCAGGCGCTTGCGGTATTTCTTTGCACCGATCTTGTCCTGCTTCGTTTCAACGCGATACTTCGGCGTACGCGCAAAGGCACTTTGCTTGCCGATCAGGGCTTCAATTACCGCCTTCGTGTTTGTGATGGTCAGGCCAATGCCCAGCGCCATCAAGAACGGGAGATACAGCAAAGCCCGCGGCCAACTGCGGGGAAACAATTCCTTCTGAGAGACCAGGTAAAAACTGGAAATCGAAAATGTCGAAGCCATGAACAGCGGGAGGTCGATGTAAAGCATCTGGAACCAGCCCTGATAGAAGCGGATGATCATGGCCGGCAGAAGCAGGACCGAAAGCATAATCATCAAGGGATAGCTGATGTTCGCCGTCAAGTGGTACCAGGCTTCGATCTTGGTGTGCAGCGAGGCGTCGCTGCGCATGACTCGCGGCAAAATTTTCTTTCCCGTCTGGATCAGACCCTTGGCCCAGCGCGCCTGCTGGGTTTTAAAAGCGGTCATCTCGACCGGAAGCTCGGCCGGGCACTCGACATCCTGCAAATAGATAAACTTCCATCCCTTGAGCTGGGCGCGATAGGAAAGGTCGGTATCTTCGGTCAGAGTGTCATGCTGCCAGCCGCCGGCCTCATCGATGGTGTTGCGCCGCCACATGCCGGCGGTGCCGTTGAAGTTGAAGAAAAGGCCGGTGCGGGCGCGGCCCGAGTGCTCGAGCACGAAGTGGCCGTCAAGCAGGATCGCTTCGACTTCCGTCAGAAAGGAATAGTTGCGATTGATGTGCGTCCAGCGGGTCTGCACCATGCCGATCCTGGGGTCGCTGAAGTGATGGATGGTGCGCAGCAGGAAATCTTCCGGCGGAGTGAAATCGGCGTCGAAGATGGCGATGAATTCGCCTTTGGCCGTCTTCATTCCCTCGGCGAGAGCGCCGGCTTTGAAGCCTTCGCGATTGCTGCGGTGAAGATAGACAATCGGATTGCCCAGGGCTGCGTAGCGCTCCACCAGGCCGCGCGCGACCTCAACCGTCTCGTCGGTGGAGTCATCGAGCACCTGGATATCGAGTTTCTCGCGCGGATAGTCAAGCTTGCAGACGGATTCGAGCAACCGCTCCACCACATACTGCTCGTTGAAGATGGGCAACTGGACGGTGATCCGCGGCAGTTCGGGGAAATGCCCTGCGGGCTCTTCCGTGCGGTTTTTCTGGTGTTTGTAATAGAGATAAACCAGCACGTAACGATGCGCTCCATAGGCCGCCAGAAGAATCAGCACAATGAAATACGGCACCAGCAGGGCGACGTCGAAGGCATTGGCGTGATAAATGCCGCGAAAGGTGGTATCGAGAAAATGCTGGCGGATGTAGTGGCCGATTCCCTTTGGGCTGACCAGGGCGGCACTCCATGCGCTCAAGATGAGATCAGAAGTCAACGAGGGATCCGGGTGAAACGATCCATTTTACCGAATCCCATGACGATCACGGAGGAGTACCGAAATCCGGTAGTGGTGCAATTTGGCTCGCGCGCCGAGCCGATACAGACTGAGATGCCTCGGCCCACTGGAAAGAACGCGGGCACTTCGGGATGACGCCCAGTAGGATTCAGAATTCAAACTGAGCCATTACCCGAAATCCCGGTCGGCCCGAATTCCTGGGCTTAAGCCGCCCGCTTGGCGCGATCATAGGCATTGGCATTGCCAATCGCCGAGCCCTCTGGATGGAAGCGTTTCACGGCGATCCACGTCATCGCGATAAACAGGACGAGGAGGGCCAACTGTGCGATCGCGAAGGGCGGTTCTTTTTGCGTGGGGGCGAGCGCGTGCAGGGCCGGCACCTTTTCAAACGACTGAACGATCAGCACGAAGACGTTGAAGTATAGCGAAATGGACGCGGTGACCACGTAAATCCAGCGCGACGATCCCCGCATCTTTCCGGCGTAGCGCGCGCCAATCGCGATGGTCAGCGCGATCAGCGAAAGAATCCCCAGGATATGTCCCGGCGTGAGATGGGTGAAAGGGAAGAAGAATCCGGTCACGCTGGTGAGGATTGTGGTCACCAGGAAAAAGAGGGTCAAGCCATTCAGGCGGTGACCCCGGAAGAAGCCATACATGACGGCGGCCCCGGAACCAATTCCGAGAAAACTGATCAAGACGTGCAGCTGGGTGTAGGTTGCGAGTGACATACCAAAAACCATGGTGCCCCTCCCGTAGTGCACGGATTGTACGCCTTCCGGATGGATTTGCAATCGCCCGTTTGCTACCGGCAAGTCGCTCAGATACAAATAGAAAAACCCATGGATTCAAGCACAACGGACACATATCAAAAGCGCAGCCTGCAATGGGCGCAATCACCGGCGTGGATATGCGGCATTGCCTGTGTGCTGCGCCTTGGGTGGATCATCGTGGGGCACACCTACCAATTCAAAAGTACAGACAACAATTTTGGCTTCGGCTGGGAAATGGGGCGCATCGGCGCAGCGATCGCTTCCGGGCGCGGCTTCAGCGATCCCTTCGGGCCGCACACGGGGCCGACGGCGTGGGAGCCGCCTCTGTATCCGTATCTGATTGCCGGGGTATTTCAGATCTTCCGGATTTATTCGAGGGCATCGGCGTTTGTGCTGCTCGCACTCAACAGCATTTTTTCCGCGCTGACTTGCCTTCCGATTTTCCTGATTGCGCGGCGAATCTTTTCTGAACGCGTGGCGGTGTGGTCCGCCTGGGTATGGGCCGTTCTGCCCAATGTGATGTTCTGGTGCACCCGCTGGGTGTGGGAGACAAGTCTGTCGACGCTTTTGCTGACGATCATTTTCTGGCTCACACTGACGTTGGAAGAGCGCGACGACTGGAGATGGCCTTTTACGTTTGGATTTCTGTGGGGCATCGCTGCGCTGACCAGCACTTCCCTGCTGTCTTTCCTGCCAGCGGCAGGACTCTGGGTATGGGCGGCACGAGCCAGACGGGGGAAAATGTCTGTCCCAGGGCTTGGCCTTGCGGCGCTCGTGTTCTGCGCTTGCGTCGCTCCCTGGCTGATCCGCAACTATCAGACGTTCGGTAAATTTATCTTTATCCGCGACAACTTCGGGGCGGAGCTTCGACTTGGCAACGGTCCCGGCGCCGACGGAACGTGGATGGAGTATCTGCACCCTACGCAGGACGCGTACGCCCTGCGGCAGTACGAGGCGATGGGTGAACTCGCATATGTCGCGATGCGAAAGCACGAAGCGATCGACTACATCCGCGCGGATTATTTGCGGTTCGCCGGCCTTTCGGTAAAGCGTTTTATTTATTTCTGGGCCGGCCCCCCCAAAGCAACCCAGCCACCGTGGATGAACGAGGTCAAGAATTCTCTGTTTCTGACGAGTTCGGTTCTGATGTTTTGGGGATTGACTCGCGCCCTAAGGGCGCGCAAACCGGGGGCTGGGCTGATCTTCTGGCTTGTGTTGCTTTATCCCGCGATTTACTACGTGGTGTTTCCCAGCCCGCGGTACCGCGTTCCAATCGAGCCGGAGGTGGGCATTTTGGGCGTCTTTATTGTGATGGAAGCCCGCAAAGATCGCGTGGGCAAATCAGATCCAGCGGGAAAAACCGGTTCCGCCTCGCTTCGCTCGCCGGGATGACTGGTTCGACTGCTGGTTCAGATCTAAATGGTCATTGCGCGGGGCATTTTCTGGAACAACCGGCGGAACATATCCGTATCGGCCACTATGCAAGAATCCCGTCCTGCCCGCCTGACAAAAACACTCCAGGCGCGTCTAACCTGTTGAAAGGAAGAAAGCCATGAACCGCCATCGCCCAATTGTTGCCTTTAGAGTCGCCGCGGGAACGCTCTGCGCGCTGTGCGTTCTCGCCAGCGGCGCGTACGCCTCGGACCACCCGGGAAAGCTGACCGACGAATTTCATCAGACCTACACCATTACGGCCGATGGCCGGGTCGAACTCGACAACATCAACGGCGCTGTACACATTTCAAGCTGGGACCGCAATGAAGTGAAGGTCGACGCCGTAAAGTATGCCGACACCAAAGAGCGGCTGGATGAAGCCAAGATAGAAGTCAACGCCAGCAGCAATCACATTTCGATCAAGACGAAGTATCCGGAGCATGACACCACATGGAATTGGGGCTCGCATAACAATCCCGCGAGCGTCGAGTACACGCTGACCGTGCCGCGGGCGATCCGTCTCGATGAAATCAACCTGATCAACGGTGGGCTGGATATCACTGGGGTGAGCGGCGAAGTGCAGGCATCGTGCATCAACGGGCGGCTGGAAGCCCGCGATCTTTCGGGACGCGCCAAGCTTTCGACGATCAACGGAAAGCTACAAGCCAGCTTCGCTCAGCTGGCGAGGCAATCGGTCGAACTGAACTCGGTGAACGGCTCGGTTGATCTGACGATCCCTTCGGACTCGAATGCTGACATCGAGGCCAGCACTGTTTCCGGCGGCATCAGCAACGACTTTGGGCTGCACGTGAACAATCATCAGTGGGTGGGCCACGACCTGCAAGGAGAATTAGGCAAGGGCGGCGCTCACATCAAGCTGGACAACGTAAACGGCCGGGTTGAGATTCACCACGCGCAGGATGGCCATGCGATGAGCCCGGTGAAGGACCGCAATCATCACGATAAAGACGATGATGACGATAGCGAGATTTAATTAACAGCGTGGCACATCCCCACTCTAGTAAATCGTGTATCCCGGAGCGGGCGTGCGCAGGTCGGGCTTTGACGCCATCAACAAGAGAGCGCCTTCGCGCTTGAAGGCGCGCAGGTCTTCGATGTTGTGGAAGGACTTCGTTTTATAGTCATCCGGCGTGGGCGTGTCGTCGGGGATACGGCGGGCCTCTACGTTTTCAAAGGCGTGCTTCTTCAGCAGTTCGATATATTCCGCCGCCGAACGCACATGGACGGGAACTTTCAGCTTGTCGACCCATTGCAGCGAGTACTGATTGTCGCGGTAAAGATTAATCAGGATGAACAGCCTGCCCTTTGGCGCCATGACGCGAAATAACTCCATCAGGGCGCGGTCCTGATCGGCGTAGTAGTAGAACGACTCGACGGACAGGACTTTGTCGAAGAAGTTTTCTTCCCACGGAATCTGCTGCGCAGAACCCCAGACGTAGAGGATGTTGTCGAAGTCTTTCGAAGCCTCGCGGGCCTGGCGGACCATCTCATCGGATACATCGAGGCCGACCACCTGGCCGAAGCCCTCTGGCCCATCTCCTACGAGGCGCGCCAGTAAACGCGTCGCCCATCCTGAACCGCATCCGAGATCGAGCACTCGTTCTCCGGGGCGAAGATTCATCAGGCGGAGAGTTTTTTCGGTGATGTTGAGATGGTGGTCCTCCATCTTCGGGCCTTCGCCGGCCGCGGCCCAGCGATTGAATTCGGCCTGGAGTTTCTCGTCGTGGGTGGGGGATTTCTCGGGCATGCTCTGGCCTTTCGAAGCCATCTTCGCACAAGGCAGGTCGGGCATGTAAAATATCCTATAGGATGTGATATTCTATAAGATATTATATCGTGCGAATCGTGCTCGACACTTCGGTGGTAGTCGCCGCATTGCGAACTCGTTCCGGGGCGGGCAATGCCACGTTGAGGTTGGTAGCCGCCGGGAAAATTACGCTGCTTGCTACACCGCCGCTGTTCCTGGAGTACGAAGATGTTTTGAAACGGCCGGAGCATCGATTGGCACATGGCCTCTCAGAGACGCAGGTTGATGAATTCCTCGCAGAACTGGCCGCAGTGATCGAACCCGTAGACGTTCACTTTCTATGGAGGCCGCAAAGTCGGGACCCGAATGACGAAATGGTCCTCGAGGCCGCAATCAACGGCAAGGCCGACGCACTGGTTACGTATAACGTTTCAGATTTTCTTGCTGCTGGTGAGAGGTTCGAAGTCGAAATCCTTCGCCCGGCAGAATTGCTAAGAAGGGTATCCAGATGAGCAAATCAACCTATCCCTTGAAACTACCGACTTCCATCAAGAAAGCGGCGCAACGTCTGGCACAGGAGGATGGTGTGTCCCTGAACCAGTGGATTGCTTCGGCGGTTGCGGAAAAAGTAGGCGTCATGGAGACCGCTGCAACGTTCTTTGAGCAGCGGGCCGGCAAGGCAACCGGCGAGGGATTGATGCGTTTTCTGCGCAATGCTCCCAATGTTCCCCCTGAAGCTGAGGACAAACTCCGTTAGCGCCCGGCCAATGACGGCGTAACTACGTCTATGCTACAGTTCCCCCCTCATGGCGACGCGCCCGCAGAATCCCCAGGAGCCCCGGCCAGAGGCCTTGTACTGCCCGAATTGCGCCAAAGAGGTTGAGGACCCTCTTACCTGCGGCGATTGCTCGGCGGTCATCTGCCGGCGCTGCGGAACGCCGCTTGAATCTCCCGACGAACTCGGAATCGGATAATGGAAACCATCCCGATCGCGACCGCAGTAAGCGCTTCTGAAGTAAAGCCATCTGATCCTAAACCGAGCCTGGTTCGCGGCCTCGGACTGCTGGATTCCGTGTTGCTGCTGGTCAGCGGCATCATTGGATCATCGATCTTTTTGACGGCGAAAGATATCGCGGCTCCCCTGCCGCAGCCGATGCTGTTCATTCTCGTTTGGGTGCTGGGCGCGCTGATCTCGCTGTGCGCTTGCTTTGCATTCGCTGAACTGGGATCGATGTTTCCCGACTCCGGCGGGCAATACATCTATCTACGGGAAGCATATGGCGATCTGCCGGCTTTTCTCTACGGATGGATGCTCTTCGCCGTCGCCAATGGCGGCTCAATCGCGGCGCTGTCGGTGGCCGCGGCCGCGTATCTGGGACAGGTGATTCCGGTTGTGTCGCAGCAGCATGTGGTTTTCACCGTCGCCGGCATGGCGATTACTCGCGCGCATTTGCTCGGACTGGTGCTGATCGCGGTGGTCACGTATGTAAACGTCGTCGGTCTGCGGTGGGGCGCGTTACTGCAAAATGTTTCGACCTGGACGAAGTTCACGGCCATGGCAGCTTTCGTGGGCCTGGGATTTCTGATTGGCAAAGGAAACTGGTCGAACTTTCATTCGCAGGGACCGTTGAATATTGGGCTGAGTCCCGGACAATTGATCTCGGCCCTGGGCGTTGGCCTGATCGCCGTTTTCTGGGCTTATGACGGATGGGTCTACATCACCTGGGTCGCGGGCGAAGTGAAAGAACCACGGAAGAACGTGCCGCTCGCCATGATGCTTGGGGTTCTGGTGGTGGGCGCGATCTATATCGCGATGAACCTGACCTATCTGTACGCGATGCCGATCAAAGAGATCGCCGCGCACGAGACGATCGCGCATGCCGCAGCTACCGCACTATTTTCGCCGCGCGCGGCAGTTTGGCTTTCGCTGACGATTGCGATTTCCTGTTTCAGCGCGGCGGCCACGTGCACGCTCTCAGGAGCACGCGTCTATCTCGCCATGGCTCAAGACGGAGTGTTCTTCAAGCGCATGGCGGTGATTCATCCCAAGTGGCGGACGCCGGCATTCAGCCTTATCGGGCAAGGCATTTGGGCTGGAGCTCTCGCGCTCAGCGGGCGCTACGATCAGCTTTACACGTACGTCATCTACGGCATGGTGCTTTCGTATACGCTGACGGTGATTGCGCTTTTCTGGCTGCGCTGGAAGCGGCCCGACATCCCGCGGCCCTATCGCTGCACGGGGTATCCGTGGCTACCGGCGATTTATGTGCTCATCGGCGCCGCATGGACTCTGAATACGATCTTTACGCGGCCGACCGAAGCGTTCTGGGGGACAGCTATCGTGCTGGCAGGCGTGCCGGGCTATCTGTATTGGAAGCGCAGCAACCGTAAATCCGCCGTCGTGGAATAATGCGTTGTCGTCTTGGGACACCCCTTGGCCGAATCCACTTCGAAACCAGCCGGCAGCCACGCAGTTCTCGCGTCCCCAGAAACGGATGATCGCAACCGCCCACGCCGCGTGATGGGATTCCGCGACCTGGTTTTGTTCTACGTGGTTACGGGCATTAGCCTGCGCTGGATCGCTACGGCGGCGGCAGCCGGACCGAGTTCCATCGTCATCTGGATCGGGGCGTGGCTCGTCTTTTTCATGCCGCTGGCGCTTTCGGTGGTGGAGTTGTCGTCGCGCTATCCCGATGAAGGCGGCATCTACGTCTGGACCAAGCGCGCGTTCGGCGACTTCTCCGGCTTCATGAGCGCGTGGACGTACTGGTGTTGCAATCTTCCCTACTTCCCTGCCGTGCTTTACTTCGCGGCCAGCAATGCGCTTTACATGCGGCCGAAGGCGTGGGGATTTCTGGCCAACAATACGGCCTACTACGTTGTTTTTTCTTTGCTGGCTTTAGCCGTAGCAACACTGCTCAACATTTTTGGCCTCAACGTCGGCACATGGCTGCACAATCTGGGCGCGATCGCCATGTGGGTTCCGGTTGCCATCATCGTGGCGATGGGAGCCGTGGCGTGGCGTCGCTATGGATCTGCCACCGCTTTCACTGCGCACTCGATGACGCCGAGCCTTCATCTCAAGGACCTGATTTTCTGGTCGGTGCTGATTTACGCATTCGCCGGAAGCGAGACCGCGTCGCTGATGGGCGGTGAAATCAAGAATGCCCGCAAAGCGATTCCGTGGGCATTGTTTATCGGCGGAATCACGGTGACGGCGTGCTACGTCCTGGGCACAATCAGCCTGCTGCTGGCGCTACCGTCGTCCGAAATCAGTTCTCTTGAAGGGTTGATGCAAGCGATCACGAAGACGGCGTCACGGGTAGGCTTTGAAGGCGTCATTCCATTCGCAGCGCTGCTGATCACATTAAGCAACGTGGGGGCGGCGGGAGCTTATCTGGCTTCCGTTGCGCGGTTACCGTTTGTGGCGGGCATCGATCGCTTCCTTCCACCAGCGTTTGGGGCGTTGCATCCACGCTGGAAGACGCCGTGGGTTGGGCTGCTCACACAATTCGTGTTTGGCGCGCTGTTCATCTTTCTGGGACAGGCTGGAACCTCGATCAAGGGCGCCTATGATGTGCTGGTCAGCATGGGCGTGATCACCTACTTCCTGCCGTATCTGTATCTGTTTGCGGCCATGTACAAGCTCCAGAGCCAACCCGCGGGCCCGGAGGTGATTCATGTTCCGGGGGGAAAAATGGTGGCGAAGCTGGTGGCGATCGTGGGCCTTGCGACGACCACATTTACTATCATCCTGTCGGTAATTCCTCAGCCCGACGAGCCCAACAAGCCGCTGGCCGTTTTGAAAGTTGTGGGATTGTCCGGGTTGCTGGTTCTGATCGGCGCGTGGATTTACATTGCCGGAAAACGGCGTGCGGTACGGATGGCGCAGGCAGAGACGTAGCGGGCTACGTCTCTACGATGGCTTATGCTTCGACTCACAGCTCTCATTCATACGCACAACGATGCTCGTCGGCTCGGGCGTTGCCTGGAGACGGTGTATCCGTGCGATGAGATTGTTGTGGTGGATCACGGATCGGTGGATCGAACCATTGATGTCGCGCTTGAATATGGCGCTCGGATCGTGCCCGGCTCGAAAGATTTTCGTCTGCAGGATTACTTGCGGGCAGACGAAAACTGGGTGCTATGCCTCGATCCGCATGAATCGTTAACCGAACGACTTGCGGCCAGCTTGTTCGAGTGGAAACTGCAGGCTTCGGTGACCTCGTCAACAGCTTTCGCCATTCCTCTGCGAGAGGAAACCTCCCAAGGATGGGTTGACCAACGCGCGACCGAGACTAGACTTGTTCCGTCCGACTGGCAGCGCTGGAATGGCCATCTCCCACACGATACGTTAGGTGCGCTGGTTCTCGAGGGCGAACTGCTCCGCTTCCATTTCCCGTAATCCCTCGCCGCTAGAATGGCAGAATTCTATCTTTTCAGACGTTCCTCTTCGATCATTTCGATCCAGCGCTCCAAGGTGGCGTCTTCGCGCGCTGGATTGCCGAGTTGCCAGCGCAATTCTTTGTGATACCTCTCTTGCATTAGGGCAAGATCCAGTGGCACGGTTCGGGCCAGGTATTTCACATCGTCTCGGTCGTGTTGTTCGTTGCGTTCAAGCTTGCTGAGGGCGAGATCGTACGGGTCCAGAGCAAACAGCCGCAAGAACCTGAAATTACCGACGAATATCTCGCTGAGGCGATCTTCATAGCTTTCGGGAACTTTCGCGATGCCGATGAAATCGAGATAGATTCCGTGTTTCCTGGATAGCGCAGAATCTTTTCTGCCCGCTCGCCAGCAAGATCTCAAGGTTGGGGCCAGTATGGACCAAGAGCGTATCTATGTCGGACGTCGTGCGTGAAAAGCCATGCACCAGGGTGACCACAAAACCTCCAAGGCAATGAAGGTGAATCTCCTCCGAGAGCTTCGCGCATCGAGCTCTGTCAAGAAGGAAAGCCATGGCTCTGGAAGTTTTTCAGAGGGCATAGGTCAGTTGCTCTGCAGTCAGATCGGTCAACAAATTCCAGTGCCCCGCCTCAGGAGAGCGTGCCTCGCGCAACCATCGCTTTTCTGCTTCCGTGAGCGAATCGTGGCAATACGTATCCTCACGGGCCAAGCGAGAACGTTCCAGTGAAGCCTCACGTTGGGTCAGAACAAGGACTTCATGATTCAAGCCTCGTCTCGCGGCATCTTGTCGTGCCAATGTAGCTGTGAACCCGAGCCGATTTTGCACGTCCGATTGCTTTGCGCGCTCGACCAGCCATTGCCAATTCATATCGAGGTAGCTGGCGACAAGCCAGGGAAGCCCTTTGACAACGCGGCCATCAAGGTCGGCTTGCGTAAGGGCTCCGAGTAGCACCTCTGCCGGATTTTTGGTGGGTCGATCTTTTAAATAAGAAAATCCAGAGTATCCGAGCGAGCCAAGATGACGAGCCCAATCATCGTTGGTCGGAGCTTCGGCTTTCGTAGTTTCTGACAGGAAAGGTAGGCTCAAAGGAGACATTTCATAGGTTCCGAGTACAGTCCGCATCAATTTGCCTGATACCGGCCGGTGTCCGCCCTCCAAGAGAGAAAGGTAGGCCTGCGATACGCCCAATGCCTGCGCAGCACGTTTTTGGGTCCAATGCTTAGCCAAACGCGCCTGCTTTAAATCTGTTCCCGTCATCAAGCCAGTATTACAAATATTGTAATATTCTGCAAGTTGATAGCGATTAGGCTTGTGGGCGAATACTTAGCAAATCCATAACCCGAAGTGGATCGCCCTACCCGTTGACCAACACCATGTGGCTATTCAGGTCAGGCTCATCCCCTGGCCTCCTGGCCAGTGACTTCGGTACTTACGCCGTCCCTGCATTGCCAACCTATAATCGACTCAAGAACCGTATAGCGCGGCGTTCTTCCGGAGGCGTTTGCCCGGAAGCGCCGGCGGCGGTTTTTTGAATCCTGTGGATCCTGTTCTCGCAGCTTTGGTTTTTGTCCTCGGGCTGGCCTTTGGCAGCTTTCTGAATGTGTGTGTCTACCGGCTTCCGCTGGGAATGTCGGTCATTACTCCGCGGTCGGCCTGCCCAAAGTGCAAGCAAGGGATCGCTTTGTACGACAATATGCCGGTGCTGAGCTGGCTGGTGCTGCGCGGGCGTTGCCGGCACTGCAAGGCGCCGATCTCGCCGCGGTATGTGATTGTCGAACTGCTGACTGGAGTGCTGTTTTTCATCTGCTACTGGTACTTCGGATGGACGCTCTCCATGCTGAAATACTGCGCATTTTCGTTTCTGGTGCTCGGCCTGATCTTCACCGATGCCGAAACCAAGCTGCTGCCCGATAAACTGACCCTGACCGGGCTTGTTCTCGGACTGATCTTCAGCTTCATCGTTCCTGTCAACGACCTGGCTTCCCAATTTTTGCCTGGAGCCGTCAGCTTGCCCTTCAGCGGGGATGTTTCCATCCGGCTTCTTTCATTCACCGATGCCCTGCTGGGCGCGGTTTTGGGCGCTTCGTTCATCTATGGGGCGGGAGCAATCTACCTGCGCTGGCGCGGAGCAGAAGGCATGGGTTTTGGCGATGTGAAGCTGATGGCGATGGTGGGCGCATTTTTGGGCATGAAGCTGACGGTCTTCACGATTTTCACGGCATCGCTGGTGGGCTCGCTGTTTGGGCTCGCCACCGTGTTCGCGGTGTGGCTGAAGCGCACACACCGTTTCATGAAGCGCCTGGCGAACGCATCCGCCGCGCGCCGCCGCGCATGGCAGTCCGCGCAGGTGGTTTATCGCAACTATCAGATGCCCTTCGGCGTCTTTCTGGGCAGCATGGCGCTGGTGTCGTGCTTCTTTGGCGACCGCCTGCTGCGCTGGTATGGGAGGCTGTGGTGAAAATCCTGACCAATCCCGTGCTGCTGCGCGCCGCAATTGTGCTGGCGTTTTCGGGATTCTCATTTCTGCTGGGGATCATGTTCGTTCGGGCGCTTCGCAAGAAGATTACAGAAGAGGCTGATTTTTCCCAAGGGGGAGCGACTTCGATTGACACTCTGCCGCTGAATCTTTACAACACCGTCATTCAGCAGCTCAAGCAACAGAAGCACGAATTGCAAGTGCAGTCTCGGGCGGAGCAGAACCGGGCGCGCATCAGCGAAAACTTCAGCCACGCGGTGCTTTCAAACCTGACTTCAGGAGTCCTGGTTTTTGGCGGAAATGGATTAGTGAAGACCGCCAATCCAGCGGCGAAAGCGATTCTCGGTTTCGCCTCTGCGGTTGGGATGAGCGCGCAGGACATTTTCCGCGGCGCCGCCTCCGCAGGCAGCACCGAAGCGCACATTGCCGACGAGATAAATGCCGTGCTGCGCGAGGGCAGCAAACGGCGGCAGGCCCAGACGCAATACACAACCCCCGCCGGACAAAAACGATTTCTCGCGGTCACAATATCGCGGGTGCCCGCCGCGGATGGAAGCATGCTGGGCGTTACCTGCCTGATCACCGATCTCAGCGAACTGGAGACCATCCGGCAGCAGCAGCAACTGCATGGAGAGATGTCGGTGGAAATGGCACTGCAACTGCGCACGTCTTTGGCGACGATTTCCGGTTATGCCCAGCAACTGGCCGCCAATCGGGATCCAGGACTGACGCAGCAGTTGGCCACTGATATCGCGCAGGAAGCATCGCAACTCGAGCGGGAAATCGGAGGGTTTCTGACTAGAAATCCCACGAACCGAAAGGCCACCGGAGCAGCGGCCGGCAAATGATCTGGTAAGACGCGGAGCATGTGCGCCCGCGAAATGTATAGGCATAAGGTGAGGCTATGAAACTGATTGTTTTCAGGGGAGTCGGACTTTCTCTCATTCTTGCGGCGGCAGCAATTCCGGCCGCGGCCCAGAACCAGACCACATCGAACTCGACCGGTTCGCCGGCCGGAACATCGCTCGGCGACTATGCGCGCCAGGTCCGCAAGGGGTCCGGCGACGCCGCCAAGTCGAAGGTTTTCGACAACGATAATTTGCCCAAAAACGACAAGCTGTCCGTTGTAGGCAAACCCGCCGACGCTGACGAGAATCCCAATGAGCCCAAGCAGGATGATTCCGCGGCGGCACCGGCTTCGGGCGAAGCCAAGACCGGCAGCGAGAACAAACCCGCCGCTACGAGCGCGAGCCCGGAGGAAGATCAGGCTGCCAAGCAACAGGCCTGGAAGCAGTGGGCAGACAAGCTCTCGGCGCAGAAAGACCAGATCGACCTGCTGCAGCGGGAGTTTGATGTACTTCAGCGGGAATACCAGATTCGCGCCGCGGAAATGTACTCGGATGTGGGCAATCGCCTGCGCAACTCGGCCGACTGGGACCAGAAGGACGCCCAGTACAAGCAGCAGATTGCCGACAAACAGAAAGCCGTGGACGATGCCAAGCAGAAGCTTGACGACATGCAGGAGGAGGCCCGCAAGGCGGGCGTGCCTTCATCGGTGCGCGAACCGTAGACTGAACCTTCCGGTGTCACCGGCGCCGGAGCGATGCTCCGGCGCTTGCTTTTCAAGGCATGTTTTCCCGGAGGCGCCGGATTTGCTTCACATGATGCATCCCGTGTACCAGATGGAACTTTCGCCACTGTTCAACCGACATAGGTCCGAGAAAAGGATGATCGAGCACCTTTCGCCGCGGACCGAACTTCTCGGCGCAATCGTTCATCCCATGGTCCATTTCTGCCAGTCTTGAAACGATCCCGGTAAGGATGCCTTCTACCGGCAGTCCGCGGGGGCGGGTAAAAGGGGGCGCCTGCCTGCCGTCTGGGAGGTGCCCGAATCCGAGTACAACCAGCAGACGCAAGTGGTCTTGCAGGGTGGCCGCTCGGGCCAGCGGCTTCCCCGCTTCCATCATGCGGTTGAAGCCTTTTGTCGTTCCGGTGTAGGTAAGGCAGAGATGCTCGAGGATATCAGCGGTGCACCACTTACCCTCCGGGTGCCAGGCCATTTGTCCGGTCGAAAGTCCCGCGATGGCTGAATCGATCTCTCGCTGCAATCGGGAAAGATAACGGTCCATAGGCGTTACTAAAATCGGAGGGGCTTTCGGTTAGAATGATGCCGCACAAAAGAACACCTCAAAGTTATATCAGGAAGGATGCCATGGATACGGCTTGCCTCGCTCATTCTCGCAAGGCCACAAGAACTGTGGGGACATCAGGAACAGCTTTCTTGAGACTCACGCGGCAAATGTTTCGGAAGGGTGTTCCATCAACGGTTTTTCTGGCTTCGATCGCCGCGCTGCTCATGATTTTGGCAGGCTGCAACTCTGAGCCGACCAAGCCCGCCGAACCGCCGAAGCCGCAGGGACCGGAACTCCTGACGGCGCGGTCGGCGTTTCAGAAACTCTACCTTGCGGCGCGGGGCTGGAACCAGGACGCCAAGCCTTATCGAATCGAATCCATCGCGACCAGCGATGGAAACGGCCATGACGGCAAGTGGGCGGTGTGGAGAGCGAGCTTTGCGTCTGCCGCCCAGCGATCGGAGAAGAGCTACACGTGGTCGGGCAGCTCTGCCGACGGAGCTCCCTCGCGCGGCATCAATCCCGGGACAGAGGACACCTACAGCGCCTCGAACGCCTCGACCCAGGTATTCGACATGGCATTTCTCAAGATCGATTCCGACCAGGCCGCCGAAACCGCGCTAAAGCACGGCGGCGACAAGGTGCTCGAAAAAGCGCCCGACACCCCGGTCAGCTTTATGTGCGACTGGAACCACAATACCAATGAACTCGCATGGCACGTCATCTATGGAGCAAGCCGCGAGGGGGCGAAGCTCACGGTCGCGGTCAATGCATCCACGGGTGAATTCATTCGCGTGGAAAAATAGTCTCCAGGTGCGGGCCGGCGCGCGAGAGAGATAAGACTGTTGTTTTGTTTCTACCTGGACTCTGGCTGCTCGATGCCGTCGATGTGGGCTTTGATCTGGGAGAAAAAGCGGCATAAGGCTTCGGCCGACGAGATCGCCCGCTTGAGTGCGGCCCGCTCACCAAACGAAACTATGTCTCGCGGAGAATACTGTAGACGAATGCGGTCGGCGGCGCAGTGGGCGCTCAACAGCTCGACGGCCGCGGCCGCGAGATCGGCCTTCAGGCGCGTCACGTCGACGTTCTTATCACTTCCAAACTGCATTTACAGCTCCTTCTCTGTTTTTAGGAGTAACTGCGGGAGGGTCCCGTGAGCCGCACCCTTGGGAGGACTACGTGTATGGCGGCTCGGGTGTGGGACCCACCCTGCAAGGTTCACAGTTGTACTGTGGAATAAGTATACACCGTTAACAATACGCAGTGCAAGGAATGAAAGTTCCACTTCTATGCGACAGTGGAGGATAAGTGCCGCGGCATCCCGATCCTGAACTGGAACAACGAATCCTGGGCGCGGCGACGCGCCTGTGGGCGCGCGGCGGCGAAAAATCGCTGACCATGCGCGCGGTGGCGAAGGCCGCCGGCACCACCACGCCAACCGTGTATGAGCGCTACCGCGACCGCAACGACATTCTGCGCGCGCTGCGCATCAAGACGCGGAGCGAACTGTTTGACCAACTCAGCCGCACGCGCACGCTGCGCGACGCGATCCAGCGCTATCTGAAATTCGCCCTCGACCATCCGCATGCCTACGAGGTATTGTTCGACGGGGTGGGCAAACCGCCCTCGCTCCACGAGCCCTGGCCCTCGTTCAACCTGATGCGCCACCGCCTGGCTGCCTTGCTGCACGATCCTCCGCGAGCGCAAAACCGATTGATGCTCGCCATCTGGTCGGTGATGCATGGGACCGCGATGCTGATCATTCGGGGAAATTTTGACGGCGCGCTCCGGACCCAGGCGGTCCATGCCTGCCTGGACTCGGTCGACAACCTGATTCAATCGGCGGCGCGGAAAAAAGGCCTGGTACAGTCTGGCCCGAAATGGCCGGCGAACCTGATATTGGGAGAGGGAGAACAGAGCCGGGTGGACAACACAGCAAATGGGAAAGTGCGATCCAGAAAGTCCTAGGCTGGGGATAACCGGCGTCTCTCTGGATTGCGAAAAACAGCAATTCATTTCGCAGCTTTGGCGGATGGCGATTCAGCTTTCTTCAGGCGCTCGATTCCCTGTCTGGCTTCTTCCGCCTGCGGCCCATGCGGGAGGATCTTCAGATAACTCTCGAACTGCGATCGAGCCTCGCCGGGACGATCGAGCTTTTCCAGGCTTATGCCGAGACGGAAGGTTGCGAGCGCGTCGTTATCTTTATAGTAAAGAGCTTCGCGATAGCGGCTTTCGGCAGCCACGTAATTTTTGCGCTTGAAGTAGTAGTCCCCCACCTCAATATCCTTGGCGGCCTTGTGCGGGTTCCAGGGGTGCGTCTCACCCACGCCGCCATTTTCGGGAGAGGTTTCCTCATCCATCAAAATGTCGGAACTTTTTGGATGCGCCTTTTCGTCGTCGGCAGGCGCGCTCAAATCAATCTGCGTATCTTTGCTCGAACTGGATCCGCCGTCGTCGGGAAGAGATTCGACGTTCACCCGATCCGAGCGCGGCGGCGCGAGATTGGGCGTGCGGGAAGGCGCCTGCGGCGTGCTGGACTCCTGGGACTTTGAAGTTGAGGATCCCGAGGGGCCGGCCTGGGCCTGTGTCCCCATGCTGGTAGCGATCAACAAGACGAGGAGAAAACAACGCATGATTTATTTTAACTTCACCCGTGGGTCGTATGGAACGCTGCCAGGCATCGCTGTGCCGTCTCCAGTTCGGAGAACCGGCTACCTTCCTGCTCGATCAGGTAGAACTCCACTCCGCCGATGTTTTCTGCGGCCTGGAAAATTCCTTTCCAGTCTGCCTTCCCCTCGCCAAACAGCGTCTTGTAGCCAATATTTGGGTCAGGCGACCAGTCTTTACAATGGATGGAGCGAATGCGTCCCGGGTTGGCTTGGATCCAGGAAACCGGATCGGCGCCTGCTTCAAGACAAGTGCCTACATCGAGTTGCAGCATGACCGAGGGCTTCGTATTGGAAGCAATCACTTCGATGGGTCGCTTTCCATCAAGCGGTTTCCACTCCGCGTCATGGTTGTGATAGCCGACCTTGAGGCCGGCTGGTTCCAATTTATCGGCTGCGGCATTCAAGCGATCCGCGAGCGCCTTCCATTGATCCAGATCAGTCTTGGGATCGCTCCACGCCTGCACCATATATCTCGATCCGAGAATCTTGTTGAAGTCGCGGGCGCGATCGATGTTCTTCGTATCGAAATAGTTTTCGTCATTGTGGGTTGAGTAGCAGCGGATGCCGAGGTCGTCCATCAGCTTCCGCATACTTTTGACCTGCGCCTCGGTCCACTCGAAGTACGGCGCATAGAACTCGACATCCTGATATCCCATCTTGGCGACGGCGCGGACCGTCCCTTCGGGATCTTTTTTCAGCTCCTCGCGAACCGAGTACATCTCAAGGCCGACGGGAATTGAGGTTGACGTGGACATGCCAGAGGCAACGGCGCGCAGAGCCCATGGCAACGAAGCTGCAATGCCGAAGAATGACCGCCGGGTAAGGTTGGAGGAGCGCATGGCTGTCATATTACGCTCAAAGGAAAGCTGCGAGCAGTGAGCTTTGAGCTGCGAGCCGTTGAGTTTCCTGGGTGGAATGAGCGTGTTGCGAACCGTTATCATTCGCTGACCGAGGTTGCAAGCAGAGCTACGGAGCGGGAACAGCGTGAACCAGCCGAAATCCAGTCGGGAAGTCATGCGGCCGGAAGGAGCAATCTTTTGTCCGTACTGCCACGGAGAGACTTCGCATCTTCTTTACGCGACCGATAGAAATCGCCGTACGACTTTCACGAAATTCGAGTATCGCAAGTGCGACCGATGCGGGCTGATCTTCATGGATTCTCCTCCAGACGACATGTCGCCCTTCTATAAGGGAGGGTATGACCCCATCCCTTCTAGTGCGGCCGAGCTTCAGTCCATTGCGGCGGGCGAGAAATATCGGACTGAAGGGGTACTCAAATACAAAGATCAAGGCAGGTGTCTGGAGATTGGGCCGTGGCGGGGCGTGATCTGCTCCAACATGAAAGACGCGGGCTTTGAAGTGACGGCAATCGAAATGGACGGGCAGTGTGTCGATTTTCTGCGAGACCAGTTGGGAATTCGCGCTATTCAGTCCTGCGACCCCGCCGAGACGATGAAGACTCTGGAGCCAGGCTTTGACGTAATCATCGCGTGGCACTCGCTCGAACATCTTCCCAAGGCCTGGACGGTCATTGAACGGGCTGCGCAGCTGTTAAGCCCCGGAGGCATCTTGCTGTTAGCCATGCCCAATCCCGACAGCTATGAGTTTTCCGTGCTGAAGGGATTGTGGATGCATTTGGACGCCCCGCGCCATCTCTACCTGTTTCCCATCCAGACGTTGCTTCAGATTTGCGACACCAACGGGCTGAAACCGTTGGAACTGACGACAGCTGACACTTTCAGCAATATCCAGAGCAGGCATGCCTGGCAGCATCTGCTGCGGTCGTCTGTACCGATACCGAAGCTGCGCCAACTGTTGGCGATCACGGTGGGGAACTTGCTTTATCGGTGGGGGTACCCGCAGCAGATGCTGGAAGGACATGGATCTGCGTATACGGGTGTTTTCGTCCGCCGCTGAAGCGCCGGGTCATACAGAACTGCGCGACTGCGCAGAAACCATGCTTTTTCCCAATTCTTGAGCGTGGTTCGGTTCAGGTAGTGCGGTTGATCGAAATAGTTTAGAAAAATACAGGCCGCTCAGGGGGAGGCAAACAATGAGCGGCCTGGTTGGCGAAGTCCTCCGGGGAGGAGGGAAAACTTGATGCGTTTGCGCGGCGTCCTACTCGCGCGGAGAAATCCTGAGCGAAGCGAGGATCCCCGCTTCGCTCATGTTCCTACATCGAAGACGGATTGGCCTGCCCTGCGGGAGCGGCGGGTTGCGTGTTGTCGCCGCCCGTCGTGTTCGTCATCAGTCGAACATCCACGCGGCGGTTGTCGGCGCGGCCAGCCTTGGTCTTGTTGGTCTCCACCGGCTTGTCTTTGCCCAGGCCGATTACAAAAATCTTGTGCGCGGGCACGTTGTATTTGGTGGCCAGGTATTGAATCACCGAGTTCGCACGACGCTGGCTCAGATCGTAGTTGTAATCTGCCGGGCCAACCGAGTCGGTTCCGCCTTCGAGGGCGATGAGATAGCCCTTGGTCGTCGCGATGCTCGCTCCGAGCTGATCGAGGGCTTCCTGCGCCTTGGGCGTCAGGTTGTCTCGATTGAAACCGAACTTCACCGACGTCTCGGCGACGGCATGATAGTTGTCGAGATTGGCGACGGTATTGGTCAGGACGCTCACACGGCCGTTGGCTGCGTCAGCGGTCTGCTGCGCCTGCGATGCGTTCTGGCTGGCGGTCTGCGTTTTCTGCTCGACTTCGGTGGTCTTGGCGTTTACCGCAGCAATGCCGGCCTGCGCGCGCGCGTCAACGTCTTTAATGTCGCGTGTGTTCTTCGCTGTCAGATCGTCGAGTTCGTTGGTCTTGTTGATCAGCGGAGTGGTCTGCTGTTTCACATAGTTCTTGCTGGAGCAGCCCACGGTGGCGGCCATGCTTGCTGCTAGGCAAATCACTAACGAAGTGCGGTTCATAGGGTTGAGGCTCCTTGGTTCCATCTTTATTTCTGGCGCGCTCGGGGTTACCCCGCGCGCTGAGTGTGCAACTTTTTGATTCCTGGGAATGACTTCCAGTTTACGAGTCCCGCAACTTACTTTTGCACGGGAGATGCCAGTTGCCAGACCTCAGCAACATCATCCTAAGTATATACATTTTCAATGGCTTGCGGCATAAAAAGCCATGGCACGCCGGGTATGCGGATAGCGAAAACCATGCAATCCCACATGCAGAATGGAAATTTTATACGGTAACACTCAGGTCGCAAGAGTGTGCAACCTATGGTCTCAAATCGCTTTATTTCCAGATTCCTGTGATGGGAGTTGCATCCCGATCATTCGCCGTTAAAGGCTCAAGCCCGAAGTTGTCTTCAACGGTGCGCAGCATACTGTAATGGTTGTAGCGCTTTGCCAGCGCCGCGGCATCCTGGTCTTTTCCGGGCTTGACCATGTCTCCGAGAAGTAGCGTGTAAACCCGGTTGTCGTCGTTCCCGCCCGATTCATCGAAAGTGACAACTACCAGAGTTCCCTTCCGCAAATTCTCGGGAAAGCTTTCATGGAGGAATTTCCGCACCCATGCGCCCGCGACCTCCGTATTGGAATCGTGCCCGTCGTGGATCATATTGGGCGTGTAAAACGAATACGCCACCAGCCCTTTGCGCGCATCCTGCACGAAATAGTTGTCGGACCTGGAAGAATCGACTCGAACCACATGGTCACACCATTTCTGCTGTACTTCGCGGAAGCTGAGAAATGGAACGTGCCTGCGCGCATAGTTGCCGCGTTTGTCCGCCACGTGCTGAGTAGGAATATTCCAGGGACAGGCCGCGGCGGGCAGTTCCTCCGCGTACTGCTTGAAATCAAGGCCGGAGGCAACCAACCGGTCGGCGATCGTTTTGTGCGCGCCGTCATCGGGGAAATCCACCTGCCTGTCGCCGAGGAAGCTTCCGCCGCGGTGAACGTTGAAATCAGTACCCGCCACCATCGCAAGATAGTTGGGATATGAGGGATGAAAGAGCGCGTGGAAGTTGGTAAAACTCGCTCCGCGGGCAGACAGTGCCGCCAGGTTTGGATCCTGAATGGCGCGCTCGTAGTCCACATTCTCGAGGACAATAATCACTACTCGATCGAAATGGTGCGCTCTCGAGCGGGCCGCGGCCCGCTCCGCCTCTTCTCTCTTCCCTTCCGAAGATTTCGTGACCTGGGGTTCGCCGGACTGGTCCTGGGCCGGAATTTCGATAGCAAAGCCGCATACACCCACCGCCACTAACAGCCACAACAGCTTTCTCACATGCCGGAACACTTCACTCATCCTCCTTTTTGTAGCACAGCATGCCTCACTACCATCCAATAGAATAGGGATTCCTCCCGCGTCATGGACTTGCAGGCCAAAATTCGCACGATTCCGGCCGAGCCCGGAGTGTATCTGTATAAGAACGCCGAAGGCGACGTGATCTATGTCGGCAAGGCGAAGAACCTGCGCAGCCGCGTCGCCAGCTACTTTCACGAGGGCCGCTGGGAAGACGCCAAGACCGGAACACTGGTGCGCGAGGCCGCTGACGTCGAGTATATCGTCGTCGCCAACAACAAAGAAGCGCTGGCGCTCGAAAATAATCTGATCAAGCAACGCAAACCGCGTTTTAATATTCTGCTGCGCGACGATAAAACCTACCCCTATGTGAAGCTGACTCTGGGCGAAAAATGGCCGCGCGTCTACGTGACACGCCGTTTGCGCCGAGATGGCAGTGCCTACTACGGCCCCTATTTTCCGGCCAATCTCGCGTACCGGATCGTCGATTTGATCCATAGGAATTTTCTGATTCCTTCGTGCAAGGTGGATCTAACGCGCTTTCATCCGCGGCCATGCCTTCAGTACTACATCAAACGTTGCCTGGGGCCTTGCGTGCAGAACCTGACGACTCCGGAGATCTATCAGGAGGCAGTTCGGGATGTGAAGTTGTTTCTCGAAGGCCGGCCAACAGATCTTGCAAAATCGCTTCGCGCGCGCATGGAGCAGGCCGCAAGCGATCAGGAATATGAGCGCGCCGCGCGCTATCGGGACCTGATCTCGACCGTCGAGCAATTGCAGGAGCGCCAGCGCATTGCCTCCGCCGAGGGCGACGATGCCGATGTCTTCGGCTATCACTACGAAAATGGCATGCTGGCGGTGAACCTGTTTCACATGCGCGCGGGAAAGATGGTCGACCGGCGGGAATTTTTCTGGGAGGACCTGCCGGAGTTTGCCGCGGCCGAAGAACCTGAATTCACCTCGAACCATGCAGGAACGGCGACCCTGTGCTGTCCGGGCGAGCAAAATCCTCCGGCGCAGTTGGCGAGCGGCACCGAAATGCGCGAAGCAGAATCTGACCTCGCTTCGCTCGGGAACGGACGAGTGCGTCCGGCCGTCCGCGAACTGCCTTTCCATCCCGGCGAGTTCTTCTCTGCCCTGCTCAAGCAGTTGTACATTGGGCAGCCTTACGTCCCGCGGATTCTCTATGTGCCGGTTTCATTCGACGACAGCGCGGAACTGGAGGACTTGCTCTCGGAGCAGGTGTCGAACGGGATCGGGCGTCCAGCGCGCGTACATATCCTGGTTCCGCAGCGCGGGGAGAAGCGCTCCCTTATCGATCTGGCAGGCAACAATGCCAAGCAGTCGTACGATCAGCGCTTCCGGGTGTTGAAGCCGAACACCCGCAAGATCCAGGAGGAGTTGCAGGAAGCGGTGAGCCTGCCGGAGCTCCCCAAACGAATCGAGTGCTTCGACATCTCGCATATTCAGGGAGCCGAGACCGTCGCATCCATGGTCGTCTGGGAAGACGGCAAAATGAAGAAGTCGGATTACCGCAAGTTCATCATCCGCACCGTTACGGGCGTGGATGACTTCGCCTCGATGCGCGAAGTGGTCGCCCGCCGGTATAAACGGCTTCAGGACGAAAAAAAGACCATGCCCAGCCTGGTCCTTATCGATGGCGGATTGGGACAACTCCACGCTGCGGCCGAGGCGCTGGAATCGCTTGAAATTATCAATCAACCCCTGGCGGCAATCGCCAAACGCGAAGAGATTCTTTACGTGTACGGCCAGGAGAAAGATCCGATCGCGCTCGATCATCATTCGCCGGTGCTGCACCTGATTCAAATGATTCGCGATGAGGCCCACCGCTTCGCGGTGACGTTTCACCGCAAGCGCCGTCAGATGCGGGACCGATCGACCGAATTGCTGGAGATCCCCGGCGTCGGCGCCAACACGAGCCGCCGTCTGCTCGAGCACTTCGGAAGCGTGCAGGCGGTGAGACAGGCAGACTCTGCCGCCCTCTCTGCGGTCGTAACCCGCGTTCAGGCAGAGGCAATCCGCAGCCATTTTCAAAAGTAAATCAGCAATGGAAATCCGGGTTCGAATCGAGTAATGGAATGAACGACGACAAGCCGGTTAAGCACGTCATCTCTGCATCTGCGACGATTCCCGCTCGCTGCCAACGCGTGTACTCGTTGATCGCCAACTATCGGGATGGGCATCCGCGGATTCTGCCGAAGCAGTTCAGGAATCTTGTGGTTGAACAGGGCGGGATCGGGGCCGGTACGATTATTCGTTTCCAGATGAGTGCTTTCGGTCGGACGCAGACTTTTCGCGCAGCCATCACAGAGCCGGATCCGGGCCATGTCCTGGTCGAAACTGATCTGGATACAAACGGTGCGATCACAACTTTCACGGTAATTCCGGGGTCTGCTCCCGCCGACTCGCGGGTGACGATCTCGACCGAATTGCGCGTCAGAAGCGGATTACTGGGGGTCATCGAAAAGACGCTCGCGACCGCAATGTTGCGGCCGATATACGGTAAGGAACTAGAAAATCTGGCCAGGGTCGCTACGGGACCATTCGCCTCGTAGATTTCCTCCGTTCATGAAGAGTCATCTCGCGGCGTTTTCTGTGATGGAACCTGCGTGCTACCACCTGGTTTCCACATGCTTTGCGCTACACTAGCGGCGTCCCTATGAATCCGATCATTCGAACTCTGCTTATTCTTTCTCTTCTGGCTGTGTCATCGTGGTCGCCCGCTCAAACTGCCGCTGCTCCGAACATGGAGACGCCGCAGGAGAAGCATCTGCACAACGTGCGCCAGCTCACCTTCGGCGGCTCGAATGCCGAAGCATATTTTTCCGCCGATGGAAAGAAGCTCATCTTTCAATCGACGCACGGCGATGCGAAGTGCGACCAGATTTTCATCATGAACACCGACGGGAGCGACCAGCACATGGTTTCTACCGGAAAAGGCCGCACCACATGCAGCTTCTTTTATCCCGATGGCAAAAAGATTCTTTACGCCTCGACGCACCTGGCCAGCCCCGAATGCCCGCCGCGGCCGGATTTCTCCAAAGGCTATGTGTGGGCGGTTTATTCGGGATATGACATTTTCACCGCCAATCCAGATGGCTCGAACCTGAAGCAGTTGACGAACACGCCCGGCTACGATGCCGAGGCCACGATCTCACTTGACGGAAAGAAGATTACATTCACCTCCATGCGGAACGGCGATCTCGACATCTATACCATGGACGCGAACGGCAAAAACGTGAAGCAACTCACGCACGAACTCGGTTACGACGGCGGCCCGACCTTTTCTCCCGATGGCAAATGGATCGTCTATCGCGCCTATCATCCGAAGACCGAAAAAGAAATTTCCGACTACAAAGAGTTGCTCGGCCAGAACCTGATTCGGCCGAGTTCTCTTGAAATCTGGATCATGAAAGCCGACGGCTCAGACAAGAAACAAGTCACCAATCTGGGCGCGGCCAGCTTCGGGCCAGCCTTCACAGCGGATGGGAGAAAGATCATCTTCTCCTCGAACTATGATCCGGATACGCACGCCACGGGTGGAATGGGGAATTTCGAATTGTGGCTGATCAATCCCGATGGGACAAGCTTGGAGCGTGTCACTTATAGCGACGGCTTCGACGGTTTCCCCATGTTCTCGGCCGACGGGAAGAAGCTGGTCTGGGCCTCTAACCGCAATGCCAAAGCTCCCCACGAAACCAATGTTTTCGTTGGGGATTGGGCGCCTTAGCCATTATGGGTCCGTGGGCCCGATCCTCTCATGAAAGCAAATCATGCCGGGGAGATTCGACGCAACTCGCGAACGCATTGTTGGTCAACAACAACGCTCTCGGAGTCGCCGCCATACGCCGGATTTTACGCACAGGCGGGTATGCCGAACGCACGGCCGGCACAAAGCTAACTGGCTGGACCAGGGTTCAACAAAGGAAGAGCGCAGCCCAAGTAACTAAATTGGACCACGACGCAAATTGCCGATTCTTTGCAAGTGCTTGAAAGAATTGGCGGGGACGACGGGACTCGAACCCGCGGCCTCTGCCGTGACAGGGCAGCGTTCTAACCAACTGAACTACGTCCCCACTCGCCAAATCAGCAATCTACAGAATCGCCAGTGTTTATGACGTATTGCGCGATTTGCATACCGTGCATGGAATTGCCTGGGTTGCCTAAAAGAGCGCGATTCCTGTCCGAACCGCCCCCAAACCGCCTACAAATCTTGGCCTCTCCCTGCACCTGTGCCATGTGCAAATCCACTTGCACGGACCGCTCAGGGCGATCCAGGTTGTAGCCAACCTGGACAGAACTGCCAACAAAATCTGAGC
>DASXDY010000057.1:0-22709 GCA_036490405.1 Candidatus Sulfotelmatobacter sp. | reverse complement strand
ACTCATCGTTGAGAAAATAAGTTAGTGCCTAGCTGCGATCAATTGGGCTGACAGCAAAAGCCCGTCGCACCTGTCGCTGTCTCGGATGAGGGCAACTAAACTGACAAGATTTTCTTTCACCGATATGCGCGTAGTTGACGTTCGACTTAAGCGGCAAAGCAACCCGCAATCACCAGCCAATTACAGCAATCTTGTACGCCAGCAGAAGGAATGCGGCAACCAGCGTGATCGAGATGGACAGCGTGTAGCGTCGGAAGAAGTACAAGGTCACGGCCGCCCAGCGGGAGCAAGCGGCTATCAAAGACCCACCAACTAATCACGGTTCAATTCCTGATCGTGGTGAGGAGACTAGGTGAGTTGTTTAGGGCTCCGGGACGTTCTAGGCGCGAGCTTCTCGGCCGCTGTCGGTGCGCCGTTCTGAGCCCAGCGTTCTCTGGTCACCGGGTCTTCTAGCCGGGCGGGCAACCCCAGGCGACAAATCGCCACAATACTCGTCAATCCGGGATCAAAACAGTTTTTCCGATGGGCCCTGGTAGCTTTGAACACCGCCACCACTCGGCGTCTTGACTGACCCGAGCAACGCTCCTATAGTGGCTAGCGCTCCCCCCCGAACGTTCGCGCAGTTGACCTGAGAAGTCGGCTTCGTAACAGTTCCTCCCCTCTGCCGCACGGCGCAGTACCCAGGCCCCGTTGATTAAATCAGCACTCGGAGGATCTATGCGTGCAAAATCACCTCGTACTTCTCCCACTCACCAACAACTGAATCCACGGCTCGACAAGATGATCGCGGCCTATGCAACGACCGCAGGCGCCGTTGGAGTTGCGCTTCTGGCAGCCGCCCCACCTGCGGAGGCCGAAGTTGTTTACACCAAGGCCAGGGTGACGATCAGCAGCCAATATCATCTTGATCTGAACCACGACGGCATTGGCGATTTCAACATCCGTTTTTGCAGCTGCGAACCGGAAAGCACGCCGCTGATCGTCAGTTCCAGGCGCAACGTGGGAAACATGGTGATCGAGCAGCCAGGTTTCTTTTACGCCCCGGCAGCATTGATGAATGGCGCTCCCATTGGTCCGAAGCAGCCATTTAAAACCGTGTATGGCAATATCATGATCCTGGCGGCTGCTGGATACTCAACCAGCGGAAAGCCAACGTCTTACGGGCAATGGCTGGGCGTCACCGACCGTTATCTCGGCGTGAAATTCACGATCAAGGGCGAAGTCCACTACGGCTGGGCCCGGCTGACGGTCGGAAAGCGCATTTCCCATGTGGTGCTTACCGGTTACGCGTACGAGACCGTTGCGAACAAGCCAATCAAGGCTGGCCAGACGACCGAAACGGCGCAGGCGGAGATGAAGGATGCATCGTTCGCTCTGCCATCGCAAGGCCCCACTCTTGGCATGCTCGCGCGCGGGGCGGATGCGATGGAAATCTGGCGAAGGAAGGAAGAGATCGCGGCGTAGAATTTTAGAGTGCTTAGAAGTACTACAATGTCGGCCAACCATGCTTACGAAAATATGGTTGGCCTTCGTTCTTCTGGCACCGACTTCTCTCAACGTTGTCGCCCAGCAGTTGCCGACGCGGGCTCAGCCAGCAAAGAATTCCTCTATCATCAACGTCGATTTCTCCCACCCTGGCGCGGCGATCTCTCCGCAGATGTTCGGGATTTTCTTCGAAGACATCAACTTCGCCGCTGACGGCGGTTTGTATCCCGAACTGGTGAAGAACCGTTCATTCGAGTTCAGCGAGCCGCTGATGGGGTGGCATGAGGACATGGAGTTGAGCGCTAAAGGTCTCGGCGCTTCGAAGGGCGAGTTGAGCGTGCGCACGGAGAATCCGTTGAACGATTCCGATCCGCACTATCTGCGCGTGCGTGTTTACGAAGCGGGGTATGGATTCCGCAACACCGGCTTTCGCGGCATGGGCATCAAGAGCGGCGCGGAATATCGCTTTTCGGCTTATGTGCGAAGTAACGGGCCAGGGGCAATCCGCGCGGCGATTCTCGACAAAAGCGGGAAAGAAATCGCCAGCGGGAAGCTGGAAGGCTTCGACGGCACCTGGAAGCGTTATGAGACGGTCATTCGCGCGAACGCCACCGTTCCTCAAGCCGAGTTGCACCTTTATTTGGATGAGCCCGGCTCCCTTGATCTCGACATGATCTCGCTCTTCCCTGTTGACACGTGGAAGAACCGTCCGAACGGCTTGCGCAAGGATCTGGTGCAACTTCTTTATGACATGCATCCGGGATTCATTCGCTTCCCCGGAGGCTGCATCGTCGAAGGCCGGCAACTGCTTACGCGCTATCGCTGGAAGAACACGATCGGGGATATCGCCGAGCGTAAGAGCATCATCAACCGGTGGAACGACGAGTTCGACCAGCGCCCGGCGCCCGACTACTTTCAGTCGTTCGGGCTGGGCTTCTACGAATATTTTCAGCTGGCGGAAGACATCGGCGCGCGGCCGCTGCCGATTTTGAATTGCGGCATGGCCTGCCAGTTCAACTCGGACGAGACGGCAAAGCTGGAAGATCTGCACGAGTACATCCAGGATGCGCTGGACCTGATCGAGTTCGCTAACGGCGCGCCGACAACGCCCTGGGGGAAGCTGCGGGCGCAGATGGGGCATCCCGAGCCGTTTCACATGGAGATGCTCGGCGTCGGCAACGAGCAGTGGGGGCCGCGCTACATCGAGCGCTACAGGGTTTTCGCGGCGGAGTTGAAGGCGCGGCATCCGGAGATCAAGCTCGTCGTGAGCGCCGGTCCGGCGCCCGCGGGAGAGCCTTTCGAAAGCATGTGGGCGCACTGGCGCGAACTGAAGCCCGATATCGTGGACGAACATTACTACATGCCTCCCGACTGGTTTCTCGCCAACAGCGGACGCTACGACCACTACGACCGCTCCGGGCCCAAGGTGTTCGCGGGTGAGTATGCGGCGCAGACTTCGGGCGTGGCGAAGTCCGACAACCGAAATAACTGGAGAGCCGCGATCTCCGAAGCTGCGTTCATGACCGGACTTGAGCGCAACGGGGACGTCGTCGAGATGGCTTCGTATGCGCCATTGATGGCGCACATTGACGCCTGGCAATGGACCCCTGACGCTATCTGGTTCGACAACCTCCGTTCCTACGGCACACCAAACTATTACGTGCAGAGCCTGTACGCAAACAACGTGGGAACGCGCGTGGTTCCGATCACCCCGCAGAGTGAGGGCGGCCTTTACACCAGCGCTTCGCTCGATGAAAGAACGCACGAATTGATCGTGAAGGTGATCAACACAACTTCCTCGCTGAGGTCATCGGAGATTCGCACGACTGGCATCCGCATGTCTGGGGTTGTGAAAATGACAATTCTCCGCGGCGCAGATCTGAACGCGGAAAATAGCTTCGACAATCCCAAGGCAGTCGCTCCCGAGTCGACGATTGTGCAATCGAAATCGGGACGGATTGTTCTCGAATTGAAGCCATATTCGGTCAACGTGTTTCGCATGTCCACTCAGTAGCGGCGAAAACACATAACACTACCGAAGGGCTGCAAACCTTCGAGTTTTTGCGCGCGCCCCCACCTCTGTCCTATTGACAGCACGGAAGTGTTGGCGCAAGCTAGGCGCATTCGCAAGAGAAGCTGTTGTCTGACCTTCTTCGTCTGATCGGCAACGGTTCGGGATCCAGGGCCCTCAAAAGTTCGTTTCCGCAGATTTCTCCCCCGGTAGCGGGAACGCACATCGCCACTTCATCGGACCTCTGAAACCAGGAGTGCTTATGAGACGCTTACTTGCGCCGCTGGCGCTATTCGCATTGGCCGCTCTATGCGTGCTGGCGGTTCCTTCGCGCTACGCGCGAAAAGCTGCGGCGGCGTGCCCCACCTGTCCGCCGCCTCCTCCGCCTCCTCCGGGTGTCGGACAATTTGGCGGCCCGCTGGCGGGACTCGCCCCCAGCATCACAACGTTATTCAACGGCGGCTACTCGACATTTGTAATCAAGTGGGACCCGATCCGCGGGCTGGGGCCGGTTGAAACCGAACCAGGATGCTTCACCTGCCATGGCGCAGGCATCAACGTGCTGACCGGAACGGCCGGAGACACGAGCAACATCACCGGCACCCGCTACGGCAAATGGAATACCGACGGGACCTTCAACTATCTCGATGGTATGGGAACCTTCCCCGAAAATGAGGGCGGCCCAACCGTCCATGGTGTTTCGAATGCCGCCTTCCAGACCCTGCCGGGGTGCAGCCAGATGACGATCGCCGCCAATGGGGCAACGGAAACCGGCGTTACCGTGACCATCACCACGACGGCAAGCCACGGATTCAAAGCCGGACAGATGGTGCAGATCGGCAACGTTCCGCTCTCGGGATATAACGGGACATTCGTGATCAAGGGAGTTAAGTCGACAACCCAATTCGTCTACACCAACACCGTCTCCGGATTGGCCGCATCCGGCGGAGGCCAGGCCCAGAACCTGCCGCACGAAGTGGTGCCGACTGATGCAACCGTCAACAATGAAGTGCGCTCTCCGCAGTTGTTCGGCTTTGGATTGATTGACAACATTCCGGATTCTACGATCCTGGCGAATGCGGCCGCGTCCAAGCCTTACGGCATCGCCGGCCTGGCGAACATGGTTCCGGATGAGAATTCAGTCGTTCGCCCCGGAAAATTCGGGCAGAAGCTCGATGCGGTCTCGCTGTTTCAGTTTACTGCGAATGCAGAGTTCAACGAACTAGGCATCACCACCGATGCGAGCCTGTTTGGCGTATCGAGCATGTTCAACCAGACGGAGCACAATCCCCAGGGATTGGCTTACCCGGCGACCTGCCAGCCCGACAAGAACGCTCCCCAGGACGTGAAACAGGTCAACATGATCAAGATGACGGAGTTTCAGGCCCTGCTGGCGCCCCTACCGCCGGCGCCTCCGACGTCGTCGACGACAGCGGGCCAGACGGTGTTCAACAACATCGGCTGCAACGTTTGCCACATTCAAACCTACACAACGCAGCAGAACGTGACTCTGCCGACAATCACCGGCGGCAGGAGTCCGGTCATCGCATCCCTGAGTAATGTGACCTTCAATCCGTATTCCGACTTCCTGCTGCATGACATGGGGTCGGCGGATTCGGGCGGCATTCCCTTCCAGCCGCACGGCACCGGTCTGGCCACGCTCACGATGTGGCGGACGTCGCCGCTCTGGGGATTATCCAATGTCCTGCTCAAGGCCGGAGGCCTGATGCACGACAACACTTCCACCACGATCGATGCAGCCATTCGCAGGCACGGCGGCGAGGCAGTGACCGTGGAAGCCGCCTATGAAGGCCTCGATTCCACAGATGAGGCCAACCTGCTGGCGTTTCTGGGATCGCTGTAAATCGGGAACTGATGTAACTGAGCCCACCGTTCTACCGGTGGGCTTTTTCTTATACGGAAAGAATTTTGGATCAGTTAGACGTCGCCGCTAGCCCATACAACTTCAGGTGGTGATCGGTGTTTCCAATGCGGGGCCCGGGGAAACTTGGCCGTTCGTAAAACACTCCTCCGGTGAGGGGCTGACTTATAACGGTCTTCGGGACCCGATCAAATGGAGGGCACGGGTCTAAGTCTCTCAGTAGGATGACTGCGGTGATTCTGGTATGCCGGCAGAGAGGGGGTTTCTGCTAATCTCCGGTCAGCTCTCTTGATCTTCGATCTGCATCTCGGGGTGTATTTCGGAGACTCACGGTAAGCGAATGCGCGCCCATGACACAAACAACCCAGCAGCCGGATTTGTCTATTCTCGCCAGCGCCAAACAGGGACTGGTCTATCTCACGGCGAATGACTGGGCCCTGGTTGCCGACAAGGCCGCCCGCCGCCACTTCAAAGCGGGCCAAAGCATTCTTCAGCAAGGCAAAAATGCCAACGGCTTCTACATATTCCTGAAGGGCACGGCCACGGCCCATATTCCTCCCCAAGGGCCGTTCCGCACCATCGGCCCGGGGGAGGTCTGCGGCGAAATTTCCTTTCTCGACGAACTGCCGGCAACCGCCAACGTTGTGGCGAAAGGCGCAGTCGAAGCCTATTTCATCGATCGCGCGACGCTGCAATCCCTGTTTGAACTCTTTCCCCACCTTGGCTCGCGCTTTTATCGTTCCCTGGCGACGATTCTGTCGCGCCGTTTGCGCGAGGTGATTGGAACTTCGAGTGCGCCCAGGAAAACGTAGCGCCTCTCGACACTTAATCCCGCTGTGCTAGCCTGAAATGCAGTTTTTTCGGTGACCTCTGTGCCCTCGCTAGTTGGGAGTTTTCAAAACCCTAACCGCAGAGGTCACAAAGAGCAGAAAGAGACGCAACCCTATCGCATGATTGATCCCGTCAATCTACGGCTGGCACTGATTTCTGCCGCGGCGCTGGGCTTCCGGCACGGCCTTGACTACGACCACATCGCGGCCATTACCGACATCACCAGCGTGCAGTCACGTCCACGCGACGCCATGAAATTTGGCCTGCTCTACGTCGCCGGACATGCCGCTACAGTGGCCGTTCTGGGCGCGGCGGCGATTGTTTTTCGCATTGCTTTACCGGCCGCGAGCGATCGCTGGGCGGAACGCATGGTCGGAATCACTTTGCTGCTGCTGGGCATTTACGTTCTCGGGACTTTCTTCCGTCCTGGCACTCACAGCCATGCGCCGCGCACGCGAATTACTCTTCTCGTTAATGGGTTGCTGTGGATGTACTGGCGCCTGACCCGGATCTTTGGAGGGACGCGGGTGGAGGCTCCGCAGATTTTCAAAGACGGTTACGGTACAAAGTCCACTTTTGTCGTTGGAGTGATTCACGGCCTGGGCGCGGAAACGCCAACACAGATTCTGCTGTTCCTGATGACTGCCAACCTGGGCGGCACCGGGGCTGGACTGCTCGGCCTCCTGATGTTCATCCTGGGATTGCTGGTGATGAACACGCTGATGTGCGCTTCCGCGGCGGGACTTTTCTCGGCCACGCTGTCCCATCCCACCGCCCTGCGCGCGCTGACCCTGGCGACTTCCGTCTACAGCATGATCGTGGGAGCAATCTTCCTGTTTGGATCGGCGGGAAAACTGCCCTCGCTCACGGGATAGATGGTTCTCAAAACAATCACTTAGGGATAATCGACATCCCCGCTGCTCGAAAAAGCACAGCGGAAGTGGTGTGCCCCCCTTGGTCTTTCCTCCCGTTCGTCCATTACCGCAGTAATCTGCCTGGGGGGATTACCGTTGACCGCTCCGCGCCGACTTTTTACATTGCCCGTAGGGGGTTGTAATGAAGGATATCCATGAGGTCCTGCGGCAAAAGCAGGCCAAGTACGCTCAACTCGGGAAACAGATCGAGATGCTTCAGCAGGCTGCGGAGAAGTTGCGCGAAGTAGCTCCGCTGCTCGCCGAGAGCGACGAAGAAGATAACGTCGTGCTGGCGGAAGTGGACGACGCCTCGGCGGACGCGATGGTGGCCAAAGCCGGCGCTGGATCCAGCAGCAGCTCTTCCTCCAAGGCGTCTCGCCCCACGGCCCCTCGTTGGCCGTAACGACTTTTTAACTGCCGCATCAGCTGGGGCCGCAAAACCTGGCGGCCTCGGCGCGGCAACTCACATTATCTATGAATATTCAGGCACTGCTGGTATCTACGGACGACGCTGCGGCCGATGTATTGGGCCGCGTTCTGTCTGGATTCGGCGTTGCCCTCGACCGGTCGAGCGATCCCGAAACCACGGTGGCGCGCATCGAACAACAACGTTTCGACGCGCTCATTCTCGATTTCGACGAGGCCAAGACCGCGGAAGAAGTTTTGCAGCACGCCCACAAGCTGGGCACCAATCCGCTCAGCATCGCCCTGGTCGCCGACACTACTCAAGTGCGCGCGATTTTGAATGGCGGCGCGCACTTCGTGCTCTACAAGCCGGTCTCCGAAGAAGCCGCCAAAGCCGGGCTGCGTGCTGCCGCCGCCCTCCTGAAAGGCGAGCGCCGCCGCGCCGTGCGCGTTCCCGTGCAGGCGCCGGTCGATATCACATTGCCCGATACCAGCAAGGCTGACGGCATTCTCCTCGATCTTTCCGAGACCGGAATGGATGTGCTGACAGCCACTCCACAGATGCCCGGAGCTCTGCTGGCCTTCCAGTTCACTTTGCCCGACGGCGCACTCGAACTTTCCGGGCATGGCCAGGTCGCCTGGGCTAATCCCAATGGACAGACTGGCGTTCATTTCGTAGATGTGACGGAAGATCTGCGCGAGAAATTGAAGGACTGGCTTAAAACCGCGGCCACCTCATCGGAAGTTGACGAAAGTGTTCCCCACTGCAAGCTGACCGACCTCAGCCTCGGCGGATGCTACGTGCAGACCGACGCGCCGTTCCCGGAAAAAGCGCTGGTTGATTTTTGCCTGAAGACGAAAGAACACGAAGTCCACACCGACGCCATGGTGCGCGTGACGCATCCCGGACACGGCATGGGAGTCGAATTCCCTTCGCGCACCGCGCAACAACGAGCGCAGGTGGAAAATCTGATCAACTTTCTGCGCAGCAGCCCGGACGCCATGCCGGACCTAAGCATTTCTCCGCGCGCCCTGGTCGCCGATCTTACCCAGTTCGAGCCTGCGGACAAGAAAACCGACGACCCGGCCAACGAACTCGAGGATCCGCTGCTCGAACTCCTGCGCCGCGGCAGTTCTCTTGAACAGGAAGCCTTTCTCGCTGAACTCCAGCACCAGCGCAATCCCGAAGGCGTGGCGGCCGAGTAGGCGTCTTCAGTCGTTGCTCGCTTGTCGTTGCTCGCTTGTCGTTGGTCGTTAGCCATTCCCACCCCGCCCGGCTGGTTCCCTCAAACAGGATTTTGAGTTGCGGAGCGCGCGTGAGTGTCGTTCGCCAGCGATCAACGACTGGCGCCTAACGACCAAACGGCTATCGTCTAAACCACCGCACAAAAGCCTCCCATGGCAGGCACCTGAGCAGAGTTGAGCGGTAGATATCGAACGGGAAATCGCGGCGGGAGCAATCGAGAGGTTGAGAGGCTTTGGGCTGGCCGCTATGCGAAGAACCGAAGGACCCGAACCCCGTCTTTGGCCCGGGTCCCTCGATTTTTCGTAGTCTGTTCCACCCCGTTGCGAGTACGGTAACGAATCGGCGTTGCGCCGTGGTTTCAGCAGTGTTAAATCTGGGTGAATTCCAAATCGAATGTAAACTTATTTTGGTTCCGGTTGCTTGATTCGAAATTCCTTTCACGAGAAGACCGCCTGACCAACACGCTGGCTGGTTCAACGGGAAAATCGCATTCGCTGCTGTGGCGGCCGCTGCTGGCGATCGCGGCTGCCGCGTTTGCTGTGGAAATTCCTTTCTTTTTTTTCGGCACGCCGTCCGGGCACGACGTTGAGTTTCACCTCTATTCCTGGCTCGAAGTCCTTTCGCAGTGGAAGACCGGAATCTTTTATCCGCGATGGGCGGCGCTGGCGAACTTCGGCTATGGAGAACCGCGATTCCTATTCTATCCGCCGGCTTCGTGGACGCTGGGCGCCACCATTAGCGCGGTTTCCCCCTGGACCATCGCCTCACCGGTCTACATCTGGATCGCTCTGACCCTGGCAGGCGTCTCGATGTTCGCGCTGGTTCGGCGCTGGTTTGACCGTCGCGATGCCATGTTCGCGGCCGTGCTTTATGCGGTGAACCCCTATCATCTCGTGATCGTTTACTGGCGCAGCGCATTCGCCGAGTTGCTGGCCGCCTGCCTGGTGCCTTTGCTGCTCTTGTTCGTACTGAAGGTTGCGGATGGCGAACGGCGCGCCATGGTCCCACTGGTATTGGTGCTAGCTGGCGCGTGGCTGACCAATGCACCGGCAGCAGTGATGATCCATTACTCGCTGGCGCTGCTGGTTGTGTTTTTCGCGTGGCAACGGCGCTCGGCGACAATCCTGCTGATCGCCGCAGGCACGGTAGTGCTTGGGGCATGCCTCGCCAGTTTCTATCTGTTGCCCGCCATCTACGAACAGAAGTGGGTGAACATCGCAGGGGCCGTGTCGCAAGGCTCGCGCCCCCAGGACAATTTTCTGTTCATCCACACCAGCGATGCCGATCACGATGCATTCAACCGGATGGTCTCGTGGGTCGCAGGGCTGGAGATAATCGTGACCCTGCTGGCTATATCGGCAGCCAAACGATGGAAGCAAACCCGGCGCGATCTCTGGCAGGCCCTCCTGATCTGGGCAGTCGCTTGCAGTTTGCTGATGTTTTCTGCCACGGCGCTGCTCTGGAAAATTCTGCCCAAGATGCAGTTCATGCAATTTCCCTGGAGATGGCTGCTTTGTCTGAGCATGATCTTCACCATCTTCGTGACCGCCGGATTGCAACGCTGGTGGATACGCGGCGCAGTCTGCGCACTATCTCTGCTTGTGATTGTGACCGCATGGTATCGGGTGCAGCCGCCATGGTGGGACAACGCCGCCGATCTGCGTGAGATGCAGGACAATATGTACACCGGCGCGGGATATGAAGGTGTGGAGGAGTACACGCCGACAGGCGCCGATCCGTCCGCGATCGACAAAGACGCGCGCAGGGTCACGATCGAAGGACCGGCACACGGCGCAATTCGCATCGTGCACTGGAATGACATGGCCAAGGTGTTCGTCGCTGAAATGTCCGGAGAAGATCAGTTGGCAGTGAGGTTATTTCCGTATCCGGCGTGGCAGGTGAAGGTGAACGGCCGGGATGTGCGGAACGGCGCACGCGCTGGCGGCGGGCAAATGCTGGTGCCCGTGCAGGCGGGGGTGAATCGAGTCGAGATTCGATTCCTCCGGACCTGGGACCGTACGCTCGGCGGATGGATTTCAGTTGTGACTGCCCTTTTGCTGTTCGCGTGGCTTTTGTCTCGGCGGCCGCGAACTGCAAGAGCTTAACCACTGAGGGCACAGGGGAACACAGGGTAAAATGCGGCGAGTTTTGATTGCGACTTCCAACGCGGGGAAACTATGCGACTTTGCTGGAGCAGCTCGCGGGCACGGCATCGAGGTCGCGGGCATTCCCGGCTTCGCTTCCCTGCCGCTTGTCGTTGAGGATGGTCTTACATTCGAAGACAACGCCCGCAAGAAAGCAGAAGAATACAGCCTGCACGCTTCCGCACAGATTGTGGTCGCCGACGACTCGGGGCTGGAAGTGGATGCCTTGAACGGCGCACCCGGCGTGCACTCCGCCCGCTATGCCGCCGATCAACCCCACCTCGCCGACGCCAACACCGATGACGAAGCCAACAATGCCCGAGTGTTGCGCGAATTGAAAAATGTTCCCGCAGAAAAACGCACTGGCAGATTCGTCTGCGTGCTGGCCGCTGCGCGCGATGGAAAAACTCTGGGCATTTTTCGCGGTATGGCCGAAGGAACCATTCTCGACGCGCCCCGCGGAACCAACGGCTTCGGATACGATCCGCTCTTTTATTTTCCGGAGATCCAAAAAACATTCGCGGAACTAAGCGCCGAAGAAAAGGCTCAATACAGCCATCGGGGCGCAGCTTTTCGGGCGCTTCTCAGCTGGTACGAACATCAATCGGAAGGGAAGTCTTCGGGGAGCATGGCGTGACGACCGGAAACCTGCGTCTGCCCGTCGCATTGATCTTTGATCTCGACGGAGTTCTGGTTGACTCCGAGCCTCTGCACAGGCGGGCAAAGGAACAGGCGCTGGCCGAAATCGGAATCGCAGTGCCCGAATCCGTGTACGACGAGCTCAAGGGCAGGCCTGACGAAATCGGGCTGCGCGAAATTGTCGAGAAAAAGGGCGTGCCGGAGAAGTTTCCGCAACTGATCGAACGCAAGAGCCAGTTGTATCGGGCCATTCACCATGAACTGCAAGAAGTAGCGGGAGCGGCGGCGTTTATCCGCTGGGCCAGGACGCATTTCCGGATTGCTCTGGCCACGTCTTCTACCCCTTACAACCGCGGCGTCGCATTCGGAGTGCTGGGAGTCGGCAATTTGTTCGAATCGGTTGTCGATAGCGGGCGCCATCAACGGCCTAAGCCCGATCCGGAAGTGTTTCAGGTTGCGATGAGGGACTTGCGCCTGGGTCCGGCGGATTGTTGGATCATCGAAGATTCAGTCAACGGCCTGCGCGCCGCAAAATCCGCGGGATGTCTTGCCGTAGGAATCACCACAACCTTTAGCGCGGAAATTCTCAAGTCCGCGGGCGCTGACATTGTTGTGGAGTCGTTCGCCAAACTACGCCGACTGCTTGAAGATGAACTCTCCGCGGGACTGGCTCCCGATTGATCCGCAATACATCTCCTAAGACACACCCTGGTGTTGCTCAGTTTGAATCCTGGATCCCACAGGGCGTCATCCCGAAGTGCCCGCGTTCTTTCCAGTGGGCCGAGGGATCTCCCGTGGCACACAGCGTCGTGGCGGGAGATCCTTCGCCGCGAGGACGAGCAAGTAATCCTTCTGAAATTCAAACTGCGCCACTACCCATACCTTCGCTTTCTTGACTTCACTTCTTCGCGGGCACGATAATGAAAAGTTATCTTGTCGTTGTTGGAGTCGTAAGGTCGGACTCATAAGGGTTGAACTCATAAGGAGCGTTTCGTGGCGTCAGCCAGTTCTTCTGCTCCCGCTCTGAGGCAAGGAGTAGCGCCGCTGCGGGCCGGCCAGGGAGTTTCGTTTTTCCTGCGCCGGCTGCACTCGTTGTCGGGAATCGTCCCCGTCGGCGCATTTCTCTTCGAACATATTCTGGTTTCCAATGCGACCGCCATCAGCGGCCCGGCAGCTTATGCCCGCCAGGTCAGTTTCTTGGCCAATCTTCCGCTGGTTTTCCTGCTCGAACTCTTCGGCATCTGGCTGCCCATCGCGTTTCACGCCCTTTACGGCTTCTACATCTGGTTCCGCGGCGATGGAAATACGATGTCGTATCCCTGGTCGGGCAACTGGATGTACACGTTGCAGCGCTGGACCGGCGGCATCGCTTTCGCCTACATCGTCTGGCATACGTGGACGATGCGTTTCACGGGCGTCGATCTGCACGAGAATCCGATGGCGTCGTTTGGCAAAGTGCAGGCCGAAGTTTTTCATACGCCCTTGTTTCTTTTTTATGTGGTCGGCTTGGTCGCTGCATCGTGGCACTTCGCTTACGGAATCTGGTTGTTCTCGGCGAAGTGGGGCATCGTCTCCGGTGAGAAGGCGCAGAAAAGATTTCTCGCAATCTGTCTGGTGTTTTTCTTTGTGCTGACCGCCGCGGGATTGGCCAGTTTGACGTCCTTCCGTTCGCGGCCGCAACAGCCGATTGATTCCGGAACGATCAACGACCGGAACATTACTCAGCTTCGCTAAAGGATAGAGATGGCAGCGGCTCCAAAAATTATTGTGGTGGGCGGCGGGCTGGCGGGATTGTCCGCGGTAATCAAGATCGCCGAGATGGGCGGCCATGTCGACCTGTTCTCCATCGTCCCGGTGAAGCGTTCGCATTCAGTCTGTGCGCAGGGCGGCATCAACGCCGCGAAAAACCTCAAGGGCGAGGGCGACTCGACTTACAAGCACTTCGACGACACGATTTACGGCGGCGACTTCCTCGCCAACCAGCCTCCCGTCAAGAACATGTGCGACGCCGCGCCGGGAATCATCGACCTGCTCGACCGCATGGGCGTTCCCTTCAACCGCACGCCGGAAGGACTGCTCGACTTTCGCCGCTTCGGCGGAACTTTATATAACCGCACAGCCTTTGCCGGAGCGACCACTGGGCAGCAGCTTCTCTATGCGCTCGATGAACAGGTTCGACGTTACGAGACCGAAGGCAAGGTCAAGAAATACGAGCACTGGGAATTTCTGTCGGCGGTACTCGACGGAAACCGCGTCTGCCGCGGCATCTGCGCGATGGATCTGCGCTCGATGGAAGTGCGCACCTTCCCTGCCGATGCGATCATCATCGCCACCGGCGGCAACGGCGCGATCTTCGGCAAGTCTACAAATTCTGTCGTATGCACAGGATCGGCCCAGTCGGCGCTCTATCAGCAGGGCGCGTTTTACGCCAATGGCGAATTCATTCAGGTGCATCCCACCTGCATTCCGGGTGAAGACAAGCTGCGCCTCATGTCGGAATCCGCACGCGGCGAAGGCGGACGCGTCTGGGTACCGAAAAATGCCGGTGACAAGCGCGACCCGAAGTCGATTCCCGCCAGCGAGCGCTGGTACTTCCTGGAAGAGTGGTACCCCAAGTATGGCAATCTTGTGCCGCGCGATGTGGCGACGCGCGCCATCTTCAAAGTGGTCTTCGAGTACAACCTCGGCATCGACGGCAAGCCGATGGTCTATCTCGACCTGACGCACATCGACCGCAAGATTCTCGACAAGAAGCTCGAGGGTATTCTCGAGATTTACGAGAAGTTTGTCGGCGACGATCCGCGCGATACGCCCATGAAGATTTTCCCCGGCATGCACTACACCATGGGCGGCCTTTGGGTGGACTACAAGCAGTCCACGAATATTCCCGGCATCTACGCGGCGGGCGAGTGCGAGTTCCAGTACCACGGCGCCAATCGCCTGGGAGCGAATTCGCTGGTCTCCTGCATCTTCGGAGGCGGAGTCGCCGGGCCCAACGCGGTGAACTATGCCCGAGGCTTGCAGGCGCAGCCCGACGGAAACGGCTGCTTCGATGCCGAGAAAAAGCGTCAGGAAGAATCGAATGCCCTGCTGATGAACAATCAAGGTACCGAGAATCCGGTCAAGCTGTGGCGCGAACTCGGTGAATTGATGACCAAGGATTGCACGGTCATCCGCTACAACAAGAACCTCGTGCAGACGGACGCCAAGCTGGTCGAGATGCTCGAGCGCTATCGCAAGATCAATCTTAGCGACAAGACGCAGTGGGCGAATACGACGGTGGTCTTTACGCGGCAGCTTTACAACATGCTGCAACTGGCGCGCGTGATCGCGCAGGGCGCCCGCATGCGCGATGAATCGCGCGGAGCGCACTACAAGCCAGATTTCCCCGAGCGCGACGACAAGAACTGGATGAAGACCACGAAAGCGTATTTCGCGCCGGATGCGGATGAGCCGAAGTTCGAGTTCGAACCCGTGGATGCATCGCTGATTCCGCCACGCCCGAGGAAGTATTGATCTTAGTTTGTCATCCTGAGGCGCGTTTTTTGCGCCGAAGGATCTATGCAGTTCGACGCCGGCAGAGTACATAGATCCTTCGCTTCGCTCAGGATGACAAGTGCTAAAGGTTACAAATAATAATGGCTGACAAAACCGTAATCATAAAGATCAAGCGGCAAGCTTCTCCCTCCGCCAAAGCGCATTGGGAGGAGTTCTCCATTCCCTACAAGCCGAACATGAACGTGACCTCGGCGCTCATGGACATCGCCGCCGATCCCGTCACCAAAGATGGCAAGGCGACCACTCCGATTACCTACGACTCGAACTGCCTCGAAGAAGTATGCGGATCGTGCGCCATGCTGATCAACGGCAAGGCGCGGATGGCCTGCTCAGCGCTGATCGACAATCTCGAGCAGCCGATCCGTCTGGAACCGTTCACAAAGTTTCCTGTGGTGCGCGATCTGGCTGTGGACCGCAGCGTGATCTTTGAAAATCTTAAGGCGGTCAAAGCCTGGGTGCCGATCGACGGCACCTACGACCTCGGCTCCGGGCCGCGGCTCTCGATCGAAGAGCAGGAAGCCGCTTATCCTCTGTCCCGCTGCATCTCCTGCTGCTGCTGCATGGAGGCCTGCCCGCAATTCAACGACTCCACGAACTTCGTGGGCGCGGCCACCATCTCACAGGTTCGCCTCTTTAATACTCATCCCACGGGCGCAGCGCTGAAGCACGACCGGCTGGCCGCGCTGATGGGCGACGGCGGCATTCAGGAATGCGGCTATGCCCAGAACTGCGTTGAGGTCTGCCCCAAGGACATTCCGCTGACGAAATCGATTTCGGAAGTTGGCGGCGAAGTCATGAAACAGGCCTTAGGTGACCTTTTACGGCGCTGAAAATTGTCACTGAACACAAGCCCCATTGTCCGCTAGTCGTAGAACGTCCGCCGAAGTTGTAGCTGTCACTCGACATATAGAAGATCGGCGAGCCCGCGTGAAATGGCCCGCCACCTGCCTTATCTACCGCAAGCCTCTGGCATTTCGGGCAATAGTAACCAGGCAGTAACCGCAATCGGTAGACATGGGTCTAGTACTCGCGTAACGCCGGATGTGGCACGAATAGGGGTAGGTAGCCCTTGACACCATGGCTTAGAATAGCCGCTACTCGGCAGAAGTGAGACGGATTTAATCCGCGCCAAAAAATAAAGTGAAACACTTCGTCAGAACACAAATCACGCCCCTCTTCCTCCTCGCGCTCGTATGCGCGGGATTTTCGTGCCCGGCTTTCGCCGTGCATCACGCTACTTTGCAGCGGACGCACCGCCGCCATCTTCGCTGGCTGCGCTGGAATCCGATGTTCCGGCCTTCGCACGAATCGCTTCTGATCCAGAATGCTGAAATTGACCGCCTCGAACTGCCGCGAATTCAGGATGAGACCGAACTCGAAGCCCTGAAGGCGGACGGTTCTTTGTTGCCGATCGTTGCCAACGAGAGCTTGAAGATTGAGCCGTCACTCGATCCTTCACGGCGCTATTGCCGTCCGTGGACGCTGGATTTCGTCAACGATCTGAGCCAGGCGTACTACAACCGTTTTCACGCGCAGATTCAGTTGAATTCCGCCGTCAGGACCGTGAAGGTGCAGAAGAAGCTGCGCCGCCACAACCGCAATGCTGCACCCGCGGAGGGCGAGACCGCTTCTTCGCATCTGGCCGGAGTCACCATTGACCTTCAACGGCGCGGCCTGAGCAAACAGCAGATTTCCTGGATGGAACACTACCTGTTCTATATGAAGGCGCTTGGCCTGGTGGAACCGGAGGAAGAGCGCCGCCACTGGTGCTTCCACATCATGGTCAGCGGCCACTACGCGGAGTGGCGCGAGACCCAGACCATCGTTCCAATGGAGCGCCCGGATACCGATCGTCCGGACCAGGACCAGCAGCAGGAGCTGCCTGTAACCGAGGTCGCACTCGGCAGCGGAACGAACTAGATCTTCTCACGCCTGGATTCGATGAGGCCCGGACTTCGGTCCGGGCTTTTTATTTGAGGTGCAGTCTGGCCCAAATTCTCCGGCAAATCCTTTACGATTCCTTCCTATGATCATCCTGATGGCGGGACTGCCCGGCACGGGCAAATCCACGCTGGCCCGCGAACTGGCCCGGCGGACGTCGGGCCGCGTGTTGAGCAAGGATGAGTTTCGGCACGTCATCTTCACTGCTGAAGAAATCGAATATTCGTCTCGGCAGGATGATTTCGTGATTCAGTTGATGCTCGAGACCGCGGGCTATCTGCTCTCGCACCATCGCGAGCGCAGGATATTTCTCGATGGCCGTCCCTTCTCGCGGAGATATCAGATTGAAAACGTGATCACTGCTGCAGGAGCCCTGCACCAGCCCTGGCGCATCATCGAATGCATCTGCTCGGAAGAAACGGCGCGCAAACGGCTCGAAGCCGATGCGGCGCAGAACAGCCATCCCGCGGGCAATCGCGACTTCCAGCTTTACCTTGATGTGAAAGCGCGTTTCGAGACCATCAGGTTGCCCAGGATCGTGGTTGATACCGATCAGTCTTTCGATTCGTGTGTAGCTGCGACTCTCGAAAACCTTTAACCACAGAGGGCACCGAGGAACACGGAGGAAACGTCCTCTGTGCTCCCCTGTGGCCTCTGTGGTAATCGCTCTTGATTTTCGTTTTCGCGGGCGCCGCACTCCCTTATACAATCAAGAACCGCCGCCAAACAGGCCAAAACAAACCATGCGAATAAGCCTTCTCTTCACCGTACTCCTTGCCTCGTCATTCGCCATCGCTCAGGCTCCAGCCACGGGCGCGCCCGTCAGCGCCGCCGCGATGAAGATTCACGACTCTGCGCTGATTATCGACACGCACGCCGACACTCCGCAGCGCTTTCTCGACGAAGGCTTCGACATCGGCTCGACCGACCCAAACGACAACGGCCACATCAGCCTCGACAAGGCCAAGCGCGGCAATCTGGGCGCGGAGTTTTTCTCTATCTGGGTCGAGCCCGAGACCAACCAGGGACACTTCGCAAAGCACACCTTCGATCTGATCGATTCCGTCTACGAACAGGCGGCGAAGCATCCCGACCGCATGATGATGGCGTTTTCTACCGCCGACATCGAGCGCGCACATAAAGAGCACAAACTCGCCGCGCTCATGGGCATCGAAGGCGGACACTCCATCGAAGCCGACATGCACCTGCTGCGCGATTACTACCGCCTCGGCGTGCGCTACATGACGCTTTCGTGGTCGAACACAAACGAGTGGGCCGACTCCTCGGGCGACATCAACGATGAGAAAGTCCAGCACCACAATGGCCTCACCGATTTCGGGAAGCAGGTTGTGCTGGAGATGAACCGTCTCGGCATGATGGTTGATATCTCGCACGTCGCCGACAAGACTTTTTGGGACGCGATCGCTACCACGAAGGCCCCGCTGATCGCCTCGCACTCGTCGGCGCGCGCCCTGACGAACGCTCCGCGCAACATGACCGACGATATGCTGCGCGCGGTCGCGAAAAACGGCGGAGTGGTGCAGGTCAACTTTTTCAACGGATTCATTGACGAAAACTTCCGCAAGGCCGCCGAAGCCCAAAAAAATGACGAGGCGGCAGCCGTGAAAGCCTATTCCGACAAACTAAAGGCGGAGGGCAAAGAACCGAGCTACGTAGATCTGGACCGCATCGAGCGAGAGTGGCTGGCCAAGATTCCCCGTCCGCCGCTGAAGTCGCTGATCGACCACATCGACCACATTGCAAAAGTCGCTGGGATCGATCATGTCGGCCTGGGTTCCGACTTCGACGGCGTAAGCGGCGCAACGCCGCAAGGCATCGATTCGGCAGCGGATTTGCCGAAGATCACACAGGCGCTCTTAGACCGCGGCTATAGCGCCGACGACATTCACAAAATCCTCGGCGGAAATCTGCTGCGCGTGTTCCGCGAAGTCGAGAAGGTCAGCCGGGAAGAAAATCCTCGGTAGATCGCTTCGATCCGTATCAGGGCATGCCTTCAGGCATGCCGTACTCGCGGGAAAGGAAGAATCGGCTTTAGCCGCAGCGGAAAAATTCTGATCGCCGGCCAAAAGTGACCACCGGGGCTTAAAGCCCGAATTGATTGTGCACGCTTTACGCGGCGCTGAAGCGCCGCTCTTCCACGGCACTGCAAGCATTTGAGGGGTTTTCCCGCACCCTCTAGGAACGATTCGCCAGTTCATGGATCGCTTTCCTGCAAGCCGACGAAGCCGACGACACGCGGCTCCTCGATCAAGCTTTGGAAGATCGGCAACTTCTGATGGTGCCGCTTGTGCTTACCGGGTTGTTAAGCGACCCGGCGCTTCGGGCGACGTGGCAGATACTCTTTGCGATGCCCCTGCAATTGAGATCGAGACGGGCTACTGGCAACGGGCGGGAGCCTTGCGAGCTAGAGTCCTCTCCAAGCGCCGCAAGGCGCGGCTGGGCGATGCGCTGATCGCCCAAGCCTGCATGGATCGTGGAGTTTCGCTTTTGACCCGAGACCGGGATTTTCGGGCCTTCGTGGAGGCTGCAGGTCTCAATTTGGTACTCGGCTAGCTGATCTCTGCAGCCCGCGTTACAACAACTACGGCGTAACACTAAGCGTAGCCGTACCGGTCGCTGTCGTTCCCGGATAAGACGCAACGACTGTATACGACGGCAGCGTTGCCGTGGAGAGCGGCGTGATGTCTTCATTCAAACCGTCGAAGCTGAGCGTGAAGTCGGCTGTCACGTCGTTCCCGCTGGGATCATGGACATTCCAAATCGCGCCGGAACCAGTAATGTCGATGTTGGCGGGCTGGGCCGTCGCTGTGAAGAGGGCCGGGTTTCCATTTTGTGTGGCACTCGCGTTGCTCGGGCTCACAATAATCGCCGTCACGCCCGTCAGGGCCACAGTGACAGTCGTCGAACCGGAACAGGCTGAGCAACTTCCCGAGGCAGCCGTAATCGTCGCCGACCCCGTCTGAAGACCGCTCACGATTCCGGAAGCTTGGCCGACCGATACCGTGCTCGCATCGCTCGAAGCCCACACCACACCTGAAGTCAGCGCCTTCTGGCTTCCGTCGCTGTAGGTGCCGGTGGCTGACATTTGGAATGTCTGATTGATGTTGAGGGTAAGACTCTGCGGTCCCACCGAAACTCCGGTCAGCGTCGGGTTTACGAAGAATCCTGTGCAGCTGACAGCCAGGGCAAGGGTCGCAAGCGCGGCAAAGGCGCCGATCAGTCGGAGCTTGGATGTACGGGCAGACATTATCTTCGAGACTCCTTGGGCGCCCCAGTTCTTAAAGTATTGCGTCGGATCGTATCCGAAAATTGTAGCAGAGAAGATTCGAGGTCCGTGCACTTCGGTACATGCGTTACACGGCCCCGGAACCATCTCAGCCAATCAGTCTGATTCCCCGGAAGAACGCCAGCCGTGACCCGGCTTGCAGAAAAATTAGCGTAAGAGCGAAAGCCGGCTCGTGGCCGGCCTTCGCTTACTTCGCACCTATCTTCTCCAAGCCTACCGCCCCAAGCCTGCCGCTCCAGCCTACCGCCCCCGGTGATGGTCGTCCTTCGGAGGATTCTCGTGCTTCGGCGCCGGGGCCGGCTTGCTCTCCCGCTGCGGAGCACGTTCGCTCTGCTTGGGCTGTTCGTGCATCTGGTTCTGCGGACGGCTCACGTTGTTATGAACCTCGCTGCCGCGGTTTTCATTGGGCCGATTGTCATTCCCGCGACTCTCGACACGGGAATCGTTGTTGCGATGCTCGTTTTCCGGCGATCCGCCCTTGTTCGGCGGCGTGAACGGCCGGAATCCCTCATTGGGCCGTCCGCCACGGTTGTCCCCACCAACCCGCGCTTCCCGCGGCGACATTGCCGGCGCATGATATTCCCCGCCGGCCTCGCGAGCTTCTACAGCCGACCTGCGGCTGAAATCGCCGGGCCGGGCCGTTGCCGCATACATCGGGCGCCCGTGATTCTCAGAGGCGAAGTTCTCGCGATTGCGTACAGCAGCGTTTTGGTGTTCCCTCTGAACATCGAGCGCGTCCATGTGCCGTTCATGCGCCCAATTTTCCTCTTCCCGGGTCGCGCGGACATTGATTCCGCCCGCGCCGCCGTTGTAGCTCACATGCGAATTGTTGACGATCACCGTGCGGTTGTAGACGCGGGTCACGTTGGTGACGCTTACATTGGTGACCGAGCGGTTGTAGAAGAACTCGCGCCCGCGCCACTCGCCGCCGCCAAAGCCGACGCCGGTATATCCGAAGCCGTAGTTAATTCCGCCATAGAAGCCGACGTGCGGTCCCCAGTAGCCCGCGTGCCACGCATAGAACCCGCCGCCCCAACCCCAGTAGCCGGGCGTCCATAGCATGCCGACCGGCGCCACGACCCAGGTTCCAGGCACCCAGTAATAGCCGCCGTCGTCATTCCAGGCCCAAAAACCGGGGGTCCAGAAATAGCCTGGCCCGGGGCAGATAGGCTGTGCATACACTGGAATGGCCGGTGGGCCGAAGCGAACCGAAATGCCAACCGCAACCTGCGCGTACGAAGCTGCGGCGAAAGAGAAAAGGAGGAGTCCCAACACTGCCCAGCGAAGGACGCCCCGCTGAAGTGTGGACTGAATCGTAAGTCGGTTCATCTTGATGGCCCTTTCCTGCTGGTTCCCGAGAGGTCGAACGGAGAATTTCGCGTTCGTACCGCCATTGTGACGCAAAAATCCGCCTTCGGCCTGTTACGTTCCTCCCATGTAAACACTGAACTTCCGAGTATGTTGCGGGGGTTAGGCAGTTTGGAATGAGGACGTTAAGGGCAGGAATTCGCAGCCGGCAGCAATCGACGGGACGCCAAAAAAGGCGTGAAGGCCACTGCCAATGCACGACGGTTACTTCGATCGTCGCTCTGTGATTGCTATACTTCCGGCATGAAATGGACTCTTTTGCTCTTGGCTTTGGCCCTTTCGGCAAAGGCGCAATCTCCCGCTGCCAAAGCGCCGGCGAAAGATGAGGCAAGTGCCAGCAAGAGCGTTGACCCCAAACTCCACGCGGACGCCATCAAACTGGTTGAAGTCAGCGGCGCAAAACAACGAATTCAGGACAATTTCGCGAGCCTGCTCGACGAAGCCCAAAAGATGATGATGGATCGCTGTCCGCGATGCACGCCTGAGTTCGGGAAAGAATGGAGAAGAAGATTTCAGGAACGGACAAACATCGACGACCATCTCGATGTCTACGCTCGTGTGTATGAAAAGTACTTCACCGACGCGGAAATAAATGAACTTATTGGCTTACAGAAGCAAGCTCCTGCCGGCGCGAGCCTGTCGCCCGCGCTGACGGAGAAGTTGACGTCTATTATGCCTTCCGTTTTAGCGGATTCGGTCGGCGAGTGTAGCAAGCTGGGCGCAAAACTCGGAGGTGAGATCGCGGGTGAGATCGAAAGGGAACACCCCGAATATCTGAAGCCTTCGCCGGATGAAGCCAAGCACTGACTCGGTGTTTCAAGCCATTGAGGTAAACAAGAAGGATTGCAGGTCTCGAAACCCGCCAGATTCTAGATCCGAAGATCGAACCTAATTCACTCTCTTGGCTTTGGCGATGCGCTCATCAATCGGCTTGCGGCCGGCGAAACCCTCCTGCGTTCCGTGCCAGTGGGTGATGGA
>DASXDY010000031.1:0-38936 GCA_036490405.1 Candidatus Sulfotelmatobacter sp. | reverse complement strand
GTGGCCCTTCTCGCGGGAAAAAATAGACATCCGGCGTATTTCTCATCAGCCGCAACGCCGTGCGCCAGGTGTTGCCATGTTTTCTCCAGCGCAGCAGCGTGGTATTGCGTCGCGAAGAGATACGCGGATCGATCATGTCCCCTTCGTGAAACATGGTGACGGATATGCGATCCGGATCGATGCGCGTCACAATCTCCTTGACGGAAAGATTCTGCGCGTTGGTGTCAGCTTCGTCGGCGAACGACGGGGTAAAGAGCTTGATCATGCCTGGTTCAAGATGGCCAGTCGCGGATCAGGAAGCCACGGGCGCGGCCTTGTCTGCTGGTTTCGTCCATTCTAGCTGAAGCTCACGCCAGCGGGCCTGTATACGCGAACGCCAGTCCCGCTGCTCGCGGGAGCGCAGCAGGTGTTGGCGCGCGATTTCGAGCAATCTGCGGCGTACCGGCTTTTGCGCCGCCTCAGAAAGCGGCGACTGCTCGCCGGGGTCTGCCTCCAGGTCGTAAAGGCTCTCCGCGGCGGGATGGAAATGCAGCACCAGCTTGTAGCGCGATTCCCTCACCGACAGCACTCGCGGCCCCATTCGCGCATCGGCGCGGAATGGGTTGGTGCAGTCCGCGATGCATTCGGAGATCGCCACGCCGTCCAAACGTTCGCCGCTCTGAAAATCTGGCCAATGGCTTCGGCCTTGAAATTCCCTGACCGCAGGAACTCCCGCGCAATCGAGCAGTGTCGGCGCGAGGTGGATCAAGCTGAAAGGACCTTTTGCCGGCGGTCGCCCGGGATTCCCCGGTGCCCGCAACAGCAAAGGTACGTGAATCAACTCTTCCATTAGATTGGACGGCGGATGATACCGGCCGCCGTGTTCCAGGAACTCTTCTCCGTGATCGGCCGTGAGGGCGAAGATGCAGTCGTCCCAACGGTTGGCGGCGCGTAATGATTCCACCAGGCGGCGCAATTGTTCATCCACCCAGCGAATGCCCGCGTCGTAAAGGGCGACGATTTCGTGGCGGCGGCTTTGGAGGCGCCGCGGCCCGAGGTCGGAGCGGTTCCAGTAGGAATTCAGATATCGGGCGTGCACCGGCGTCACAGTATTTTGGCCCATGAGTTCCAGCGCATCGTCTTTCGGATAATACGGCGAGTGCGGATCCATCAGGTGCAGCCAGAGAAAGAACGGACGCTCCCCGACAGATTCCAGCCACGTTCTGGCGTCGTTCACAATCTCATTCGCCGCCGGGAATCTTCGCAGAGAGTCGAGGGACGACGGCTTCGGGACTACGCGCTGGCAGTAGCGGAAATACAGCTCGTCATACAGCGGCCGCACTGGCCCCATGCTCCTGCGATGTTGCTGAAGGCGGCGATTGAGGCGATTGGCCCATGTGAGACTGTTCTCGGCAGGTGCGGTTTCTTCACGGGGTACGAGGTCTGCCTGGAGATAATCGCGGAAGGTCTCGAAGCCCCGGTCATAGCCAAAGCGCGAAGAGATGTAGGGATTGCCGGCGGCGAATGCGGCGGTCGCATATCCGGCGTTTTCGAGAATTGTCGCGATCGTCGGCTCCCCCGGAGCAAGGCCAACGACATCGCGGCCCAGTGCCAGCGGATAACGTGAAGCCAGAATTGCCGGGAGAGAGTAATAAGTTGGCGCACCCGCTACAATCGCGTCAGAAACGACAATACTCTCGCCGGCCAGCGCGTCGAGGAAGGGAGTGGTTGGGCGGGAATATCCCATGAAGCCAACGTGTCCGGCGCGAAGGCAATCCACGGTCACCAGCAAAATGGACTTTCGCCGTCCCATCTAAACGGCCCTCCGCGCGAACGTTCTCGTGAACCTTTTCGTGATTACGTGCAAGCGGGCGTTTCCCTGCTCTGTTTCTTGCGATCCGCTCTGTACCAGTTCGTACAAATCCTCGTCGCGAAGATACAACACATCAGCGTGCTTTGATTCGATTTCGGTGAGGAATTCATCGAGACACCGGAGCGTGCGGCTGCGGAAATCCTGGACAGTCGAATGAAAGTTGATGGAGTGGACGGAGACAATTGCAGGAAGTCCATGTTGGAAACAACGGGCGGCCTGTTGCAAACACATCTCCAGGGAAAAATTGGGGTCCGTAGCCGGCTCGAATTCAATCGTGCGCGACAACTGGAGCACCCCATTTCGACCGAAGTGTGGGGGCAATGGCGCGCCGGGGCCGTTCTGTGAAATCTGAATCCCATGCTGCGCCCAGGCCTGCTGCGTGTCATCATTCGCGCGATAACCGGGAGCACAGGCGGAACGCGGCAGCGAAGCAAATGTCCGGGCGAATATGCCGACCGCTTTGCCGATCCAATCGCGCTGCGTGTCTATGGGTAGAAATCTTTCTTCCTCTTTCTGCTCCGGATCCCAATATTCGTAGCCAATCCACGGCATGCGCCAATGAATATATGGCGTTCCCGCCTGCCAAAGCGTGTGCAACAGACCGGCGCGCTCTCCGGCTGCATTTGCGTTGCGTTCGACGGCGTCCGGGCAGAAATGCGAACTGCCGTGAAGCGCAGGTTGAAAAACTCCTGCTGCGATCCCGGCATTGTAAGCCGCCATCAGCCCGGGACGATTCCATCCATCGGGAAGGCCGTCGCAGAGTGGCAGGAACCGGGCCGCCCGCCAGCCCTCCTCTCTCATTTTGGAAAAATCGAGATTGGCGACGATGAAATTCATCTCCAGACAGGGATGGCGGCCGCTGGAATCCCGGTGGCGCAAAAGAACTGCCTGAAGGCGGCACAAGTCTTCGGCGGTTTCCAGGGTGTAGAAATCATTGGGGCGTTCCCCGAGCCGGAGTCCCGCGGCGCGAAGCTCTTCCAATCCCTCGTGGTCCCGCAAGCCGACCCGCCCCCAGTCGTCACTTTGCAGCAGCACAAGCGGACGGTCGAAATAGAAGCCGGAAATGGGAAGCAGGTCCTGGGAGCGCTGCCAGACTTTGCGCGCAAAGTTCATACAGCAGCCTTTGGCGTGCGAACAATCAACATTTCGCATCCGCCCTCGGAGATTGACGCGTACCACAACACCATCCGGAGCAAGACGGGACCAAGCAGGGGCAGATGGGTGAGCCGTGCGACCAGGCGAGTCGATGCTCCAGTGAAGCTGGAAGCCGATCGTTTTGTGAGAAAGTCCTCTCGATGCAGATCCAGAACCTTAAAGTCCGGGCCGAGCGCCGCAAATAAGCTGCGCAAGCGCCGATTTGTGGTGTAAGTCAGCTGATTCAGCAGAGCCGGGCTTCGCCGCCGCAGGCGCAGATAGAAACGGCCCAGTGCCTTGGGCAACAGCGGCGCCCAGAAAATTTTGTAGTGTGGTTCGTAGAAGCGCATATAGTTCGGACAGGCGACGTAAACCGCGCCTCCACGCTTCAGCACGCGAACGGTCTCCTTCAGCACCAGCGCCTGGTCAGCCACGTGTTCGATCACCTGGTTCATAACGACCAGATCAAAGACGGCATCCGCAAAGGGCAAGGCTTCCCCAACGCCGCTGGCAAATACAGGCTCAGAGAGCCTGCGCCGCGCAATTCCGAGCGATGTGATTTTCGCGCCCATTCCGATGCGGTCCGGTTCAACTCCAAACGCTTTCATTCCCTGCTCCCGGCAAGCCACTACAAAGCTGCCGATACCCGAACCCAGATCCAGGATCCGCGACTGCGGCGAAACGAAAAAGTACGGCTCGATGTGGCGAAGGGGCAGTCTCGGGTCGGACCGCAGGAGATCGTCGACGACTCTTCGTTGATCTGCTTCCGTCTGGATGCCGTTCCAGTTTTCTTTGCGGTATTGGAGAAGAAGCGTACGCAGGGCGGACTCTGAGATCGGCCTTTCGGCGGTTGTCACCGGATTTATCATTTCTTTGCAAACACGCTGAAGTTGGCGGAAAACTGATCGTTGGAAGGAGCCAGGACTGACTCGAGAGCCACAGCCGTCAGATTCAAAAAAGGAACCATCGTGTACCGCAGAATTGCCGCGATCCAGGCCGGACGGATGCTCAAAACGCACACATTCGCAGAACGAAACAGTCCTGTAATACTTGAGCCTTCAGCTTCGACCTCGACCGTCGCAAATGAACGCAGCAGCCAGCGCAACCCGCCGGGCATGAACCGCCACAGATCGTGACTTGAATCGTAAGGAAAAACTGCCGGCGCGCTAAGCAACAAAGACCCTCCTCGCTTGAGTACTCGACGTATCTCCGCCAGCAGAACATCGGGTTCGCAAACGTATTCCAATACCTGAGTGCAAATGACCAGATCGAAACTTTCGCTGGTCACGGGAAGCTGCTCGCCGCGCGCGATAACATTCACCAGCGGCGAACGCCGTAAATCAACCGAGACATAACTCTTCTCCCGCCCGTCCAACAGAGGGCGATACGGCTGGAAGCGTCCGCCTACATCGAGAACGTCCAGAGGCCCGGGCGACAGGCCATCGATCCGCTTGCGGAAGATCTCGCGACGCCGGCGAAGCACCAGCCAGTTCGGATTGGTCAACGAAGGAAAAAGCCGGGTCCTTCCCTCGCGATTGACGCTATCCAGGGTCTCCATACGTTCACTGAATGATTTTGCCCGGCCCGTTCGCCACCGTGAAGGTCAAAGATACCCGAGTTCGCGCAGGCGGTCTTCCACCAGTTTCTGTTCGGCTGAATCGGCCTCTGGCGCGTCGTTGCGCGACAAATCCTGGAGGAAAAAGATCAGGAGTTCCTCCAGGCTGGCGAATTTATGGCTGAAGTTTTTCTCGGCGGCGGCACATAAGTCCGCCGGCAACTGGACCGTTCTCAACTCTGCCATGCTGTCACCGGCGAGCGACCTTGATGCCCGACCTCAAGCCTGTTCATGAAATAGTCACCTGAGGATATAACAATGCCCGCCGCCGCGGGACACTGAGCGGCAAAGCCGCTTGTCGCTTGGGACCTGGTTTCCGATCCAACCCTATCGCCCCAGCATTGGCTTTACACGCGCCCAAATCGCATCGGTGACGAGACGGTCGTCGGCGTCCAGCCCGATGAGCAGCGCAACCAATCCGAACACGGCATAGGCCAGCAGCAGCGCAACCAGAACTGCCAGGAATCCGGAGCGTAAGAGGGCCTCGCCCCGGCTGACCAGCAGCGTCACGGCAAGTGCGGCTCCGACCGATGGTACCAATCTCAGATAACTGCGGTTGTAGGGCGAAAGATGCAACGCCTTGCGAACTTCGATCAGGTTCCATACATTCTGGACGATGTTGGTGATGGCAGCAGCCAGCGCTGCCCCCAAAGCGCCCCAAAGCGGCACCAGCCTGAAGCTGAGCACAACCATCACGACAGCCATCACCAACTGCACCCGCACCAGGCGGCGCTGATTGCCCGACATCAACAACATATAGCCCACCGAACCGACGCCGCAGTTCACCAATTGGCCAATGGTCCCGATGACAAGAATGGGCCAGCCAGCTTCGAAGTCGTGGCCGAACATGCGCATGATCGGCCTTGCAAAAGCGATCACAACCATGGCCAGCGGGAAGGTCAGGGCGAGGATCCACTTGGTAAGGGTCTGAAACAATCGCCCGAGAAGGGCATGCTCTCCGCGGGAGTGAACGTCGGCAATGACGGGCGCAAAGATCTGGTTTACCGATTGCAGAATTATGACTTCGTAGACCAGCAGTCCCGCGGCCACCGAGTAGACTCCGACTTCCTGAGCGCCGCGATACACGCCCAGCGCGACCCGATCAATTTGTCCTATAAAGAATGCCGCCAGTCCAAGCCCAAACATTGCCGCCGAAAAGGACCAGACTTCCCGCCGGATCCACGGCTCTCGCCAGTTCGGCGATCGCGCCTCGACCGGCGTCACGCGCCAAACCATGGAAATGAGGAAGACCATGACGCAGAGTGCGCTGACAATCTGCCCGACAAGATATCCGCCCAGGCCGGCACCTAGGGAAATCAGCAGGACCGATACGGCGATCGTGATAGGGCTGGCGATGAATTTCGTCACCAGCGTCCGCCGCCCCACTTCGCGATAGCCCGCCAGCACATTCCCAAAATAGTGATTGAGCGCCGATGTAAACATGATCGGCGCAAACAGCGGCAGGTAGCGCGCGAGCCGCGGAGAATGATAAAAGCGCGTGGCGACCCATGGACCGCCGAACAGTAGCACGACCGTAAACGCCAGATTCGTAGCCAGCAGGATCCATGAGCCATTCCACAGAAGTTCTCTCAATTCCTGGAATCTCTTGGAAGCGGAATACACCGCGACGAAGCGCACGGCAGATTCAGGAAGGCCCAGTACATTGACCATTCCGAGAAAGCTGATGATCGTGACGCCCAGGGCATACAGGCCCAACGCTTCGGCGCCCAACACCCGCGCCAGATAGACCTTGAATCCATAGCCGAGGAGCGCGGTGAAAATCGTGCCGGCGAAAGCAATTCCCGACTGCCGCGAGATGCGCCCCATCTCGGTCTTGAAGGTAGGCTTCGCCGCCTCTGCGAGGGATGTATCGTGGCTTGCGGTGCCGACTACGGCTCGGCTGCCCTCGAGAGTCGCCGCTTCCTCGATTTCGGATTGCCAGTCTTCACTCATTCGCTTGTGTGAGATCCACGCGGTTCCACACGCCTAATACGACAGAGTCACCCGCGGCTTCGGGGTGCACGAGTTACGGCGACGCAACGGAGTGAGCGTCAACCCTGTTGAGACGGAATTTTGCTGCACCAGTTTAAATGCTCTCTTTTCCAGGCATCGCATTCTGCGAGGGAGATTTCGGCGGGCGGCGCACGCGCTTCAGGAGCGCGCGCGCCGCAGCTTCGACACGGGGAGAAGCCTTCACGATCTCCGCGGCCCGGTAGCGAACGATTTCGCGCACATGCTGCACCGCCGACGCGCGCAGCGTTACATAGAGGGTCTCGCGGGTCTGGTTGGCGAATCGGTCCTTGTACTCTTCCGCGCCCAGGCCGAGATCAACTGCCCGCAACTCCGGATTCTCTGCCGCATCTTCGACCAGTTTCGACAGGAGGCAAAAACCCGGAGAATACTTTTCCAGCGCGCTGTCAAACGTCGGCTGGTACCAGAACCAGACCCCTTCAAACACAAACCCATAATTCCATGCGAGGACTCTGTCTCCAGACATCATGCGCGTAAGCACGACCCAGCCGTAGGGCGAGAGTTGTTTTGTCAGTTCCTCGAGAAATCTGCGGCGTTCGGGCTGCGCCAGGTTGCTGACGCGACCGGTTGCCTCAAATCGAGCGATGTGGGCCTCGACGAACTGCGGCAGGATCGGACTGATTTCGTCCCAGGAACGCGCGTGTTCAAGCCGCACCGGCGATTCCTTCCCCATCGCGGCGAGCGACCGCCTCACCATTTTTTTCCCCGGCAGTACAGGTTTGTTGTCGGCGGGCCGCCGTTCCAGCCTGTCGAGGGCCACCTGCGTGCAGATGTAGGCGGTGCGGGCAAAGCTGCGATAGCCGCTTTCTGCGGCGTCCCGCTGCAAAGCGCTAACGGTCGGGGAATCAGCCGGCAGGTTCGTCAGCGTGACTTTCTCGACGTTTCGCCGGCGCAAATCGGCAAGCACTGCGGCGATGAATGCGGGCCTGTGCTCTGTGGAACTCAGAAAATCGCAGTAGTCTCCGGTGGTCGCGCAAAGGAACGAAGCGTGCGCCTTGCCATCGGTGGCCAGGGCCGCGATTCCAATGAGCGAGTTTTTGTTGTCGTGGGAACGATCGTCGTGCGCCAGAAAGATCAAGGGATGCAAAGTCTGGCGATAGGCGCGTTGCACCGCCAGCGACCAGTCGTAGGTATAGAAAACCTGTGGCCTCTGCATTTGCAGGGCGAGGGCATTCCACTGCCGGCGAAGGCCATCGTCTTCCGGAATTTCATCGAGTACGACGAGTCGCATGGCTAGGCCTGCACCGTGGTTGGTATTTCTGATTGCTGACCGGCAGTCCGCTGGAGTCGGGCATGAAAGCCGGAGACGTGGGCCTCGAACTCCGCCAAATTCATCTCTGCGGTGACGTGGACACGGGGGAGAGCAAAAACCGGAAGAGCGGTGCCCAATCCTCCTCCAAAATTGACAAAGGCGGCGTCGAATCCGGCTTTTCGCGGCATGGCAAGAATCTCTGGAGTCACTGATTCCGGATTTCCAAAGGGATACGCGAAGGCCCACACCGGCTGCGTCAGGAGCGACTCCAGTTGTGCGCGACTGTCGTGGATTTCGAAGTAGGCCATATCAGCCGGTAACTGCGACAGCATGGGATGGCTCATGGTGTGGGCGCCGATCGTCATTCCCGCTGCGGCGAGTTCGCGAAGCTCGCCGCCAGTCAATAAGCCGAACCGGCGACACTCGATGGAATCTTCTTTCAGATCCAGACTCGGCGATGCCAGCTGCGCCCGCCATGCAGAGAGAAACGAGTCGCGGCGATCGCTGGCAACCTGCGACAGGCGCTTTACCATGCTCCACCAAACGGCGAGACGTTGCGCGCGCGACCCCAACTCACCACGCAGTTCAATCCCGTCTTGCGCAATCGCAAACGACGTTGCGGGCGCACGGAGCAGCATCAGGAACAGATTTTCGTACCAGAGCTCTTTCCGAACATCGGCAGCTGAGATGCCCGTCACAAAGAAAAGGCACCGAGCGCGCTCTTCCAGCAAAACCGGCAGCATGCCGGTGAGGCAGTTGAGTAGTCCATCGTCGCAGGTGAGCAGTACGGCTCGCTCGGGGAGCTGAAAATTTCCCTGCCGCCAGGCCAGCGCTTCTTCGGGGGAGATCAGGCGGTATTGCGACTTCAGCAGATGGAGCTGTCGACGCAGCATTTCGACGGAGACCAGGTTTCCGTCAAGAGCGGGGTCCGCCGGTCGATATCCAGCCGGGATCACTCCATGGTAAGTCACTACGGCGAGACCGGAGGCAGATGTTCGGGGAAAAATCCCGGCCGAGGCCATCGCCGGATATACCACTTTCTTCAATAGTGGGCTGACAATCTTCATGGGTTGTCAACCCGTTCCAAAACCGGCGGCGTCTTGCGCTCGAGGTCGCAGATTCTGATTGGCCGGTGGGAATTTCTCATGATCACTTCTCTATCGCACCATGGGGATGCGAGCCGCTCAGCCTGTAACTGGTAACGCGCAATGCCGCACAGGCCTGCATCGGCAATGTTCCGGTGGCGCTCATGCAATTCTTGTCACGACTTCGTTCTGGGGATGCTTCACGCTTGGGTCCATTCCAAGCAAGGTGCTTAAGCGGCGCGGAGATATCGGCTCCCAGCAGTTCTCGGCGACTCTTATATTTATCGGATAGCGACTCAGGAACGCTGGAATCTCACGGATCTGCTCACGATGATCCAAGCGGATTCCCACACCGAAGCGCCCGAATTGTGCCACGTATCCATAGGGCCACGCTTCGAGCCAGGCGCACAGGAAGCAAGGCACGCTCTGCATCGCGCACTCGACCGCCACGGTTGACATGACGGTTACTGCGAACCATGCGTCGTCCAGCAGTTCGTGGCTCAGCGTTCCCTGCACTATTTTCACGCGCGCCATCTGCGCCGGGGTGAGCACTTCTGACAGGAATCTTTTTCGCTCTGCTGTGCTTTCCGAGGGGTGAAGCTTCACGACAAGCGTTTTTGCTTCCGCGAGCGCAAGGTCTGCCAGCGGCGGCAGAACATCCTCATAAAAGCTCCGAGTTCGCCCTCCGGACACTTCGTAGGCTTCCGAGAAAAACACAATGGCGGACTTTCCGGCCGCCGGCGGGAACGACTGCGACCGCTCTGGGCGGGCGGGCGCCCCGACTTCGACGACCTCGCGCGGAACGCCGCATTGCCGCACCAGATAGTCTTCTTCCATCTTGCCTTTGGCCAGCAGCACATCGGCATGGCTGCGCTTGAACATATAACGGCCGTCGAGCGCGCCATGATGGCAGGCTATGGCCGGCAGTTTCCGGGCCCTGGCGAGCAGCAGCGGAATGTGCGTGAAGGGGTTACTATCGTCGGCGCAAATCACGGCGCTCACCGGCTCGGAATCGAGCACATTGAGCCATGCATCGCGAATGTCGAGGCCCACGGCAAGCTGGGGGACGACGGCATCGAAGCTGCCAAGTTCCGACAGCACGCGGAATTCCGGAACGGCATTCAATTCGCTCCGCAGCCGGTTCCACCCTGCCATGAGATCGCGGTATTCGGCCGTTCGAGATCGAACTTGCGCGGAGGCATACCGCCTGAGCCAGGTCGCGGAAACGTTCGCGGGCAGATTCTTCGTCCAGCCGCTGGGGCGTGTGGTCACGAGAAGAAATCTCGCGTCCGGAAGAATCTGGGCGTAGGCTGCCGCCGTTCGGGTCACATTCACATAGCAGGTAGGCAACAAGACCACGCTGCCGGTTTGAGGCCTGGGCCGGCTGCTGAACCTTCCGCGGAGCCGATAACCGGGGTCCGCCTTGTCCCAGAAAATCTCCTGCAATTGTGCCACGGGGAACTTCCGCGCCGCGCGAAGATAGCGCGTAAATCTGCCTTGCCGGCGCGCGCCGGCTGGCGCGAACGTGCGCAGACGGGACCCCAGCGGCCGGCGCAACACGTCGGCATGAAAGCCGGGGCGCGAAACCCACACTTCATCGCCCGGACCAAGCGTTTTCGCCAATTCGCCCATCAGGAATGCGATTTCGAACCGCTGGTGGATTTCGATGGAAGTCAGTTCCCACCAGTCGAGGCCAAACTGGTCGTTCAGAAGATTCAATCCGAGGCTGATCAATTCGCGGACACGGCGCATCTCCTGGAAGTCGACGCGAAACTCGGCGAGTCTCGTGATCGCGCAACCGAACCTCCTCGCGACGCGATCGTAATCTTGGTGCCCGGAGGTGCCGAGATCGATCACACGGTCCCATTTCCGCGAGGACCATGGCGCCGCCTGCAAACCGTCTTCAGGGTGTATGAGAAGAACTCGCATCGAGTAGTGGAAAAAGTTCCTTCCGGCTGTCAACAGGCTAGCATCGTTTACGGTCGTGCGCGCGGCTCAAGATCGAGCCAAATCCCTTGGCTGCTTACTTTCACCACGATGGAAAACGGCCGGTCAGCGCCTGGCCGGAAGCGTGACAAGGTGTTCATACATTACGAGGAGCCGGGGAAAATTCCGGTCCCAGTCTGCCCGCTCGCGCACGATCGTTCGATTTCTCGCGCCAAAGCGCATTCGTTCTTCTGGACTCAGCCGGACCGCCCGCAGAAGTTTGTCCGCGAACTCCGCTGCTGAGCTCGCCGGAGCCAGCCATCCGTTCAGATTTTCAGTCACCCATTCGCGATTGGATGGGATATCCGTAACCACAACCGGCAGCCCAGTCGCCATTGCCTCCAACAACGAAACCGAGGTGCCGTCCGACCGGGCGCAACTCACGTACACATCCGCGGCGCGAAACCATTTCGGCATGTCGCTTTTGTTAATGGGCCCGGGTATGCGAACCGCCTCTCGCAATCCATGCGCATCGATGAAATCTTTGACCCGCGATGCTTCCGAACCGTCGCCCAGCAGTAAGAGACGCAAAGAGGGGTCCGCGAGAAAAGCCCCCCGAAATGCCTCCAGCAGCACGTCAATGCCGTAGCCAGGCTCCCATGAACGGGTACTAAGGAAGACGCGGGTTCCTGGCTCACGCGCGAACTCTTCTGCACCCGGCAGAGTTCCTTCGGGCGCGAATGTCCCGTTCCTGATTCCCCAGGGAAACTGCACGATCCGGTCATCTGCAATGTCAGCCAACCGCTTCGCTCTTGTGCGAACCGCATCGCAATCAAAAAGGAAAGCGTCTGCCTTCGAAAGTGCCAGTTGTGTCGCCTGCCTCCACTCCGGCCCCTGTTCCGCTTGATACAGAATGTCCGACCCCCAGGATGTGAGCAGCCAGGGATGAAAATTCGCCAGCGCTGTAACGTAGCCGCAATTGTGCGTTGGTCCGGCGTGAACCAGATCGGGCCGTATGACTTCGAGCCACCTTTGAAACTCCGGCAGGAATCCGGCGAACTGATGCGGAGCAAAGCCTCGTTGCAGTCTCTGCCGGGATTGAATCCAATGCACACCTTCCGGCAGCCAGTTCAACGGCAAACTGTCCGTTGTCGGATCGAGAAACCATATTTCATGCTTGGCTTGCGAAAGTGCTTCCAGAAAGCGCCGGTTGTGGTCCGAGACATTGTCTGAAAAGTACAGGACCTTCATGCGCTCCTTTCGGCCTCTGCAAGCCAGCTCCATCGCAGGTATTCGCCTTGGGGAAGATCGCGACTCAATCTTCTGCCGACCACGCGGCTCAGATCGAAGGGCATGACCGCGTCCGCCGGCGCGGGACGCAGAGCTTCGAGCATGCTTTCCCGCAGGATGGTTCCGGCTTTCAGGTCGATCGTCGCGCGCAGGCAGCGCCGTTGCACCACGACTGTCTGCTTTTCGTTCTCGGCAACAAACTTCTGGGACGAACCCAGCGCGTTCTCAAGCTCCCGCGTCCGGTCGACCATCTCGCGCCACGACGACGGCGTCATGGAAAAGGGATGGTCGGGGCCCTCGCGGGCGTTGTCATCCGTGAAGTGTTTCTCGATTACGCGTGCTCCCAGCGCTATTGCTCCTAAAGTGGTGGCGTGTCCCGGCGTATGGTCGGACAATCCCAGTACGATATCGGGAAACATCGCGCGGTAAGTTTCCAGCGTCCGCAAGTGAATGTGGCGGAAGTTCTCCAGGCTGGCCGTGTAGTTGGTATTGCACTGCATCAGAACCAGATTCGGATTGATCTGGAGAATTTGTTCCACCGCGCGTTTGACTTCCGCAATGTCTGACGCCCCGGTCGCCAGAAGCACCGGCTTCTGCTTCGACGCCACCTTCCGCAGCATTTCGGGCCAGGTGATGTCTCCCGAACCGATCTTGAAAAGATTGACATAGGGGTCGAGCATGTCCACAGCTTCAAGATCGTAGGGCGCAGAAAAATACTCGATCCCGCAGGCTTTGCATTCCTTCAACAGTTCCGGTGTCCACTCCCATGGCAGGCTGGCCTGCTGATAAACCTCAAAAACCGTCTTATTCCACTTCGATTGGTGGGAAAGCTGGCCTCCCAGAGTCTTGAAACCGTGGTCGCTGACAATTCTGGCGGCACGAAAATTCTGAAACTTGGCGGCATCGGCGCCGGCTTCGGCACACAAGCGGATCAGATGTTTCGCGCGGTCAAGATCGCCGTCATGGTTGGCGGAAATGTCTGCGATGAAGTAGGTCGGGTACTCCAAGCCGACAATTTTGCTCCCGAGCCTCAGCGTCATGACAAAACCCCGGCCGGATGGCCCTTTAATCGCTCCACGTATCCTGCATTTCGCAATTCCACGAACTTTCGCAGCCCCGAATCGACATCGGGCATGGAACGTCGGAGCTCGGCGCAGATTTTTTCGGTGTTCAATGAAGTATTCCGCGGGCGCGGAGCCTTGAGGCCCGACTCGGAAATTCGCGAAGGAACAATTTTCGCAGGATCGAAGCCGAACGCCGACGCCACGCGCCGGGCGAACTTGAACTTGCTGACCGGCTCGGAACCTGCAACATGATAAATCCCAGCCAGATTGCGGCGAACCATCTCCAATAAAATCACCGCGAGATCGTTGGCCAGCATCGGATTGAAGATCACGTCGGTAAATCCGGGTACGTCGTGGCCCGCGCCGAGTTGATCGATGATCCATTCTGCGAGACTTTGCTTGTTCCGAGCGTTCCATCCATAGAGATTGATGCGCGCGACCGCAGCAGACGGATGGCAGCGCAGCGCCTCTCGCTCACCCTCTAGTTTGCTTTGGGCGTAGGTGTTGACGGGCGCTGTGACATCACTTTCGGAATAGTTGCCACGAAGTCCATCAAATACCGAATCCGTCGAGATATAGAGGAAACGGGCATTCGTTTTCCCCGCGATTTCAGCAATCGCGGCAGAGGCCCTGATGTTCAGTTCAGCCGCAGCCTCCGGATGCTCCTCGCACCAGTCCACATGGGAGGCGGCTGCGCAGTGAATCACGCTTGCGGGCCTCAGTTTCGCGAAGATGGCTTCGAGGGCGGACCTGCTCGTGAGATCGGCGCGAAAAAGCGCCACTCCGGGAAGATGGATCGCGTGCTCATGGTAGATTCCGGCGACTTCGACGCCGTGCTGCCGCGCCACCATCATGAGATTAGCGCCGAGCAACCCGCTCGCTCCGGTGATCAGGATCATGCACACTCTCCATCGTAAGAATGCGGCATCGCAAGAATGCGGCGATCAGCCCTCGTGCAAGGCTTTCTGCTCGATGGAACGGTTCAACTCTGTCAGTTGGGGTTCGCGTTCCACTAGATCGAGAACGTCTCGCCAGAGAAAGTCGGGTTTTTCTTTGAAGCGGGAATAAATCGTGCGCACGAATTCCAAATCCTCAGCGGTGTCCACGGTCCAGCGATGGTGGCTGTAGTCCGCATCTTCAGTCACGGTGAGTATCCTGAAATCTGCCGGATGTTCATAAATGTAAGGCGTTACGTGCGAACGCTCGTAAGGTTTGCGCGCCTGCTGCCAGGCATTTGCCAAAGCGTCCATGGAAAACACTTCAGTATCCAGTCCCCGAGGATAAGTGCGCACGAGATTGTTGGCGGCATAGTCAGGACGAGCTTCGAGAAAAGCTGCGACCGTTTGATCGGTCATTTCCGGATCGATCAACGGACAATCGGACGTGACTCGCACCACCACGTCGGCCTTAACCAGTTGTGCGGCCCGAAAGTAGCGGTCGAGAACGTCATCCTGATCGCCACGAAAAACCGGAAGCTTGTGTCGCCTGCATTCTTCGACGATGGCATCGTCCGCAGCGCGGTCTGTCGTAGCCACGAGCAGCGAGTCGATCCGACGCGCCCGGCCTAGGCGTCTCATGACGCGGGCCAGCATGGTTTCGCCCTCCAGGTCCCGCAATACTTTCCCCGGAAGGCGCGTGCTGCCCATTCGAGCCTGGACTATGGCGACGATTCTCAAGCAACTCTCCGGCGGCCTAGTGTCTCTTTTCAAGAAGGAAGGCTGTATCTACATTTTTGTCGCCCAGATACTTCAGGCGTTCTTCTCTTACCAGTTCCAGATCGTCGAAGCGATCAAGGTAGATTCGCGCATAATCCATCTTCCATAACAGCTGGCTGTGGTCTCGATAAAAGATTTCGGTGGCGTTAGGGGCATAATATTCCAGGCCCCAGATATATTGCCGACTGGTGCGATGTATCTCATCCATTGCCTGAGGCAGGTCTCGCGGTGCAATGTGGATCAGCACGACTGAGGTAAAAACAACATCAAAAGAGCTGTCTGGCCAGGGAATATCCAGCGCGGAGCCCTGCTTGAGATTCGCCTGCGGCAGGCGCGATCTCGCTATCTCAAGCGCATAAGGCTGCAACTCAACCCCTGACAGGTTCGTCCAGCCCATTTGCTTCAAAAGCAACAATTGATTCCCCGCATTGCAACCGACCTCCAGAAAAGAGGCATCTTTGGAGATTCCTTGCAACGTTCTGCCATTAATCTCACTTCTCGATACGCCATAATTCTTTCGACAGAGTTGTTCCAGGCCCTCGATCTCAAAGGTATTGCGATCGGTGTAGGCGCGTCCGAAGTCGCCCTTCCAGACGCCGGCTTGTGGCGTTTCTGCGATCTGTTCTTGCTTGCTTGCTGGCTTGCTTGAAGAGGAATCCATGCAGGTAACGTCCCGGCTTTCTGAGAGTTTTAACTATCTCCTGGTATGTCTTGTTTCGAGACTGCACTCATAGGCAGGGGATCGCCGAACCTAAGCGGGAATGCGTATCGACACTGGCCGCTCTTTCGGTTCTACGGGAGAGATCAACTCCTGTAAGTCACTCCCGGAAAGCCACTGATCGTTGGTATCGCTCGCGTAGCGGAATCCCTCCGGCAGCGGACGACCGTTGCCCCAGTTTTCCCGCTTCCACCAGGAATGCGACGGCTGGATGACATAGCGGTCTGCCACTTCCAGAGTGTTTCGCGCCTCGTCTTCGGAAACCAGCACCTCGTGCAGCTTCTCGCCCGGCCGGATGCCGATCGTCTCAATCTCACATCCCGGAGCAATGGTTTCGGCGAGATCGACGAGCTTCATGCTGGGAATCTTGGGGACGAAGATCTCTCCGCCATGCATCTGCTCGATGCTGCTCACCACAAAGCGCACGCCCTGCTCGAGCGTGAGCCAGAAGCGCGTCATGCGCGGATCAGTCAGGGTAATCCGGCCGCTACGCTTTTGCTCCTGAAAAACCGGTATTACGCTGCCTCGGCTGCCGACGACGTTCCCGTAGCGGGCGCAACTGAAGCGCGACTCCTGCGCACCGGCATAGGCATTGGCCTGCACGAACATTTTTTCCGCGCAAAGCTTGGTCGCGCCGTACAGATTGATCGGATTCACGGCTTTGTCGGTGCTGAGCGCCAGCACGCGACGCACACCCTGGTTGATCGCCGCATCGATGACGTTGCGGCCGCCCATGATGTTGGTCTGGATCGCCTCAAACGGGTTGTACTCGCAGGCCGGCACCTGCTTCAGCGCAGCCGCGTGCACCACGATCGTCACGCCCGCGAAAGCGCGCTCCAGGCGGGAGGCATCCCGAACATCGCCCAGAAAATAACGCAGGCTGGGATGGTCCAGGCCGGAGGCGCGCATGTCATGCTGCTTGAGTTCATCGCGGCTGAAGATCACCAACCGCTTCGGCTGGTACTCCCGCAGCATGATTTCGACAAACTTCTTGCCGAAGGAACCCGTTCCCCCCGTCACCAGCACCGATTGTTCCGACCAATTCATCCTTGGGGCCTCGAGATTGCTTTGCACACTACCTTCGCAGTCTCCACCGCGACCGGGTCAGGCGAAAGGCGAATCTAACATAGAAACCAATGGACATTGCTGGCTGGATCTCACGTTGCCCGCTAGTATAGCGGACTTTGCCGCGCAAGGCGGTGTCATGTCGGGAAAAACGAACGGACATAGCGAGAGATAGCAGGCCAAATTTTCCTCATCCAATGCTAGAATGCGAAACGAACTCACCAATCTTCCGTGCGACAAAGTATCCCTGCGCGACAGACCAGCCTCTTCGACCCGGGACGCAGTTGTAGTGCGCAACACAGATTTTTGGCAGTGACGAATCGTTGAGGAACAGGAATGGATTTTGGATCGCTGATACCGGCGAATAACCCTGCGGTTCGCGAAATACAGCCTGCTGCGGCCATGAACCAGGCAGGAGGCAATGGGCCACTGCTGTATCCGGGACTTCCTTTCCACGAATCCGCCATCGGCGAGTCGCTTCGCATCCTGCTCAAGCGCAAGTGGGTCATTCTCTCGTGCCTGGTCACAATTTTTTCGGTGGTGGCGATCGCCAGCCTGAAGATGACGCCGGTATATGAGGCGGGCGGCACCATCGAGATTAACAAGCCCGATGCCAGCCTGAACTTCCAGAATTCGGCCACGTTCAGCCTCGACTATTACGATCCCACCGAACTGGAAACCGAACTCAAGATTCTGCAAAGCGACCTGCTGGCGACGCAGGTCATCCGCGAACTCAATCTCGACCGGCGCCCGGAGTTTGGCGGATCGTCGACGCCTCCGTCGCCGGCTTCGGTCGATCTGGCCCCCGATCCGCTGTTGAGCGACCCGTCGCGCGCTTCGGCGCTGGTGGGCGGCTTCAAGGGAAACCTGAAAGTGGCGCTCAGCCCCAATACGCGCATCATTGAAGTCCACTATCGCAGCCCCGATCCGCAGATGGCGGCGACGGTGGTCAACACCCTGATGCAGACCTATGTAGAAAACAATTTCAAGGCGCGCTTTGAGTCCACCATGCAGGCCTCGGACTGGCTGCAAAAGCAGCTGGTGGATCTGCAAATGAAGGTGGAGACTTCCCAGGAAAAGCTCGTCCGCTACCAGAAGGAGCACGAAATTCTCGGAACGGACGAGAAGCAGAACATCATTACCGAGAAGCTGGACGAACTGAACAAGCAGCTCACCGACGCGGAAAGCGACCGGATGAACAAAGAGGCGATTTACCGCCTCAGTGAATCCGGCGATCCCGACGCCATTGCGGCCAGCGCCGGCGGGCTGGTGGACGATGGCGGGCCCGGATCGCAAACCGCTTCGCAGCTGCTGGAAAACCTGCGCGCCAAGGAAGCCGACCTCAAGATCCAGATCGCCGACCTGAGCACTCAATTCGGACCGTCGTACCCGAAGCTGGCGCAATTAAACAACCAGTTGAAGGAGATCGACACCCAGACTCAGGCGGAAATGAAAAAAATCGCCAGCAAGGTCCGCGGGCAATATACGACGGCGCTGCAGCGTGAAAGGATGCTGCACGACGCGCTGGAAAGGCAGAAGCAGGAGGCCAACAAGCTCAACGAAAGCGCGATTACCTACAGCCTGCTGAAGCGCGATGTGGACACCAACCGCCAGCTCTACGAAGGCCTGCTCCAAAAGATGAAAGAAGCGGGTGTTTCGGCGGGGTTGAAATCGAACAATTTCCGCATCGTTGACAGCGCGCGGCCGCCGCTCTCGCCGATTGAGCCGAACATTCCGCGCAACCTGATGTTTGCCGTCGTGCTCGGATCAGCCCTGGGAGTCGGCCTCGCCTTTCTGCTGGAGGGCCTCGACAATACGGTGCGTACAACCGAGCAGGCGCAGCTGGTTTCCGGCCTGGCCTCTCTCGGCATGATCCCCCTGGGATCGAAGTCTGCGCGCGAAGGGCCGAATCCGAAGCGGCTGGTGATCGCCGCGTCCAAGGAGGCGGTCGAACTGGTCACGCAAGTGCGTCCGCAATCGCAGATGGCGGAATCTTATCGGGCCCTGCGCACTTCGCTCTTGCTGTCGAACCTGGGCGCGCCGCCGAAAGTCATCATGGTAACCAGCGCCCTGCCGCAGGAAGGCAAGACGACCACCAGCATCAACACCGCGGTGGTGCTGGCCCAAAAAGGTGTGCGAGTGCTCCTGATCGATGCCGACCTGCGCCGGCCCAGCATTCACAAGACGCTGGGCATGGGGCCGCACAGCGGGCTCAGCAATGTGCTCACCGGCAGCACCTCGCTGGAACAGGCGATCACGCACACTTCGATTCTTCCCAATCTTTTCGTGCTGCCGGCAGGAACGCCTCCGCCCAATCCCGCGGAACTTCTGGCCTCGGCCAATATGCGGGATGTGTTGAATGAGCTGAGTTCGCAGTACGACCACATCGTGATTGACACGCCGCCTTCACTCTCGGTCACCGATGCAGTCGTGCTTTCGCCGCGGGCCGATGCTGTTCTCCTGGTCATACGCTCGGGACAGACCACAAAACAGGCCCTGCGCCGTTCGCGCGACATCCTGATGCAGGTCAATGCGAAAGTAGTTGGAGTTCTGCTGAACGCAGTCGATCTCAGTTCGCCGGATTACTACTACTACTACGAATATCAGGGAAAATACGCCCGCTATTACCGCGACGAAGATTCAGCCGATCACGATGAGGACGATGATGCGGTGGAGAGCCGGACATCGTCGAACAGCGCCTAGAGAAACTGGCCAGCCACGAATATGAAGATCCCTTTCCACAGCCCCGCCCGCAAATGGCTGACGGCATGCCTTGCCGGAGCGCTTGCGCTCGCCTACGTAGGCTTCTCCGCGGCGCAGTTTGCCGGCGCGTGGTTTGGAGCGCGGAACGATTTGAAGAGCCTTCGGCGCGCCGCGATTCTGGATTGGGGCAACGCCGATTATCGCTACAGCCTGGGGCGATATTACGATCTGTTCGCCCGCGACCCTTCGGCGGCGGTCGCGCAATATCAGGCCGCGCTGAAGCTCAATCCGCACTCGGCCCGCTACTGGTTCGATCTGGCCAGCGTCTACCAGGTACTGGGCGATGTCGGGCAACAAACGATCGCGCTGGAGCGCGCGATCCAGGCTGATTCCATGACGCCGGACGTCGCGTGGGAAGCCGGCAACTTCTATCTCGTGCGGGGCGAGAACGAAAAAGCGCTGCGCGAGTTCCGTGTCGTAATCGCCAACGACCCTTCGGACGCGCCGCAGGCGCTGCAATTCTGCTGGCGCATCCAGCCTGATGTTGACATCCTGTTACGCGACGTGGTGCCGGCGCGCCCCGATACCTACGTGAACCTGCTGACGCTGCTGGAGTCCAAAGAGGACACAGCCGGTGCGGCCAAGGTCTGGAACGCGCTTATGCAGACGCACGAACCCTTCGAGTTGCGGAACGCCTACGACTACATTACCTATTCCATTCACCACAAAGACGTGGACCAGGCAGTGCTTGCGTGGCAGCAGACCGCCGACCGATTCGGCCTGACCAGCTACCTGCCCTCGGCGAACAACCTCGTGGTGAATGGGGAATTCAGCCTCAACATTCTCAATGCGGGCTTCGACTGGCAATATCAGCAACAGTCCAGCGTCACCCTGTCTCCGGACTCGACCGATTTTCACGCCGGGCGGCGATCGGTCCTTGTCACTTTCGACGGGCCGGGGATCTCGGACGCCGGCATCTACCAGCTTGTCGCCGTCCGACCGAACACGACCTACAATTTCACGGCTTATTACAAAAATGGAGAGATGGAGGGTGCAGGCGGCCCGCACTTCACTGTGCAGGACATGTACACGCAGGTGGTTTATTACGAGAGCGACGAACTGAAAGATGCGGGTTTCTGGAAATCGGCGCAGGGAGAATTCACGACCGGCCCGGACTGCAAGCTGGTGGTGCTGCACTTGCGCCGGCTGCCGGCGGGAAGTCCCATGCGTGGTAAGCTCTGGATCGACGATTTCCACATCACCCGGAAGCCTTCCTAGCCGCGCGAAATGCAGATGTCATGAAGATCCACCGGAAAATCGCCGACCCGAAAATCCGCGCCACGCAGATGGACGCCGCGCTGCTTTACGGAACATTTTGCCTGTTGATGTTCGGTCCGCTTGCTTTCGGGGCGGTCGAGCCCTGGTCGATTTTCATCCTGGAAACCGGCTCGGTCGTTCTCGGCCTGCTGTGGCTTGCGAAGCAGTGGATCAATGGGGAAATCGACATCCTCTGGAACCCGCTGTTTTTGCCTATGTTGGCATTCGCAATGCTGGTCCTGTTGCAGCTTGCTCTGGGAAGAACGGCCTATCGCCACGATTCGATTTCGGAATTCATGCTGTACTGCGCTTATGGACTGTTGTGCTTTCTGGCCACGCAGGTGATGGTTCGTGCCTCTCAGGCGCGCAGGATTGCAATCGTTCTGGCGGTTTACGGGTTCGCGCTTGCCGCTCTCGCACTGGTGCAGGGGATTGCTCCGAACGGCAAGCTGTTATGGATCCGGCAGCCGCGCCTGGGCGGATGGATCTACGGCCCCTACGTGAACCACAACCATTATGCGGGCCTGATGGAGCTTCTGGTTCCGATTCCACTGATTCTCTCGCTCTCGCATCTGGTCCCGGAACGGGAGCGGACTGCGGCCGGGGTTGCGGCTGCGGTGATGGTCGGGACGATCTTTCTTTCCGGCTCGCGCGGAGGCATGATTGCGGTTTTCGTGGAACTGGTGGCCTTCGCTGTTGTGCTGCTGCGCCAGAAAAAAGTCGGCTACCGGATTGCCGTCACGGTCTCCGCCTTCGCGGTAGTGCTGGTCAGCATTCTGGTATGGCTCGGTGGCAAGCAATTGACCACGCGCGTCTCCAGCATCTCGACCGAGGCGCGAACGGAAATCTCCGGCGGAATGCGTCTTTCGATCGACCGCGACAGCCTGCACATGTTCCGCCAGAAGCCGCTGCTGGGCTGGGGCCTCGGCACATTTCCAGTTGTCTATCCGGAGTTTCGCAGCTTCTACACGAACTTCTTCGTCAACGAAGCCCACAACGACTATCTGCAATTGCTGGCGGAAATGGGCAGTCTCGGCTTCGCCCTGATGCTGTGGTTTCTGATTGTGCTTTATCGCCGCGCCGTCCGAAAAATCGGCAACTGGACCAATGATGTGAGCAGCGCCGTCACTTTGGCCTGCACTCTGGGATTCACCGGAATCCTGGTCCACAGTTGCTTCGATTTCAATCTTCAAATTCCGGCCAATGCCGCAATCTTCTACGTCTTCTGTAGCATCGCGGCCGCGCCGCCGCTGCTCCAGCGTTCCCGCAAGCGCAAGCCGGCGGCCACCGAGGAAGAATTCTTCCCTGCTTCGGAAGTCGTCTGAGAAACAATTTCCAGGATTTTCAGCAGCGCACGATCTTCGGGCTTTCGATGCCGCGCGTGGCGTTGCGCGTGTCTACCACAAGCTGTGCTTCGCTGACGATGCGGTTGTAGTCGTAGTCGGAATGATCGGTCACGATTACCACGCAGTCATATTGCCCCAGATCGTTCAAGTCCGCACATTTCATCTGTAGATCGTATTTGCGGCCCTTTCCGATGAATGGGAAATACGGGTCGTGATAGCTGACCTGCGCGCCGTCTTTTTGCAGTAACTCGATGATCGTCAATGACGGAGATTCGCGCAGATCATCAATGTCTTTCTTGTAGGCGACGCCCAGCACCAGTACGCGCGCGCCATTCACCGATTTCTTGTAGGTATTTAGCGCGCTGCCCACCGACGCAAGGACGTGATACGGCATGTTGGTGTTGATCTCGCCCGCCAGTTCAATAAAACGCGTGCGGAAATCCCACTGCTTCGCTTTCCACGACAAATAGAAGGGATCGACTGGGATGCAGTGCCCGCCCAGGCCCGGGCCCGGGTAGAACGGATGGAATCCGAAGGGCTTGGTCGAAGCCGCTTCGATGACTTCCCAGATATCGATGCCCATGCGTAAACACAGCAGCTTGAGTTCGTTGACCAGCGCGATATTTACGCAGCGATAGATGTTTTCGAGCAGCTTGGTCATCTCGGCCGCCGCCGGAGACGACACCGCGACCGTCCGGTTGAAAATGCAACCGTATAAAGCCCGCGCCAGTTCCGTCGCCTGCGGATTCAGGCCGCCGACGACCTTGGGGATATCACGACGAGCGACCGTGGTATTTCCCGGATCTTCGCGCTCGGGAGAAAAAGCGACCAAAAATTCCTTGCCGGTGAACGCCCCATTCCGCGCCGCCTTCAGGCCGAGCGTGTTTTCCTTCTCCAGGATTGGAACCATCACCTCTTCGGTGGTTCCCGGATAGGTCGTGCTTTCAAGAATGATGAGCTGCCCGGCGCGAAGATGTGGCGCAATCGAATGGGTCGTGCTGGTGATGAAGCTGAGATCCGGTTCGTGATATTCATCGAGCGGAGTCGGGACGCAGATGATGATCGCGTCCATGGCGGAAAGCTGGGAGTAATCGGCAGTCGCGGAAAACCCGCTGGCCTGGGCCGCCTGGATTTCCTCCGGCGCGATGCGGTAAATATACGATCCGCCCTTGCTCAAGGTTTCAACCTTGCGGCGGTCGATATCGAAACCGGTGACCCTGAATTTCTGCTCGCTATAGAGAAGCGCCAGCGGCAACCCGACGTATCCCAGGCCGATAATGGCGACGCCGGCCTGGCGTTCGTGGATCCTGGCAGCGAGTTGATCGACTAACGGATGTGCGGCGACATGGGTCGTCATAGCGCTTCCTGCGTAGAATGAATGAACGCACGCGGGAGTCGGTCTGATTTTAGCATCTCGAAACCAACCCGATTCTCTGCAGCCACTCTTCCATGTCGACCCTTGGCGGCAAAAGGCGCGGGTGGATTGTTCCCATCGCCCTGGCGATGGCAGTGATCCTCTTTGCGGCGAATGCAGGCTCATGGCTCGTTGTGGACAGGCCGGAGCACTCCGACCTGATTGTGGTTCTGGCAGGTGAGACGGAGTACCGTCCCGCCCGCGCCTTGGAACTGTTGCGCCAGGGCTATGCGTCCCGCATCCTGCTCAATGTTCCGGCTGGGGCCAAACTATTTGGCGCGGATGAAATCACGCTGGCGAAGCAGTACGTTCGGACTTTGCCGGAAGCGGCTGCGATCACGGTCTGCCCCATCGCAGGACTGTCCACGAAGGAAGAATCGCGCGACGTTCAAACCTGTCTGGGGAACGAGCCGGCCTCAAGAATTCTTCTGGTGACATCCGATTTCCATACGCGGCGCGCCCTGAGCATCTTCCGGCGGGAGCTTCCGGGAAAATTTTTCAATGTGGCCGCGGTTCATGATCCCGCGCAATTTGGTGTCCGATGGTGGACCCATCGGCAATGGGCCAAAACGTGCCTTGATGAATGGATGCGCTTGTTTTGGTGGAGCGTGGTGGAGAGATGGAGCTAACCAGATCCATTGCGGGACAAGGAAAGTCGCGAATCCCAAATTGAGTTTTCCACCGCAAAATCGCGTCTACTGACACAAAAAACATTGACTGAAAAACTATGGGAAGGTACGATTCGATTACCAAGGTCACCAAAACAGTTATTAACGGAGTGTGGGAATGCGCAAGTCCGCTTTCCGCGGTTTGGTTAGCTGCGTGCTAATGGTAGTATTCCCTGGTGCGATGTTTGCCGCCGACACGAATGCGGCCATGCTTTACACCAATGGAGCCGCCTGGATCAACGGCGCGCACGTTCCCCGCGCTTCCTCGGCAATTTTTTCCGGCGACATTCTACAGACGCGATCGGACTCCGTCGCCAACATCAATGAAGCGGGATCAAGCATCACGGTGCTTGCGGATTCGCTGGTCACGTTCGAAGGATCCTCGCTCGATATCGAGCACGGCGCAGTGACGGTATCGACGTCGCGCAGCGTGGCGACGACTGCCGGCGATGTAAAAGTGACTCCGGTCTCCAACTCGTGGACGGAATTTAACGTTACAGATCTCGATGGCAAGGTCCGCATCTCCGCCAAGAAAGGCGACCTGACCGTCAACGACGGAAAAGAAGCCGTTCTGCTGGCGCAAGGTCAGGAGACGACTCGGGATGATTCCTCGAACGACGAGCAGGACGGCAAGAAAAAGAAGAAGCGTAAGCAGAGCGGCGCGATCCCGGCGGCTGGCGGTGGAATCCTGAATTCCCCGTGGGCGGTTGGCGCTGGCGGAGCAGCCGTTGTGGGCGTGACCACCTGGGTATTGTTGCAGAGCAGCAATCCCGCCAGCCCCTCCAAGCCGTAGAGAGAATTGGGGATGGTGTTAGAACTTTCGGTTATAATTCTGAAACTACCCTTGAGTGTGTAATTTTTTGCGCAAGCCAAAAAACGAAGTCCATCAGGCCCTCCCCCTAGTCCTGTAAGGCTTTGATTCTAAGGATAACTTGGGCTGCGGCGCCAGCAGCCGGAATGGCCTCTTTCGTGCATTATTGGCCAAATGAGAGTACACTTTTTCACCTCCCTCCCCAGGTGCATGGCGCTCACACGTGCAAAGACAACTTTTTGCACGTAATCAGTGTTTGCAGCCTGAAGCAGGCCTGAATTATGACTTCTACCCAGTTCGACAATACGGTCATGTTTTCTTCTCTACCCAGGTACAAGGCCCCGTGGAAAGAGTCTCTCGTCAGCTACGGAGGTTTGTTAGTGGTAATCGTAGTCCTCGCGTGGATTCCGGTCCTTCACCCAGAAATTCTGGAAGAGCCGAAGAAGGACTATCACGCGATGGAACTGGTTCCGACTCCGGTTCCGGTCAATCACATACCGCAGCGTCAGTTGCCGCCCGTCGTGGCGAAAGTGGAGCCGCCAACCGACGCGCTGCGTCTCCCCGCGCCGCAGCCTCTGCCTAAAACTCGGCCGGTAATCGAGGAAACGCCAATCCCGGAAGTGAAAGTCCAGACCAAGAAGATGGATCCTTTGCCTTCGACGGCACCCATCATGCCGAAGCAGGGAGTAAAGACAAATGTGTTTTCCGGGGGGAGTTCCGCGCCGCAAACGGTAAATCTGCCCGCGGAGAAAGTGCAGACCGGTGGATTCGGCGATCCGCACGGCGTAGCGCCCAGCACGATGCAGACGCGCGCGGTCAACATCGCGCAGGCGGGCGGATTTGACATGCCCACCGGCCCGGGATACGGCAATGGCACAGGCGGAGCCAAAGGCGTCCGCGGCGTGGTAGCCAGCACTGGTTTTGGGAATGGTGTCGCGGTTCAGCCGCGCAATGCGCCGACTCAGGGCAAAGTTGCCACGGCGGGTTTTGCCAGCGCGGATGTTCCGGCTCCGGCTTCGGTCCAATCGCGTCCCGCAACCCAAGTGGCAAAGGTCGTTCCGGCCGAGATCCTGTCGAAGCCGGTTCCCGCTTATACGGAAGAGGCCCGCAATCAGAAGATCGAAGGCGAGGTCCTGCTCGAAGTGGTGTTTGAAGCAAGCGGCAAGTTGCGTGTTGTGCGTGTGGTTCGCGGACTCGGCCACGGATTGGATGATTCCGCAGTACACGCGGCGGAGCAGATCCGGTTCAAGCCCGCACTCCGCGACGGTCAACCCTCAGATTCGACGGCCGTCGTACACATCGTGTTCCAATTGGCATAACTGATTTCCAGAAGGTTCTTATGAGAATGGTACGGTCTAGCACGGGATTGTTGCTCACTCTGTTGGCCTGCGGCGGCTTCGTTTTGGCGCAGGATGCTCAGCCTTCGTCATCCCAGCCCGCCCAGGATGCGCCTGCGACTACGACGCAACCGGCTGCGAATGCGCCCGCGACCACGGCGGCAGATCCGGCGCCCACATCAGTGGCACCCGCGCCCACGCCGGCTTCCGTTCCGGCCCAGAGTATGGCGCCGGCGCCACCGGCTGCGACCATGAACGAGGTCCTGGATCGCGTGGTGCAGCGCGAACATTTTTTTATGGCGCAGATGAAACACATGCATCCCATGGTCGAGACCTATCTTCAAGACCTGAAGAAGACGGAAAACGGGAAAAACATTCCCGTGAGCGACCGCTACTTCCTCGGCCGTCTCGACATGAGCGACGGTCCGGGCGATGTCTCTTTTACTGGCGATCCCGGATTCAGCCATCGCATGATGGCGAAGCTGACCGGCGTGTATTCCCTGCATTTCCTCCCGATGGGCTTTGCCCAGATGGTGGTGCTCGACAGCGATTTCCAGAAGAAGTACTACAAGTTCAACTTCGTGCGCCGCGAATTCTTGGGAGACGTCCGCTGCCTGGTGATTGACGTCCAGCCGAAAGCCGGCGACAAGACCGCGCGATTTATGGGTCGCATCTGGGTGGACGATCAGGACTACAACATCGTCCGTTTCAACGGGACTTACTACCCGCAGCCCAAGATCAACTTCTTTTTCCACTTCGATAGCTGGCGCCTGAACATGCGGCCCGGCGTGTGGCTTCCAGCGTATGTATACATTGAGGAGAATAACCTCAAGACCGGCCTTACCAAGACTTTGCATTTCAAAGGTCAGACACGCCTGTGGGGTTATGACCTGAAGGGTCTGGGGAAAAACGAAGAGTTCACCCAGATTCTCGTGGATTCGCCGCAATCGGTCACCGATCAGAGTGACGCGGCTGCCGACGCTACGCCCATCGTGGCCGAGCGTATGTGGGAGAAGCAGGCGGAAGAAAACGCGATCGAGCGCCTCCAGAAGATTGGATTGCTGGCTCCGGCGGGCGACGTGGACAAAGTATTGTCCACGGTAGTCAACAACCTGCTGGTAACCAACAATATTGATCTCCAGACCGAGGTCCATTGCCGCGTCCTATTGACGGCGCCACTGGAATCTTTCACCATCGGCCACACGATTGTAATCAGCCGCGGACTGCTCGATGTCCTTCCCGATGAAGCCTCGCTGGCGATGGTGCTTGCCCATGAACTGAGCCACATCGTTCTGGGACATCCCTTCGACACGAAGCTGGCATTCAACGACAAGCTGTTCTTCCCCGACGAGGACTCTTTCAAACGTTTCGACTTCCGGCGCAATCCAACCTATGAAAGCGCGGCGGATGCCAAGGCCCTCGAACTTCTCAAGAACTCGCCGTACAAAGACAAGCTTGCCAACGCTGGACTGTTCCTGCGCGCTCTCGAAGCCAAGAGCCCCGATCTTCCGAATCTGATCCGGCCACATCTTGGCAACAGCTTCGCGGCGGACAAACAGGTCCGCATGTCAGCTTTGTTGTCGGGCGCGCCCGCCCTTGATGAGAAAAAACTCGATCAGATTGCGGCCCTGCCCCTCGGCGGACGCATCAAGGTTGATCCCTGGAGCGATCAGGTCGAACTCTCCAAGGCCAAGCAGGTAGCGCTTACGTCGGTGAAGGAGAAGATCGAGTTCGAAGTGACTCCATTCTTCCCTCATCTCAGCCGCTTGAACAGCGGCGCGGAAAAGGTGGCATTGACTACGAACGCGCCGGCTCCGTCGACGACGAACGATCCGAAATAGTTTGGGATAAAACGATTGGGCCGGACGGACTCGACAACCCGCGCCGGCCCTTCGACCAAAGGGCTCCGAGGCTCAGGTGCGAGCAGGACTGGGCATTGCAAAGCAGCGGTCAGGACTTTGAAGCGTAAACCCAGAGGGAATAGACAAGCCGCCTGCCAGAGACATGAGTAGACGCGAGGGTCGGATAGACGCTCTGTGGCCGATGAGTGGCGGGAACGGTAGTGTTACTGGATCGAGCTGCCGACTTGCGAGAACACGTTGTTGGCGTTCGACCCGATCAGACGAATCGTGCCGACGACAATCACGAGAATGACCGCCAACATGACGGCGTATTCTGCGATGTCCTGGCCGCGCTCGTCTTTCCAAAACTGCTGTAAAAGTGTTGCCACGGGGTTCCTCTTTTCCAAAAACCTGCTAAACCCTCAACCTTGCGAGGGACGTCTCAGTTACACGAATACAACACTGACTGGTTGCTACAAAACATCGTAATCGTACCGCCGAAGGCACGCCAATGGCCCGTAAGTGCCACGAGAGCCCCAGACGTGGAACTCCTTATTATGCAATGCTTTTCAGCGGCAAAGCCTGATTTACCGCAAACAACGCCAATTCCAATCGGGTTGAGACCCCCAGCTTATCGAAGATGTTGCTGAGGTGGTGCTTGACGGTATCTTCGCTGATTTTGAAGTATTCCGCTATTTCCTTGTTGGAGTACCCGGCCACGACGGCTGAGACGATTTCCAATTCCCGCGGAGTGAGTCCGAACTTCTTTTGCCGTGCTTCGTCGTGGGAGGACTGCATGAGCGTCCGCAGGTATTGAACGAGGTTGGAGACGCTCTCGCGCCCGACCCAATACTCCCCGGCCATCACCGTCTGAATCGCCTTCAACAGAAGCTGCGTGGCGGAATCCTTTAACACAACTCCGCGCGCGCCGAGTTGCAGGGCCTCAACAATCTGGCCTTTTTCGGCGGCCGCCGTCAGCAGAATCACGCGTACCGGAGTGGCATTCGCCGGCAGGCTTAGCTCGCGCAACGCCTCTAGCCCCGGATGTTTGGGCATGGCCAGGTCGAGCAGCAGAATGTCCGGCTTGAGTTGGCGGGCCAGCTTTACCGCCTCCGCTCCGTCGGACGCCTCGGCGATGACCTTCAGGTCGGCCTCGGCTTCGAGCAGCCGCCGCAAGCCGTCGCGGAAAATGGGATGGTCGTCGGCAATCACCAATCGAACTTGTTGCGTCTTCCTAAAATTCATGCGGCATGTCCCCGTTTCGAGGCACTGTAATTTCCAAACGTGATCCCTGTCCGGGATTTGATTCTACCGTGAGTTCGCCCGCAATCAAGCGTACCCGTTCTTTTATTATCGTCGGCCCCTTGCCATCTTCTTCCATGCGCTGCTGATTGTACCGCCCCGCGAAAGGAAATCCTTTGCCGTCGTCTTCCACACTGAGAATCCAGCGGTCATTTCCCGCCCCGAGGCGCACCAGAACATGGCGGGCCCCGCTGTGCTTGCGGACATTGACCAGTCCCTCCTGCACGATGCGCAGAATCTCACGGCAGACTCTTTGCGGCATGTCGAGCACTTCCAGGTCGGTCACAAAGCGCGCCGTAATGCCGGTCTCACGCTGGAAGCGTTCCACGCTGTCATGGAGAACACCGAGCAGCCGCTGCGAATCGACGTCAATCGCTTTCATCTGCTGCATCAGTTCGCGTAGTTTGAGGACTTCCTCGCGCAAAAGCGCCTGGATGCGCGCCAACTCCGCCCCGATCGGCTTGGAAGCCTCGGCCTGGCGGCGTATAACGTCTACCTGCATCTCAACGGCAATCAAAGACTGGACGGCCCCGTCGTGGAGTTCGCGCGCGAACCGCGCACGCTCGGCCGCTCCAGCTCGGCGTCGCAAACGATGCAGCAGGTAAACGTTGTACACGGCCGGCCCCACCTGATGCATTACGTCCAGCAGGAAGCGCAGTTCCTCCTGTTTGTCGCCGCCCCACGAGGGGTTGAATAGAAAGATTCTTCCGCGCCACTCGCTGCCGAAGAGAAATGTGAGCGTGACCAGCGAGTCGAACTTTTGGGATTCCCGAAGCCGGGTGATCAATGCAGTGCTGGGAGAAGGTGTCAGATTTCCCGTGGAATCAATCGCGAGGGTGGTCCAACGGCCGCCGTCGCTCGCCGCGTAGAGCACGTCCCCGGCGAAATCTGCGAGATATTTCTCGGCGTCCCCGAGACCCGACTCCAGCCAGCGGAACTCGGAGGCCGTCTGTTCGTTGACTCGATCGAGTTCCCCCAGAAAAACCCGGTGGCTGTGGGCTTCCTGTGAGGCCACCACAATTTGCGTCGCCGCGTACATGGAAAGCAATTCGCTGAATATATGCTCGATCGTCCGGGTGAGCCCGTCTTCCACGCGGATCTTCGACAGCATGCCCGTGATCAGCGCCTTCTCGGCGCGCAAGTGTTTCTGCCGCTCGGCCAGATAGCCCAGAAGCAATCCCATCACCAGCAGATAAATCGACAACATGAACAGCCGCTGCGGATCAGCCAGATCTTTGATATTGACGTTCAATCCGGTGAGCGAGCGTATTTTCTGCGCCCCGCCAGGCCCCAACCAGATGTGAAGAACAACCAGGTTCTCGACCCACAGCAAGACCACTTCGGCGAACGCCGTGCCCAGGGTTTCCCACAAGCCCCACCGGTAGGCTGCCGCAGCCAATGCGAAGAAGAAGAATAGAAAGAAAGGGGTTCGCGGACCTTCCGCAAAGATTGAAATCAGGGCCGGCCATGCGATGTCACCGGCGTGGACCAGCACCCGAAATGCGGCCGTGGATTGCTGCCTGCGGCGCAGCAGCATCAGGATCAGGATGCCGTTCGCCATATAGAAGACGAACAGCCCGTACGCCGCCCAGGAGTGACCCAGTTCGGTCGGATCCATCCGGATCGCAACCAGGGTGGAAACCGCGAGGAAGACACGCGCTGTGGCAAGCCACCGCTCGACGCGGCGCGTTTCTCCGGGATCAGGCGGAATCCTCAGTCTCCAGGACTGACGGTAGCGCTCAATGCGGAAATTCAATTGAGTGGATCTCCACTGACGTGGCGGCGACGCTGCACATTATTGATTAAGCGGTCATTTACCGCAAGTGAACTGCGAAAAGCCAGACGCGCTGGCAAGACTCAAGCGAAGCGTGCGTCTAGGTTACTACAGTAACCATGGCTCCGGCACCAACCCATCTAGAATGACCGGTGAGGGAGTGTGCGTTTGCGCAGGGCTTCTCATCTTTGGCTGGCCGCGATCGCCGGCATGCTGGTGGCAATCGTCATTGCCGCGCTGCTCCTGCCGCGTTCGTTCGGGCTTGTGGCCTTCAGCGACGTGATCCAGAGCTTGCTGCTGATGTCCGGGGTCGCCGCTTTTGTGCCACTCGCACTGCGCTCGCGCGGGCGCGTCCGTCTCTTCTGGTTGCTCACCACGCTGGGGACAGCTCTGTGGCTCGGCTACCAGCTCTATTGGACATTCACAGAAGTTCTTCTGCGCCGCGATGTGCCTGACCTGTGCGTCTGGGACGCCATGCTCTTCCTCCACATTGCTCCCATGATGGCTGCACTGGCGCTGCGTCCGCACATCTCCCGCGACGAATATGCGGCGCGTATTGGTCAACTCGATTTCGCCCTGCTGCTTCTTTGGTGGCTCTACCTTTATGTTCTCATCGTCATGCCGTGGCAGTACGTCGTGGCGAACGTCGACGCCTACAACCGGAATTTAAACTCCGTCTATCTGGCCGAGAAAGCGACGTTCCTGATCAGCATTGCCGCGTGCTGGGCAACCAGCCGAGGCCGATGGCGACGGCTGTATGGAAGCCTGTTCGCGGTCAATCTTTGCTATTCAGCCAGTTCGGCCGTGGCGAATTGGGCTATCGCGCGCAACGCGTACTACAGCGGCAGTCTTTACGACATCCCGCTAGTCATCGCCATGGCTGGCTTGACCTGGATCGGACTTCGCACCAAAACGGAAGAGGCCGAAGCCGACACCACTGTGGGCTCAACCGCTTATGGCGTGTGGGTTGCGCGATTCAGCATGATCGCCGTATTCTCTTTGCCGCTGTTTGCCGCCTGGGCCATATCCGATGAAATGGTGCCCGCACCCATCCGCGTATTCCGCCTGGCTTTGACGTTCATCGCCGCATTCCTGATGGGCATTCTGGTCTTCCTGCGGCAACGCATGTTGGACCGCGAACTGGTCCGCCTGCTGGAACATTCCCGCGAATCGTTCGAAAGCCTGCAACGGTTGCAGGCGCAGATTTTGCAGTCCGAAAAGCTCGCTTCCGTCACTCAACTCGTGGGCGGAGCGGCACACGAACTGAACAATCCCATCACCGCAATGCTCGGTTATTCGGATTTGCTGTTGAACACGCAGCTGTCCGCCGAACAGCAGCCTGTCGCCGTCAAGATTGGGCAATATGTGCGGCGCGCGAAATCACTGGTGGCCAGCCTGATCAGTTTTGCGCGGCAAGCACCCTCTGCCAAGTCGCCGCTGGATCTCAACACGCTGGCGCGAACCGCAGTGAGGCTCACACAGCCACAGTGCGAGGCGTTGCAGATCGAAGTTCGCACGGCGTTCGCTGCGACCCTCCCCAAAGTAATGGGAGATTCAAATCAGTTGCTTCAGGTCTGCCTGCAGCTCATCGCCAACTGCCTGCACGCGCTAAACGAACGCGGGGGCCACGTCATGACGCTGGAGTCCGAACAGAACGCAGGCAACTGCGTGCTTCGAATCGCAATATCGGCTGCCCAGAAGCCTCAAGATGGGGATCCGTCCCCCATGAGTCCGGAAATCAGCCTTGGCCTGAGTGCCTGCCAGGGAATTCTCCAGGAACACCGAGGGATGCTGGTCTCCGAGCAAGGCCTGGACGGATCGGTTGTGCTTCGCGTGGAGTTGCCGGTTGCGGCAAACGGCGTTGCTGTGAAGTCGAAAGAGCCTACTTCAACGGTGCTATGGCAATCTCAACCGTACGCTTGAGCTGTCCACAGGCGGCATAGATATCGCGCCCGCGCGGACGCCGCACAAACGCAGGAATTCCCGCTTCTCGCAGTGTCGACTGAAAGGCCGTTACCCGCTCCGCTTGCGGAGTGACGAAATCGATTCCGGGCCCGGGATTGAGTGCGATCAGATTCACTTTGCACCGCAGGCCGCGCAGCAACTCGATCACTTCTTTCGCGTTCTCGGGACTGTCGTTCACTCCCCCGAGCAGCACATATTCGAAAGTGATCCATTCCCGGGTGCGCAGCGGATAGTCCCGTGCTGCCGCTATCAACATCGCCAGGTTCCATTTCTTGTTCAGCGGCATGAGTCGGGTGCGCAGTTCGTCATTCGAAGCATTCAATGAAATCGCGAGTTTCGGACGCACCTTCTCGCCGCCGAGATCGCGGATCCGGGGCACGATTCCGGCGGTCGAAACCGTCATTCGCCGCTCCGCGATGCCGACTTCTTCCACCAGCAGGCGCGCCCCCTTCATGAAGTTGTCATAGTTCAGGAACGGCTCACCCATGCCCATGAAAACTAAGTTGATCCGGTCCTCGGGCGGAGACACATTCTGGTCCTTTAATACCGCGCACACTTGCCCCACGATTTCGCCAGCGGTCAGATTGCGCTTCACGCCCAGCAAAGCGGTCAGGCAAAACTGGCAATCCACCGCACAACCCACCTGGCTCGAAATGCAGATGGTCGATCGGCCCGGATTTTGGCCCTGATTTTGGCCCTGATCTTCTCTCCGAAGATCTTCTGTGCGCAGATATTCTCTCCGAAGATCTTCTGTGCGCAGATCTTCGCTGCGAAAATCTTCCCTGCGAAGACCGTCCCTGCGATTTTGGGTGGCGCAGCGTTTCAACGCTGCGATTGGGCCGTTTTGGCCGGAAGGGGCTTCAGCCCCCGAGGTGTCCGGGCGGGAAGTCTCAGATAGCGACTCGGCCAACTCTCCGGCCTCACTCCCATCCCCGGCTTCGCCGCCGTCGCCTTCCGGCATCCACACGGTTTCCACACTTTGGCCGTCGCTGAATCCGACCAGATAGCGGACCGTGCCATCCACCGACACGAATTTCTTTTCAATCTTTGGCAGGCCAATAGAAATCTCTCTCGCCGCAAGCTTGGCCCGAAAAGGCTGCGGGAGCGTTGAAATCCCCTCGATCGATTCCACTCTTTGGCGGTAGACGGCATCCAAAATTTGCCGACCGCGATACGCGGGCTCGCCCCAATCCTTCACCAGCGCCTCGACCTCGGCGCGGTCCAGGCCCAACAACGGCATGTAGATGGAATCAGTCATCGGATCGGTCGAATTGAAGAGTCCTTGGGCCGCTCACCGCAAATCTTTGCGCGGCAGGCTGCGACCATAACTGCATGATTCTAAACAACTAAACTATTGTCGCACACATTTCCGCGCTATGTAAGAATAGAAGTGCCCTTATCTTATCGAGTTTCGTCGCTCTGCTTGAACTCGCCGAAAGTAAGATCTTATGGCCCAGGAAATCCGCAATATCCGCCGTCAGAAGCTGCCCAATGGCCTGACCATTATCACCGAGCAGATGCAACATATCCGCTCGGCTTCAATCGGAATCTGGCTCCAGACCGGCTCGCGCGATGAGGCTCCGGAATGGAACGGGATCTCCCATTTTATCGAGCACATGGTTTTCAAGGGCACGAAGCACCGCACGGCCGAAGAAATTGCCCGCCAGGTGGATTCGATTGGCGGCAACATGGACGCATTCACCGCCAAGGAATGTATCTGCTTCAACGTCAAGGTACTGGACGAGAACGTTCCGACGGCCCTCGATATTCTTAGCGATCTGGTGCTCAATCCGGTTTTCGACGCCAGCGACATCGCGCGCGAGCGCGGCGTCATCATGGAAGAAATCAAGATGGACGAGGACAATCCTGACTATCTCGTCCACGAGATTTTTACCCAGAATTTCTGGAAGGACCATCCTCTGGGCAAGCCGATCCTGGGCACAAAAGAAACCGTCAAGCGATTCGAGCGGGACCCGATCCTCGACGCCTACGAGCATCGTTTCGCACCGGGTAACATCATCGTTTCTGCCGCCGGCAATCTCGACCACGACAACTTCGTGGCGCTGGTTACGAAACAGTTCCAACATATGAAACCGATGGCGAACGGCTTCCACTCGTCGGCGCCGAAGATCGTTTCGCGCATTACGCTGCGCAACAAGAAAGCTCTCGAGCAAGTGCAGATCTGCATGGGCGTACCCTCGTATCCGATTGCGCATGAAAAGCGCCACGCGGGATATGTGTTGAACACTCTGCTCGGTGGCGGCATGAGTTCGCGTCTCTTCCAGAACATACGCGAGCGCCAGGGATTGGCTTACTCCATCTACAGCGACCTCAGCCCCTATCGGGATACGGGGTGCCTTGCCGTTTACGCTGGAACGTCCCTTGCTTCGGCGGCAAAAGTGGTGCAGTCGGTTGTGGGTGAATTTCGCAGACTCAAGAACGAGCCGGTTCCCGAGGAAGAACTTCGCCGCGCCAAAGCCCAGCTCAAAGGCAGCCTGATGCTCTCGCTCGAATCGAGCACATCCCGTATGTCGAACCTTGCCCGGCAGGAAATGTATTTCGATCGCTTCTACGATCTCGATGAACTGATCGCCCGGATCGAAGCGGTGACGATTGAAGACCTGACGCGGCTGGCAAATGAGTTTTTCAAGACGGAAAATGTCGCGGTCACTGCGCTTGGCAATCTGAACGGTCTGAAGCTGACGCGCGAGCAACTCGCCTGCTAAGCGGCTTTCGAGAAGTCGGCCGTGTCGTCTATCGAAACGATCCTCTTAATCTACATCGAGTTGCTCCTGTGATGATCGCCTGATGAAGAATTTCCCCGGCCTGTAACTTCCCCCGGCCCCGCACATCCCATGTGTCGCCGGGCAGTTCTGACTGCCTCGCTTATCGAAATTCACGAGGAGAAACTATGAAGAAAATGCTAAGCAGTCTGACGCTGGCGTGTACCTTGGCCGCTTCCATGTTGGTCTTTGCCCAGGACCAGATGAAGCAGGACACCATGAAAAAAGACGACGCTCAACATGACACCATGAAAAACGACTCCATGAAGAGCGCCAAGAAGAGCAAGAAAACCGCGAAGAAAGATCAGATGAAGAAAGACGACATGAAGCAGGACAACATGAAAAATGGCGACATGAAAAAGGACGACAGCAAAAAAGACGAGATGAAGCAGAACTAGTTGCGGCTGGCTTGAAACAGTTGAGTTCAGGGGCGCGGATTCCATCCCCGCGCCTCGCGTCTTTTCCGGCGCCGTCTGGCAACGGATCAGTGCCCGCGATCTAAATCTTCCCTGGTTGCTTCCAGAGGAAACTCGCCCTCGCGCTCCAGGTCGGTTCTTCCCGCCGCCGTGGTTTCCAGATACTTCCGCAAACACCGCACGCATGGCACATAGCCCTGCCGAATAGCGTCCGCGGCCGTCAAGGTTCGCTCCTGTTCCTTGTTGTGAATTGCATCGCAACCCGGACGATGGAAGTCTTTCGCGCCCGCGGATACAACCACAATCATGTCGGAAGGAATATTGCGCGCCGGCTGCGCATGTTCCGATCGCAGCGGATGGGGCACGGTCGCCGAACTCGCAATTCGTATCCCCCCGGCAATCAAGACCATAGCCGCGGCTGGAATGAGCCACGCGGACCACACCGACCATCCGCGGCTACGAATTTTCGTGGACTGCACAATCCTGCGTTCCAGTCGGCGGCTGAATCCCGCCGGAACTTCGATCATGCGCTCGTCGCCGTACAACTGGATCACATTGCGCATTCCATCCAGCACCGATCTGCACTTCGCGCATGTCAGGAAATGCGCGTCCATCGCGGCACGCAGCCCAGCATCCAGGTCGCCTTCTACATAGTTCGACACTTCGAGCCACACTTGCTCGCACCGAATGGCGTCTTTATTCACCATGGCTTGGTTCCCTTCTCGAAGGGGAGGCGGCTGAACCATCCCTGGTTCCACCCTCCGGCGAGCAGGTCCCGCAACATCAACCGCGCCCGCAAAAGCCGCGTTTTCACCGAGGCGACTGAAATGCCCAGTGTTTCCGCCGTTTCCTGAATGTTGAGGTGCTCGACGTCGCGCAACATGAAAACTTCGCGATACTTGCGGTCGAGCGAGGCCAACGCCTCCGCCAATTTCAGCCTCACTTCTTTGCGCTCCAGTTCTTCGGACGGAATCTCGCGCCAGTCGGCGAAATCGCGGGGAGCATATTCGCCCTCTTCATCGCGGCCCTCGTCAATCGACTCCACCATTCCCTTTCGTTCCCTTCGCCGCCGCATCAACGCTTCGTTCACCGTGATCTGGATCAGCCAGGTGCTGAAACGCGCCTCCGCGCGGAATTGCCGGATGTTGGCCAGGGCCTTGAGCATCGCTTCCTGGGCCACGTCTTCGGCATCCGCATCGTTTCGCAGGATCGCCAGCGCCGCCGCGTACACCCGCCGTTCGTAAGGCCGGACCAGTTCATAAAACAACTCGGTCCGGCCGCGCTGCACCTGCGCAATCAGTTCCTGCTCGCGCGCAGTGGCCGCCAGCCCCGGGTTGTTCAAGACCATGTTCGGTTCGGCCATCTTGCCCTTGCCGCGTCAGTATTCCGGATCTTTCTTCCAGCCCGTCAGCATGGAAAGGAAATTGTTCCATCCGTGCAGCACCACCATCACCAAATGCCCGAACACGAACGCCAGCATCGCCCACATCACCAGGAAGTGCCAGAGGCGCGCCCAGTGAAATCCGCCCATAAGCCATGCCAGCCAGGAAAATTGCACCGGCTTCCAGATGGCGAAGCCCGTGAGCACAGAGAACGCACCGAGAACAATCGCAGTCGTGTAGGCATGCTTTTGAAGCGGGTTGTAGGCTTCGCGAATCTCTGGTTTAGGCCCAAAGAAGAAATAGTGCTTCACCATGGGCCAGACCCCGGGCACGTCACGGTGCGTGAACAAAACCTGCTTGTAATTGCCGCTGAAAATCTCGTAACCGAGATAAATCAGGCCGGTGGCGAGATATATCCACATGAAGGTCAAATGCCATTGGAGCGCGCCGCCGAGCCATCCGCCGATGGCGAACGCCTTGGGCCAGTTCAGCAGATCTTTTTGCGGGATCTTTGCTCCAAAGCTGGGGAACGCCCGAAAAATCTGAAGTCCGCTGCCCACCATCACGAACAGCGCAATCGCGTTCACCCAGTGGCACAGTCGCACGATCAGCGGATGCTCGTAAACCGCGCGCGCCACGGTCTCAGTTTCGTCGCCCTTCGTCCGGATGATTTCAACGACAGTGCTCATGGATTGAACTCGAGGTGGCAAACTTCCCAATTCGCCACCTGTTTCCTTCACAACCCGTAAAATTCCGAATATCCCTGATCTTCCCAATATCCGACTTTGCCATCGAGAACATTCGTCACCTTCAAATCAGTCAGATACTTGGCCTGCTTGTATCCGATCTTGGTGGGAATGTTGAGGCGCAGGGGCGCTCCATGCTCTCGCGTCAACGGCCGGTCATACATTTCGTAGCAAAGCAGGGTCTGGGGATGTAATGCCGTCGCCATGTCGAGAGATTCGTAGTAATCGTCGGCACAGCCAACCGTGATGAAGCGGGCCGACGTATCGGCGCCGATCAGCGCGAGAAAATCCGAAAGCCGAGTTCCGCCGAAGCGGCCGATCACGTCCCAGCCCTCGACACAAACGTGACGGGTATTCTGGCGGACTCGCGGCAATGTCTGGATC
>DASXDY010000104.1:0-21414 GCA_036490405.1 Candidatus Sulfotelmatobacter sp. | reverse complement strand
ACACCATAGAAGCGAACCGCTGCAATTGCGCTGCGAACGAATCCATAGATCCTTCGCGCAAGAGCGCGCTCAGGATGACAGAGCTCACTTGATCGACACTAGCCTCTCGACCAACTCCGAGTAATCCTTCTTCTCGATCCCGTGCACCTGCTTGTTATATTCGTCCACCTTGGACGAGTAATTCATCGAGCAGAACTTGGGACCGCACATGGAGCAGAAGGCTGCCTCTTTGTAGTAGTCGTCGGGAAGGGTTTCGTCGTGCATCGAGCGCGCGGTTTCGGGGTCTAGCGAGAGAGCGAACTGTTTTTCCCAGTCGAATTTGTAGCGGGCGTAGCTGAGGGCGTCGTCGCGGTCGCGTGCGCCGGGGCGCCCGCGGGCGATGTCGGCGGCGTGGGCGGAAATTTTGTAGGCGATGATGCCGTCTTTTACGTCTTTTTCGTTCGGCAAGCCTAAATGCTCTTTCGGCGTGACGTAGCAGAGCATGGCAGCGCCGTACCATCCGATCATGGCCGCGCCGATGGCGCTGGTGATGTGGTCGTAGCCGGGCGCGATGTCGGTGACCAGCGGGCCTAAGGTGTAGAACGGCGCTTCGTAGCAGAGCTCAACTTCTTTTTCGACTTGCTCCTTGATCTTGTCCATGGAGACATGGCCGGGGCCTTCGATCATGACCTGCACGTCGTGCTCCCAGGCTTTTTTCGTCAGCTCGCCGAGAGTTTTCAGTTCGGAGAATTGCGCTTCGTCGCTGGCGTCGGCGACGCAACCGGGGCGCAGGCCGTCTCCGAGGGAAAAGCTGACGTCGTATTTTTTGAAAATTTTGATGATGTCGTCGAAGCACTCGTAGAGAAAATTCTGCTTGTGGTTGTAGGCCATCCACTGGGCGAGGATTGCGCCGCCCCGGCTGACGATTCCAGTAATGCGCTTGGAAATCAGCGGCAGATATTGAATCAGCACGCCCGCGTGGATCGTCATGTAATCCACACCCTGCGCGGCTTGCTCTTCGATGACTTCGAGCATGACATTCGCATTCAAATCTTCCACACGCTTTACTCGCGCGATGGCTTCATAAATCGGCACGGTTCCAATCGGCACCGGCGAGTTCCGCAGGATCGCTTCGCGGATCACGTGAATGTCGCCGCCGGTGGAGAGATCCATGACGGTGTCTGCGCCGTAATGCACGGCGGTGTGCAGTTTCTTCAGCTCTTCTTTAATTTCTGACGTGACGGCCGAGTTGCCGATGTTGGCATTGATCTTGCACAGGCTGGCCACGCCGATCGCCATGGGCTCGAGCTCGGGATGGTTGATGTTGGCGGGGATGATCATGCGTCCGCGGGCAACTTCATCGCGCACCAGTTCGGGCGCGAGTTTCTCTTTGTGCGCGATGAACGACATCTCTTCGGTGATCACGCCCTGGCGGGCGTAGTGCATCTGCGAGAAATTGCCGTCGGAGTTTTCGCGCTTGCGGCTGGCGATCCACTCCGCGCGCGGTTTGGGGACGCTGTATCCGTTGCCGTTCGAGCCATTCGTCGAAGTCATTAGCGGGCCAACCTTCCTGTAAGTTCCGATTATAAACGCGGCTGTATCGTTCCCCACTCAAACGCCGCAAAAACCGCGGCGCTTGAATGGGCCACCCTGATGTTGCCTGCAAAATTCCGAAACCAAACTCGCAGCCGCTTTTTGCATCCTAAGAGCGCTCCGTCGAAGCGACGACGGAGATGACTGCACTCGATCAGATTCCTGGAGGAACTATGACGCGCTATGGCACGTTGGGCGACTACCGGTTTTCCAATACAGAAGAGGCTGGGGTGGATATTCGCGGTGCCAAGGTGTACGGGCGCGGCGACGAAAAGCTGGGAGAAATTGACGATGTGGTCTTCGACGAAGCGACCGGAGCCATTGTCTACATCGTCGTCGACACCGGCGGATGGCTGAAGAGCAAGCGGTTCATCGTGCCGCCCGACCGCATCCGTCCGTGCATGCAGCATGAGAATGATTTTCTGGTGGACCTCACCAAGCAGCAGATCGAGAGCTTCCCACCCTATGACCGCCACGAACTGACGTCAGAAGAAAAGTGGGCGGACTACGAAAACCGCTATCGCTCGAAATGGGTAGAGGATCCAGTGATGCATCGCGAAGCGACCGACCGCAACATCACACCCACCACCAAGCAGCAGGTGCATGCAGGATCGGGCGCGATTCCGGCGGTGCCGGGCACAGGCACGCGCTCGTCCGCCGGCACGGGCTCTCCCGATCCGGCCATGGTGTCCTCCGACGCCGGAGTGTCCCGCGACGAGAGTCTTGAAGAACTCGACAACGAAACCGACATCACCGCGCTGCACCCGGAAGTAGACATGCAACCGACGGCGAATGCCCCCGGCTATCGCTGGACCACGTTCGAAGACACGCTGCGGCGTCGCCGCGAAGATGTTCTGCAATCTTCCATCGACAACGTCAAGCGGGCCGACCAGCAGGCGGAACGCGAGCGCCTCGATCGAAGAAAAGCGAGCTAGCTCGATGGTGGGGGCGGACGCCATCGTCCGCCCCTGCCAGTATCGCACCCTGCGCCCCATCGGCTTCTTCTGTCCGCTCCCCGCGGAACTTGCGCTCTAAACAAATGTCAATTGTTAAGTGTCAGCGGTTTGCCGAGAAGGCCCGCCGCGCTTAAAATCGGAACCCGTCTGCTCATCAGGAGATATTCCACCATGTCTGCTTTGCGCGTCGCAGTCTGTGTTCTGCTGCTTGCCCCGCTCGTCTGTTTTTCGCAATCCGCCAAGCCCGGTTCCGGGTTCAGCATCGACAACATTGATAAGACTGTCGACCCGTGCGTCGACTTCTTCCAGTACGCTTGCGGCAACTGGATCAAGAATTCTGAGATTCCCGCCGACCGCGCCTCATGGCAGAGCTTTTCGGAATTGAATGAAAGCAATCTGCACATTGAGAAAGAAATTCTTGAGAAGGCCGCCGCAGGCGGCGCGTCGCGCAGCGGGATCGATCAGCGCATCGGCGATCTCTATGGCTCGTGCATCGATGAGAAAGCGGCCGACGCCAAAGGTATCGCGCCCATCAAGCCCGAACTGGAGCGCGTCGCCGCGGTGAAAGACAAGGCTGCATTGATTGACGAACTCGCGCGACTGCATCTGGAAGGGGCGTCGTCGCTGTTCGCTTTTTACTCGTCGTCAGATCTGCACAACGCCGACCAGGTGATCGCATACATCGACCAGGGCGGCCTTTCGCTCCCCGACCGCGATTACTACATCAAAGACGACGCCGACAAAGTTGAGATGCGCAAGCATCTGGTCGACTACATGACGACGCTGTTCACCCTTTCGGGCCAGACCGAGAAGCAGGCGGCAGAATCGGCGCACACCGTGCTGATGGTCGAGACCCTGCTGGCGGCCAATTCCATGGACCGCACCAAGCGGCGCGATCCCAAGAATCGCGATCACAAGATGACGCGCGAAGAAGCGGTCAAACTCGCGCCGGAGTTCTATCTGGACCGGTTTTTCGATGGCGTCGGAGCCCCGAAGTTCTCCGAGATCAACGTAGGCAATCCCGATTTCTTCGCGCAGGTGAATGGCGTAATCGCGTCGTTGCCCCTCGATTCGCTCAAGACTTACGTTTCGTGGCACGTATTGCGCAACGCTTCGCCCTGGCTCTCGCAACCCTTCGTAGACGCGAACTTCAAGATGCGCCAGGCGCTCACCGGGCAGAAGCAAATTCAGGACCGCTGGAAGCGCTGCGTCAATCTGGTTGACGGCGAACTCGGCGAAGCGCTCGGCCAGCGCTATGTCGAAGTAACATTCGGCCCAGACGGCAAGGCCCGCATGCTGAAGATGGTCGACGCGCTGGAGAAGTCGCTCGACAACGACATCCAGAATCTGGCGTGGATGAGTGCCGACACCAAGAAACAGGCGAAGGTGAAGCTGACAGCGATCCGCAACAAGATCGGATATCCCGACAAGTGGCGCGATTACAGTTCCATCACAATCAAGCCCGGCGATCTGACCGGCAACATCGAGCGCTCCGACGAGTTCGAGGTGAAGCGGCAGATCGCGAAGATCGACAAGCCGCTCGACCGCACCGAATGGGGCATGACTCCGCCGGAAGTAAACGCCTACTACAGCGGGTCGTTCAATGAAATCGTCTTCCCGGCGGGGATTTTGCAGCCGCCGTTCTTCGACAAGAACATGGATGACGCCGTGAACTTCGGCGGCATCGGCCTGGTCATCGGGCACGAACTCACGCATGGCTTCGACGATCAGGGACGCAAGTTCGATCCGCAAGGAAATCTGCGCGACTGGTGGACGGAGCAGGACGGCAAAGAGTTTGAGAAGCGCGTGAGTTGCGTAGCCGACGAATACTCGAACTTTGTCGCCGTCGACAACATGAAGCTCAACGGACGCCTCACGCTCGGCGAGAATACCGCCGACAACGGCGGCGCGCGTATCGCGCTGGCGGCGCTGGAGCAAATGATCGCCGACGACAAGACCGGGAAAGAAGCTCAGAAGATCGACGGCTACACGCCCGAGCAGCGCTTCTTCCTGGGATTCGGGCGTGTGTGGTGCGAGAAGCAGCGTCCGGAATATCTGCGGATGCAGGTCAGCACCAATCCGCATTCCCCGGGCAAGTATCGCGTGAATGGCGTGGTGCAGAACATGCCGGAGTTCCAGAAAGCCTGGGGCTGCAAGGCCGGCCAGCCCATGGTGGCGGAGAACGCCTGCCACGTCTGGTGAGGATGCGCTTGCCGGAATCTAACGACTTGTCGTCCTGAGGGCCGCGGGTTTCGCGGCCCGAAGGATCGATGCAATTGCCGGCTGTTACGGCGCTGCCGGCGGTTGCATAGATCCTTCGGCGCGCAAAGAACGCGCCCCTCAGGATGACAAGCCTTTTACGGTTTGGTTGGTTCGTTCCCGCGCAACCTTAGCTGATGCTCGAGTTCCTGGAAGCGGCGGGTAATCGTGTGCAGGACCAGGCCGACAACCAGCAGCAACATTCCTGACAAGACCAATCCCACCGCCAGCACCGCCGAGGGCAATCGCGGCACCAGCCCGGTCTTGATGAATTCCACGATCACGACAATTCCCGGGATGAACCCGAGAATCATCAGCACCAGCCCCATGCCTCCGAAAAAAGTCAGCGGCTTATAATCGCGGACAAGGCTGAGGATGGTGTTGAGAATCACGAATCCATCCTGCACGATCCGGATCTTCGAAAAGCTGCCTTCGGGACGCGCCGTAAGGCGAACAGGGATTTCCACGATGCGATATCCGCGGGCGAGTGCCTTCACGGTGAGTTCGACTTCGGTTTCGAATCCTCCGCCGAAGACGGGAATGCTCTTCACGAACTCACGGCTGAACGCCCGGTAGCCGGAGAGCACATCGGACAGCTTCACCTTGAAGATGGAATTGATCAGGCGAAGAAAAAATCCGTTGCCGGCTTTGTTGAGCAGGCGGAAATCGCTCTCCGATGACGGCATGAGGCGCGAGCCCACCACCATCTCGGCTTTTCCCTCCAGCACCGGCGCGATGAGTTTGTGTACTTCGGATGCCGGATAAGTGTCGTCGCCATCCACCAGGACATAAACGTCCGCGTCCACCTGTTGAAACATCGCCTGCACCACGAATCCTTTGCCCTGGCGGCGCTCGTGGGCGACGTGCGCGCCTGCTTTCTGAGCTTGATCGGCAGTGTGATCGGTGGAGTTGTTGTCGAAGACGTACATTTCCGCCTGGGGCAACTGCTCGCGGAAGTCGCGCACGACCTTCGCGATGGTGAGTTCTTCGTTGTAGCAGGGAATCAGGATCGCGATTCTGGCTTGCGGCATGGCGGCGCGGTCAGAATACACTGCGGGGTTGAAAGCTTCACTCTTTTGCGCGATCGCAGTGAGAATGTGTTGTGCCTGACGCCACATTTCTTCCTCGATGATGGAATCTTTCGATTTCTGAGCTCGATCCACGACACGTTCAAGGAAAAAGAGTTCCCGCTATGAATTTCAGTATTTATACGGCCTCACCCCATCCGTAAATCAGGATTCCAAACAACTCACATCCAACAATTACTTTCTTTTTCAATAGTTTACATTTCTTGACATTTGGGCTGTGAATTGCGTAGTGTTCATCACCCGCGTCTTTCAGTGTTCTGTTGATCCCAAGGTGGACGCCGGGCGTTGTCCGTTCTTCCAGGCAAGATCATAAAAAATTCTCGTCTCGCTTCGCTGTTGGGGCGTGCGAACGAAGTGCCAGCCTTTCAAAGGCTGATTTCACCGGGAGGTGAAGCGAATGCTTCTAAAGAAGTCGTGTCTCTACGTGTTTCTGCTCGGGTTGTTCCTCACGGCCTGTAGCGCAAATTATGTTTTCTCGCAGGCCACTGCCACTGGCACTCTCCAGGGCACAGTCACCGATCAATCTTCCGCCGTAATAGCGGGCGCGCAAGTTGTCGCCACGTTCAAAGCGACCGGAGTCACCCGCGCCGCCACCACCAGCGATACCGGTTCATGGCGCTTCGATTTCGTTCCCGCCGGTGTGTACTCGGTGAAAGTCACGAAAGACGGATTCGCGTCCGTAGTACAGACCACTGAGTTGCTGGTTGGCTCGTCGGCCACAGTCAACGTCTCGCTTAACCCCGGCGCCGCCACCACTGTCGTCGAAGTCACCGGCGAAGCGCCGATCGTGGATCTCAACAAGACCAGCGTCAGCCAGGACATCACTCCTCGCGAGGTCGAGGACCTTCCGCTCGCCGGCCGCGACGCGGCCAACCTCGCCTATCTGGCTCCAGGCGTAAAACAGGCCGACTCGTACGATCCGACCAAGAACCGCTACGCGATTCTCTCGGTCAACGGCTCCGACGGACGCAATATTAATACGACCATCAATGGCGTCGACAACAAAGACAACACGGTCGGCGGCGCAGTCATGCAGATGCCGCTCGAGGCCGTGCAGGAATTCCAGATCAGCACGCAGCGCTTCTCCGCCGAGAATGGACGCTCGCAGGGCGCAGCCATCAACATGATCACCAAGTCGGGCACGAACGTTTATCACGGCTCGGTCTTCGGATACTTCCGCGAAGCCGCATTGCAGACGGCGCAAAAAGTGGCCAATGGCGACGGCACGTCAACCGACCAGAGCCCGGACTACAGCCGCCAATTTTTCGGCGGATCGATCGGCGGCCCGATTGTGAAAGACAAGCTCTTCGCCTTCTTCGCCATCGAGCGTCAGCGCGAAAGCCAGTCCCTGTCGGAAGCGACCACCGCCTACAACGAACTTGTAATCGCTCAGCAGAACAACTTCGCGGCGGAGCCGTCTTTGACCATTCCTCGGCCCTTTCACGAGTGGCGCTACAACGGCCGCCTGGATTACACGCTCAACAACAAGAACACGGCCTACATCAGCTACAGCTCGCAGGCCAATGACAGCCTGAATGACCAAGCGGGCGATACGGGTGACCTGACGGAAGGCAACTTCACCACCAACCACCTTCAACTCGCCAACTTCACCCTGAACTCTCAGATTTCGTCGTCGATGGTCAACCAATTCACTTTCGGGTTCCAATATTGGAACAACCTGATCGCCAGCAAGATCAGCGCGCCGCTCGTCACCTTCCCTGACGCTTCGTTCGGAACCAACGGCAACGTTCCGCAGCAGTCGTTCCAGCGCAAGTTTCAGTTCAAAGATGACATTTCAAAAACTCACGGCAGGCACACCTTCAAGGCGGGTGTCGACTACATCTATAACCCCGTCTCCGGCGGATTCTTTGAGTTCAACTCAACTCTGGAAGCCGACTTCCTGGTCGATCCGAGCTGCGTTCTCGGCGTCGGAGCGAATGCAAGCACTCCAGGTTGCGGACCCTCGACCTATACGAGTGGCTTCGCAACCCCGGGCTTGGTCGGCGGCATGTCGATCTCGAACGGCGATCCGTACTTCCTGGTTCCAACCAAGCAGCTCGGCTTCTACGGCCAGGATGATTGGAAGGTCAACAATCGCCTGACCGTGAACCTGGGCCTGCGCTGGGACCGCGACTTCAACTGGTTCGGCTCCTCTGACATTCGGAACAGCCGCTCCTACCAGTCGCTGCTCGCCATTGCCTCCGTCAATCCAATTGCGGCCTACAATACGAGAGACGTCGCGCACGACGACACCAAGGACTTCAGCCCGCGTATTGGATTTGCCTACGACCTGACCGGCGCAGGCAAGCACGTGTTGCGCGGCGGCTTTGGCCTGTACTTCGGCAACACCTTCCAGAACGTTCCGCTATTCATGGAACAGCTCGCGAACCCAACTATTTTCCAGACTGTACTGAGTCTCTCCAGCCCGGGGGACACATTACCTTGCGGAGGAACGCTTGGCTCGTTCTCCTATTCGCAGGCAAATATCGCGGCTCAAGAAGCCTGTTTGCCAGGCCCATCCTCAGCAGCGGCGGATGGAAGCGTCGGCCGTCTTATGGATCCGGCATTCCGCAACCCTGTGACCGAGGAATTCAACCTCGGCTATTCCTGGGCACTCAACAACAACTCGGTCTTCGAAGCGGAATTCACTCACGTTCTCAGCCTGCATGAGGACAAGACCATCAACATCGATCAGAAGGTCGTCGACAGCAGCAATCCAACCGATGCGACCGGTACAGCCTGCACCAGTCCCGACTTTCCTGTGGGATGCAACATGAACTTCGGAAACTCCAACCTGATTCGTCCTTTGAGCGCCGATTTCACCGCTGCAGGACAGCCGGTGCTGGCCAGTCTTCGCAGTGACGAGTCCATCAACCGCAGCCGCTATGATGGCGTCAACCTGAGCTTCCGCCAGCGCATGAGCCATCACTTCTCGCTGATCGCTAACTACACGTTGTCATGGGCTTATGGTTATGACAGCGGCGGTGGCGGTACCACCATCTTCCGCAACTACGCCCGTGACGGCTATAAGCCCTTCGCACCCTACGAGTGGGGTCCAGGATCCAACGACGAGCGTCACCACATCACTCTTGCGAGCGTTGTGGACTTACCCAAGGGAATTCAGTTCGCGCCGATTCTTCAGTTCGGCACGGCCCGTCCCTATAACCTGACCAACTCTTACAACACCATCAACGCCGGCGGCGGAACCGCTGCTGCCGTTGTGGTGCCAGTTGGCGACACGAAGAACTACACTTACGGGACCGACTACATCAACACCTACGTAGCGGCCGCGGTCGCGCAGGACGCTCTCTACCCCGTGGGGAGTCAGGACCCGAATATCGAAGCCGACGCCACCGCCGCAGCCCAGGGCAACGTCGCTACCTGCTACTACCAGGGGAATTGCACCATCGCAAAGTACGACCCGCTTCGTGGGCAGGCATTCTTCGAACTGGATGCCAAGCTCGCCAAGAACTTCCGCATTGGCGAACGCATGAACATCCAGCTTGTCGCGCAGGCGTTCAACCTCACCAACCGGGCCAACTATGGAAACAACTTTGGGAACAACATCGCGAGCGAGTCGACGCTAGCTCATCCAGCTGGCTTCTTCGCTCCCAATGCCACCTTCATCCCGCGCTCGATCTGGGGTGAATTCGGCGTTCACTTCACGTTCTAGTTTTTCCGGGGGCGTGTCACCAGGGGCTGGCGGAGACGCCAGCCCTGATTTTTTGTCGGTGAATGTTACGGGCTCCTCGCCTGCGCCTTTTTTAGTGACCGAGGTTGCGCTGGTTAAGAATCGCGATCACGCGAAGGAAAACGGATTGAACGTCGCGACGGGAAACACTTCGAAGTCCCGCTCGTTGCGCGTCGCTACTTCCAACTGGTGTACCCGTGCCGTGGCGGCGATCATTGCATCCTCGATCAACTCCGCGGGCTTCCCTGCCATCAGCCGCGCCCATTCGCGAAAGCAGGCAGAATCCATAGGTAGCGTCGCCAGCGACGCTTCGACTTCCACCAGCCAGTTCTCGATCTCACGCGCTTTCCCCGCGTCATTCCCGCGGGTCCGCTCAACTCCCGCCTGCAATTCGCCGATCGTCACTGCCGAAAGAAAAATCTGCTCTGGACGGAGAGTGTTCAGCCACGCGACGACACCCCCGTGCGGCCGGGGCTTGCGCAGTTCCGAGACGACATTCGTATCGAGCAGATATTTGATCACTTGAAATCGGGCGAATTGAAATCAATCGCCTCGCGGCGTTTCCACTCGCCGCGGCGGGACACGATTTCGTCGAAGCGAGGCCCTTCATTCAGCAAAAGCTCCTTGATATTGCGGCGGCTTTGCTGCTGCCAACGCCGCCACTCCTCGATCGGAACCAGCACGGCCGCTTCCACCCCGCGCCGGGTCACCACCTGTGGCCCATCTTTGAGTGCCGCGTCGAGGAATTCGCTGAATCGAGCTTTCGCTTCCTGCAACTGCCATGCGGTCATGGTAGGCCAATTTTATAACTAGTTATCTGTCTAGTCAATTGCCCCGGCCAGCGAGCGAGTCGGCGGACCGGTTGGAGTTCTGGAAGCCCATACAATCGCCTCCAGAAAGCCCACCGTTGAAGCGGAAGGCTACGATCATCCACTGGCATCTCGGAATCTGGAGGGCCTCTCGCGGGCAGTTAAATCGATTTACCGGCCGCCTCTAACCTGCTGAATACAAATGGGTTATGGCGCTATTTTTCCACAGGCCAGACTGCCCGGAAGTTACTCATAATTCAGGGGATTACCAAGATCCGCACCGTGGCCGGTGCATTGCGGACGCGAACCCGTTCTCTTGCGACTCGAAATGATGCGAGCCGAATCTGCTCTCATTTCCTGTTGTTTCAGTCCAGGTGAATGTCGCCGACGCCCACGTGGGCCCGCAAGTCATACTTGCCATCGCCCTCGTATTTCAACGTTTTCCCCAACCACCCCTTGACCTCGCCCGATCCCTCCCAGCCATGGACGTCCCCGATGCCAGTGCTGGCGTTCACCGTGCGATAGCTGCCTGCATCTTTGGCGATCCAAAGATCGCCCACTCCGAGTTCGACTTCCTTGTCGCCCTGGATCCTGTCCACCTTGAGGTCACCGACCTTTTGGCGGAGTTCGAGATTGGTGTTCTCGGGAACTTCGAGTTCGACCTCCAGCTCAAGGTTCTCGCTGTGGGATGCGTGGAATTCGATGGTGGCATCATTGCCGCTGACGTTGAAATCGACCGTGGCGTCCTTGAGATTGCTTTCGTATTTGGACTTGACTGTGTAGTCGAGGCGGATCTTGTTGGAGTCGCCGCGCTTGACATGCAGATCGCCAACTTTGAGTCGCACGTGAAGATACCCGCCGCCGGCGAAGTCGCGCGCGTCATGATGGCTCTCCTGGTACTTGTAGTCGTTGGCGGAAGCCAGCGGAACCAGAAACAGACAGAACAGAATCGCCTTGTGCAGGGAAACGAAACGGACCGTCGCTCGAGACATGAGGCACCTCAAGGGCACAAAAACGCCCCGGATAGAGATACGCAGGTGGAGTCGTCCGGGTTCCCGATTTCACACTCTATCCGAAGCTAAGCCGTGCTCCGAAATCGCCCGACGAAGATCGGCCCTTCCAGGGCAGCGTCAACCGGCGGTGATCCACAGGACTTATTGCGTAATGCCGGCCTCTTCCTGGATCCGGTTCCATGCTCTTTCAACATGCCGGGCCTGGGTATTTGTCTGCCCGATACTCATCCGCAGGGTGAGCTTCCCGTTCAACTTCGTGTGCGTAAGGAACAAGTCACCACTGCGGTTCAGCCGGTCCATGATGTCCTGATTTACCGCGTCCCCGCCCTTGTGGCGGAAGCAGACCAGGTTGAGCGGCACGGCGGCAGCCAGTTCAAATCGATCGTCATTCCGTACCCACCCGGCGAACCGCTGCGCCAGACGCACATGCTCGCGCACGTGATACTGCAAGCCTTCTACACCGTAATGCCGGATCACAAACCACAGCTTCAGCGACCGGAAGCGCCGCCCCAGCTGAATGTGCCAGTCGCGGTAGTCAATCACCGCGCCCGACTCCGTAGCCTGGTTGCGCAGATATTCGGGAAGAATGCTCAGGGTCTGGATCAGCGCCTTTCGGTCGGCCACCCAGAAGCAGTTGCAGTCGAAATTAGTGAACATCCACTTATGCGGATTGAAGTTGTAACTGTCGGCAAGCTCGACTCCGTCCTGCAAATGTCGAAATTCCGGACAGAGCATCGCCGTCCCCGACATCGCGGCATCCACGTGCAGCCACAGATTATTTTTCCTGCAAACCTCGCCAATCGCGCGAATGGGATCCATCGCATTCGAAGACGTCGTGCCCGCCGTCGCGCACACAAAGCACGGAGTCAGCCCCGCGCGTTTGTCGGCTTCAATTTGCAACGCGAGCGCCTCCGGACTCATGGCGAAAGCTTCATCGACTTCAATCTTCCGCAGATTGTCTACGCCGATGCCCGCAATCATCGCCGCTTTTTCCAGTGATGAATGGGTCTGCGTCGAGGCATACGCGACGATCTTTCCGTCGCAGCCTTTCTGGTTGCTGGCATATCCGGTGGCGCGCTCACGCGCCGCCAGCAGCGCGCACAAAGCCGCGCTCGAAGCTGTGTCTTGAATCACGCCTCCGCCCGTGCTCGACGACTTGAACTTCTCCGGCAGCCCCAGCATGCCGACGAGCCAGTCCATCATGTGGGTTTCGAGTTCGGTGCACGCGGGCGAAGTTGACCAGAGCATCCCCTGCACATCGAGGCCGGAGGAAAGCAAATCTCCCAGAATGCTCGGGCCCGAAGCATTTGATGGAAAGTAGGCAAAAAAATTCGGCGACTGCCAATGTGTGATCCCGGGCAAGATCACGCGGTTAACGTCGTTCATGATCGCCTCGAACGCCTCGCCCTGCTTCGGAGGCTCCTCCGGTAGCGCAGCGCGAATTTCTCCCGGCCTGACCTGCGAGAGCACGGGAAACGATTCAACGCGCGATTGATAGTCGGCGATCCAGTCCACCAAGGCATGCCCGTAGCGCCGGAACTCGTCCGGCGTCATATGAAACGATTTTTCGTCAGCCACTTGCACCTCGAAGGAAAATCATCACCACAGAGGGCACAGAGGCTCACAGGGTTTCCTCTGTGCTCCTCCGTGCCCTCTGTGGTTAAAGCCTTTCCAGCCGCCCAAAGTAAACCCGAGTCGTGTAATCAAATGAAACCTTCCCACCCACGGCATGGCGATCGAAAATTCCCCGCAGCGCCGCCAGCATCGAATCGTGCTTCGGATGCCCCGGCCCCGGCGCATAGGACGACGAAAGCAACCGCCCCTCCAGTCCGGCGTAATCAAACTCCTGCCGCATGTCGAACACCCGCTCCTGAAACGGCGCTGGATCGAAGAACTCATTCACCGCTTCGGTCGTCCGCTCATGACGAACGTCGGCATAGTCGGTCCCGTAATCGAGAAGCAACTGCTCATAGCCACGCAGGAACGGAGTCGAGTCGGTGACGCGCTCATTCCACAAAAGCACCAGCCATCCGCCGGGCTTGAGAATTCGTATGAATTCCGTGCGCGCCCGGACGCGATGGAACCAATGCCCGGCCTGCGCGGCAGTGACGAAATCCACGCTCGCGTCGGAGAGAGTCGTTGACTCGGCCGATCCAGCGACACTTTTAAACCTGGGGAAGTCAGCCAGGAACCTTTCGCCGGCCTGCCTCATCTCGGCATTGGGCTCAATGCCAAAGACGGGGTTCCCATTTCCCAGGAGAATCCGACTCCAGATGCCTGTTCCCGAAGCAATGTCGGCAATCGCATGGATCGGAGCCAGCCCGCAATCATCCTGCAACCGACGCAAAACTTCCGGCGGATATCCCGGCCGGTAACGTACATAGTTTTCAACACGATCGGAAAAGCGCGTAGTGGCATTGGCAGCAGGCATGAAGGTAACCCCGGCAAGATTTTTCACCTTGCCAACAAAGCCATTCTAACGGCAGGATATAAGTATTGTCCCTCCCCACCCGGCGTCATTCGGTGTGCAAAAAGCTGGCACGGACGCGCCATCCCCCAGAATCTTTGGACATTCTGCGGTTAGCGCCGGGAAGGGCACGAGTTTTGCTCGTGCCGCAAAGAGCGGCCAACAGGAATAGCGCTTTAGCGCCTGAGGGCCGGAAAGCTCGCTGGCAGATTCGAACTCAAATTCATGCGCGTCGTCATCAAAGTCGGAACCAGCCTCATCGCCCCCGGCGGGCAGATCGATATCAACCTGCTGCGCGGGATGGTCGACCAGTTCGACCTCTCGAAAAACGAATACCTGATCGTGACCTCCGGCGCGATCGCCGCGGGAATGTCGGGACTTTCGCTCGGATCGCGCCCCACTGACGTTCCGGGCATGCAGGCCTGTGCCGCCGTCGGCCAAAGCAAGTTGATGCACACCTACGAGCGCCTGTTCTTCGGCAAGAAGGTGGTCGCGCAGCTCTTGCTCTCGAGTGACGACTTCACCTCGCCGGTGCGCTACCGCAATCTTCGGAATGCCCTGGCCGAGTTGTTGTCGCTCGGCACGGTGCCGATCGTCAACGAGAACGACAGCGTCTCGGTCCGCGAACTTGAAGGCGCGTTCGGCGACAACGACGAACTCAGCTCTCTACTGGCAACGGCTGTGAAGGCCGACTGGCTGCTGTTACTTACGAATGTCGACGGCTTCCTCGTTCCCAACGGCCGCAAGAAACCGAAAGTCCAGCGCGTGATCCGCAAACTGACTCCGGCGATCGAGGAGCAATGCAACGGCAAAAGTTCGCTGGGGCGCGGCGGCATGATTTCGAAACTGCGCGCCGCCAGGAACGCCAGCGAAGGCGGAGTCCACGTCGCCATCGTTAACGGACGCCATCCGCAAGCGATTACACTAGGAATGACACGCAAGATCGGGACATACTTCCCGCCGATGAAGATGCGCTAGTTGTCTGCCTGCGGGAAACTCCTTTCGCCGATGTAGCAGGATCGGCGGTTCAAAGCCGCGAAGCGGCGAAAGATTGCAGCCCACGGCGCAAGCCGTGGGTAGAAGCGAAAATACGTACCAGCCCCGAAGGGGCGAAAGAGTAGTGCGAGCGCACTCATCGTAAAGAAATCACAATGGCGACCCTAATCACGACCGCGACCACCCAGGAAAAGCTGCTCCGCGCCCGCGCCGCCTCGTCGAAGCTCGCGCTGCTCTCGACCGAAGAAAAGAATTCGCGCCTGCACGCGATCGCCGATGCCATCGAAGCCCGTGAAAAGGAAATTCTCGCCGCGAATCAGGAAGACATCAAGAATTCCGGATTAGAAGGCGCAATGCGCGATCGCCTCACGCTGACGCCCGCTCGTATCAAAGAAATGGCGCAAGGAGTCCGCGACGTCGCCGGCCTGCCCGATCCCATCGGCGAAACGCTCGCCGAATGGACAAAATCCAACGGCCTGCGCATCCGCAAAGTCCGCGTGCCCATCGGCGTGGTCGGCATCATCTATGAATCGCGCCCGAACGTCACGGTAGATACCGCTGTCATCGCGCTGAAGACCGGAAACGCCATCGTGCTGCGCGGCGGCAAAGAAGCTGTCCAGAGCAATCAATGCCTGGTCGAGATCATGAGCGCCGTGACTGGCGTGCCCGAAGGCGCAATCGAACTGCTCGATTCCAGCAGCCGCCAATCGGTGCACGATCTGATCAAAGCCCGCGGACTGGTGGACGTGATCGTCCCCCGCGGCGGCGCGGGGCTCATCACATTCGTCACAGAAAATTCCACCGTACCCGTAATTGAAACCGGCGCAGGAAATTGCCACATCTTTGTCGACGCCACCGGCGACTTCGACATGGCCGACCGCATCGTCATCAACGCGAAGACCCAGCGGCCCTCCGTGTGCAACGCGGCAGAAAAATTATTGGTGCATCAGAAAGTCGCAGCAGAATACATTCCCCGCATCGTGAAGAAGTTGATCGACGCCGGAGTCGAAGTCCGCGGAGACAGCAAATCTCGCGCCCTGGCGCAGGGCCAGCCAGTCTCGCTAGCGCCCGATCAGGATTGGTACGAAGAATATCTCCGGCTCTGCATGGCGATCGCAGTCGTAGCCGATGTTGACGCCGCCATAGCGCACATCAACAAGTTCTCGACCAAGCACTCCGACTCGATCATCACCGCCGACGAGTCAAACGCGCGCAAGTTTCTGAAAGGTGTGGATTCCGCCGCGGTCTACTGGAATGCCTCCACCCGCTTCACCGACGGAGCCGAATTCGGCTTCGGCGCCGAGATGGGCATCAGCACCCAGAAACTCCACTGCCGCGGCCCCTTCGCCCTGCCGGAGTTGACTTCGTCGAAGTACGAGATTGTCGGAACTGGCCAGGTTCGCTAAAGTCGCCGTTGTTTCAGCTCTGCATCTAATCGGGTTTGCGCCGGGTTTTCTTCGTCGAGTGACTCTTCGTGGAATTGGGTGATTTGAGAAATCCTCGTTTACCGAGGAACTCTCGCAGAGCTTCTTGCGCGAGTGCTGTAAAGGTAATTCGCCCGTCTTGAGCCCCGAGATATTCATCAACCGCTGCAGCCAGTTCGTCAGGCAAGGTGATCGTCACTCGCTTCATATTTCAGCTTTCCGACGATGAGCCGTCTGTCCTTTCAGGGCACGAGGCGCGGCCTTGCTACTCCTTGTGCTACCTTACTACCTTTCAACCCAAGGCCTCATGAAGATCCTCTCAGCCGCATTGCTTTCAACATCCATCCTGTTTTCTTCCGCACCGCCAGAGCCCGCAAAACCCTCACTACCTCCTAATCCACCTATCTTCGGCTTCCGCGACTCCGCCGCCGAGACTGCCATGGAATCCCGCTTCCTGGCCATCCCCGATCCCAAACTCGCGGAAGCCCATCTCCGCGAGCTGACCAAAGCCCCACATATGGCCGGGACGATCGAAGACAAAGCCACCGCCGACTACGTCGCGCAGAAATTCCGCGAGGCCGGACTCGACACCGAAATTGTCGAGTACAGAGTCTGGATGAATTATCCGCAGGAAATCAGCGTCGACATGACTGCCCCCGCCGGAGTGGCCATGCACGGCCCGACGCGCGAGCATGTCGACGGCGATGCTTACGACGACGACCCGCGCGTGGTCATGCCTTTCAACGGCATGTCGCCATCGGGGGATGCAGAAGCGGACGTCGTCTACGCCAACTACGGCACGCCGGAAGATTTCGAAAAGCTCGACCGCATGAAAATCGACGTCCGCGGAAAGATCGTGCTGGTGCGCTACGGGCAGAATTTCCGCGGAGTGAAAGTCTTCCTCGCGCAGGAGCACGGCGCAGCCGGCGTGATCATCTACTCCGATCCCGCCGATGACGGATGGCGGCGCGGGGACAAATATCCCGACGGCCCCTGGCGTCCCGATACCGGCGTGCAGCGCGGCAGCGTCGGATTCATGTTCGAATTTCCCGGAGATCCGACGACGCCCGGGGTCGCATCGCTTCCGTCACTGCCGGATTCTCAACGGATTTCGCCGCAAGACTCGGCGCAGATGCCGAAGATTCCTTCCACGCCGATCTCGTATCACGACGCCTGGCCGATCCTGCAACATCTCGACGGCCCCGATTCTCCGCGCGAGTGGCAAGGCTCGCTGCCCTTCACCTATCACGTTGGCCCCGGTCCTTCGCGGGTGAAGCTTCATCTCAAGCAGGACTATGAATTCCGCACGTTGTGGGACGTCGTCGGCCGCGTGAAGGGTAGCGAACTGCCCGACGAACTCGTGATCGCGGGCAACCATCGCGACGCCTGGGTTTATGGCGCGGTCGATCCCAACAGCGGCACCGCGGCGATGCTCGAAGCCGTGCACGGCGTGGGCGAATTGCTCAAATCGGGATGGAAGCCCCGCCGCACAATTCTTTTTTGTAGTTGGGACGGCGAGGAAGAAGGCCTGATGGGCTCGACCGAGTGGGCCGAGCAGCACGAAGCCGAACTCAGCGGAGCGGCCGCGTACTTCAACGTTGACGTCGCTGTCTCCGGACCGAAATTCGGCGCGTCCGCCGTTCCCAGCCTCAAGCAATTCCTGCGCGACATCACCAAAAACGTTCCCGCACCCAAAGACGGCACGGTTTACGAGGCCTGGCAAAAAGCCTCGCAGCCGAATGGCCCCGCGACGCAGTCTCCCACGGAAGCCATCGGCGACAGCCGCCGCGCTCCCAACGCACAGATCAAGAGCGATGTGCCGGTGGGTGATCTCGGCAGCGGCTCCGACTACACTGCGTTTTTGCAGCACCTGGGCGTGCCTTCGACTGACGTAAGTTCCAGCGGTCCCTACGGCGTTTACCATTCCACCTTCGACGATTTCCAGTGGTTCCAGAAATTCGCCGACCCGGACTTCGTCTACGAGCAGGAGATGGCCCGGGTGTTGGGACTCGAGATCATCCGCATGGCCGGCGCGGAAGTTCTTCCCTATGATTACGACGAGTACGCCAAGGAAGTAGCTGCGTATATCGACGCCGCGCACGCCCGCGCCGACGACAAGTTCGGCAAGAGTTCGCTGGATTTCGGCGCACTCGATTCTGCGGCGAAGCGTTTCCAATCGGCGGCAGCGAAGATTCTTGCCAGGCAGAAAAATCCGCCGCAGGATGTGACCCGTCTGAACCGCGCTCTGATGTCGGCCGAGCGAGCCCTGCTGGTGAAAGAAGGATTGCCGCACCGCCCATGGTTTCGCCATGCCATCTATGCGCCGGGAGAGTACACAGGCTATGCCGCGGTCGTGATCCCTGGGATCAACGAGGCGCTCGACAAAGGCGACAGCGCGCAATGCCGGCAGCAGTTGGCGGTGCTGGCTGCGGCGCTCGAACGCGCCGCCAAGGCGCTCGAAGGGTATAAATAAGCGATGCAATCTTCCGCCCACGCCCTCGGACAATTTCTGCGCACCATTCCGGCGTCTGCGCTGGCGACGTTTCTGGCGTTGTTTCCCATCGTCGACCCGTTCGGCGGCATTCCGATTTTCTTCACCATGACATCCGGATGGGAATCGCGCGAGCGCACCTGGACCGCTGTCAAAACCGGCATCTGGGTATTCGTGATCCTGGCGACGTTTCTTTTCTTCGGACGCTTCGTTCTTTACTTCTTCGGAATTTCATTGCCGGTGCTGAAGATTGCCGGCGGCCTGATCGTCGCCAACACGGCGTGGGGCATGGTGACCTCGACCGCCCGCATCACTCCTGCCGAAAGCAACGAAGCGCAGAGCAAAGAAGATATCTCGCTGACGCCGCTGGCCATGCCGCTGATGTCGGGCCCGGGCGCGATCGGGGTGGTCATGGGCCTGGCCGCGGGCGTCAGCAATATTGCCGGATATATCGGCATGGTGATCGGAATCGCCGTGGTCGCGCTCAGCGTGACGCTGTTTTTCTGGATGGGCGGCCCGCTGGTGCGCAGACTCGGCCCCAGCGCCGTCGGCGCCATCAACAAGATCTTCGGATTTCTCATCCTCGCCATCGCCGTGCAGCTGGTGTGGGACGGCATCGCGGATTTCAGGGCTTGATGATTTTATGCAGGGACCGCTGTCCGCTGAAGCTTGAATTCAGTCCGCGGGCATGGGCGCGGTTCTGGGCGCGCCGCGGCGCTCGACAGCAGGACACGTTTCTTCCGCCGGGGCTGCGAACCACTTGCGAACTTCCGGCAGTGCCTTGCGCATGGCGATTTCGCCGACTTTCACCAAATCCTTGGCGCGCTTGAAATCGTCGTAGCCGAAGCCCGCGACGTCGGGTTCAATTACGATATCGGCGGCGCTGCGCCAGAGGCTGGCCATGGAATCCTGGGCGATGGCGAACGATTGTCCGATCACGTCGAAGAGGTGGCGCGGCGCTCCTCCGTTGGACCAGGTTCCCTTCAGGTGGATGGCCATGACGCGGTCTGCGCCCATTTCACGCAGCGGACGCGTCGGGACCGGATGCGACAACATGCCGTCGACGAGGTAGCGTCCGCGAATTTCCACCGGCAAGAACATTCCGGGATAGGCGCAACTGGCGCGCACGGGATCGACGATCGACCCGGAATGGAAGACCACGCCTTCGCCGGTGTTGAAATCCGTCGCTGTGACTCCCAGCGGAATTTTCAGCTCTTCAAACGTTCTGACTTTCAGAACTCGCATGAGAAATGAAGTCATGCGGTCGTTGGAGGCGAAGCCGTAGCGAGAGACCGTCCAGCGGGCGAAAGTCGTGAAGCGGCAGGCGCAGGCGACGCGTTCCAGTTCGTCGAGCGGCATTCCGCTGCAATAGACTGCGCCGATCAGCGCACCGACGCTGGTGCCCGCGACCACGCGGACCGGGATGCCTTCTTCTTCGAGAACTTTGAGAACGCCGATATGGGCGATGCCGCGGGCGAATCCGCCGCCGAGTGCGATTCCGATGGAAGGTGTGCGGGGATTGACTGCGGAAACGGTCTTACGAGAGATCTCGCGGCCGAAGGCCTGTACCGAGCGAATGATCTTCCCGAGATTTTTCATGGCGAAGCCCGCTCCAGACGGGCCGCCAGCAGCCGGGCTGCTGTTGCTTACTCAATCATTAAGATGCCATAACGCGGTTGAAGGCTGTAGGGCACGATTGGGCCAGCGGGCGGGTACTTTGGACTCTGGAGGTCGCTTGCCGGTAACTGTTACTTGGCGCAGGCATGCTCGCGGGCAGAAGTTCCCTCGACTTTGCTCAGGGCGGGTCCGGGCCACATGGACGGATGACGAAGTGGCTGCAATCCTGCTAAGTTGCGGAGATGGTGCGTGAGATTTCGGCGGGCGGCGTGGTGGTCCGGCACAAGGATGGGGAGTGGTGGATGGCGGCCATTGTTCTGCCAGGGGAGCCTGTGGCGTCTGAGATGGCCGGGAAAGCTCCCGCTGGTGGTGCTGCCACCCGGCAATCCGCGGGCAGGAGTGCCCGCGCCAAAGCCGTGACTTGCCTGCCCAAGGGGTTGGTCGATCCTGGGGAGACGGCACTGGACGCCGCCTTGCGCGAGGTGCGCGAGGAGACCGGGATCACGGCTTCATTGATCACCAAGTTGGCCGACATCAAATATGTTTATGTGCGGTCATGGGGCGATGGCGAGCGAGTGTTCAAGATTGTCAGCTTCTATCTGCTGAAGTACGGGTCTGGCAAGATCAATGACATTTCCGAGGACATGAGAATTGAGGTCGCCGAGGCACGGTGGATTCGTCTGGAGGAGGCTCCGAAGCTGCTGGCGTATCGCGGCGAGAAGCAGATGGCGCGGAAGGCGGTTGAGTATCTGGCGGGCCATGCGGAGATTTGATGGCCGCTTCTTTCATTTTGTAGTTATTCCGGGCGTCTCCTCCGTAGCTCTTTCGCTCATTTCACCAGAATCCGGCGAGGGGTGGGGTGACGGCGTGTGGGTTGAGGGACGTCCCGATCCCGGACCGATGGACGACAACTCGGCATTGTGGACCCGGGTTACGGACGAATACTTCGATGTGATCGGGCAGCCCATTATTCGAGGCCGAGGCATTTCTCCCGCGGACACAGCGAGTTCGCGGCGCGTCGCCGTTGTTAA
>DASXDY010000101.1:0-27530 GCA_036490405.1 Candidatus Sulfotelmatobacter sp. | reverse complement strand
TGGTGGCATGGACGGGGGAACGCCCCGTGTGTCCCGATTTCCCTCACCGCGACCGAGGAGTCTGGCCTTTCCCCGGCGGCGTCGCCGACTTCATGCCGAATAGGCCTGAATAGACGATCACCGTGCCGTTGTTAATTTGGGTGACATAGACTTTTCCAGTCTTGCGATTTACAGCCATGCCAGCCGGCCCGTTTCCGCTCTTCAGCCCAGTCACGACTGTGTAGGAGCTGTCGCTGACGAGCATCAGCCCGTTGATGGAAGAGAACGACACCAACGCGCTCTTGCCAAGCTGGAACTCCACTATGCCCGTGGGAGGCGCAAAGGGAAGCTTTCCGCTGCCCGTAATCGTACCCAGAAGCGCGCCGGATGATGCGTTGATGACGTAGACCTTCGAGTTGAAGCCGTCGGTGACGAGCAGTTCGTTTGTTATCGGATCGAGCGCGATGTTCCCGGGATTGGCGGGCTGGGGCAGGGTGAAGGTGCTCGTCACCGTGTCACTCTGGCCGTCGATCACCGAAATCGTTCCCGCGTAGAGGTTCGTGACATAGGCCAGGTTGGTGGCTGAATTTACTCGGATGCCGAAGGAACCGCTACCGACTGGGATCGTGGTAATAATTGAGTTGCTTGACCCGTCAATTACTGAGACGGAATTTTTATTGTTATTGACAACGAAGACTTGGTTTGTGACTGCATTGACGCTAACTCGAATTGGGAATGAGAGGCCAGAAATCGTTGCCACCACAGTGTTGCTGCCGCCATCGACCACTGAAACTGTATTCGCGCCCGAGTTCGATACATAGATCATATTTGTAACTGTATTGATGCCAATGTCGGACGGGCCGTTACCCACCGAGACCGTAGCGATCACGGTATCGCTGTTACCGTCAATCACTGACACGTTATTGCTGTTGAGGTTTGCAACATAAATACGGTTTGTAATTTGATTCACGGCAACCCGCTCTGGAACCGTGCCAACCGGAATAATTGTTGAGCTAATCGCGTAGGTTCTGCCAATGAAACACAATGCAAATAGTAATGAGAAGATGTAACCCGTAATAAAGCCTTTCATAATCGCCCTCCTGTTAAGTCCTAACCTACTTAGTTTTCATGTCCATTCGCGGGCCGAAGCATTTATTTGTCAATGATACCCGTGCTGCGCGTTGATCGTGGTGCTTTAGCTGCAGTCTCCGAGCGCGTTGCTCTGCGCTCCGGAACCGGAGTAGCAGACATGCCCCAAGCCGACGCCGCTACCGGCGGTGGCGTCCGGTTGAAAAAATTCCAACTGTTGCGCCGCTGTCAATCCGTTCAACGATGCGTAGCTGCCCGAAATACAGGCTGTCCCGCCCGCGTTAAGTACGCAGAACGTCGGGTCGAATGCCAAGTCAGCATCCACCGCGTAGAGTTCCAGCACATTCATTGCCCGTGGTGAGGTGACGGCAAAGGGAAGCCAAACGCGGAGGTCCCCTGAATCGCCGCCCGCGAGGCAGTTGCTGCCGCCCGTCCCGCACGTGCTGTCGGTTGGATCGGAATTGGCGACCTGCTGAAGCTCAAGCGGACTTCCCTGTGCGAAATTACTGCTGAACAATGCGCACCAGTTTGAAAAGCAGGGATTATGATTAATATTGAACTGGATTTCATCGTATAGGCTCATACCCTGGCTGCCAAAGCCAAAGGTTTCTCCGTAACCATTTGAGCGGCTAACCGCGTCCATGGCTTGGTAATTGGAGTAATCTGCGTTGTCGCCAGCGACCTGGTTGATGGGTTCGAAGATGAGCATGGTCGGCGACTGCGACTGCTCGAACTTCGTCATGTCCGAAATGTAGGTTTGCCAGTTGAGGATGGTATAGGGCGGGGTGGTCCCTGAGAGACCCATATTGCAATAAACAAAGGACTCACCGCCCACCGATTTTCCGAACCGCATGTAATACACCTGCGCCGGGTTTACGACCGTACCGGAATGATGGGGACCGAAATGCTGGATGGCTGCGGCCATAAAGGCTTTTTGCGCCGTCTTCATAGGCGTTTCATAGGGAACGATCCACGATAGTACTTTAGTGATCGCATTACCCTGCGTGCTGGCCGTGCAGCTATTGCACGTGCTCTGGTAGGTGAAGGCGCTCCCGGAGACCGAGAGGATCGGCTTGCCCGAGGTCCCTGCGGTGTTAAGTGTGGATGGGGACGCGCCGGAAACCCACACCGTATCACCCATGACAAAGCCATGCGGCTGATCCAGGGGTAGAGCCGTTACTGTCGCCGTTGCTACCCCGCTTCCGTCGCTTGTGATGCTGACCGTGGGCGGTCCCTGGAAACTTGTGCATCCATTCTGCTGCACGTTGACCACATCCTTCCACCGGCCGTCCGTGGAATCAGCCCACATTGTGTCGTTGCCAGTCACTCCACTGATTGCTGCTGCTTCCAACGCGGTGAATCCGTTTGTCAAACTGCTGCCATTGCCGCGACGATAACCTGCCCTGCCAGCACACCGGAAGTCGCGAGAACGAGGACCACCAAGCCGAACGAAACCCGGGCCGATTGCATGATCAGCTCCTCGAATCAGGATTGAATCGCAGGGCCCGTGTTAGCGCACAATGCCTAGAAAACTCTGAGGGGGACGACGCGCCGCTCGGCCTGGTAGCACCAGTCTGAGTCCGGCGGAATAGTATCCGGGGCCCGTCGCGGCGTCAATGAGTAGTAAGACTCTACCGAAGGCGGGAACGGCGCGGGGGATAGCTAGAGCCTTTCCGTCCACGCCACCTATGTCCCCACTCAAGCCAAAATCGGGCTTGAATGGGCCACCCCTCGCATAAATCAAAACCTAATCGAGCTGCGCTCGATGGACCGGCCCTTCGGCGCGCGCTTCGCTTGCTCAGGGCAGGCTTGAAAACGGCGGCTGTCCCTACACGATTTTTGCCAATAAAAAAACCCTCCCGCTGGGAAGTCGGGAGGGTTCTGCAAAATGGTTCGCAGGTTATGCGGCGCGAACGACGTTCGCTGCCTGGAAGCCTTTGGGGCCCTTGAGCAGGTCAAACTCCACGGTCTCGCCCTCGTTGAGGGTGCGGTAGCCGTTTTCCTGGATCGCGGAAAAGTGTACGAACACATCTTCCCCCGTAGAGCGCTGGATGAATCCATATCCCTTCGCCCCATTGAACCACTTCACTGTACCTTTCTCTCTCACGGAAAAACTCCTTTCACTCATCGCGAAGAATTGGTCTCCGGTTCCCGGATTGCGTCCCGGCAAGCCGGGACCCCCCTCAGAGAAGCCGGTAGAACCCGGTTGCGTCCACGCTGTGCGAGGGATTACTTCCAAAAAGGAAAAGACTCCTCAGTTCCCGTGCGCAATGATATCCACTGCGGGGAACCCTGGAGTCCGGCAATTTGGTTCGTTTCCACCACACCCAACAAACGTCAACCACCTGCTCTGCTCTTGTTACCGGGCTCTTTTCCGGTAATGAGCAAAGGATAATAAGCACTATTAAAACGTTTCGCAAGGAAAATTAGTAAGGAATCGTAAGATGACCAGCGGTCACGAAATAATAACTTTAACAGGGATTAAGAAACGATTTCAGCTCGCGAATGGTGAAGCCTTATGGGCGCGGGAACAGGAAAGCCTGCGGCGCGGCCGCAGGCTTGAAATGAGAAACTTACGGTGAAACTTGGGATTAGTGGGAAAAACGATGGTCCGCGGGACTATTTTTTCTGATCGACGATCGAGATCAGCTCGACCTCGAAAATCAAGGTCGATCCCGGGCCGATGTCTCCGCCGGTCCCGCGGTCGCCGTAAGCCAAATCTGAAGGGATGAACAGCTCCCACTTCGAACCGACGGGCATCATTTGCAAGGCTTCGGTCCAGCCTTTAATGACGCCGCCGACGGGGAATGAAGTCGGCTGCCCGCGTTTATAGGAGCTGTCGAATTCCTTGCCATTGATCAGGGTCCCGCGGTAATTGCAGCTCACCGTATCGTTGGCGGTCGGCTTCGGGCCCGTGCCCTCTTTCAGGATTTTGTATTGCATGCCATCGGGCAGAGTCACGACGCCGGGCTTGCTCTTGTTGGCAGCGAGAAACTCCTCGCCCTCTTTGCGGTTGGCGGTGCCGGCTTCGTGCATCTTGGCCTGCTGAGCGCCGACGACCTGGCTCTGAAGCTGGATCAGCGCGGTCTTTTCCTCTTCTTCAGTCAGGAGCGGCTTGCTGCCGGCGAGGGCATCTTTGACGCCGCGCGCGACGATTGCCGGATCGACGGCCGTTCCCACTCCCTGACGGTGCAGGTCTCCGCCGATCTTCATGCCCAGGGCGTAGCTGGCTTTTTCTTTCTGAGTTTTGAGCGCGAGGCCGGTCGCGGGTTTCGCGGGTGTGGCCCGTTTATGGGCAGTGGTCGCGGGTTTTGCCGCGCCTGATTGCGCGGGAGAAGTTTGAGCCGTGGGAGTCTGCTGCGCCTGAGCAAATCCGATCAGCGCAGTCGCGGCCAGAGATAAAAAGATGGTTGAGAATTTCTGCATACCAGCATTGTCCCATCGCACGCATGAACTGAGCAATCCGCAAGCGGCTCGCTGGATGACGAAAGATTGCCAATTCAACGGATTCGCGTGTCTGGACCTGGTCGTTTTCCGGTTTATCCACAGGCTGTTTGTGACATCCGTCACAGCTTTTCATGCCGGTTGCGGATTAGCCTGTGGCGTTTCCCCGATCCCCTCCGAGCAGAAACTTCAACCTTGAGGTCTCCCTATGTGCGGGAGTGGCGGTCGTCTGCTCGCTCTTATCTTGTTTGTGTCGGCAACCGTTTCCATGCAGGCCCAGGCGGTCCGGGCCCCAGAGGCCGTGCCGGCAGCCCCGGCGCAGGCCGTTCTGCATCCGGTTGGGGTGCGGCCGGTTCCGGCCCCCCGCTTGCCGGAGATCAAGGCATTTCGCCAGCTGGTGCGGGCCGCGGGGACCATCTTTGCTGGAACCGTGACCCGAATCGAGCCCCGTCCGGCAGAAGGCGGACGGGCGCTGGAGACGGTTGCGATCACGTTTCATGTGGACCATGCAATTCGCGGGGCGGTTCCGGGGGAAAGCTTCACAGTCTCTCAATGGATTGGGACCTGGTCGGCCGGGCAACGCTATCGCGTGGGCGAACGGGTTGCGCTGTTTCTTTATCCAGCGAGCAGGATTGGCCTGACGAGCTCGGTCGCGGGGCCAATGGGCAGATTTGAGATGGACGCTGCCAGAAGAATCGTTCTTTCAGAACAGCATCGAGTGCTTTTTCGAGGCGACCCGCTTCTCGGGGGGAAATCGCGTGTGACCTTCGAGGAACTCGCGCTGGCTGTACGAAGATCTGGCGGACGAGAGGGATTAGTGGCAGGGGGCGTCGATGGGAGATAGGGGAGCCGCAATTTTTCTGCGCCGTCTCAGGTGGGTGCTCCTTGCAGCGAGCGTTCTCGGGCTTACGATGAAGCTGTCCGCCGCGAATCCCAGGAGCGTTGCTGGGACAGCTTTTTTCAACTCAATGGCCGGCCAGCCGTTGGCCTGGCCCCAGGGACAAATCACTTACTACACCGACCAGGGCGACCTCAGCCCGGCGCTTCCTAATGCTTCCGCGAATAGCTTCGTTGCCGACGCATTCAACCAGTGGACATCGGTGACCACTGCGGCGCTGACTTCCACAAACGCCGGCCAGCTTGGGGAGGATGTGAATGGGACCAATGTTACGGTGAACTCCGACGGCTCGATCTCGATGCCCGCCGATATCCAGCCGGATGCGACCGGAACTCCGATTGGCGTGGTGTATGACTACGACGGATCGGTGACGGACGCGCTGTTGGGCGCCGGTGCCGGCGAGGAGAGCGAATGTTTTTTCAATGCTGTATTCGGCGGCGATGACGACTACGGCGCGCTTGCCACTTATCAGCACGCGCTGATCGTGATCAACGGACAGTGCGCGCAGGACCCGTCGCAATTTACTGACGTGAAGTACCGGTTGGTGCGCGTGATCGGAAGCGTGATCGGCGTCGGCTGGTCCCAATTGAATCTGAACGTACAGACCGGTTCGCCCGCACCCGCCGCGGCTGATTACGCCGGATTCCCGGTGATGCATTTCACCGACGCCTGGGGATGCGTTCCGATTACGCGGTGCTACTCCAATCCTTATCAGTTGTCGGCGGATGATGTCGCGGCAGTTTCGCGCTTGTATCCGGTGACCGTTCAAAATCAATCGAGTTTTCCGGGGAAGCGGATCTTTTCGGCAACGACCGCGCGCATCAGCGGATCGGTGTGGTTCATCGATATTCATGGAAATCCTACCCAGGCGATGCAGGGGGTGAATGTCGTCGCGCGCTGGATCGATCCGGCGACGGGATTGCCTTCACGGCAGTACGCGGCGTCATCGGTTTCGGGATTTCTATTCACCGGAAATGCAGGAAACGCGATTACCGGCTTCGACGATCCTCTGGGAATTCCCTTCGGCGACTGGGGATCGAGCAATCAGGGCGTCGAAGGATTCTTTGACCTGGGCGGACTGCCGATTCCTGATGGCGGCAGCGCGCAGTATCAACTCACGGTTGAAAGTGTGGATCCCCTGTGGTCGACGGGCGTGGGATCGTATTCTCCCGGGCCGGTTGCGCCATCGGGAAGCGCAGCGGCGATCACGGTCACCGTTTCTGCCGGAAGCGACGTGCAGCAGGACATTTTGATGACCAGCAGCGCTGAACCGCTTGCCCAATCTGCGTCTTCGTGGGCTGCGCCTGCGGCAGTGCCTCCCGGCGGAGACTGGATCTCTTCGCTTGGAGCTTACGGAAACCTGAGTTATTTCCTGTTGCCGGCGCAGGCAAACCGCACGCTTTCAGTTGCGATCACGCCGCTGGACGAATCCGGAAAGCCGAGTGAAGTCAAATCGCAGCCGGTCATTGGGATGTGGGCGGCGTCGGACCCGGAGGGAACGCCACCGCCTGCATTTACATCTTCTCCGTTCAACGCAGTACCGTTTGCGCTGACTCGGCTCGACGCACAGATTTTCACGACGACCAATTTCTTGATTGGCATCTCCGATGTGCGCGGCGACGGACGCCCTGACTATCACTATCACGCGCACGTCTTGTATGCAGATACCGTCACTCCGTCGCGCATCAGCGTGAATGGCGGCGCAGTGACCGTCGAGGGCACGGGATTTGAGCCGGGGCTCAACTCGACCATTGGAACGGTCGCCACGCCCCAGCTTGAAGTTACGGCCGGCCAGATGATTCTTAATGCGGCTCCGCGTTCCGATGGCGCGCAGGACATTACGATCAGCGATCCCGTTAGCGGATCGTCGACGACCATGACGGGTGCATTGATCTACGGGGCTGCGGCCAGCGACAACATCCTTCTGCTGATCGGGCTGAACCCTCCCACACCGGTGGGTACGCAGGCGACGAATCCCATGAGTGTACGCGTGGTTGCGGCCGATGGCGTTACGCCCGTGAGCGGAGCGACGATGGGCTGGAGCGCGACGGGCGGCGTACAGCTTTCGGCCTGTGGCGGAGCCTCGTCATGCAGCGTGATCGCCGATCAGAGTGGCGATGCGGCGACTTTTCTGACTCCGTCCGCGGCTGGAGTTGCGACTATTACCGCGACGCTGGCGCCCGGCGTTTACAATCCGGCGAAATCGGTGAGTGGAACGCTCGAGGCTACCGAATCTTCTTCTGATATTGGCGTGCTCACGCCTTATTTGTGGATTTCACAGGGCGCGACCGTGAGCCTTCCGCTGACGGCGCGAATTCTGAGCAACGGCCTGCCACAAAATAACGTTGCGGTCAATTTCACCATCGTCGCTGGAAATGGAAACCTTGGTCCCCCGTCACGCACGAGTTCGACCGGATACGCTACGGTCACGCTGACCGTCACGAATATTCAGGCGCTGGTGCAGGTAAGCGTGTGCGTGAGTCCGGGGAATGCTCCGTGTGCAGTGGTGTATGCCAATCCCGTGCCTCTGCCGCAGCAGCGGCTTCAGCAAATTTCGGGGGCTGGGCAGGTTTCAATTGGATCGGCATTTCAGTCTGTGGTCGTGCGCGTGACGGATTCGTCGTCGCCGCCAAATTCTGTGATCGCTGCCCCGGTGAATTTTCTGACGACCGTGCTGCGACCGATTGAGGCGGGACCGGGCGGCGGGGGGAATCCGCCGATGCCGGTGATTTTGGAAATTACTCCAAACAATTTGACGAGCGATCTCAATGGGCTGGCCAGCGTTGTGCCCTCGAGCGGAGGATTTGATCCGCCTGTGGAAGTGGACGTGGGAGTGACTGCGGGGACGTCCGCGATGATCGACGATCCGCTGGAGATGCTGCCTGGATTAAACAGCGGGGACTCTGCTCATCGCAGTGCTGTCGACTTGTCGAGAGAAAAACGGAGCAGTCGGGATGAATAGTCTTAAACGGTTGTCATCCTGAGGCCCGCGCTTTTTGCGGGCTGAAGGATCTATGCAGCTGGCGCCCAGGTTCTCGGGGATCCGCAAGTTGCAGAGATCCTTCGCTATGCTCAGGATGACAGAATCCATGAGTACGAATGACCGGTTAACGAGATCACTTTCCAATCCACTGGTCTACCCAGTCGTTGACGGTCTTGTACCAGAGCTGGGAGTTCTGCGGTTTCTGCACCCAGTGGCCTTCGTCGGGAAAGTAGAGCATTTTCGACGGGACGCCTTCCATCTGCAACGTGGTGAAAAGCTGGAAGCCTTCGCTCACGTCTAGACGGTAGTCGCGCTGGCCGTGGATGACCAGCGTGGGCGTCTTGAAATTCTTGGCGTACTGGTGCGGCGACCACTTCTCGTAGCTGGCGCGATTGTCGTAGGGAGTGCCTTTGAACTCCCAGTCATTGAACCAGAGTTCCTCGGTGGTGCCCCAGGCTGATTCGGCGTTGAACATGCCGTCGTGGGTCACGATGCACTTGAAGCGGTCGGTGTGGCCGAGGATCCAGTTGGTCATGTATCCGCCGTAGCTCGCGCCGAGGGCGCACTCGCGGTTCTTGTCGATGAACGGATACGTTTGCTCGGCGTAGTCGAGGCCCTTCATCAGATCTTCAAACGGAGCGCCGCCCCAATCGCCGTTGATGGCATCGATAAACTTCTGCCCGTATCCGGTCGAGCCGTGGAAGTTGATCATGATTACTACATATCCGTTGGCTGCGAATAACTCTGGATTCCAGCGATACGACCAGTCGTCTCCCCACGCGCCTTGCGGGCCGCCGTGGATGAGGAATTTTACGGGATATTTTTTGGAGGCGTCGAAGTTCGGCGGCCTGACGAGAAAGCCTTGGACTTTGTCGCCGTTTGCGCCGTCGAACCAGAAAGGTTCCAGCGGCGACATCGAGACTTGCGAGAGGAAGGAATCGTCAAGGTGAGTAAGTGGCAGCGCGGTCAGACTACCGAACTTCTGTTCGGGATGGAAGGCTTGCTTCTCTTTTCCCGCCGAAGCTTTAGGTCTTCCTTGTGGAGCTTTCGCGGGCATCTGAAAGATCTCGGTAGGGTGCTGCAGGGACATTCTTGTAAACAGCAATCGCTTCGCATCGCCTGTAACGGCGAGATCGTCGTTGTAGCCGCGAACGATGGGCATGCGGTCATCTATCTCGCTCATACCCCCGGCTTGAGCGGCCACACTCGTTGGAAGGGCTATTGGCCCCCACGGATGATCGATCTCAACGCTGTAGATCGGAGCTTCTCCCTCATCTTCCGCAGTGAAGTAGATTGATTTGGAATCGGGGAACCATGTGAAAGTTCCAACCCACTTGAATTCGGCAGGTGTCAGATCAGTCTTCTCTCCCGTCTTGCGGTCATAGAGCATCAGCCGGAAGCGGTCGCTCTCGTATCCGGGACGCTGCTGGGCGCGGTAGGCGATGTACTTGCCGTCGGGAGAATAGAGCGGCGTCGAGTCGCTGGCGGGGTTGTCGGCGGTGATGTTCTTCGCTGCGCCCCCGGTAACCGGAACAATCCATAGATCGTTGTTTGTCGAAGCTGCAGGATTCTTGTCGTGATTCGAGGTGTAGCAAATTTCTTTTCCGTCGGGAGAGAAGGCGTAGCTGTCCTGTCCCCCGAGGGAGAAGACGGGAGCGTCGTAGTCGCCGGGAGTGAGGTCGCGAGGAGAGACTGGGACGCCCATGACGCCCAGGCCGGGCGGCGGAGGCCCTACGACGGAAGCGACCACAAAAATGTGCGTGCGCTTTCCTTCCCTGTAAGCATTCCAGTGGCGATAGAGCAAGTGATCAAAGATGAGTGCCTTCACCTTCGAGTTCTCAGCCTCTTGCAGTTTCTCGGCGTTGCAGGCCGACACGTCGCGCGCGCCGTCACATTCGGGATACACATCCGAAGTGAACAAGATCAGTCCACCCTCGGGAGACCACGACTCACCACTGGCTTCGGTCGCAATCGATGTCAATTTGTGCACAGTGGTAACTTTTCCCGCCGCAGCATCGAAGTCCGCGATCCATATTTGCGAACCGCCTTCTTTCGTGGATAAGAATGCGAAGTGCTTCCCGTCTGGCGCCCAGCGCGGGCGGTCGGCGTCCTGATCGGCGATGATCTCTTTCTCTGGACCGCCAGCCAACGGCACGATCCAGATGTGCGGCGTCTTCGTGTTGGCCGCAAGATCGACATCGACCACGCTGAAGATCACCCACTTGCCGTCGGGCGAAACCTGCGGATCGCCTACGCGCTTGAGCTTCATCATGTCTTCGAAGGTGAAGGGATGTTTGGCCTGCGCGAGAACAGGGAGGGTGAAAGCGCCAGCGAGAAGAAAGAGAAAAAGGCGTCGCATGATGCACTCCTTGGCAAAGGGCTGAGTGTAACAGGGAAAGCTTTCAGCTTTCAGCTTCTGCTATCGGCGATCCCTGCTTTGTCATCCAGAGGCCCTGCGCCTTTTGCAGGGCCGAAGGACCTATGCAATCCCCGGCAAGTTGCATAGATCCTTCGGCGGGCAGAGAACGCCCGCCTCAGGATGACATTGCTCATGTAACTGTGCATAGGCCCATGTGACCGTGCATATAAGGGACAGTTTTGCACAGCGAGTTCGTGTTCAGGCGTCACAGACAACGCTGTCACGATAATGACATCGTTAGCTCACGATGCGAAGCCCAAAGATCTACTTTGTTTACATCATGACGAATCGCTCGAAGACACTTTACATCGGCGTGACCAACAGCCTTATACGGCGAGTGCGCGAACACAAGTCAGGAACGGGTTCGGACTTTTCTGCAAAATATAAGCTCGACCGACTCGTGTATTTCGAGCGCTTCGCAGACGTTCATCGAGCGATCGGGCGCGAGAAGCAGATCAAGGGCTGGTTGCGGATCCGGAAGATTGCGCTGATTGTCGCGGTGAATCCAGCGTGGAGGGACTTGAGTCTCGAGTGGTATGAGCGGCACGAGTTCCAGCCGGACGCTTCGGGCCCTCACCATAACGATGCAGGTAATCTCCCGAAATTGTCATCCTGAGGCCTGCGCCTTTTGCAGGCCGAAGGATCTATGCAATCCGCGGCCAGTGCATAGATCCTTCGGCGGGCAAAGAACGCCCGCCTCAGGATGACAGCGCCTTTGAGGCGAAGATCGCCCGCACGGTCGCGTTGCCTCGCGGCAACCTCTCGCGGACATCGGCATCCAACCGATTGGCAGAACCGTAGCAGCCTACCCTTCGGCCTCACTGAGCGGAGAGGGGCTGGAGGGCAGGTTGCATCGGTCAAGCTGCTCCGGCGAAAGTGCAACTTTCCGTCGGGAAAGTCCTGGCGCGATTCCAGGTTTCATCTCCGCGTCCAACGTACGTCGAGTTTCGATAAAATAAAGCAATGAAGTATTTTGGCGGTTTTCTGCTCTGCATGACGCTGCTGGTTTGCGCCTCTTTGCCTTCGCTTGCCCAGGAAGGCCCTCTGGTCACCGATCCTCCCAAGGACATGACCCCCGAACAAATTATCCAGCGGTTCGCTTCCAAAGAGACCGATTTCGCCAAGGCGCGCGAGCAGTACACCTATCGCCAGGACGTGAAAGTGCAGACGCTCGATGGCGATACCGTGGATGGCGAGTACCACGAGGTGTTCGACGTCTTGTTCGACGACAAGGGCAAGCGGATGGAGAACGTTGTGTTTGCGCCGCAATCGAACCTGACAAAGATTTACATGTCACAGGAAGACTTTGCGGACATCCGGCACCGGTTGCCTTTTGTGCTCACGTCCGAGGAACTTCCGGAATATGACATTCTTTACGTGGGCCAGCAGCAGGAAGATGAACTGCACTGCTACGTCTTCGACGTGGCGCCGAAAAAAATTGAAGGCAAGAAGCGATATTTCCAGGGGCGCGTCTGGGTCGACGATCACGACTTCCAGATTGTCAAAACCTACGGCAAGACCGTTCCCGACTTGTGCAACGGGAAGCCCTGCAACGAAGTCAAGAAACGCGGTGACCAGGAAAATTTGTTTCCTAAGTTCACGACGTGGCGGCAGCAAATCGATGGCCAGTACTGGTTTCCGGTCTTCACCAAGGCCGATGATGAACTGCACTTCAAGCTGGGCGATGTGCGGATCAAGGAAATCGTGAAGTATGAGGATTACAAGCGGTTCGGATCGAATGTGAAGATTCTGTATGAAGGGAAAGAGATCCCGAAGGGGGAGCAGAAACCTCAGGATTCGACCAAGCCACCAGATCAAAAGGACCCGAACGCGCCGCCGAAGTAAAGCCCAAAGCGAGACTTAGAGGCGATCTCGGCCTGGCATGAGAGTTCGGCGCCGATCGAGGTCGGCGATTCACGCAATCATGGTTTTTCGTCGGTTTCTTTCTTATTTGGGATTCCCATCGATTTTCGAAGATCGCTCCCGAAGCTGGCATAAATTGTTGCGTTTAACGGAGAGTCAGATGCCGAAGAGGGTCGAGGCCATCGCCATAGCATTTCTTGTGCAGATTGTTTTGCTCAGCGCCACCTCCGAGGCGCAAGAGAAGACGGAGAAAAATCCCTACCCAGCCATGGCTGCGATGCAACAGTATTTGATGCCGGACAAGGACTCTGAAATTGCGATGGCTCGCAGCGCCGCTCCAAAATCCATCTCGGATGAAGCTGAAGTGATGGTGCTTGGCACGCAGGGATACACGACCGCAGAGAATGGCACGAATGGCTTTCTTTGTATCGTCGAAAGGTCGTGGGGCGCCGCGACCGATGAGCCTGAGTTCTGGAATCCTAAAGTCCGCTCGCCTATTTGTTTTAATCCATCAGCCGCGAAAACCTTTGTCCCCATCTTCTTAATGAAGACCAAACTGGTGCTGGCGGGAAAATCGAAGACAGAGATCCATGGTGCGATCTCATCGGCGTTCGACAAGAAGGAGTTGCCCACGCTGCAGCCCGGAGCGATGTGCTACATGCTGTCGAAGCGGCAGTACTTAAACGACCGCGGCATGCACTGGCATCCACATCTGATGTTTCTTGTTCCAGGCGATGATGCGAAAAGCTGGGGAGCCAATTTGCCGGGTTCGCCGGTCATTGCCGCGGATGACCCTGAGGAACGGGTGACCATCTTCATGGTCTGGGTCGGCGAGTGGTCCGACGGGACCCCGGCTCCGCAAAGCTAGCACTAATCTATAGTCAATGCTCGTGGGCGCCGCTGCCGTAATCGGGAGCGATTTCAATAGAACAAATACTTTCTCCACTTATCATCCGAGCGGCCCATCAAGCGCATGATGTGGCGGCTGGTATGGAGATTGAAGGCGCGCGGCTCGCGCATCAGCTTCATGCCGGATTCCGTGGGAGACTGGTTGCCCTTGCGGCGGTTGCAAGGGTGGCAACATGCGACCAGATTCTCCCACGTCGACGAACCTCCGCGAGAGCGTGGAATGACGTGGTCCAGGGTCAATTCACCAGACGACAAAACCGTCGCACAGTACTGGCAGGTATTGCGGTCGCGCAGAAGAATGTTCTTGCGCGAGAGCGCGCGGCTCTGGTGCGGAATACGCCGGTATTCGAGCAACCGAATCACCGATGGCAGGCGCATGGCAACGCGGGCCGAGTGCAGGAAGTGGCCGTTCTCTTCCTCAGTCATTGCGACACCCTTCAGCACGAGCACGAGCGCACGGCGCGCGGCGCAAACGTTGATCGGCTCGTAAGAAGCATTCAGAACAAGCACGGGCGCAAGCAGAGCATGGCCGTCGCTGGCGCGATGCGGCGCAGCGGACGAAAGCATCCCGGTCATGTGCCGGGATCCTGGGTCGTGTTCCATGCGTAGGGACATATGGGTCAAAGTTTCAAACTTGTAACATTTCGAAAGCTAAACTACGTCATCATGATGCCAGCGTTTGCTCTGATTCGATTTCCCCTTTGAAACCCTGCAACGTTGAAATCTGGAAACCTGCTTTCTGATTAGATGCCAACTTCAGTGTACGAGCTACCGTCGCGACCCACACCTTTGAAGCGCCGGCGCGGCGCAAGACCCGGGCGCATTCCGATGCCGTCGTTCCCGTCGTGTAAACGTCATCCACCAGCAGCACTTCGCGGCCGGCGAGATGGTCGGCACGCGGAACGCTGAATGCTCCGCGAAGGTTCTCGCGGCGCTGATGGCTGGTTAATCCGATCTGCGAATGCGTCGGGCGCGTGCGGAACAAAATTTCGGATGCGAGTTGCAAGCGATCTGGGCGGGGATAGGCCCGCAACGCCGCGCGTACCAGCAGTTCGGCCTGGTTGAATCCGCGCTGGCGGCGTTTGCCCTTGTAGAGCGGCACGGGAATGACCAGAATCGATTCATTCCGCATGTCGAATTCCAATGCCGTGAAACTTTCAGCCAGCATACGCCCCAGCACTCCGGCGGCGGGTCGCACGCCGTTGAATTTCAGCAGATGGATCAACTCACGCAAACCACCGTCATAGCTGCCATACGCAACCGCGCGCTCGAAGGGGCGATCTACGCGGCGGCAGACCGGACATTCAAACATCCCGTCGACTTCCTGCTCTGCGTACGCCGAGAGAACGCGCTCGCCGCAAATCGAACACACCTTGCCGCCTATCGGATGAATGTCAGCCAGGCATTCCGGGCAGACCGGCAAGCGAGAAATATTCAGCAACGGCAAGCCGCAGATGCGGCAATCGGAAGGAAACAGGACGGAGAAAAGACCTTCGGCGGCGCGCCCAACCCAACTTACTTGAATCGTGGCAGTCTGAGTGGAAGCAATGGTAGGCCCAGCGACTGCAACGTGACCAACCCGGATTTGGTCCTCGCTACTGCTGAAGACGGCCTCCTTGGGAACTCGCGGCCTGCGGGCCGCGACATCGTCCGCTAAAAGCAGTATAACGGCCTGCCTCGCCACTAGGCAACGTTACGCTTGGTCGGCACGGGAGCGTGCATGGCCACGATCCTCGGAGCCGTCATGTTCCGATCGCGGACCGGCGTAAACATCAGCCGATAGTCACGACGGAAACATTCTCCGCATCGGACCGGGCGCAAGCACAATATCGGCAAAAGATAGCGCTCGGCCAAGGTGCGGCGCCGTGAGCGGAAACCGATCTCACTTCCACAATCGCGGCATTTGTAAGGCGAGAAAAGCGGTGTGTCGGGGGAGCCACTCATCATGCACCTCGGGACCTGAAAGCGAAGGGGCGGGACAAACTGATTGTTCTCATCTTACACCCGGCGGGGCGCGGATGGGGCCGCGCGCTCGGAGTACACTGGCGGCGGCGTACAGGACGCCGCCCGTCCGCGGAGAGGACCGAGTCCACCTGAGGGAATTTCACAATCCAGGTTCTGACGAACCTCCTTTTCGCCCGCGATGCGGACCCCGGGCACGACCTGAAGGAGGTCCGTGATGGCTAAGAAGTTCTACGACTACTACCTGCCTGTCCGCCCTAACCTCGATCAACTCAAACACTATATCTATGCGGATGGGACCGCGAGGCGGCGTTCGCGCGGTTGCTGCTGGATCATGGTGCCGATCCGAATGCGCGAGCGTTCATACGCAAGCGACTGCGATTTGTGGCCGATGAGACGATGCACGAGTATCGCGACGTCACCCCGCTCTCATGGGGTGAACAGTTCCACGGACACCCGTATCACAACTGGGTCAGCAAGCCGGCGATGCAGTTGATCGCCGAGCGTGGCGGAAAGAGTTGAACGGGTGCCCCCACTTCGCGCGTCCTTTGCGAGAAGTGGGGATTTTGACTGGGCGAGGTCATCAACTACGGATCTGTGACGGCGCACTTGTCATTCGCCTGTGCCGCATGCTAAGGTGCGCCGTTCTGTTTTTCTCGCAAGTTAGATTGTTTTGAACGAGTTCGCTCAGGTAACGCGAAATTATCTGCATCCATCCCACGCCCTAAAAGGATTCCGTCCATGAGTAGCCCTGCCACACCGAATGGCCCGAAAAAGCATGTGCCCTTCGTGCCCGAAACCATGCAGATGAGGGAGTTTACCCTCAAGGCCATTCTGCTTGGACTCTTCATGACGATCATCCTGGGCGCCGCCAATGCCTACCTGGGGCTGCGCGCAGGAATCACCATTGCGGCCACGTATCCGGCGGCGGTGATCGCCATGGCGGCGATGCGAGCGTGGAAGGGGTCGCTGCTGGAAGAAAACATAGCGCGCACCGCAGGTTCGATCGGAGAGTCTGTCGCGGCGGGCGCAATTTTCACCATTCCCGCATTTTTGCTGGCCAAGGCTTGGCCCTCGTTCCGTCCGCGGGACGCTTACTGGAAGTCGACCGCACTCATCATGGTGGGCAGCATTCTCGGCGTGCTTTTCATCTCGCTGGTGCGGCGCGGCATGGTGGAAGATCCCGAGCTTCCCTTTCCAGAGTCCCTGGCCGCTTCGGAAATTCACAAGGCCGGTCAGCGCGGCGCGCAGGCGGCGAAATATCTCTTCTGGAATATTGGGATCGGCGGGATTGTCTACATTCTCGGCAAGTTTGGACTGTTCGCCGCCGATCAGGACATCAGCATCGGCGTCGGCAGCGTCGGCCACAGCCAGGTCCGGCTGGGAGCCGCGGGCAACACGCACGTCATAGCCGCTGGCGGCACCAGCGTGTTCGCCGCGCCGAGCGTCAGTCCGGCATATCTCGGGGTGGGCTACATCATCGGCGTGCGCCTGGCTTCGATTCAATTTGCCGGCAGCGTGATCGCCTGGGGTTTGATGGTTCCATTGCTCATTTTTCTTCTCGGGCCGCAGCTGCGGCAATACATTCCAGCGGACACTCCGGACAACTGGGCGGCGATGGCGGACGCGGTCTGGCGATACATTGTGCGTCCCATCGCGGTCGGAGGCATGCTCGTGGGGGCCGCGTACACGCTTTTCAAGATGCGAGCGAGCCTCACGGCGGGCCTGGGTAAAGCGTTTCGCGACATTTGGCAAACGGCGGACGAGCGGGCGCAACTTTCCCGCACCGAGCAATATATGAGTTCAAAGGTCGTATTCAGCCTGATTGCCGGAACGTTCGTACTGATGTGCCTGCTCTACATCAAGATTTCACATTTGGTGTGGCCGGCAATTCTGGCTGCGGTGGTGATGCTGCTGGTTGGATTCTTCTTCTCCACCGTATCGGGGAATCTGGTCGGCTTCATCGGTTCGTCGAACAATCCGATCTCCGGCCTGACGCTTTCGACGCTGCTTATCGCTGCATTGTTGATGGTCGCACTGGGAGTTTCCGGGGGCTCGGGAGTCGCGGCAGTTTTGGGTGTCGCCGCAGTGGTCTGCGTTTCGTCGGCGGTAGCAGGTGAATTGCTGCAAGACTTCAAGGTCGGCTACATCCTGGGAGGCACTCCGAAGCAGATTCAGCTGGCCGAACTGATCGCCGTCGTGGTGGCGAGCCTGGTGATGTACTGGCCGCTCATGCTGCTGCATGAAGGCAGCATCAGGGCGGGTGGCGTTGGATTCGGCGGTCCGGATCTCCCCGCACCCCAGGCCGGCCTGATGGCGACGCTGGCAATGGGCATTGTGGGGAAAGAAATGGCTTGGCCTCTCGTGGTCGTGGGCATCCTGTTTGGCATCGCCATGATCATGATGCAGGTGAAAAGTCCCATGCTCGTCGCCGTCGGCATGTATCTTCCGTTTGGGACCACGTTCGCAATTTTCGTGGGCGGGGTCTTCCGCTCAATCAGCGACTGGGCGGCGGCGCGGCGCGGCTTCAACAGCGCGCAGAAAGCGCGGGTGGAGAATGCCGGAGTGCTGATCGCTTCAGGATTGATTGCCGGAGAAGCGATCCTCGGACTGGTATGGGCCGGCTTGCAGTTCGTGCCGCAGTGGGCCGCACCGAACCATCCCCCACAAATCTTGAGCAATCCTTCGTATCTGATCGGCGGCATGATCGTAATGGCCGGGATCGCAGCGCTCATGATCTTCGTGCCGTCAACCGCCGCCGGCGATCCGAACGAACCCGCGCCGCCAACGGCGATCATGTAAGGTCATCAATCAACCACGAAGAGTACGTCGAGTTTTTCCTTCGTGGACCTTCGTGTCCTTGGTGGGGAATGGTTTCCTATGTCGGTTTCCGAAAATGTAGCGGCGATCCGCGAGCGCATAGCAACTGCTGCGCGCCGTGCCGGACGGTCCCCGGATGAAATCGCGCTGATGGCGGTGACCAAGACGCATCCGCCGGAACGCATTCGTGAAGCCTATGCCGCGGGACTATGTCTGTTCGGCGAAAACCGCGTGCAGGAATTTGCGGGGAAGGCGGCAACTCTCGCCGACTTGCCCGACGCCGACTGGCACATGATCGGCCACCTGCAAACCAACAAAGCGGCCAAGGCAGCGGAATTGTTCGACGCGGTCGATTCGCTCGACTCGCTCAAGCTGGCGGAAAAGCTCGACGCAGCCGCTCGGAGCCTGGGCAAGACTGTGGCTGTGCTGATCGAGATCAACGTTGGCGGAGAAGCTGCGAAGAGTGGCATGGCACCAGATTCGCCAGAGTTGAGTGAACTGCTTTCCGCCGCACCGCGCCTCGATGCCCTCAAATTTCGTGGATTCATGACTGTGCCTCCGTTCACCGACGATCCCGTAGGCTCTCGCCCTTATTTTCGAAGGCTGCGCGAACTTCGCGACGTGATTGCGGCACGAAAACTAACCGATGTCAGCATGGACGTACTTTCCATGGGCATGTCGCACGATTTCGAAGTCGCGATTGAAGAGGGATCAAGGTGCGTTCGGGTCGGCACGGCGATCTTCGGAGAACGTGAAAGGGCTTAGGTTCCCTACGTTAATATTCGTTAGCACCGGAATGAACGGTCAAGCACAGGAGCTATTTTGAGTTTCTCCCAACGCTTCGAGGAAATTCGTACCGGCTTCGAGCGTCCCTTCTGGGTCGCCAATGTCAGCGAGCTATTCGAACGGCTTTCGTACTACGCGGTCTTCGCTGTTCTCGCCCGCTATCTGCACGAAGGCCTGCACTTCGATGTCGAACGCGCCAGCAGCCTGACAGGAATGTTCGGCGGCTGGGTATGGTTTCTCGCCGTCGTTGGCGGAGCCATCGCAGATCGCCTCGGCTTCCGCCGCGCCCTCTCGATCGCCTATCTGTTTCTGAGCATTGCCTATTTTTCGCTGGGCTCGATTGGGGCCGACTGGTTCGCGCCGCTGCGCAATGCGATCCCGCTGCCTACGCTGGTGGCCATTGTCCTGATTCTTCCCGCGCTCGGAGTAGCTCTGGTCAAGCCGAGTGTGGTTGGAACCACGGCGCGCACCTCGAAAGAAAATGTTCGCTCCGTCGGATATTCGATTTACTACACGCTGGTGAATGTCGGCAGTACATGCGGGCCGTATCTGGCATCGTACGTCCATCGCCACAGCGGCATGGAGAATGTTTTTCGCATGGCGGCCATCAGCGTATTCGCCATGCTGTTTTTTGTTCTGCTGTTCTTCAAGGAGCCACGGCGCTCTGACAATGCGCCAGCGGCAAGCCTCAGTCAGGTTGGCAAGAATTTTCTGACGGTCCTTTCGAATCCACGCTTCATGATCTTCCTCCTCATCTTCACCGGCTATTGGATCGTGTTCTGGCAGGAATTCATCGCGCTGCCGCTCTACATCTCGACCTACGTAAATCCGAAGGCCGATACGGAACTGATCCTGGTCACCGATCCCCTGGTCGTTATCGCATTCACGATGGTGATCGGATTTCTCACCAAGAAACTGCATGCGTTTCACGCCATTGTTCTCGGAACTCTGGTTTCAAGCCTGGCCTGGATCTTGATGGTCGTGCACCCCTCGGTCTGGATGGCGGTCGCGACGCTGGTAGGCGTTGCCATTGGGGAGATCATCCAGCAACCGCGCTACTACGACTACATCTCGCGGCTCGCACCTGCGGACCAGCAGGGGACCTACATGGGATTCGCATTTCTCCCGCTGGGCATCGGATCGTTCGTCGCCGGCAAATTCAGCGGCTGGCTGATGCACCATTTCGGCGAAGAACTTCATCAGCCCGCGATGATCTGGTGGTCGATCGTCGCCGTCGGCCTCGCGACCACTTTGTTGCTGTGGATTTACGACCGCGTTCTCCGCGTGAAAGCCTCCGGGGAGTCATGATGCGCGGCAAAGGCGCGAAGGGCTCCGCTACCGCCAATTCGCCCAAACTCTTTCTTTTGTTTACAATCAAAGTTTGCCCATGGACCTTGACGCAATCCAGTCTGCGCTGCGCGAACGCAACATTGACGCGTGGCTTTTTTGCGACCATCATCATCGCGATCCCATCGCCTACCGGGTGCTCGGGCTTCCGCAGAATCTGATGGTGACCCGCCGCTGGTTCTATCTGATTCCCGCCGAAGGAGAACCGCTCAAACTGGTCCACAAGATCGAAGCTGGGCATCTTGATTCCGTGCCTGGCAAGAAGACGCAGTATTCGGGCTGGCAGGAACTGTTCGAGAAGCTGAAAGCGATGCTGGCGAACCATCGCGATCTCGCCATGCAGTATTCGCCGAACAATATTGTGTTCTACATTTCGCTGGTCGACGGCGGCACGATTGATCTGGTGCGCGGCCTCGGAAAAAATGTCGTCAGCTCCGCCGATCTGGTCGCGCAGTTTGAATCCACATGGACCGAGGAGCAAATCCAGTCTCATTTCGCTGCGCGCGACAGCATTGACTCGATAGTGGCTGAAGCATTCAAAGAAATTGGCGGGCGCGTTCGCCATGGCGGAACCACAGAGCATGAAATCCAGCGGTGGTTCATGGAGGCATTCCAGCGCGAGAATATCGTGACCGACGATCCTCCAATTGTGGCCGTGGGTGCGAACGCGGGAAACCCACACTACGAGCCCAACGCCAGCCATCCTGTGCCGGTTCGCGAAGGCGATCTCATTCTGCTGGATGTGTGGGGCAAGAAGAAAACGCCGGGCGCAGTTTACTACGACATTACGTGGATGGGATTCGTTGGCGGCGCGCCATCCGGCCGCATGCGCGAGATTTTTACGATTGTGCGCGACGCGCGCGATGCCGGCGTGAAAACTGTGATTGATGCGATCAATTCTGGCCGCCACATCGCCGGATGGGAAGTGGACCGTGCGACCCGCGGCCACATCCAAAAGGCGGGCTACGGCGACTACTTTATTCATCGCACCGGACACTCCATCGGCACCGACGTACACTCCAACGGCGCGAACATGGACGATCTGGAAATTCACGACGAGCGGCAGGTCCTTCCCAATTCCTGCTTCTCGATCGAACCGGGGATCTATCTGCCGGAGTTCGGCGTGCGCAGCGAAGTGAATGTACTGGTGCGCGCCAAGTCGGCCGAGGTCACGGGAAAAATTCAACGCGAGATTGTGACCATCTGAATGGCGAATTCTTCCGCAGAAAAAACGAAAGCCGTGCCCGCCGAGACTTTCAGCGCAATGGCGGTGCTTGCTCCGGCCCTCGGCTGGCTGATTCCGGGTGCAGGACACATGATCCAAAAGCGCTGGATCCGCGGACTGCTGCTTTTCATTTCGATCGTGACCATGTTCCTGCTCGGTCTCGCCATGCAGGGCCGCATCTACAAGGCGAACGGCGGCGACATTCTTGAAATGCTCGGTTTCGTCGGCGACGTCGGAGCCGGCGCGCTTTACATTCTCACGGTAGTCAACGACTGGGGACAGGGCGCCATCGCCATCGCGACCGCAGATTATGGAACGAAGTTCATGATCGTGGCCGGCCTGCTGAATTTCATTGCGGTCGCCGATGCTTATCACATCGCCATAGGAAAAAAGCAGTGACCATTACACTCAATCACTTCAGCGCCGCCGCGGTATTTGCGGTCTTCGCCTCGATTGTCTTCGGCATCACGCACCGTGACGACACGCGCGAGATGGTCCGGTATGGGCTCTATTGTTTTGCGATGTTCCTGGGCGGCGTGCTCGTCGCTGGATGGGCAATGTGGCTGTTGCGGCGATAAGCCGCCCCGGTCCTATCCTTCCCACACGTACGCATCGAAGACACGTTTCGATTCAAACTTCAACTTTCGATAGAGCGCAACCGCCTTACTGTTGGCTTCGGTTACGGTAAGTGAGAGCGAATTGAAATGGCGCTTGCGCAGGCTGTTTTCGGTGGCGCCGATCAACATCTCTCCAATCCGGCGCGAGCGGTATTCGGGCAGCACGCAGACCTGGGTCACGTGTCCCACATCGCTGCGCACGCGCGAACACAGAATCAATCCAATCAGGGTCTTGGTCTTGCGGTCGGCCGCCACGAATGAAGACTCCGGATCGAAAATGCCACAGCCGGGAAAGCGCACAATGTTGTTAAGAAAGCGCAGCGAACCGCTGAGCGTGTGGTATTGGTCGTTGATCTGCGCGTCCACGTGTCCGCGGTACGCCGCAGTGATCACAGCAGCCGACGCCTGGTAATCGCTTTCGGTCCATGGGCGAATTTCAACGTCGGGATGGATCGCAATCCGCCGGGCTTCTGACCCGGCGAATGCCAGCACCATGAACAATCGCGGATGCCGAAGAAATCCCGTCTCCAGGAACGGTCGCGAGACCGCATTGGCATCGTGGGCGAGCAGCTGCGCTTCCACGCGATGGATTCCTGGAGACTGCTGGAGCGTTTCGATGACATGCGTGAGCAGGCGCATCTCGACCTGGCGGGCGTCAGGCAAACGTGCTCCGTTCGTAACGTAGAGGTCGCCGATTACGCCCTTGCTGCCTTCGTAGACGAAAAACGAGTATCCGAAGACCCGTCCGCGGTCGACGGCGGCATAGCCCGGCAGGATCTTCGCGTCGACGTAGCGAAGAATCATTTCGGCAGAACTGGAGTAATCCCACGACAGCAAACGCGACCAAAGTTGCGTTTCATCTTCGAGCAGCGAACGCAGGTCCAGGGAAGAAAAATGCCTGAGGTCGAGAATTTCCAAAGGGCTCCTGCTTGCGGCAGCCGCGGCGCGGCAGGCTCCGCGGCAAGAATTCGAGTTTAGTTGGTTTCAGCGGGCAGAGGCAAACGTGGTGAATACATGCCAGCAACACCCTTACAATCCCGATTAGCCGCGCAAACAGCCAGTCATTTCGCGGCGGCGACCCAATAGTAATCCAGATCCTGCAAGGTATAGTGCCCCAGAAAAGAAACCCGGCGACCGGCGGTGGCCACGGCGATGTTGCTTTTCCATGCCGGCGCAGCGACCAACAGATGTTCGCCCGGCGGCACATCGCCGGACTCGTATCTCTGGACAATCTGGTTGCGATAGAAAGCGAGTCCATACTCGACTTCGCGCGGCGCTCCGCAGACGGCAATTGGAAGCTTGTGCGTTTCCACGCTCGCCAACTCGAGAGCAAGGGGCCGCATCGAGAGCTGGCGATCAATCGCCATGGATCCCAGCTTGAGCACCGCCGCTACCGACAACACCACGGGAACCAATGTGACAAAGCGCAGCATCCGCAGGCGCGATGCATCGATGAGCGTGAGCACCAGGGCGGCGCCTACCACACACGCAGTCGAGACCGCGAAGAGCAATGGGCGTCCAGCGGGAAGGTGATGCTCGGTAACAATGAAGCCGATGAGGACCGCGGGCACAATCGTACAAGCGGCAACCATGGAGTGAAGAACAATCAGCCATTTCGCGACTCGCCGATTTTCCGTCAAATGTTGATGAAGGAAGTCGGCCAAAAGCAATGCACCGGCCGGAACCGACGGAAGAATGTAGCCCGGCAGCTTCGATCGCGAGAGGGAGAAAAATACCAACGGGACGAAAAACCAGCAACAGGCAAAAATCCGGAGCCTGATCTCGTGGTCAATTTCCGGAGAATTGCGCTCATTCCACCAGGCGCGGAGCGACTCCGCGATCGCGGCGATCCCTAGAACGATCCATGGGACGAGCGCAAGAGCGGCGACCGGAACGTAGTACCAGAGCGGTTCCGGATGGTGATAAAGATTGGTGGAGAACCGGGCGAGATTGTGCTCAAAAATAAACTCGTGAAAAAACTGCGGATTCCTCATCTGCGCCCCGAGATACCACGGCAGCGCGATCAGGAAAAACAGTGCGACCCCCGGGGGCCAAAGCGTCTTGACGACGACGCGCAATTCGCCCGCTGCGGCAGCAAAGACGACGATGACGACGCCCGCGAGAAAGGGCGCAACCGGACCTTTCGCGAGCATGCCCAGGGCCATGAAAATGAAGAAGGCGGCAAGATAGATTTTTTTCTGTGATTCGTACCAGGCCCACCATGCCAGCATGCCGAGGCCGAACGTTGCGGCCAGAGGCATGTCCGTCGAAGCGGCGCGAGCGAAGCCGATAATGCCCGCGCACGAGGCTGCGATCAGCGCGGCATCGATCGCTCCGCCGCTTCGAAATTTGCGGAAGAAAAAATAGACGGCGACCACCAGCAGAGTCGCATCCAACGCTGAGGGAATTCGTGCAGCCAGATCACTGACGCCGAAAACCGAATAGGCAATCATCGCCTGCCAGTAGTAGAGCGGGGGCTTTTCGAGCCACGGACGCCCGCCGAGGACCGGCGTGATCCAGTCGCCGCGGTCGAGCATTTCACGCGCCACCTGCGCGTAGCGCGGTTCGTCGGCGCCGATCAATCCGAATGCTCCCAAGCCGTAGAAGAAAAGAAACGCACAGAAACCGGCGAGAAGCAACATGTCCGTTCGGGAGCGTGTGGTCATGAAGGTTTCAGATTGCAGACTCTTGATTGAAACCCGGCCTTCCACCTGAAAAGCGCGGATCTGCAATTAGTAATTGGCAACTACTGTACGAAGGGTCCGCGGCGAAGCTGCGAAATGACTTTGTTGACTGCTTCGGAAAGCGGGCCGTCGAGCGAACATCCACTGGCGCATTCGTGGCCGCCGCCGCCAAAACTTTCAGCGACTTTGGCGACATCGAGTTTGCCTTTGCTGCGGAGGCTCACGCGATAGCGACCGTCCGACAACTCACGGAAGAACGCAGCGGCTTCCACTCCGCCAATCGAAAGAACGTAATTCACCAGGCCTTCGCAGTCTTCTTCGATCGCGCCGCTTTGCTCCATTTGCTCACGGGTCACCCAGACATATCCGATATGGCCTTCGACGCGAAGATTACGCAGCGCCTCGCCGAGCAGACGTATCTTTGATACCGAGTGCGCAAAGTAAATGCCGCGCGCGCAGTGCGCCGGATCCGCCCCCGCCAGCACCAGTTCGCGCGCCAGGGCGAAGGTGTTTTCATTCGTGCCCTGGAACATGAACGAACCCGTGTCGGTCATCAGCGCGGTATAAAGACAGGTCGCAACGTCCGGAGAGAACTTGACTCCAGCTTCACGGGCCAGGCGAAACACCATCTCGGCTGTCGCCACCGCCTGCGGATCGATCCAGTTGACGTGCGCAAAAGGCTTGCCGCTGACATGGTGATCAATGCTGATCAGGAAGCGGTCTTCGAGGCCCTCCAGCCGGGTGCGATGAATGCTGTCGCATTCGAGAATAATGACGGCCTCGTAACTGCCGACCACACGATTCGACTGCACAACTTGATCGGCAAACGGAAGCGAGCGGTAGATGCGCGGAACGCCATCGTGCAAAACAACATCGGCATGCTTGCCCATTGCGCGAAGCACCTGGCAGCAGGCCAGGGCCGAGCCCACGGCGTCGCCGTCGGGACGCGCATGCGATGTAAGCACGAAGCGTTCGCGCCTCCCGATTTGTCGCAGCACATCTTCCAGCATGTCGCTACGCCTTCTTCCCACTCGCCTTATTGCGCTTCTGCGCCCGCTCCAGAAGTTGCTCTACACGCGCTTTGTCCTGCTCGGCGCGATCCAATCGGAAATAGAGTTCCGGTGCGCGGCGGATGCGTAACCGCTCCACCAGTTCGTGCCGGATATATTCCCGCGCCGCTTCGAGACCTTCAATGCTCCGGCCGGCCTCCGTGTCGTCGCCTTCGACGTTGACCCAGACTTCCGCCGAACGGCCGTCATCGGCCAAATGCACCGCAGTCACACTTACCAGCCCGATCCGCGGATCGGCCAGTTCGCCCTCAACCAGGGTCTCGATTTCCTCGCGCAGCGCTTCTCCAACCCGCCCACGATGGTACTTGAGCCCGCGCTTCTCCACGATTTACCTCAGGTAAAACGGATGAGAATATCAGAAAATCAGCCGGAAATGTTGATCGCCGTACGTTGAAAACGGGATTGGCGCGCCCGTATCGCACTCCGCAGTTGATAACCGTGGCGTTGACAATACGTTAGGAAGTATTGCCGCTCTCGAGAACCCCAGCACCGGAGCTACAGGAATTCAACAAACGAATCCGCAACATCCGCTCCATGATTGTTGGTAATGCGGGTGGCGGCGCGTTCGACGTTTTTCATGAGTCCGTCGAGGTAATCGCGAGAAGAAGATATGCTTACGATCCCGATCGTGGCGCGGTTCCAGAGTTCCGCGCCATCGAGTTCGGCAACGGAGATATTAAAGCTCGTTCGCAGGCGGTCCTTCAGGCTGCGAACGACTTGACGACGATCTTTGATGGACTGCGCGCCTTCGATGTGAATTTCGAGGGTAAGGAAGGCAATCGGCATGAAGTCGTTGGCCGCTGGCCGTTAGTCGTTAGCAGCGGCGCCAGCCTGCGGATTCGCAAACGACCAATGACTAACGACCAACGTCGATTTAAGCAATCACTTCCGCGGCCACTCGCGTGATCGTAAAGGCTTCGATCACGTCACCGACCTTGACGTCGCCGTAGTTGGCGATCGAGATGCCGCACTCCATGCCGTTGGTGACTTCTTTGGCGTCGTCTTTGAAGCGCCGCAACGATCCCACTTTGCCCTTGAAGACCTGCACGTTGTCGCGCAACAGGCGCACTTCGGCATCGCGCTTGATCAAGCCATCGCTTACGCGGCAGCCGGCGATCGTTCCGACTTTCGGAATGCGGAAGGTTTCGAGTACTTCCGCACGACCCTGGTAGGTTTCCTTGATCGTTGGTTCGAGCAGGCCGGTCATGGCGCGCTTGATCTCGTCCTGTAGCTCGTAAATGATCGAGTGCAGGCGAATGTCGACTTCTTCCTGCTCCGCCAATTCCTGCGCCTTGCGCTCCGGACGTACGTTGAAGCCAATAATGATCGCGTTCGATGCCGAAGCCAGCAGCACGTCGGTTTCGGTGATCGCTCCCACGCCGGACCGCAGCAGCTTCAGGCGAACCTTGTCGTTCGAAAGTTTCGCCAGCAGGTC
>DASXDY010000059.1:0-86512 GCA_036490405.1 Candidatus Sulfotelmatobacter sp. | reverse complement strand
TTCAGCCGCGGCGGTCTCGAAATCCTGCGCGCCATCGAAAAGCAGGATTACAAAGTGCTCGGCAATCGCCCGGCCATCTCGAAGACACGAAAGCTGGCATTGGTCGGCCGCGCGGCGATCGGCAAGCTTTTGTCAAACTTCTCTTCCGCAGATTCACGCGCAGCAACGCCGATTGGCGCAGCGAGCGATCAAAATAAAAAGGGGTTATCCGCGTGAATCCGTGCAAGTCCGTGGCCAAGAGGTTTCGCGGAGAGTGTCCACGATGAGCACGGGCATCGCAGCCGCTCCGTGGTCTCCCACCCACGCGCAGCTCGTACTCGCCTATTCTGTCTGCAAAGGCATCACCCGCACCGCGGCCAAGAATTTTTACTACGCATTCCTGGTTCTGCCAAAAGGCAAGCGCGAAGCGCTCTACGCCGTCTATGCCTTCATGCGCCGCTGCGACGACATCAGCGACGATTCCACCACCAGCTTCGCCGACCGCCGCCAGAAGCTCGACAACTGGCTCAACGCACTGCATCTCGCCCAGCAAGGCCATCCCACCGACGATGCCATCCTTCTGGCTCTAACCGACGCGCAGCGCCAATATGGAATCCCTGCCGGCCTGCTGGACGAACTCGCCCACGGCACCGCCATGGATATCGATATCGATATCGAGGAATCAGAGCACGCAGTCCAGCGTGGCCTCACGGTCCGCTACCAGACCTTTGACGATCTCCGCCTCTACTGTTATCGCGTCGCCTCGGTTGTAGGTCTCGTCTGCATTCACATCTTCGGCTACCGCGATCCCGCCGCCGAACCTCTTGCCGAACGTTGCGGACTCGCCTTCCAGCTCACCAACATTATTCGCGACGTGAAAGAAGACGCCTCCATGGGGCGCGTCTACTTCCCCGAGGAGGATCTTGCGAAGTTCGGCCTCGGCGCGCAGGATCTGCTCTCCCATCCCGATCCGGCGCGCTTTCGCCCTTTGCTCACGCTCGAAGCCGACCGCGCCCGCGAGTTCTACGCTTCCGGCGATCAACTTCTTGCCTACATTTCGGAAGACAGCCAGCCCGCGCTCTGGGTCCTGGTCAATATCTACCGCGCTCTGCTGGAAAAAATCTCGGCCAGACACTACGACGTCTTCACCGCGAAAATTGCCCTGAGCCGCTGGGAGAAGCTGCGCATTCTCTGTAAAGGCTTCCTGAAGCGCCTGACCTGATTGGCCTCGTGTAAACTGAGGGTGCCCCATTTCTCGCGCATTTTCTGCGCGAGAAGTGGGGATTTTGATGTAAGGAATTTTGCGAAAAAGATTCCTGACACAATAAATGTCATCATCTCCCCAACCGACCGTAGCCATCGCCGGAGGCGGTCTCGCCGGCCTCGCTGCCGCCTGCGCCCTGGCCTCCTCGGGCTTCCAAGTCACGCTCTTCGAAAAGCGCCCATTCCTCGGCGGGCGCGCTTCCTCCTACCAGCATCCCGGTACCGGCGAAGTCGTCGACAATTGCCAGCATGTTCTTTTTCGTCTCTGCACCAATCTCATCGAGTTCTACGAACGCATCGGAGTCGCCGATCAGATTCGCTGGTTCGATCAGATGAACTTCATCGAGCCCGGCGGACGCACTTCGATCATGAAGTCGTCGTTTCTTCCCGCCCCGCTGAACACGGCCCCATCGTTCTGGAATTTTTCGTTTCTCGGCACCGCCGACAAATTTTCGATCTCACGCGCGCTCGTGCCCCTCGCACTCACCGAACAGCGCGATACCGGCGAATCGTTCCAGCAATGGCTCGATAAGCACGGCCAATCTTCGACAGCGGTCGAACGTTTCTGGCGGCCGATTCTCATCAGCGCCCTCAGCGAAGAACTCGATCGCATTTCGATCGCCGCAGCCGCGCAGGTAATTCGCGAGTCGATGAAGTCTCCCGGCGCGCGCCAGATGGGCGTTCCAGCGGTGCCGCTGACTGATCTCTACAACGCCGCCGGAGAATATGTCGTCAAGCGCGGAGGAGTCCTGCACTTCCGCCAACCGATCGAAGGATTCGATGCCGGCAGCGCACAAGTAAAACTTTGTCTGCGAAATCAAAACGAGGGTGCCCAACTTCTCGCGTCTTCTGCGAGAAGTGGGGGAGGGCCTGGCCAGCTCGACAAGTCCTACGACTTCCTGGTCGTTGCTCTCCCCTTTGACGCCCTCGACCGAGTTCTCCCGGACACTCTCGAAAGCGCCGCATTGCGTGACAACATCTCTCACTTCGAGAACTCTCCCATCACCGGCATCCATCTCTGGTTCGACCGCCAGATCACCGATCTCGACCACGCTGTGTTGCTCGACCGCACCATCCAATGGATGTTCCACAAATCCCGCCTCCAGCCCATGCGCCGCGAGCGAAACGACGCCCGGAACAACCCCGAAGGCGCTGGGGACAACCGCGAAAGTGCCGCCGACCACCATGAAAACGCCGTGCGCAATCGCGAAAGCGACGGTGACAACCGCGGAAACGCTGGGGACAACCGTGGAAACGCTGGGGACAACCGTGGAAACGCTGGGGACAACCGTGGAAGAGCGGCCCTTCAGGGCCGCGTTAGCAAGGAAAACGATTCAGGGGCTTTAGCCCCCGAAGGCAGCTACATCGAACTTGTGGTCAGCTCCTCGAAGACGCTGATCGCAAAATCCCGCGCTGAAATTGTCGACCTGGCCTTGAAAGAGGTCCGCGAATTCTTTCCCGGCGCGCGCGACGCGAACCTCGTCAAGTCCACGGTGATCAAGGAAGTGAACGCCACCTACTCGCCGCGACCGGGCATCGACGCCCACCGGCTCTCCACTGCCACCGCCTGGCCGCGCGTCTTTCTCGCCGGCGACTGGACCGCGACCGGCTGGCCCGCGACCATGGAAGGCGCAGTCCGCAGCGGATATCTCGCCGCCGAAGCCATCGCCAAATCTGCGGGCATCGATAACGCGCGCTTCATTTCCCCCGATCTCCCGCCCACCGGCTTCATGCGCCTGTTCAGTTAGTCGATTCGGCGCATTTCTGTTGAAAACGGGACTGACTCAATTCTCCTACTGGACTTTATGTAAGTACTTCTCCGTAATTTCGCTTATTGTGCAGACATCTTCCCCAACTCTCGACAAACGATTGACAGCCCCATGACATTGCACCCTTGTGACTGCCGCTAGTCTGCAAACCTATGTGTCTCTCATTCTGCAAAAGAGAAGCACTGTGGAGATGAAGTCATGAGTGTTACCAGCAAGAACGAGACGGCCGCCAGCCGCCGCTCGTTTCTCAAAAAGGGCCTTGTCACAGGAGCAGCCGCGACCGTCGGGGCTGGACTCCTGAGCAAAGGCCTCGCCACCACCGCCCGAGCCAGCAGCAACAGCAATGCAATCAACTCCGGAGACGCGGCAATCCTGCGCTTCCTCGCCGCCGCCGAACTGATCGAAACCGATCTCTGGCTGCAATACGAAGAACTGGGCGGAAACGCCGCGCACAATCCCTATGCGACCGCTCTCGCGAACCTTGACGACGATGGCGCTCAATACATCACCAGCAACACGGCCGATGAAAAAACCCACAGCCTGTTCCTGAATGCTTACCTGCAATCGAAAGGCGCACAGCAGGTCAATCTCGACAAGTTCCGCACCCTGCCCAGCAGCAAAGCGAAGGGCGCCAAACAGATTGGCCGCCTCACGAACCTGATGCAGCTCAATGTCGACACCAGCTGGTACACGCGCTACCGCAGCACAAAAAATCCCGATTTCGGGGCCACATTTCCGCAGGCCGTGGTGATCCAGAACAAACCGGCCATCCCCATCACCGATGCGGATTTCGGGCCCACCGACCACATCCAGGCGATCGCCACCACCGCCGCTTTCCACTTCGGCACCATCGAACAAGGCGGCAGCTCGCTCTACTCGGCCATGGTGCAGAAAGCATCCAATCTCGAAGTCCTGCGAATCATCGTCAGCATCGGCGGCGATGAAGTAGCGCACTTTCTGGAATGGGTCGATTTCGCCGGAAATGGCGCGTCATCTCCGCTCGCGCCTCTCACCGACCCTGTCACCGGCCTGAAGGTTCCAGACTTGAATGCCTCGGGCTCGCGCCTGACCCAAACCAATCTGATCTTTCCGATTGCGTGCGAGTTTATCGATCCGTCTTTGCCCCGGTGCGCAGTCATCCGGCCCACCGATCCCACGGGAATTGCCGGAAACGTCGTGCAGTTCCTGACGGACATGAATTTGTTCGTCGGCCAGTCGAACGAATTCTTTGATACCCTGAACCAACTGGCGACAGCCGCGGATGCGGCGGAACGCATTTGCTGAAATTCACCGGACCAGGCCAACGAAAAGCGCTGCACGCGAAGGAAACGTGCAGCGCTTTCCTGTCTGAAGGAATTGCAGAGCAAAAGGGCGGAAACTCGGTACTCGCAGCTCGGTACCGGAATTCACTTCTTCATGCGGCTACTTCACTCGCCGGCAAGCCACCAGCAGCCGGCTCCACGGATCGTCATCCAGCCGGCTGATCTGCACCACCGGATGCCCGTTCGTCGAGGCCTGGATGAATTGGCCGTCGCCGATATACATCGCAGTATGCGTGATTTTTTTTGCAGACGATCCAAAGAAGAGTAAATCTCCTGCCTGTAGATCTTTCCGTTCGACGGGCACCACGCCCGTCCACGCCGCCTGCTGATCGGCGTCCCGCGGCATATTCACTCCCCGCGCTCGAACCAGCATCTGGGTAAAGCCCGAGCAATCGAATCCGAAACTCGAGCGTCCTCCCCACAAATACGGCAGCCCGATAAATTTTTTCCCCAGTTCAATCGATTCCGCAATCGTCAGCGGCTTGGGATCGGCCACGACATCGCTGGCCTGGATCCAGGCCAGCGTCTGCCCCGGAAGCCGCACGTGCAGCCAGCCTTCGGTATCCATTTTTTTCGCCGGACTCTTTTTTGCAGCCGGCGGGGCAGCAGCGGACTTGGGCGGGGCGGCCGCGGGATTTTCCGCGATCTCCAGCTTGGTCTCAAAGGGAACTGTAATCACCGGCTTGTGCCTGGTCACGTCGGGCTCGGAGTAAATATTCGCGAACAGGCTCTCCACCTGCACCGTGGCTCCGGCGGTAGCATAACCATTCCCGGTAAGGATGGTCCGCACATGGCGGCTCGGCACCCATCCCTTGTAGCGGTCGGAAGTTTGGATCCGCGACCACTCACCGCGCGCCACCAGCAACAACACGTTGCTGCCATAGATCGCCTGCGAAACCACGTCAGTCTTGTCGCTGGGCCCGGAATACATGTTGGCCACCGGCACCACAACCACCTGCATGGCACTCTTGGGCGGCACAGCAGAGGCCAGCAGCGCCACCAGGAATATCGGAACAACAACCAGTCGGGCTTGGAGCATTCGCATGGCGGGAGAAATAACGCTCACAGCTTGAGAGTGTGATGGTAAAGGATGATCGGGTAAAATCCAACGCAATCCGGAGCAGCATGTTTGACGGTTTCCCGAACTCGGGGCACATTTTGTGCCTCTTTTAGACACGAATTTTGGAAATTGTCGCCCCAAACTGCCCCCCAGATGGGCAATTCCAGACGATGTGAGTACGGCGTGCTAGCATCATTGCAGGGTGCATCTTCGCGTTCTGCGGAAGCTGCCTCTCCAGATCCAATAAAAGCCTCCTCTTTCCATGCAGGAAGGCCCTGCAACAAGGAGTTCTGCCTGGCTATGGACGACCTCAGAAAAGTAACCCGTTCGGGAAAGGAAGAGCACTTCTCCCCGGACGGAGAAGAGATGAATGGGCCGGTTCCCCACGGTGCGCCTTCGGCGCACGATGTCGACGACTTGCTCTCCGCGATTCGCACGCGGGGCCTCGACGTGCTCGAAGCAGAACCTCAGTTACCTTATTCGGCTCTGGAACGGGGGCTTGCCCGCGAGTCAGATGAAATTGATATCAACCCCGCCTCGGCGGTCCCCGATGCTGCGACCGATCCTGTACGCGTTTACCTGCGCGAGATGGGCGCCTCGCCGCTGCTCACGCGGGAAGGCGAAGTGGAGATCGCCAAGCGCATCGAACGCGGACAACTCTCTTCCATGAAAGCGCTTTCTCGCTCGCCCATTGTGGTTCGCGAGGTTCTGGCCATTGGCGAGGAGCTGCAATGCGGCCTGCGTTCCATTCAGGAAACCGTTGTCTTCGATGAGGAAGAACTCACGGAAGAAATTCTTCAGGACCGTGCGAAGGAAACTACACGCCGCATCGGCCTGTTGCACGACAATTACAAAACCGCCCGGCGCCTGGCGGAACGAATGGCAACGTTGGCGTCGGCAAAAAAGACCCCCAGGTATCGCCGCTACCGGTCCCAGCTCAGCCGCAAGATTGTTCGGAATTCGCTCATCATCCGCAGCCTTGGCGTGTCCCCCGCCCAGCGCAAGCGACTGATGGAACGCGTGAACCAAACCACGAACCTGATGCGTTCGCTGAAGCACCAGATCGACAACCTGGAAGAAAGCATTGCGAACACACGCAGCGAGAAACTCAAAACCAGTTACCGCGCCGCGCAGCGGCAGCACCGCGCCGAGATGAAGAAGCTGGAACTCAGCGCCGGCATGACCTTTGCGGAGCTACAGCGTACGCAGCGTCAAATCATCAAAGGTCAAATGGATGCCGAGCAGGCGGAACACGAGCTGATCGAAGCCAACCTGCGGCTCGTAGTCTCCATCGCGAAAAAGTACAGCAACCGGGGACTTCAATTCCTCGACCTGATCCAGGAGGGGAACGTCGGCCTGATGAAAGCGGTAGACAAGTTCGACTATCGCCGCGGATACAAGTTCTCCACCTACGCCACCTGGTGGATTCGCCAGGCCATCAGCCGGGCGATCGCCGATCAGTCGCGCACCATTCGGCTGCCGGTGCATATGGTCGAGATCGTGAACAAGTTGGTCCGCGTCTCGCGGCAAATGGTCCAGACTTTGGGCCGCGAACCCACCTCGGCGGAAATTGCCCAGCAAATGGACATTCCCGAGGCCAAGGTGCGCAAGGTGCGCAAGATCATGCGGACGCCCATCTCTCTGGAGACTCCGATCGGCGAGGAAGGCGATTCCCACCTCGGCGACCTGCTGGAAGACCGCGCCCAGGTCTCGCCCGCCGATGCGCTCATCAACATCAACCGTGAGGAGCGGACTGCCCACGTGTTGCGAACCCTCAGTGCGCGGGAAGAGAAAATCATCCGCATGCGTTTCGGCATGGAGGACGGCTCGGAGCGGACACTGGAGGAAGTCGGCCAGTCGTTCGGCGTCACCCGCGAACGCATTCGTCAGATCGAAGCCAAGGCCCTGCGCAAGCTGCGCCATCCCTCGCGCTCCGGCAAGCTCAAGTCACTGTTCGATGACGTGGGTAAATAAACAGCCGGGATGGAAGCGCCCAGGCGGAATGGAATGCCGCGCCTTATCGGTTGAAGCGCAGCGAATATGCCTTAGCTGCCGGCCGGATTCGGTGATGGATTTCCCTGCGCCTAGGTTCCGATTGGGATTCGGGGAGCGCGCTGGCTTGGCAGATTTTTTCGCTGACTCGTTGCCCGGAAGATTGCTCTCATCTCTGACGATGTGGCGAAGACAAGGTCGAAGTTTCTGTCTCTGCCAGAGATTTTGATTCTCGCTTTTCCAATTCCGATTGGCGATGCACTGTGGCCTCAGCCGGATCGGTTCCCGCCTTCAGATCTGTCTTGTCGAGCAGGTACCGCCAGCCCTCGTGCCTATCGGAGGAGTTTTGGGCCTCCTCAAACTTCTTCATCTCCAGTTCCGCCTGATGCTTGCCGCTGATCACGGCGACCACTCCCGCGGAGCGGTAAGTGCGGATGTTATAGCAGATGATGGCGTAGGAGGCGCTGCTGTCGTTGATGGTCAATAGGAATCCATTTGCAACCAGGTCCGGCGTCGTTCAGGTGCAACCGAAGAGACAGCTCTCAAGTTCTATGACGCCGGTGTTCCCGCCGGCTCTTCCCTTGCCCTAAAAACCAGGCTTGCCCTAAAAACGAAGAGGCGATCTCGGTTGATATCGCCTCTTCGCAGGATTCGTCGCTCTACGCGGCCCGCACGTTCTCAGCTTGCCAGCCCTTCGGTCCCTTGGTGACATCGAATTCCACCGTCTGGCCTTCTTGCAGGCTCTTGAACCCGCCCGCCTGGATGGCAGAGAAATGCACAAAAACGTCTTCGCCCGTCTGACGGCTGATAAAACCGTAGCCTTTGGCGTCGTTGAACCACTTTACTGTTCCTTTTTCCATGTGTGTTTGTACTCTTGTTCCTTTGTGATAGTTACGCTGGAGGGATTCGGAAGAAAAACTTGCGCAGGGTACTGGCTGTTGAGGCGAGAGCTGCTCAAGACCGATTCGGTCTAACGCACAGCCCCATGTTACGCGACGCCGACCCAATTAGCAAGGCGATTCGCCATCAGGCGGTGGCGGAGTTTGACCTCTTACCGGCGGAGTCATCCTGAGCGGAGCCGCTTTTCAGGCGGAGCGAAGGATCTCATTCTGTATCGGCCGGGCGCGCGAGCCAAATTGCACCACTGCCCGTCATCAGGCGCTGGCGCAGTTTGCGGCGCAATTTGAGGCGATGATTCGAACGAGGCCGTTCACAAGCCGCGGGAAAGCGTCTGCTAATGCGTGCAGCGCTGCGTAAGGGCCCAGAAATCAATTCGGGCTAGCCCGGGTGGTCGTCTTCAGCGGCGAATGGATTTTTTTCGCGGACTCCTGAAGCGTGTCCTAATACGAGTCCATTCTGAAACTTCACCTCTCCCGCCGTCAGGAACGTCAAAGCGCCCGCCTCGCGAGCGATACGAAGGGCGCGCACCCGATGGTCCGAGCTGTGACCGCGGCGGCGTGCGGCGCTCGGCATGATCGTGGCCAACAAGGTATACTGAATACACTTGACCTCGAAGACACGCCGCACAAAGCACTTCGCGCCTTCGCGATTGAGAGATCGAGAGGCGCATGTTGGCGCAGTGTTTACCTGTTGTCCAGCCACTTTACCCCGCGGTCTGCAACCGCAGTCGAAAGCGTGAATCTTGACGCGCGTCATGGCGCTGTGCGCGGCGGTTGCCCTCGCAGCGTCGATATTGTTTCGTGATTCGCTGGACCATCGGATGCTGGTCTGCATCATTGTGTCGGTGGCCGCGGCCACGATTGGCATTGGCGCGGCCCTCACCGGTAAGTTCATGTGGGCGCTCCTTTTCGTTAGCGTTCTGGGTTTATTTACACCGTTCCATCCGGCTCAGCTTTCCTATGTACACAACTCCATACTCGACATGGCGGCTATGGCGCTGTTTGCAGCGTCGCCGATGATGTTTGGAAAATCCGCCGGTCCATTGGCGCTGAAGCACCCTGCAGGAAAGTTGTGATGATCCGGTACTGACCGCCAAACAAAAAGGAGTTCCCGATGTCTGCACGAAATGGAGACAAGTCCAGATTTAACCGGCAACGTAAGCAGAGCATCGCCCGGCGGAAGCGCAGCCAGAAACTGATGGAGCATGCGGCCAAGGCAGGCAAGCCAGACGGGGCTTCAGCCCGCGTGCAGCCGCGCTCGGTGCCGGCATGAACACCACGCTGCCTCCGGTGTCCCTGCTCTCGGCGCCCATTCCAGTTGCAGTCAAGAAGAAACGCGTGCTGCTCGTCGACACTTCCCAGCCGAAACGCGAATTGCGCGCGGAAGTGATGCGCAAGTTCGGCATGGATGTCGATTGCGCGGCCGATATCAGCGAGGCTCGTTCCTGGTGGAGGGCCGACTTTTATGATCTGGTCCTGATTAACATGGAAAACGCGCAAGGCTATCGCGACAAATTTTGCGACGACATTCGCCGAGCGATTCCCCGCCAGCGCCTCGCCTTCCTCGTCGGGCAGCCAGAATATCTCGCGAATTCGCCCGGTGCAGAGGAAGACATGCCCTTGCCCAGACCGGACAACGATCTCATGGATGAACTAAAACTCGCCCTCGCCGCGGGTCGTGGAGATATGACCCAGCGTTGGGGTATTCTGGAGGCGTCCCGTAGAATCTCTGCAGTACGCTCGGCGTCCCTCGCCCGCACCCAGGCGATGCGCGTCTTGCCGGCATTGCCGCGAGATTCCGAAGGACGATCATCGAAACGAACCCCGGCCTCGACCAGGCTGGACGATTTACTGAGAGAGGAATTGCGATGAAGAACCTGTACGTTGGAAACCTGCCCCACAGCACAACTGAAGCCGAGCTGCGCGGCCTGTTTGAGGCGCAAGGCGCGGTCGAGAAGGTAAGTCTTGTAACCGACCGGGACACGGGCCAATCCCGTGGTTTCGGTTTTGTCGAAATGACCAATGCCAGCGAAGCAGACAAGGCGATCGCGGCGCTCAACGGAACGGAACTGGGCGGACGCACGTTGACTATCAACGAGGCCAAACCCAAGACCGACCGTCCGCGTGGGGGTGGTGGAGGCGGCCAGCGTTTCGGAGGCGGCGGAGGCGGTCGCGGACGAGACGATTATCGCGGCCATCCACGCCAGCCGCGCGAACCGCGCTGGTAGATTTTTTTTCAATACGATTTGCCGGTGATGTTGCCAGACGTGCCCACCGGCCACCAATACAAAATAGGGGGATGGCATGCCAAGAGGCCGATCAACGTTTACAAAACGCCAGAAGGAACAGACACGGCAACAGAGACAAAGGGACAAAGCAGAACGCAGGACTCTGCGAAAACAGGACGCGCCGGCGCCCGGCAGCGTCGATGAGATGGCTGAACTGCGCGAACATGCCGCAGCCCAGGCCGCTCTGTTCAACATTGGTGCGGACGAGCCTGACACGGCTGACGAGTCCGCGCCCAATGGCCGAATCGGCGACTGATTTTTTAAACGGAAGTCTTCCGCAGCCGGTTGCCTCGGCCGCGGATTAGTCGGGATCGCAATAATCTACTTCGGGAGGGTAAGGTGGCGGAAATTCGATTGCAAGAGGGTGAGTCTCTGGAGAACGCGCTTCGTCGATTCAAGCGTAAGGTTCAATCCGAAGACATCATCAAAGAGGTGAAGCGTCACTCGTACTATTTAAAGCCGGGCGAAAAGCGCCGGGTGAAGAGCGCCTTGGCGCGAAAGCGCGCGCGGAAAAAAGTCCGCAGAGAAGGCTCTTCCGGCACCGATTCGCGCCGGGAGAAGTAAGTAATTTCGTGGAGCAAACTTGCGCGCAGGATTCGAGCGCGCCGCCCGTCAGCTCTAACTGCATCGCAGATAGGGCTGGCGGGCTCCACGCATCGTGCACCGGCCCCGCCAGGGGACTCCGGTTGCACTCCGGTCTGTTTTCCCGAATTGACCCGGAATACCGATTTGCTCAAGGCTCTGTTTCGGCGTAGCCTTGGAAGTACACAACTTCCCTTCGCGCCCGCATGGGTGTCGGTTTCTTGTGCGATTGATCGATTCGACACAGGAGACCGAATATGGCCGTCGTCCCGCCGGTTGTCTACTCTACGAATACGAGCAGCGCTGCAGCAGATTTCCTCAGAATTGACTCTGAACTCGCGTTGACCTTCTCCGGTATCGCCCTGGCGGCCAGCGAGCTGGCGATGAAAACACGTACGACCATATTCGCCCGCAAAGCTTATGACACAATTGCTCGTCTCCAGGGACGGGTCGAGTTAACTGGCACCGAGCGAGACAGACTCGAGGTTAACCTGGCAAAGCTGCGGGCCGATCTTCAAGGGCTTGGTCAAACCCTATAGCCAGTCGGGAGGATGGCTCTCGACATCCGGATTTAAGAGTGTTTTTTTACTTGGGAATTCGAATTACGTTTCGAGAATCGGTATCCATATGGCCCCAGAGCGAGCCCAAAACATTGAGATTTTCAGTGGCTGGAAGGATATCGCGAGCTACATGGGAAAGGGCGTTCGCACGGTGCAACGCTATGAGCGAGAAATGCGGCTGCCAATCCGCCGGCCTGCTGGCAAGGTCCCCGGCAAGAGCGGAGGAGCAGTGATTGCCATAAGGGCCGAGATTAACGCCTGGGTTAAAACCAGCCCGGTTCGCGACGAATTTAGATTATCCGTTCATGCCATCGACAACAGAGTAATGCTTAAGGGATTCAGGCAGGAAGTAACGCAAATGCACCGGCTTCACGAGGAGACGCTGCTACTGCGAAGCGAGTTGACCGCGGCGCGAAAAGTACTGACAGCGACCATGGAATCGCTTAACCGGAGTCTTCGTGCTGACCTCGATCGAGCCGATCAATTCCAGCGGCTATCTTCGAGCGGCCGCCGGACAGCAGACGCGCCGATCCTTCGATTCAAAAAGAAAAGCTAACTGCTGATAGTGGCTCAGCCTGAATTTCAGAAGGAGTACTTACTCATCCTCGCAGGTCATCCTGAGCGTAGCCGTTCTTCAGGCGGAGCGAAGGATCTCCCGCTACGACGCTTTGTGCAACGGGAGATCCCTCGGCCCGCTGGTAAGAACGCGGGAACTTCGGGATGACGCCCCTCCAGGATTCAGAATTCAAACTGAGCCACTACCTAACTGCTTCCTGCCTTGCACGAGAAATTCCTCGCGTGATTCACCTTCCGCTTCCCTTCACCGGGCCGAATGTTTCTGGAATTCCTCAGAATAAAGTCAGGATGGCAGGATAAAGTTGGGATGGCGAAGCGGAGCCGGGGCTATTAGACCGAACGCCCCGGCAACCATGGTTGCGACGCTATACGAATACTTCTCCCGGCAAGGCAGTCAAAGTCCGCGAGGCCAGCGTATTTTGAATCATTCGCCTCGGAGGCGCGCCGGTTGCCGTCTCGGTCTGCATGCGTTCGATCTTCAGCTTGAGAGTGCGTTCGATCTGGCGCAATTCCAGCACCTCGGCTCCTGCCGCCAGGGTGGAGGCGCGTCCCTGAAGACCGGCCCTGCCCGTGCGGCCAACGCGATGGATGAAATCTTCCGCCATTTTGGGCACATCGTAGTTAATCACGTGGGCCACGTCATCCACATGCAGGCCGCGGGATGCGACATCGGTCGCAACCAGCACCTGGAAGCGGCCTTCCTGAAAACCGTTCAGGGCCCCGTTGCGCTGTGATTGTGAGCGGTCGCCATGAATGATGGCTGCCGCGAAACCGTCGCGCACCAGGTCCTTCGCCAGACGATCGGCGCCGCGCTTGGTGCGGGTGAAGATCAGAGTCTGGCCTTTTTCCGCATAGAGCAATTGACGAAGCAGGTCGAGTTTCTCTCCTGGCCGCACTTCGTAGGCCTGGAGTTGCACGCTTTCCGCGGGCTTGAGCACCGATCCCAAAGCGACGCGGACCGGATCGCGCATGTACTCATTCACCAGGCCGGCGACGGACTGTTCCATGGTGGCCGAGAAACACAGCGTCTGGCGTTTTTCAGGGAGGGCCGACAGAATGCGCCGGATCGCGGGCAGGAATCCCATGTCGAGCATGCGATCGGCTTCGTCGAGCACCAGCATTTTGACGTTTCGCAGATTGGCGAACTTGCGATTCATCAGGTCCTGTAATCGTCCCGGAGTGGCAATGACCAGGGGGGCGCCGGCGCGCAGACTCTGGATCTGCGCCTTTTCCGATACGCCTCCGATGACGAGCGCGGCGCGGGGCATCGTTTTCGCGCGCAGTTGCTCGTATTGTTCCTCCACCTGAATCGCCAGTTCGCGGGTCGGCAGCAACACCAGGGCAACGGTAGACTGCGACGGCTGTTGCCGCAGGGTTTCAATCAGCGGAATGAGAAATGCCAGGGTCTTGCCGGTGCCGGTCTGGGCGGTGCCGATGACGTCTCGGCCTTGTAGTGCAGGAGGAATGGCGCCTTCCTGGATGGGGGTAAGGTTGATAAATTGACCTGCCGCCAGTCTCTGCTGCAATGCAGACGACAGGGGCAGTTCTGAAAATGTGGTCATTCGATTTGTTTTCTTTCTGGAGGGGAAGTTGTCACGCACACTCTGACACACGTCAAGAGTCGCACTGCCGCTCGCATTTAGTTCTGGATTTCGCGTAAATAAACGGCGGGCAAGGTGGGCGGAGATGAATCTAGTCTGAGACAGCGACTACCGCGTGACGAGCAAACCGTAATTAGTAGCGTCGAGATCAGTATAGCAGAGAGTAGAAGGCGCAGACGTTACAACGGTCACTGGGTGTTGCTGCCGAAGATACCGGGGAAGACAGCGGGCCGAAGGCACCGGCCCACTGAGCGTAGGCAAGATTGATCGCCGTGATCGGCTGACTGCGCGCCGCGATCCCCTCTCTACACAGGCCGCCCTCTCTACAGCAGGCCGCCGGTCTGGATCGCCAGATCGTTCAGCGCCATCTCCAGCTTCGTAATGGCCGCTCCGATCTCCGGATGCTCTCCTATCTTTTCTTCCAGCGCCTTGAGAATCTGCTGGGCACTTCTGATGTGTCCCTCGACTTTGCCTTGATTTGACTCGGGATTGTGCTCGTCCTGCTTTTCCATAGCCACCCGCTCCCCCTCTTGGTCACTAAATTCTTAACCGCGCGTCCGCTCTATTCTACGCATCCGGCGCTGGCGCCGCGCACGCATGACGATCTGGCGACTCCCGTTCACATCCGGTCAAATGGACATTGTGGCGATCTTACCCCAACGGCTGTGATTGTCTGCCTCCCTACCTGGCCGAGGTGACGCACAACGGTTTCATCTCTGCCGCCCCGGTGGCTTCTGGAAAGTAACGTCGCTGAAAGTAGAAAGCGACGTTCACAAGTCCGATCATCACCGGTACCTCGACCAGCGGCCCGATGACTGCGGCGAAGGCCGCTCCCGAATTGATTCCAAATACTGAGACCGCCACCGCAATGGCTAGTTCGAAGTTGTTCGACGCGGCCGTAAACGCGAGCGTAGTGGTCTTCGAGTAGTCCGCACCCAACTTCTTGCCCATGTAGAACGAGACCAGAAACATCAGAACAAAGTAGATCAGGAGCGGGACCGCGATGCGCAGCACATCCAGCGGAAGGCGCACAATGTACTCGCCTTTCAAAGAAAACATCACCACAATGGTGAACAGTAGCGCGATCAGGGTCAGGGGACTTACACGAGGAACAAATGTCTGCTCGTACCACTCCCGGCCGCGAACACGAACCAGGGTTGCCCGTGTCGCAAATCCCGCGATGCACGGGATGCCCAGATAAACGAAAACGCTTTTCGCAATCTCGGCGATAGAAACGTCGACGACCGCGCCTCTCAACCCGAGTTTGGCGGGAAGCACTGTGATGAAGACCCAGGCATAAACGGAATAGAAAAATACCTGAAACAGCGAGTTGAATGCCACCAGGCCGGCAGCGTATTCCGTGTCGCCCTTCGCCAGTTCGTTCCAGACAATCACCATCGCGATGCATCGGGCGAGGCCGATCATGATCAGGCCCGCCATGTATTCCGGATAGTTCCGCAGAAACACAATCGCGAGAACGAACATCAGAACGGGGCCTACCACCCAGTTCTGCACCAGAGACAGGCCGAGCACTTTCTTGTTGCGAAACACTTCCGGCAGCTCTTCGTATCGCACCTTCGTGAAGGGGGGATACATCATCACAATCAGGCCGATGGCGATTGGAATGGAAGTCGTCCCGATGCTGAACCGGCTTAGAAATGGTACGACCCCCGGGACCCAGTAGCCGAGAGCGACGCCAATCGCCATCGCCACGAAAATCCACAATGTCAGGTAACGGTCCAGAAACTTGAGACGGCTGCTCGTGTTCATCCGGCGGTCCTTTGCAGTCACTTCACTTGAGCGATAGGCGATGTGGTTTGCGCGATCCGGTCGAGCTCTTTCTTGAGCGCCAGATTGTCGAGGGCCTTAAACGGGAGAGATAGAAACAGACTGATCCTCCGGTCGAGCAGGAAAAACGCTTCCCGGAAAGCTCGCTCAATCTCCGCTTTGCTGCCTTGCGCCGCCGCGGGATCGGGAACTCCCCAATGGGCCGTCACCGGCTGTCCGGGCCACACCGGGCAGACTTCATTGGCGGCGTTGTCGCAGACGGTGATCACGAAATCAAGATCGGGCGGTCGTTGTCCTGAAGACCCTGCTGGAGAGAACTCCTCCCAACTCTTGCTGCGCAGGCCTTCCGTAGGGATGTGCGCCTGTTCGAGTTGCCGCAAGGCTTCCGGACGGACCGCGCCCGTGGGATGGCTGCCGGCGCTGTAAGCCGTGAACTTTGGTTTCCCCTTGAAGTTCAAAATGGCCTCGGCCAGAATCGAACGCGCCGAGTTGCCGGTGCAGAGAAACAGCACGTTGTAGTGTGGTTCCATGGTGGCTCCCTTTTCTTGTGGAACTGGCTCATGAGCCGAACGGCTTAACAGCGTTGCTGAAAAACTCCCAAGGGCGTGCAGCGCCGTGGAAGAGCGGCGCTTCAGCGCCGCGCCAGCATGCAGAATCGATTCGGGCTTCAGCCCCGTGTTGCGTTTTGCCGGACGTTCCCCGCAACCTCTGATGCCAGAACCCCTCGCTGCCGACAAACCCCGGCACTGACCGCGCGCGCCATCAAGCCCCGCAAATAATTTACGAGGCGGATACTGGCTAATTGCAGCAGGTCGGCCCGCAACACGGCTGCACAGCAGCCGTCTCCGATTTGACGGCATAAGGTTTTACCGCGCGAATGAATGCGCTCAGGAATTTCTCGTCCACCTGGGCCGCCATTGCATCCACGTCGACTCCTGCGGAAGCGAGAAACTCTCGTGCGTCCGCAATGCGGTAAATCCGTGTGGGTTCGACCTCGATCTGCTCGAATCCCGCGGCCTTGAGCTTGGAACGGTAGTCGCTCTCGTCCAGCGCTCCCGCAATGCAACCGACCCAAAGCAAAACCTTTTGCCGGATTTCTTCTGGAATGGCGCCACGCGTCACCACGTCCGAAACCGCCACCCGGCCTCCCGGCTTCAATACCCGGTAAGCCTCGCGCAGCACGCGGTCCTTGTCGGCCGAGAGATTGATCACGCAATTCGAGATGATCACATCGACGGAATTGTCCGGCAGCGGGATGCTCTCGATTTCGCCCTTGAGAAACTCCACATTCTCAGCGCCGGCTTTTCGCTTGTTCTCATTGGCGAGTGCCAGCATCTCGTCCGTCATGTCGAGCCCGTATGCCTTCCCTGTTGGCCCCACTCGCCTGGCCGACAGCAGAACGTCAATTCCTCCGCCCGATCCGAGATCGAGCACAGTCTCCCCGGGATGAAGCTGCGCCAATGCAGTCGGATTGCCGCAACCGAGCGACGCCAGTACGGCATCCTCTGGGATTCCAGCGGTCTGCGATTCGTCATACAGGTTGGAGGTAATCGGATCGCACTGCCCGATTTCACCGGCCGCAGCTCCGCAGCAACTGCTTCCGCCCGTCGTGGCCCTTACGCGCAACGCTGCCTGCCCGTATTTTTCCTTGACGATCTCCTTGATACCGCTCTCGATGTCCGTGCTGCTCATGGGATTCTCCTATCTGCAAATCTGAATAATGTCGCGCGGCTTCAGCGCTTTGTTACGCGTACAGCACTCGGAATACAGGAACTGCAAAATCTCTTGCAGCGCTTCTGTATTGGCGGTGTAGCGCAGAAACGTGCTTTCGCGGCGGACGTCGACCAGGCCTTCGTTCCGGAGTTTGTCGAGATGGTGCGAAAGCGTCGAATTTGGAATGTCCAGTTCTTCCTGGATCTCTCCGACGACCATCCCTTCCGGGTGCGCCGACAGCAGCACTTGCATGATGCGCAGTCTGGCCTCCGTGCCCATCGCCGAAAACATGTCGGCGTATCGGGCGATCTGCTCGGAGGTTTTCTTAGCTTGGGCCTGGGCTTGTGCCATATTTCGATAATTGCAGAAATATGGTTCCAGTGTCAAGCGGCGCTGGCGCACGCCCCAGCCGGCGACTATTATTCGATATCGACATTTCAGCAGAAGAAGCGCGGACCGGCGCCGGCTGCCCCGTCCCCATCAACGGCAAAGTGCCGGGGTCCATCCTTCTGGCACAGCCAGTGGGTACAGCAAAATCCGTATACTCGTGGGCCACGATTTTTGCTACGATCGGATCGTCTACTACAACTCTCCGACGAGCTTAATTCTGGGCGACGGTCTCTTGTTTCTAGGCGATAGTCCGGAGACCCGCCATGCCTCATTCCATTTTGCTCGTGGATGACAATCGAGTCATACGCAGACTCTTGCGCGAAATGTTCGAGGGCGCTGGCTTTGTTTGCTCGGAGTCGGAAAACGGCCAGCAGGCCGTCGCGGAAGCCGAGCGCCTGAAACCCGACCTCATCGTGCTCGATTACTCCATGCCGGTCATGAATGGGCTGGAAGCCGCTCCCCTGTTGAGGAAGCTACTTCCTCAAACCCCGATCCTCATGTTCACCATGTTTGCGAATCAGTTGTTTACCGAACAAGCTCTCGCAGAGGGGGTCACGGCGGTGGTCTCGAAAGACCAAGCCGCAGCCCACCTTCTTCCTAAAGCGGAATCGCTGCTGAAAACTGCCCGCACTTAACAACTGGAATTTGCGCCGGCTCAGGTTGGATCTCACTGATTGGACCAGTGAAGGAATGCCGTTACTGGGCAGCGAGGACCGTTCCTTACAAGGCAAGTGATCGAAAAGAGATTGGCTGCCCCCCAGGGATTCGAACCCCGATAGCCTGCTCCAGAGGCAGGTGTCCTAGCCGTTGAACGAGGGGGCAGTTCTTTGAGTGGAACAGCCTGCAATACCGGCTCGCTTTTGATTCTATGGTTCCGGTGAATTGAGGTCAACACCAAGGCAGTTGCGGAGGCAGTTGCGGATTGGCTCGGCCTGTCTCCGATCAAAATTATCCCCAGAGGTTGGAGAGGGTGGTCCCCTTTCTGGAATTCCCTTTCTGGTTATTCCTCTGTGGTCCTCTGTGCCCCCTGAGGTAAATGATCTTCGAAAGCGCTTACTCCACCTTTTTTTTCACCCGCACCACGGTAATCTTCGCGAAGCCTTCCGGAAAACCGGGGGCCTTCAGTTTGGCAGCCATGCGGCGCATGACGTCTTCGGGCACGACCCGGTCACGGCGCTGATGCCGCTCGATGCAAACCTCCAGCGGCACGTCGAAAAACACGGCATGCACTTCGTATTCGTAATCTTTCGCCAGCTTGATCCAGTGCTGGCGCTCCTGCGGCGTCAGGTTGGTCGCGTCGACATAGTTCATGGGACGCCTGGCGATCAGGCGCGCCTTGAGCATGGAGCGCAGATTGGAAAACACCAGGTCCTGATAGCGCTGCTCGCGTACGTCATCGAACAAAAGCGAACGCACCATGTCGCTCGACAGCGGCACCACGTTCTTGCGCTTGAACCAGGAACTCTTGCCCGACCCGGGCAGGCCGATCGCGAGAACCACGATTCCCTTTGGCGCACGCGCCGCCGCGGCGGGAACAGCGGGAACTTCAGGTTCAGAGCTCGGTTCTTCCGCAGCGCCTTCGTCCGACGCTTGCTCTGCGGCGTCGGCGGTGTTTTCTTTGCCCGCAGCGGGAGCGAATGCCTGAGCAACGGCCTGCTCTCTGCCCCGGCCCCCGCGGCCGCGGCCTCCGCGACGGCGGCGTCCACGAGCCCGCGGCCCTCCTGAATTCCCCGACGGCGCCGAGGCAGCCGGTTGTGCATCGTTCTCCACCGGAGCCGAATCCTCGGCAGAGGCGGGCGATTCCAATTCCCGCTCTGCCATGGGCGCTTCGTTTTCGCTGGCGGAGTCCGGCGCAGACTCTGACGGCTCGCCGGCATCGAAATAAGCCGGCTGCAACGGCGGAGGAGCGGCCTGGCTGGCCTGCTCCGGATCCTTCTTTTTGCGGCGCTGCAAGCGCTCGCGCATCCATTTACGCATGTTCAGGCTTGTAACACAGTTGATGCGACGGGAGCAATCGGGGTAGACACATCGCGAACCACAAGTGACAAAGAAACATGCAGGAACAAGGGCCTTCGGCTGTCCGTCGAGTGCAGCTCGAAGCTTTTGATCAGGGTTCCTCGTAAAGTCCCTGCCAGGTCGAAAAAGATCATCGGGCAGGGGTGCCCGCTCACATTCGACGCAACTACAATGGAGACCATGGCCAGCCAGATTCCAGCCGCGATCCAAAAGCAGAAATACATTTCGCTCACAACCTTCCGCAAGAATGGCGCCGGCGTTGCGACCCCGGTGTGGTTTGGAGAGGAAGACGGCAAGCTTTATGTGATGACTCTCAGCAAGATGGGCAAGACCAAGCGGGTGCGCAACAATCCGCAGGTGCGGGTTGCGCCGTGCACGTTTCGTGGGAAAGTCACCGGCCCGGACTTCGCTGCGAGCGCGCGCATCCTGCCGCCAGAAGACCAGAAGCGCGCGCGGCAGACCATCAACCGTAAATACCTGCTGGCGCGGCTGACTTCGCCGTTTTCACGCGCCGATGCTTTCCTGGAGATTGCATTCGCCTGAGATCTCCCGGTAGTGGTGCGGTTTGACCTCTAGCCGGCGGAGTCATCCTGAGCGGAGCCGCTTTTCGGGCGGAGCGAAGGATCTCATTCTGTATCGGCCCGGCGCGCGAGCCAAATTGCACCACTACCGATCCCCCGCCATTTTTGACACTGAATGCAAGGAAATGACATATTGCTACAAATATGACATTTACATAGAATAATGTCATATTGAGGTACACCTGCCATGCCGGAAGAAACCCGAATCAAAGTGAATGAAAACGGCAGGGTGGTCATCCCCGCGGCCTTTCGAAAGGCCCTGGGCATCGATGCCGGGGGAGAAGTCATCCTGCGCATGGAAGACGACGAACTGCGCATCACAACCATGAAACGCAATATCGAGCGTGCGCAGCGGCACGCTCGAAAATACATCAAGCCAGGCGTGTCGCTGGCGGATGAATTAATCGCGGAGCGCCGCCAGGCGGCCAAGCGCGAACGTGAGTAGGATTGTGCTCGATGCGTCGGCGATCCTGGCATTAATCCAGCAAGAGCCGGGCTGGGAAAAACTGGCGCCGGAATTGCTCGCCAATGCATCCGTGAGCACCGTCAATCTTGCGGAAGTCCAGGGCAAACTCGTATCCAAGGGCTGGGCGCCAGATGAAGCGTGGCGAGACACGACCGGGATGATTGACCACATAGTTCCATTCACTGCCGAACAAGCCGAGAGAGCCGGCAGTCTAATCTCCCAAACCCGTCCTCTCGGACTCTCGCTGGGAGATCGCGCCTGCCTCGCTCTCGCTCTGGGACTGGACGCCCCTGTCTATGCCGCAGACAGGTCTTGGAGAAACCTGAAACTCGGCGTACGGATCCACGTGATCCGGTAAATGAATCTTATCCTGGGGATCCTGCGCCGGACGATTCGGGGAATACCCATTGCTGAGCGTCAGAGGCTCTCAGAGAGAAGATTGTGACCCGCGATGAGGTACTGTTCATCGAAGTACAAGGCGCCGCCAGCGGCGAGATAAATCGGTTTAATTGCTGCCGCTAAGTTATTGAATCAAAAGAAGTTACGCAACAGTTTTTCAACATGTCCCTCCCGCTCGCATCTCCTTTTAGCTCAGGCTCTTGCGCCGCTATTGCACCACTTCTGGTACGTCGCGCTGTGGAAGACTTTCCCGCCGTTGCCCCAGAATAGGTTCAATGTCGTCCAGATCTCACTGTGTCAGCTCCGCCGTCATCACGGCACCACCCATGGAAGCGAGCACCGCGCTCACCTTCACGACTTTGTGATCATCAGCCACCCATACGGTTTTCTTGTCGGCGCCGCCGTCGGCCGAGGAGACTTCGACCCTCGTCGCCTTGAACGTGCCTGCGGGAACGGTCACGTCTTCTTTTGCGCCAACCGAGAGTTGCAATAGCTTCACCTTCTGCGACTGCACATCGAAGTTGCGGAAGGTTGTGGTGTAGCCTTCGGCCAGGGGCAAGCAGGCGATCACCTGCTCGGAGCCGGCGGCGTCCGCGAATAATGGTCCGCCGAGATCGACGGCGACGGGTTTGTCCTGACCATTCATGCTCATGGTGCCCGCGGCCTTGTTTCCGGCAAAGCTGAGGTCGATCGCCATCGGGCCCTGCTTGATATTGCGCTTGAGAAGAACCAGGCTTCCCTTCTCGATGGTGGCCTCGTCGGTCACGGCGCCCTGCGGCGTATCGAGGGTATCGAGCGCATTCCAGCCCAGAGCGTCCGACGTAATGGCAGTCGAGAGTTTCATGTTCATCTGCTGGCCGCCGATGTCCAGCTTTACCTGATACTTGTAGGTGCCGGGCTGCAAGTCCATGGCGGGCTTCGGCGCGGAGACGCTGGCCGCGTCCACTTTCTTTGCCAGCACGACGGTTTTCGGATCGACCGTGATTTCTTTCAGGCGCGCAACCTCTTCGGCCGTGCCACCCTCCTGATATCGGCCGCCGAGATGGTTCGCGAAGAACTTCTCCGACGCCATGAACAGCGCGAGATTGTTGATGGGACGCGCGAAGCCGTGGCCTTCATCCGGAGCGAGAATGTATTCGACCGGGAAGCCGCGATCGCGGAGCGCGATCACGATCTGCTCGGCCTCGCGGCGGTTGACCCGGGGATCGTTGGCTCCCTGCGCGACCAGAAGCGGCGTTCGGATCTTGTCGGCGGAGTTGAGCGGCGATTCTTCCATCAGCAGTTTCTTGCCTTCCGCATTATTCGGATCGCCCATGCGCTTGTAGAACATCTTGCGGATCGGCTCCCAGTAGGGCGGAATCGAGTCGAGCAGCGTGATCAGGTTCGATGGGCCGACAATGTCCACAGCCGCAGCATAGACGTCAGGTGTAAACGCCACTCCCGCCAGCGTGGCATAGCCGCCGTACGATCCGCCGATGATGCCGACGCGTTTGGGATCGGCGATGCCCTCGCTCACCAGGTACTTCACGCCCCAGGTGATGTCGTCCTGCATCTTGCGGCCCCACTCGAGATTGCCGGCGTCAAGAAACTTGCGCCCGTAACCGGTCGAGCCGCGGAAATTCATCTCCAACACGGCGTAGCCGCGGTTGGCCAAAAACTGGGCGAGAGTGTTGTAGCCCCATTGATCGCGTCCCCACGGGCCGCCATGAGGAAGCATCAGCGTGGGCAGGTTCTTGGGCGTGACGCCCTTCGGAAGCGTGAGATAAGCGGGAATCTCGAGGCCATCGGAAGACTTGTAGCTCACCGGCTTCATTTGCGCCAGGTCGGCGCGGGGCAGCCTTTCGCGGACTTTGTATTGGGGCGTGAGCGTATGGGTCTTGCGGTCGAAGAGCATGGTCTCGCCGGGTTCGACGTCACTTTCCGCCGTCACCAGCCAGAGTTGTTCATCGCGCGTGCGGGAAACAACCAGAATCTCGTGATTGGGAAATTTCTTTTCGATCCAGTGAACGTCATCGCCGAAGGCTTTGTTCTTGTAATACGTTTTTACGCGTGCCGCGGTGTACCAGGTTTCGACCAGTTCGTCGCTGGCTTCGGAGAAAAGCTCTCCGCCGAGATCGACCTTGCCCAGCGGATCGGATTCGACGACTTCCGTTTTGCCGGTCTGCGGATCCATTAGTTGCAGCGAAGTCAGATCGGCATCTTTATTGCTTTCGAGGTAAACGCGCTGGTCTCCCGGCTGAAACTGCACCGGCCCGCAGGTCTCAAAAACGTTACAGGAGTAAATCTTGGTGAAGCCGTCGGCGTCTACGCGGAGAAATTCGGTATCGCCGTTGTCGGCGCTGCGCGTCGCCATGCGCAGGTTGCCTTTCAGGTCGAAGACCCATCCGGTGATACGCTCGGTATTCTTGCGGACGAGTTCCTTCTTTCCCGTCGAAAGCGTCAGCTTGTAGAGATCGTGCCAGGCCTTGTCGCGATCATTGAGGCCGATATAGATCGTGTCGGGGTCGCTCTTGGGAACTGCGAAGATTTCGACTCGAACACCCTTGAGTCCGGTGAGATCGCGCGATGCCGGAGCTTCCGCGCCGGCAGCCGGCTTGGCAGCGGGATCGACGGCGAAGATGTTGAAGTTCTCGTCTCCGTCATTGTCTTTGACGTAGAGGACGTACTTGCTGTCGCGCGTCCAGAAGAATCCCGCGACCGGGCGATGGGCCTCGGTGGTGAGCAGGTGCGCGGCGCTGAAAGGCTCGTTGGTCGCCTTCACGTAGATGTTGCGCGTGTCTTTCCACGGCTTGAGGAAGGCGAGATATTTGCCGTCGGGCGAAAGCTGGGCGGCCGCGATTTCAGGATTGCCGAAGAGCAGGTCGCGGTCAATGAGCGGAACTCCGCCGGCCTTGTCGGCAGCGGCAGCTAAAGTTGCCAGCAGAAAAATACACACGAAGGCGATGCGGAGTTTCATTAGGATGATCCTTTCGCACGAGCGGCAGATGTCAGGATGATAGAAGGACTGCGTTATTTTGCGGTACAGCGGGCGGCAAGCGCAAGGGCTGACATCAGGAATGTGAAGCCGCAAAGGGGCACAAGGTTACACGGAGGAACTTCTAGCGCTCCCCTTCGTGGAATTCGGGTGGTGGCTCAGTTTGAATTTCAAAATGAGTATTTGCTCGTCCTCGCGGGGTCATCCTGAGCGTAGCCGTTCTTCAGACGGAGCGAAGGATCTCCCGCTACGACGCTATGTGCCACGGGAGATCCCTCGGCCCGCTGGTAAGAACGCGGGCGCGTCGGGATGACCCCCTGTAGGATTCCGAATTCAAACTGAACCACCACCGAACTTCGTGCCCTTTGAGGCCGCTTACTTTTTCAGCGCTCTAGTTCAGTAGCCCGTAAACCGCCAGACTCTTCTGCGTGGCGACGTATACCTTGCCGTTCACGATGGTCGGCACCTGGAATTTGACCGCCGCGCCAGGATTATCGCGGCTGCCATTGGTCGAGCTGATGTAAAGCCGTTTGCTCAGGTTGTTGGCCATGTAGGCGCTGAGCGTTGCGTTGCCATTTGCGTTCTTATAGCTCGAGTTATTGAGGGCCCAGAGAACTCCGTTGCTGGTCTGGTTGGCCGAGATTGAAACCGTCGTCCCGGGATAGGCGAAGTTGGTCGCCGTTTTAGAGGTCGGAGTGGTGGAAAGAAGTCCGGTCGTGGGATTGAAGGTGAAAGCCTGAATGGGCCCCGCCTGGCCGCCGAGATAGACGAAGTTATTCCACCAGGAAGGCGAACTCCACATGCCTTTATTCACCGCCGAAAGGGATTGCACGATCTGGCTGTTGCTTCCGGCCTTGAACTTGCCCATATTGTCGCGGTCGATAAGAAACATGTCGCCGGCCTTGTCGTTCTGAACCAGCAGGTGCTTGTGCGGGCCGGTCTGATCGGGCAACAGCACGAGCCCGGTAGATCCAATGTCGAGATCGGTCGTGTTATAGGTGAGGGCGTTGAAAGGCGTGAAATAGTCCTGAACCGGCAAAGTGTCGCCGGCGGGTTGCCCGGTCTTTACGACGCTTTGGGCATAGTCGACGCCACTGTTGACGTTGGCGTCGAAGGTGCCGTTGCCGGTGGTGATGTAGAGCGAACCTCCGCTGTCTGCGGCGGGGCCGTCACCGCTCTGCCAAATTCCGCCCTGCTTTCCGTTGGGCGTGGTCAACCAGACGGCAGTCTGGGTGAGAGTCTCGTCATCGTATGCCATGACCCATCCGTGATAACTGCTGAAGTCGCAGAGCGAAGACCAGGAGATATAGACGTTGTCACCTTGCAACAGCAGGGCCGAGCGCTGGTTTTCGAGCTGCGGATTGAAGCTGATCATGCCATTTTTGGCGCCGCTGCCTTTTCCCGGAACGCTGGCTGAAATGGCGATCGGACCGCCAAACTTTTCCGCGCCGGTGGTGATGTCGAGAGCGTGCAGCCGGTGAAAATATTTTCCCGATTCAAGGGTGCGGGCGAGCACGTAGATCGTGCCGCCGATGGAGTCGATGACCGGCGTCGACATGATGCCGATCTGATTGGTGATTATATCGGGGCAGTTGATGTCGCTTTCGGGGACGGTGGTGATTCCTTTGGAGGCGTTGGTGAAGTTCACGTGCCAGAGCGGCTGCGCGTTGGAGCCGGTTTTGTTGTCGGCGTCGAAGGCATAAACACTGTCAGCCATGGTGGTGACAAACACGACATTGTGCGAGCCCTTGTTCGGAATCTCCACATTCGACATGTAGAGCGGCTGAGAGTAGGAGTAGCCGTCAATGGTCTGGGAAAAAAGTTTGCCGAAACTGGTGGTGTTGACGTTGGCAGTGGTGAGAATCGTCTCTTGCAGGTTCTGCCCGGTGCGGCCGTTGTCGTTGTGATAAGTGGTGACGTTGACCTGTGCGGAGGCGGCGGTTACGCCAGCCAGGAGCAGCACAGAAATCGACCAGCCTGCAATGCGATTGCTTCTCATGGAGCGACGCCCTCCAGCGTCTGACTTACGCTTGGGTTCCCCGCGCGCGGCACGCACAGATGCCGATCTGGAGGAAATAATGTTTCTCGAACCGGATGTCCCTGGGGTCTCGATGGAGGGAGGATAAGGACGGACCGCAGCAGCGGATGCCCACACCATCTTAATCGAACTCTAGATAGACGACTTAGAAGTGTCAAGCTGAAGAATGTTGCATACAACAAGCGCGGTATGGTGTTGGGATGAAGCGAAAAAGAAGTGGAGCGGGAGATGGGGATCGAACCCACGGCATCCAGCTTGGGAAGCTGGCGTTCTACCGCTGAACTACTCCCGCCCGGCGGAACGGAAGTAGATTATCACCTACGCGGGTGCTGAAGCCCAGTTTTGTTGAGCGCCTCGACGCGCGCGTTGAAGCGCCAACTTTCCACCGGCAAATGCAGGTCGTCCGTTCTCTGCATTCGTGAAGCTGGGGCGGGTTTCATGCTTAAATGATCTGCCCGCGAAAACCTTCGTTCCTTCGAACTTTACTATGCCGTCACCTGAATCCCGCTCCTCACGCCGCGGTTTCATGCGGCAGACTTTGTCCACCGGCGCAGGCGCGCTGCTTGCTCCCGCATTGAGCGCGGGGCGCGCAGTGACTGCTTCCACGCCCCCGGCTACCGACGTTAAGCCGTTTGAGCTGGATGAAATCACCATCGCCGAGTTGCAGGATGGAATGAAATCCGGCAAGTTCACGGCGCGCTCGCTGGTGGAGAAATATTCGGCACGCATTGCGGAGATCGACAAGCAGACCGTGAATGCGGTGATCGAGATGAATCCGGACGCGCCTGCGATCGCCGATGCACTCGATGACGAGCGAAAAAGCAAAGGGCCACGCGAGCCGTTGCATGGGGTACCGGTGCTGATCAAAGACAACATTGGGACTGCCGACCGCATGCAGACGACCGCTGGGTCGCTGGCGCTGGTGGGATCGAAGCCGCCGAAGGATTCTTTTGTGGCGCAAAAGCTGCGGGCGGCGGGCGCGGTGATTCTGGGCAAGACGAACTTGAGCGAGTGGGCCAACATCCGGTCGAGTCATTCCACCAGCGGGTGGAGCGGCCGTGGCGGGCTGACGAAAAATCCTTACGCGCTTGACCGTAACCCATGCGGATCGAGTTCGGGCACGGGCGCGGGAATTTCTGCGAACCTGGCTGCGATCGGGATTGGAACGGAAACGGACGGCTCGATTGTGTGCCCATCGTCTTCGAATGGGCTGGCGGGCATCAAGCCGACGGTGGGTCTGGTGAGCCGCGCGGGGATTATTCCGATTTCGCATTCGCAGGATACTGCGGGGCCGATGTGCCGCACGGTGCGGGATGCGGCAATTCTGCTGAGTGCGCTCACCGGGGTCGATCCCGCCGACGCGGCGACAGCGGCAAGCGCCGGTAATTCGCGAACGGACTATTCGCAGTTTTGCGATCCGAACGGGCTTAAGGGCGCGCGCATCGGCGTGGCGAGAAAGTATTTCGGATTCAGCGACGCCGTCGATGTTCTGATGGAACGGGCGCTCGACGCCATGAAGAAGCAGGGCGCGACCCTGGTGGATCCGGCGGATATTGAGACGCTGGGCAAATTCGACAACAGCGAATTGTTGATCTTCCTGTACGAGCTGAAGGCGGATTTGAACGCGTATCTCGCGCAGCTCCGGCCGAATTCTCCGGTCCACACCTTGCAGGAGGTCATCGAATTCAACGAGCGCAATCGCCAGAAAGAGATGCCGTACTTCGGGCAGGACCTGTTCATAAAGTCGCAGGCCAAGGGAGCGCTTACCGAGAAGGAATATCTCGATGCGCTGGCAAAGAACCATCAACTGGCGCGAACCGAGGGCATTGACGCGCTGATGGATAAACATCAGCTCGACGCGATCGTCGCCCCGACCGGCGGCCCGGCGTGGCTGACGGACCTGATCAACGGCGATCACGTGGCGGGAGGAAGTTCGAATGCGGCGGCGGTGGCGGGCTATCCCAATATCAATGTGACCGCGGGATCCATTGCCGGCTTGCCGGTCGGGATTTCCTTCTTCGGCCGGGCGTGGAGCGAGCCGACCCTGATCAAGCTGGCCTACTCGTTCGAACAGACGACTCAGGCGCGTCGAACACCGAACTTTCTTGCCAGCATTGGCAACGGTGGTTTGTAAGAAATGATTTGTAAGAAAACGTAAAGACGTTCCGCTCCGCAACCTATCAATCTCAGCCGTGCGAGAGTTAGAATCCTTGGTCAGTTGGGCGAAGGAGATTGTTTATGCGCCCTGGTTCTTGCCGCCTCGTGTGGCCTGCGGCCAAGTGGTCCGTGGCAGCACTATTCCTCGCGGTCTCCTGCATCGCGCAAGCGCAAATTCTTTACCAGGACCAGGAAGTTCAGGTCCATGACCTGCCGTCGTTGACTGCCACGACCCACGATCCCTCCGACGTGTTGCTGGCTTCGGCCGACACAATCATGCACGACAAGGAGCTGTGCTGCGGTAAAGATTCTGCGCTGACAGACAGCGTTGCCGCCGCCGATCCGAAATCGCTGAAAGATATTGCCGGAAAGCTCGATGGAAGGCACCTTCTGGGAGATGGGCGGCCGATCCAGATCAAGGCCGAATATCTGACTCCCGACCAGATCTACGCGGGCCGACTGCTTACCAAGATTCTCGACCAGCACGCTGCGTTCATGATGTGGAATTCACATTTATACGTTGTTTATGGCGTGGTCTTTATATGGCAGACGGACAGCCAGGGCGGCGTCTATGCGCTCATCCACAAGTTGTTACTGTGGGACACGCGCTATTCCGATGCGCGGCGCAAGCTTGTCTTCACCCGCGGAGAAGATGAGATGGGCAAAATAGAAGGGCTGTTATTTGTGGGAGTGGAGCACTAAATCGGGACCCCATTCACCAGCGGTAAAGATTTTTGGCACGCCAGGTTCTAATTTTTCCAAATTAGTCGCGCTGCCATGTTATTTTTTTAGTCACGGAGGGGGTATTCAATGACCGACCTGAACAAGGTAGTCTCTTCCCTACGCAGTGAGTACTCCCGTCTTGAAGCTGAGATGGAGAGGGTGGGGAAGGCGTTGAACGCTCTCGGCCACGCTGGCGGCAACAAGCTTAAGAGATCCAAGCGGTTCTTAAGCAAAGATGCCCGTGAGCGTATTGCCGCGGCGCAACGGCTACGCTGGGCCAAAGTGCGGAAACAGGCCAAGCTAGTCAAGTCGTAACTGCTGTTATTTCGCAAGCACCGCAAAAGGCCTCGTTCGCTAACTTCTCCCAAGATTTGGGCGACGAGGCCCAAGCGGAGTTACCCAGCTGAGATTTACCAGACCTAGTCCAACCATGCACAACATACCCCGCGGTTTGCGGTCGCCTTCCAAACGGCAGCGCGCTTTGGGATTGGCGATCGCCTTTATCCTCACTTCCCTTCTGAATCTTGCGGCGGCACAGGACCTTTCGTTACAGGCGCTTGTGACCCCGTCTACGGTCGTCATCAAAGACGGCAAGCCCGTGTTGTTTGCCGTACATGGGTTTATCGAGTTCAAATCGCTGGCCGAAGCGTTTCCCTACATCGAGTCACAGACCCAGCGCTGGAGCGACGATCCGGATTTCGATCTGGCATCGCGGCAGACACTTGGCCGCGACCTCGTCCGGCGCGCAGTCGAGAGCAGAGTGATTTCCATGGCGGACGAGCGGCCCCTGGAATTGCTGGTGACCCATACCGCCGCCGAACTCAGGCAGGCTTTGGCGCGCGTGAAGGAAACAACGCCGGCGGGCTATGCCGAGGCATTTCTACACGTGCAGGCGAAGTGGAAGCATTCGATCAACTGCTGGAGCGCTTCGCCTTCGATTGCGGGCAGAGTGCTGTCGAACTGGTATCCGATCTCGGAAGGAATTGAACTTTACGGCGCGACTTATGACACGACCGAACATTTCTGGCAGGGAGTGAAGTATCACCCGGAGGTGACGGTTGGACAGTTAATGGAATTGATCGATGTTCTGGCCGCGCGGGATTGGAAGCCATGGCTGGCACGGCTGGATGAAGATCCGAAAATCTATCTACAGAATGCTTATGCGGTCGAATTCATGCGGCATAACCTGGCGCCGGAGAGGTTGCGCTGGTTTCGTGAGCAGCTCACGACGCACGATCTTAAGCCCGCTGAACTTGCCCGCGAGGCCCAGCAGCGGCGGGCAGAGCCTTTCCGGTTCACCGCATTCGAAGAGAAAGTCATCTGGGGCGACCTGGCAGACATATTTCATCTGGCTTACTTCTTTTCGCTGGACGACGATCCCGTCCGCCCAAAGCTGGCGGCACGGCATTTCGATGGCATCTATCTTGGCGATCGAAAGATGGGATTCATCAGCGAAGACTTTCGCTCTTTGATGCTGGAAATCTGGAGGGTAAAATATCTTCAAATGCCGCGCTTCCGCGAAGTTATCGCGTCCATCCCGATGGAAATCCGGCTGGAACACTTCCTCAACGACGGAGATTCGCCGGACATTCCGATCCCGATCTATGTCGGGTATCTGAACGAGATGCGGAAGATGGCGATCCAAGTCGCGCACCCTCACCAACTCTTCCAGGAATCGCGCTTACCTTAGTTACCAATACTCCGAACGCAAGCTATTTCTACGTCCAGCGGAATATCTTCAGGGCGAGCGCGAAGGAAATGCCTCCCCACAGGATCATGACCAGCAGCCGCGGCCATTGATGCAGGAGCGGTGTGCCTTCGAGAATGCTGGCGCGGAGAGCGTCGTTGAGGGCGGTGAGCGGCAGGGCTTTGATGGCGGGCTGCATGATCGCCGGGAAGCGTTCGTAGGAAAAGAAGACGCCGGAGAAAATCCACATCGGCATCATCACCAGATTGATGAGGCCGCTGACAGATTCGATTTTCTGGGCGCGGCTGGCGGTGAGCAGGCCGACTCCACCGAAGGTGAGCGAGCCGATGGCGGCAATCAGCGCGATTGCGCCAATCGATCCCATAACCCGCATGTGAAAGAAAAAAGCCCCGAAGGCGAGCAGCAGCCCGACTTCGATGATCATGAGGATCAAGCGGCTGGAGGCGAGCGCCATCAGAAAGTCGCTGCGGCGCATGGGCGTGCCGACGAAGCGCTTGAGCAGTTTCCGCTGGCGCATGTCGACCAGCGCGAATCCGATGCCCCACATGCCGGAGTTCATCAGGTTCATGCCCAGCAAGCCGGGTATGAGGAAGTCGATGTAGCGCGAACCCGGCTCGGAAGAAGTGATCGTCGTGGTCGCTACTGCGTCTTTTCTTCCGGCGGCAGATTGCAGAGCCTCATTCACTTCGGATTTTGCGAGGACGCTTTCTGGGCGCGCGGGATCGTAGCGGTAGGCGAAGCTTCCCTGGCCGTCGGGTTCGATCACCACGTCGAATTTGCCGAGACGGAATCCGTTGCGGGCGGCGTCCTGATTCAAGGTTTGAATCTTGAAGACGTTGTGTTGCGCGGATCGGGCGAGCAGCGATTGAGCATTCTGCGCGCCGGAGCTATCTACAATCGCGACCGAGATCGTCTCTTCCGGCTTGTTGCGGAAGGCGATGCCCAGACCGAGAGCGAGCAGGATGGGAAAGACGAAAACCCAGAAGACCACCTCGGGCTCGCGTTTGAGTTCGAGCATGCGGGCGGCGAGAAGATGGGAGTAGCCGGCCCAGCGTCCGTTGCGCGGCGGCATGCTTTTCGATTTCTGGATTTCGATTGCTGGGGGTTCGGCGGTACTCATGATTTATTACCCCTTACTATTTTGCACTAGTTATTACCCCCTTACTATTTTGGACTGTCATCCCGAGCGAAGCGAGGGACCTGGGTTTTCGCCGGCGTTCCCGATGCTGCCGGCGAGGACCGAGGTCCCTCGCTTCGCTCGGGATGACAGTTTTGTGCTCCTGCTGGACCGCGCCTGCATTCTTTTTTTCGTCGGGGCCAAGATCGATTTGATCCGTGATCTTTCTACGTCTTACTCCTCCCGCAAATGGCGGCCGGTCAGGCTCACGAACACGTCCTCCAGGCTGCACTGGCGGGTGGAGAGATGCTGCAAGCGACCTCCTTCTCTGTCGATCGCCTCAAGCAGAGCGGGAATGGTCAGGTGTGGCTGCTTCACATTGAGGGCGATCAGCCCCTCTTCTTCGCGGACGGATTCGACGCTGGGCAGGCCATTCCATTTTTCGAGTGACGCGCCATCGGACCCGGCCACGGAAAATTCCACGACATGATTTCCGCCGAGGCGGTTGATTAGATCCGCGGGCGAGCCTTCGGCGATGATCTGGCCGTGATCGACGATGGCGAGGCGGTCGCAGAGGCGCTCGGCTTCATCCATGTAGTGTGTGGTCAATAGCACCGTGCCGCCATGGCGCTGGAAGCCACGAATCAGGTCCCAGAGCTGGCGGCGGCTTTGCGGATCGAGGCCCGTCGTGGGCTCGTCGAGAAAGAGAATCTTCGGATTGCAGACCAACGCGGTCGCGACGGCGAGACGCTGGCGCTGGCCTCCAGAGAGCTTGCCGACCCAGGCGTCGGCTTTCTCGGTGAGCTGCAATTCTTCCAGGACTTCGTCGGTTGAGCGCGGCTCGCGGTAGAAGCTGGCGAAGAGTTCGAGGGTTTCACGGACACTCAGTTTTTCCGAGAGCCGCGTCTCCTGTAGCGAGATGCCGAGCCATTCGCGCATCTCGCGCTCATTCTTTTCCCAGGAATGGCCGAGGATCGAGACTTCGCCCGAGGTCGGCGCGAGCAGGCCTTCGAGGATTTCGATGGTCGTGGTCTTCCCCGCTCCGTTGGGACCGAGCAGGCCGAAGCATTCTCCAGCCTGGATTTCGAGATTCAAGCCACGCACGGCTTCGACTTTGCCGTCGTAAGTTTTGCGCAGATCGCGGCATTGAATGGCGGTCGGCATGGGGAGATTCTACCGGATGGGCTGCGAGTGTGGCAGAGTGGAAAATCTTCGCCCCAGAGGACACAGAGTACGCAGAGGAAGGCATCGCGCCTTGACGTTGCTTGCGGACTGTTTAGAATAAGGCTCGTAAGTGACTAGGAATTTTCCTTCCATGCGCATCCAAAAGCGCGGCTTTACTTGACGGCGTTCCCTCTAAAACGCCCGTGTGTCGTTTAAAGGCAGTTCTCAGTTCTCAGCTAAAACCTTGAAAGGATGGCGCTATGCCGCGCACTCTCGGTGTAATCGTCTCTTTGTTTTTTCTGACCCTGTCTGGCTTGACCCAACAATCACGCCACTTTACGTTCCACTACGCATTCACGGTCAAGAATCTGCCTCCGGGAGAGAAGGTTCGCGTCTGGATTCCCGCGGCGCATGGGGATCCGTTTCAGGATGTCACGGTGACCTCCGCGACCGGCGACCTTCCGCTGAAGAGCACTCGGGAGACGAAATACGGAAATGAAATGTATTTCGCCGATTCTCCGCGGGTTGCCAAACCAGAGCTTCACTTCGAGGTCGTCTATGACGTCACTCGCCGCGAGCGGATCGCCCTGCCCGCCTCCAACCTTGTCTATACGGGCGTCCGAGCGAAGCCTGACAAAGCATATCTGCAACCCGACGCGCTTGTGCCGATCACGGGCGTACCGGCGGACATCGCGGTAAAGGTCACACAGGGCAAAGCCGATCCGCTCGACAAGGCGCGCGCCATCTACGATTATGTTTTCACGACCATGAAATATGACAAGACGGGCACCGGTTGGGGGCGCGGCGATGTGCTGTATGCGTGCGATGCGAAGAAGGGCAACTGCACGGACTTTCACTCGCTGTTTATCGCCATGGCCCGCTCGCAGGGAATTCCGGCCCGCTTCGAGATTGGATTTCCACTGCCGCCCGATAAACATTCGGCCGAGATCGCGGGGTATCACTGCTGGGCTGACTTTTACGTTGAAGGGCGCGGCTGGATTCCGGTGGATATCTCTGAAGCGTGGAAGCATCCCGAGAAGCGGGATTATTTTTTCGGCTCGCATGATGTGAATAGGGTGCAGTTCAGCATGGGACGCGATTTGAAACTAAATCCGTCGCAAGCTGGCAAGCCGCTGAATTATTTTGTCTACCCGTATGTGGAAGTCGATGGGCGGGAATATTCCAACGTGTCGCTGGCGTTTTCGTTTGCCGATGCGGGAGCGGCCGTCGTGGCCAAATGAACTTCGGGATGGGCAGACGCAAGGTCCGCCCATCCGTGGCTTTCTCGCTATCTTCCCTCTCCATTGGTGATGAGCGAGGAAATCGTTTGATGGTTGAACATGGCCGCCATGTTCTGGGCCAGGAGTGAATCGGTCTTCGCTCCCGCCGCTGCCCGTGCAACGTGCGCTTTGCGGTCGGCTTCAGAACCGGTGAGCGTAATCAGTGCAGCCCCAAACTCCATCTGCGGATCGGAACCTTTCTGCGCGATCGCTCTCTTGACCCAAGCGTAGCCGTCTACGCCGCGGGCGGGATTGGATTCGCCGTTGCCCATCATCCATTGCTCGTAGGCTTCTGCGAGATATCCAAAATCGAATAGAGCATCGGGTTTAGCATCGGGCTTATCCGCGCGGGCGTGAAGCTGGACCAGCAACTGCTTGGCGATCTGTTCGTCCTGACGGGCGTAGATGGTCGCGCGGCGCAGCGTTTCCATCTGCACAAGCACCGAGGCGTTCGAATCGAGAATCGCCAACGTGTCGCGGGTGAGATGGTTCAGGTCGTAACTGCCGCTTCCCTTCCGGTAGTTCAGGTCGACCCACGGTAGAGTTTTTGCAGGACCGATTTCGATCGCATGGCAAATGAGCGGCGGCCCGGCGAAAGCGACACTGGAAAAGCTGAGTACGAGCGCAGCGATTGCGATGGTGAAGTGCGAGCAGCGGTGGGATTGCATTGTGGAGTCTCCTTGTGTCGAGTTGCGGATCGTTCAAAGAGACGAGATTGCGAGGGGGAGTGTTAACAGGGCTGGGTTCTCGGCGCCGGGTTCACGGCGCTTCAGACAAGAAGCAGGTTCCTCCTTGCTCGCTTCGCTCGCTTGTCGGAATGACAAATGCTTCGTGGAAGTTATTATTTGGCAGGCGAGGTTTCGGCCCAGGAATGTTCCCAGTGACGCCATACCGAAATATCGTCGAAGCCGAGAGAATTCCACCAGGAGTCGAGCATGGGCTGGTTGAGTTGCAGAATGCCGTCTTTGGTCACGTCTGCTGGAGGCAGCGCAAGTTCCTCGAGTTTGTCGTACACCTGACCGCGCTGTCCTGCGTCCACGCGTGAGAGCAGATGCCAGAGAGTGAGAGCATCGTGCGGACGAGCGCTAGAGAGAATGAGGTTGAGGTCCACAGCACGTTGCTGAGGATCGCTGTCGGTGAAGTCAAAGCGCTCCAGAGCGGCACGAAATGCTGACGGAGCGTTTTCGAAGTAGGGTGTCCCCGGGCCGATCTTCGGACGTGTCGCGCAAGCGGCGCCGGCGGGAATGAACGCTTCGCGGCCGTTCAGCTTAAAGCCAACCCAGCCCAGCGAGGTGCGGACGATGCCAGCGCCGGAATCATCAACCTTTAGCGTGTAGGCACAGCCGAGGTCTACGGTGATGGCTGCGGGCGTATCTACGATAAATTGGCCCGGCGGCGCCCAGATATGCGCATGGATGGTTCCCCGGTCGAGCGCAATTCGTTGCCGGTCTTTGCCCATCGCGAGCAGGCGGAGACGGGTGCCGGCATCCAACTCGATCAGGCCGACATTTTCCGCATTGAGGCTGGCGTGCGACTGATTTCCGGTCTCGAGAGTCTGTCCCACGTCAAGACGGGCAGGCACGTCGCCGCTGATGGTGTTCGTTCCGATGCGCGCCGTTCCCGCAACGGATGAAATACTCCAGCCAGCTTGCTGATCGGGAGAATGTGCGTTCTGCAAGAGAAGAAGAGTCGCGCAAAGGACCAGAGCGGCGGCTGTGGCCCCGGCCAGGACTGGCAGCCATCCAATACGTGGCCGGAAAAACGACCTGCGCGGTTCCGCGGACAGCGCAGGAAGCGACAGCGCGGGGCGATGATGGCGAAATTCTTTCAGCAGCACTTCCAGTTTCTGGACATCCGGGTCGGGTGCGCCCGATCCATCCCACAGGTAATCGTCATGGGCGGCGTTCCGCTCCGGATTCGGATTTTCGTTTTGGTGTTCCATGGACTACTTCGTTCCTTCGCGGCGATGGGCTGATTGCGGCCGCAGTTTCAGGCTGGCGCGCAGTTGCTGCATGCCGCGGTGCAGATTCACGCGCACCGAGCCAGGAGTCAGGCCGGTATGCGCAGCGATCTCGGGGCCGGTCATGCCCTCCACCAGGCGAAGAATCAACGTCTCGCGATACGTATCGGGCAGGATCCTGATGGCGTCGAGAACACCTGCCGCGGACAATTCCGTGTCCGGTGAACTTCCGGAATCGAAGGCTGCGATTTCGTGATCCAGTTCAGTCATTGGCGCAGCATGGCGATGATGATCGTTCGCCAGGTTGCGCGCAATGGCCGCCAGCCATGGGCCGAAACGTCCGTTCTCGCGGAGTCCCGACAAGTTGCGGAGCGCTCTCACAAAGGTATCCTGAACGAGATCGTCCACGTCGGCAAAAGGGACCTTTGCGAGAAGGACGCCGTGCACCATGCGTGCATAACGCTGATAAAGACTCCCGAATGCGATTCGGTCGCCATCGCGCGCGGCCTGGACGATTCCCTCATCTTCGGAAGGTTCAACCGCCGCGCGATTGGGATCGTTCACGTCCAGGTCTGCGGCCATCGAGTCAGCGCTGTCTCTTGAGCTCGAAAGCATGTGCGCACGCCATCATAGACGGAGTGGAATCGGGCAGTGTTAACAGGGGTGCGGAATTAATGTTCTCTTTCCGCTAGCGGCCGCCGATGACGTCGCCGGGGCCGGGGCTGCCGCCACCGGGTTGCGGAACACCGCCCGGGGACATGGGCGGAGCCTGATTGATGCCGCCGGCCGGCTTCGGAACTTCCTCAGAATCTTCCCCAGGGCGGCGCAAACTGGGCGCATTCGCGGGCCGTTCCTGTTTCTTCGCTTCCGCCTCTTTATCGGGATTGTCGAGGATGACTTCTTTCTCGGTGCGGACGATCTTTTCGCCGCCGATCTTCATGGTCTCAACCCGCACCACTTCGTCGCCGACGATACGAACGAAGTTCACGTCGTCGGGCGGCTGGCCGTAAATCCATTCTTCATATTCCGTATCGCCATCTTTCTCCCGGACCTTCCTCGGAGCCTTGCCCATGGCGTGGACAACCATCTCGCTGTTCATTCCCACGAGCACATGGTGCGCCTGGATGGCTTCCTTCACCTTGGGAGGAACGCTATCGAGATAGGCTTCCTCTTTGTTGTGGGCGGTGAAGTCGAGAACAGGAAGCAGGACGTCGCGAAGCTGGGCGGCGCTCATTTCCGGAACGTATTTTTCAAAATAGATATCGAGGTAGCTGCCGTGAGGATTGTCGGTGGACTGATCGTTCGAAAGCGGCACTGGAGCTCCGCCGGTCCCGGAGACCTCGATGTGCTGGTACCACTTCTTGCGGCGGACCGCGCCGCCGTTGAGATCGAAGTGAATGTGGTCGTCTTTGATTCGGACGTAGGAAATATGGGCGGGATCGCCGGGACGGATGGAGGGTCCCCAGAGGGCGAGGAGCTGCTGCAAATCCTGGCCGCTGGGAGTTACGACACCGCCGCGCAACGCGAGGCCCTTGGTGCCCATGGGGAAGAGAGTGCGCGAGTAGACGAGTTGGGTTTCAAAGTCGCGGATGATTTCCAGGCGCGTCTGCTTGCTCATGTGAGGCGCGTTGGAGGTGATTTTGGGTGCGGAGGCAGCAGGAATTGGCCCCTGATGCGCCGAAGCCTGCGGATTGGTTGCCGAACCGGCCGAGACCTTGTTCTGCGCGCAGACGAGAACAGCCGCGAGAAAAACGGAGAGGAACAGGCCGGTCGCAACGGTCACACGCTGCATAAAGCATCCCCAGCGGAAGTTGGATTCATTATAGCGCGGGCGGGATGGCATGATTTCAAACCAAAGGCTCTGACGCGGCTCTTTTCTCGCACCGTGGAACTTTGCTTGCACGACTTTCCGGCAGAGCAGAGACCCGATGCCGACACGGGTGCGAAAAATCCTTAACCACAGAGGACACTGAGGTACACGAAGGAAGCAGGACAGGCCTTTCGCGATGTTTCGTGCTTTTCGTGGTTCACGATTTTGACGCCGGGAAAAACGTGCCTTTTCAGGACATGGTTTCGCGTTGACATGCCCGTGCTTTTGCGAAACACTAACGGCAATCGCGCTTTTCGCCACGTCCCTTTCAAGGCGGCTTCGTCTCTGGCCAATCTTCGTTCCTGGTGAGTAGTAGCAATGGGAGATCTGCCGCTTCCTGCAAGTTCTGGTTCCGTTCTATTAAGTGAGGACTCGTCCTCGCCACGCGACACGACCGCATCGGTTGAAATCGGCAGCGGGGAGGACCTCGCGCTGCTCGATGTTCTTCGCCAGGCGGTGGCGGTTGGCACGCAGCCGACGGATTCGATTCTGGAATCCCTCGCGGAAGCCGCCGGCGTGCTCAGCGGCGCAAATGGAATCGCGATCGCGCTGCGGCAAAATGGGGTGATTGTCTGCCGGGCGCGCAGCGGAGACATCGCTCCCGAACTGGGCTCCCCGCTCAATACCGACTCTGGAATTTCGGGGGAATGCCTGCGGGCGGCGGCGATTCTGGTCTGCTCGGATACGGCGACGGACCAGCGCGTGGATTCTGAAGTGTGCGAGCGGCTGGGAGTGAAGTCGATCGTAGCGGTGCCCTTGCGGGGGCGCATGGGGATGGTCGGGATTCTGGAAGCGTTCTCCTCGCGCATGGGCGCATTCGAGGCAGAGCAGATCGAAGCGCTGCGGACGCTGGGAGAGATTGCCGAGCGGGCCTACGAGCGCGAGCGCCGGCAATTCGAGCCCCCGGCCACGGCCAAGTCGCGCAATCCTCTGGTTGCGGCGGTAACGAAGTCAGACCCGGCGGCGGGCGGAACCGGTGTCATCCCTCTTAAACGCGGGTACTGGTTGATCGGAGCGGTAGCGGCAGCGGTGCTGCTGGTCAGCCTGGTCATTGGCTTGAGTTGGCGGCAGACGGGAGCGGAGATCGCGTCGAGTGCGCCTGCGGCCGCGGCGAAGTCCGCCAGCACGCAAGCTTCGACGCAGGCATCGGGCGCGTCACCGCTGCGAATTGCCGAGGCGGGTCCCGGGCCGGCAACTTCCATCCGCGAATCGAACCGCGAGACCGCGGGCAGGCTGGTGCACAAGGCTGCAGAGATTTCGCCCGAAGCCGACAAGGTAACTCCTTCCAGCCCCAGCGGGAATTCGTCCGCCAGCAACCCCAGCGCAGCACCGTCCCCGCCGGCCACGAGTTCCTCCGATGAATCCGCTCCGGCGATGGAGCTTGCAGCTGCGAACGAGCCGGAAAATTTTCCAGCGCTGGGCTCCGCACCGGCGGCTCTTCCCACTTTTGGTGGGAACGTATCTCAGGGACTCACTCAAGCCGTGCTGATCAGGAAAGTGGAACCGGAGTACCCGGCGCAGGCGCTGAAGCAAAAAATTACCGGGTCTGTGACCCTGGAAGCGACAGTCGCCGACACCGGAAACGTACGAACGGTAAGCGTGGTCAGCGGGCCGGCTCAGTTGGCGCTGGCGGCGGAGAGTGCTGTGCGGCAATGGAAATATCGTCCTGCGGTTCTGGATGGGAAGGCGGTTGAGACGCAGAAAGAGATCACGATCGTTTTCAAGTTGCCTTAGGCGAGTCAGGAAACGTGGCGCCGCAAGCGAAAAGCTGGTTCCTCGCTTCGCTCGGAATGACAAAGTTTTTCGGAATGACAAATTCTTTCGGAATGACAAAGTTTTCCGGAATGACAAATCGCTGTCTTTGCGAATGACGATTTTTGTCGGGGCAGAGCTTCCGTGCTAAACGATGTTGAGGGCTTTCTTGATGGTGCCGCGTTCATTCTGGATTTTGTCCTGCAACAGCGTGATCGCGTAAATCAGCTGCTCGGGACGCGGCGGGCATCCGGGAACGTAGACATCCACCGGGATTACCTGGTTCACGCTCTGCACGAGCGCATAGTTTTGAAACACGCCGCCTGAAGTCGCGCAGGCTCCCATCGACATCACCCACTTCGGTTCGGGCATCTGCTCCCAGAGCTGGCGGATGACCGGAGCCATTTTGTTTGAAACGCGGCCGGCGATGATCATGAGATCGCTCTGCCGAGGAGATGGACGGAAAACTTCCGCGCCAAAGCGCGCGATATCGAAGCGCGACGCGCCCATCGACATCATTTCAATCGCGCAGCAGGCCAAGCCGAATGTCATGGGCCAGATGGAGCTTTTGCGCATCCAGTTGACCGCGGAATCGAGCGTGGTCAACACCACGCCTTCCGGCGTGGGATTGCCGAAGGTGAGATCTTTGACGACCTTCTTGCCGTTTTCGAAGTCGACGTATGGTCCAAAATTTAGCTCACGGGACATTGTGTTGTTATTTTAAACCACAAAGGCCCGGGTGCACGATGATCTCAGGGTCCGGTCGCATGGACGCTGTCTGGGCAAGCGCACATGCCTTTGTCGCAGTAAACATTCCCAGATTGGCCGTTTGCTAGGTAGAATCAACGCGAAAGGAAATTCATGGCAAATCTAAACGGGGTTGTGGAGATATTGAAGAAAGAGCACGCGCGGTTGACCAGGGAGATGGGGGCGATCAGCGCTGCGCTCTCCGCTTTTGGAACGGTTTACCGGAAAGGAACATCTTCGGGTCGCACTATTTCTGCGGCCGGTAAAGCCAGAATCGCCGCCGCACAGCGAGCGCGATGGGCGAAGGTGAAGGCAAAGAGCGGCACGGGCAGCGTGGTTACGATGCCCAAGAAACGAACCATGTCGGCCGCCGCCCGCAAGAAGATTGCGGCTGCGCAACGGGCGCGATGGGCAAAGGTAAAAGCGGCGAAAACTGCCTAGTAGAGACTTCCGTGTGAGATTACCCCAGACTCGCAAAGAGCTGGGGCTTTTTGTTGTCTTGCCGGAGGCCGCGCGAGTTGCCGGGAACCCAGTAGATCACGGATTCACCACCACTTTCCCGAACATCTGGCTCTTCTCCAGATAGTCGTGGGCAGAGCGGATTTCACTTAAAGGGAACGCGCGGTCCACGACGGGCTTGAGGCGTCCGGCGAAGACGTGCCCCAGCACTTCGTGCAGTTCCCCCATGGTTCCCATGTAGGAGCCGAGCAGGCGCAGCTGGCGCGCGAAGAGATGGCGGAGGTCGACGCTCACATTCGGGCCCGTGGTCGCGCCACAGGTAACGAGCGTGCCTGCGGTCTTGAGGGAACGCAGGCTTTCGTCCCAGGTAGCGGCGCCGACGTGCTCGACGACGATGTCGACGCCTTCTTTGTTCGTAATCTTGCGGATTTCTTCGGAGATCTTTTGCTTATAGTGATCGATGCCAAAGTCGGCACCGAGAGCGCGGGCTTTGTCCAGCTTGGCTTCGTTTCCGGCGGTGGTGATGACACGGCAATGGAACATCTTTGCGATCTGGATGGCCGCAATTCCTACGCCAGAACTTCCGCCGAGAACCAGCACCGTCTGTCCGGGACGCATACCAGCCAAACCCACGAGCATGTGCCATGCGGTGACGAACACCAGCGGAACGCTGGCGGCCTGGTTGAAATCGAGTGAATCGGGAATAGGTATCACGTTCGCTGCGCGGACTGCGATGAGTTCGCAATTGCCGCCGTCCACCGCGTTCCCCAGCACCGTGAATTCTCGACACTGGTTTTGAAGTCCGGCGACACATTTCACACAGTGTCCGCAATAGTGCATGGGCGCGACTAGCACGCGCTGGCCTGGAGTGAATCCGGTGGCATATTCGCCGATTTCGGCGATTTCTCCTGCGATGTCGCTGCCGAGGATGTGCGGCAACTGGACGCCGGGCAATCCCTTGCGGACCCACAGATCGAGATGATTGAGCGAGCAGGCCTTCACCCGGACCAGGGCCTGATCTTGGCGTGGCTGCGGATCGGGGATGTCTTCGTAGGTGAGGACTTCGGGTCCGCCGAATTGATGGATGCGAACTGCTTTCATGGGAAAATCTCTCCGCTGGTTGAGACGGTATCACGCCCAGTTGTCAGAACGGGAATTCCCGATTTGGAAAACACACGCGCTTTTTTCCTACAAACGATTTGAATTCCCTTTCAGCAGAGCAGGATTCCGATGGCGGGCCGAAGTCTAGAGGGCGTTGCCAGTGGGTACTGGACACGGTCCGTCAAACCGGTGAGTAGCTCTCATCAGCCACTACGGTTCGACTCCGCCGCCCTCTGTGTTCTGCCTCAGCTGGAAATGGAGAAAGCGTTCGTCCGTTAAGATAACGGAGCGAACGTATGAGGAAAGAACGGAAGCATTTCACTCCAGAAGAAAAAGTAGCCATCCTGAGGCGGCATCTTGTGGACAAAGTACCCGTCTCGGAGCTGTGTGAAGAGCTAGGCCTGCGGCCAACGGTGTTCTACCGCTGGCAGAAAGAACTGTTCGAGAACGGAGCCGCCGCTTTTCAGTCGCAAGAGCGTCCCCACCGCCAAGTCGAGGAGAAGCAGAAACGGATCGAGTTCTTGGAGAAGAAGGTCCAGACCAAGGACGAGGTCCTGGCTGAGCTGATGGCTGAGCACATCGCGCCAAAAAAAAGTCTTGGGGAACTCTAACCGGTATCTGGGTGCCGCATGATGTGCGGGATCTAGTCGTGGATTTCGTCCGGCGCTGGTCGGAGAAAGCCGGGATCGGCGTCGGACGGTTCATCCCGTGGCTGGGCGTGACCGCCAGCAAGTTCTATGACTGGCGGCAGCGGTATGGGTGCGTCAACGAGCACAACGGTTGGGTTCCCCGTGATTTCTGGTTGGAGCTGTGGGAGAAAGAAGCGATCATCGAGTTCCACCTGAAGAACCCGCTGGAAGGCTATCGGCGGCTGACGTTCATGATGCTCGACGCTGATGTTGTGGCGGTCAGCCCGGCGAGCGTTTGGCGGGTGTTGAAGCAAGCGGGATTGTTATCCCGGTGGAAGAGCAAACCTTCGCGCAAGGGGACCGGTTTCGAGCAGCCGCTGCAGCCGCATCAGCACTGGCATATCGACGTTTCCTACATCAACCTGTGTGGCACCTTCTATTACTTGTGCAGCATTCTGGATGGGTTCAGTCGCTTCCTCGTGCATTGGGGCCTACGGGAGTCCATGCGAGAATCTGATGTCGAACTGATTCTGCAGCGAGCCAAGGAGAAGTACCCGGAAGCGAAGCCGCGAATCATCTCCGACAATGGCCCGCAGTTCATTGCTCGCGACTTCAAGGAGTTCATTCGCATCTCGGGCATGACGCACGTCCGAACCTCCCCTTACTATCCGCAGTCGAACGGCAAGATTGAGCGCTGGCACAAATCGCTGAAAAGCGAGTGCATTCGGGCGGGGACGCCGCTGTCGCTGGAAGATGCGCGGCGTCTGGTCGAGAGCTACGTGGGGCATTACAACAACGTCCGCCTGAACAGTGCCACCGGCTACCTCACGCCGAAGGACGTGCTGGCGGGGCGTCAGCTGGAGATCCACGCAGAGCGCGACCGCAAGCTGGAAGCCGCCAGACAGCAGCGCCAGAGTCGCCGCCAGCAAGCCGCGTGAAGAGCAAGCGACCAGCCACGGAGAATGTCGGACGGCCAAGGAAAACTATTTTGACCCACAGTAGATGAGTAATATGGCGATTTTTCAACAGTGATCGAAACCGCCTCAACTATTTGGTGCTTTCAGGTTGCACGGTTTCTTTTTGAACGTCGTAAACAATCAGGCGTGGCGAACTGACGCAGAAATGTTGTTCGTATGATTCGTCCTCGGGAGGCCTAGACACTTCGACCACTATCTGGTCCCTACCCTTCCAACCCTTCACGCTCAGCTCGAACTCGCAATCGGGGCCAAAGTATCGTGTCAGCGCCTTGTCCAACCCACGAATCTCGGCGGCCTTTCCGGTCGAAGCGTCGTAGATCAGCGGAACATGCCAGAAACCACTGTCGGTTTCATATTTCCAAAAGTTGACTTCAGCCAGTAGCTTTTCGCCGTTTGCGGACCAACCGATCAAGTGAATGCCGTTTCCGCCACCGCTCCCGGATCGAGGTTCGGAGTAAGCAGTTACGAATTGCTGCTTTGCCCCCAGAGCGACATACAGCTTGGTTGAGTTTTCGCAAGACCCATCTTTTACGAAAACCCTCACCTCCGCATAAGCACGGTAACCCTTTGGAGACTCGGCAAGAGGTGTTCGAGCCGATCTTTCGGCTGGAGGCGTCCATTCTTTGCCCGTCCAAATCGTGCAACTAAGATACGAGGCATCAGTGGCAGAAACACGGGGCTGCGTGCCCTGTGCGACCGCTTGCCAGCACGCAAGAATTGTCCCCAATGCGAGAGGGAAGACCGTGTGGTATTTCACAGAGGAATTATGCGCTGATTATCTAACTGTTGAAAGCTACAATGATCTTGCCGGGCGAAACGGAGGCGGGCACTGCAGGGATGCAACCATGCTGAGGGATAACCCGGTGGGCTCATCGAGACGATGAACGGGGGCGTGAGGACTCGTTCTTGCGCCGCCAAACCTCCATCGGATCTAAAGACCCCAATGCCTTGAAAATCCCCGCCCGAAGGGCGGAATACTCACTAACGGAGAACGTCGCTTCTCCATTTCAGGCTGAGCCAACACATCTGTTTGGGCCACTCACAAGAACATCCCGATAACAGGTTTCAGACAACTCAGGCACGAAAGAATGATTGACCTCGGAAGCGGTTTGCGTCACCATTAATATGGTTTGACGGACCGGTTTCCCACTGATTCAACGCACAAAGCCCCGGAGTGATGATCTGGGGCTTTTATTTTTTTAGTTCTACGCGTCCGCTGTGTGACGAGTGCCCGCCGCGTTTTCCCAGGGCTACAAAAAGCCTGAACCACAAAGGACACTAAGTTACACGAAGGAAAACCGGCCCTACGCGACGCGTTTGACTCTCCCTTGTTAACCGACTGATAATCATCGCTGGCATTGGCCGCAGTCGTGGACATCTACGAACAAATCGTGCAGCTTCGGCGCGAAGGACGGCGCGGGGCGGTGGCGACCATCGTCAACGTGCGAGGATCCATCCCTTCGTTCCAGACGGCGAAGATGCTGGTGCGGGACGATGGATCGATCGTAGGCACGATCGGGGGCGGCTGCGTCGAGGCTGACGTCTGGCAGGCGGCGCGGGAAGTCATGGAATCCGAGAAGCCGCGAAGCTTAAAGTTTGACTTGAATCAGGACCCGAAGTACGACACTGGCCTGGTTTGCGGCGGGACTTTAGAGATATTCGTGGAGCCGATACTGCCTCCAGCACTACTTTATATTTTGGGTGCAGGTCATGTTGCCTTCAATGTTTGCAAGGCGGCGGCATCTGCCGGATTCGAAGTTATCGTCGCCGATGACCGGACCTCCTATGCCACGCGAGAGCGCTTTCCGCAAGCGCGCGAAGTCCACGCAATGGACTTTGAAGAAGCAACCCAGAAGCTCGATCCGAACGAGTCTTCCTACATTGTGATCGTGACGCGCGGGCACCGCGACGACATGCGGCTGTTGCGCTGGGCGGTGCAGACGCGGGCGCGGTATGTGGGAATGATCGGATCGAAGCGCAAGGTGATCGGCATTTTCAAGACACTGCGGGAGGAAGGGCTTCCGGAGCATCTTTTCGAGCGCGTCCATGCGCCGATCGGGATTGATATTGGGGCGGTCACGCCGGAGGAGATCGCGGTTGCCATTACAGCCGAACTGATCGCGGTCCGGCGGCATTCGGTAGCGGCTTTGCCGCATATGAGCTGGTTCCGCAGTGGGCGCGAGATCGCTGCCGCCGCCGATTCCACTGAAGCCCTTGAGTCTCTCGCAGAGAACGATCCAGCCGGCAGCTAACAATCTTCCGCCAACGTCGAACTTCCGCCGACTGGACAGCCGAGGGCGGCTATCCCTACATTGAAGTGTATGACGCGGTCTCCCAGCTTCGGCGGCGTGATTCTGGCCGCCGGCGAATCTTCGCGAATGGGACGGGATAAGGCCCTGCTTCCCTGGCCTCCTCTCGCAGACGGATTCCTTTCAAGCGAGACTTTCCTTTCGGCGGCGATTCGCTCCCTGGCGTCTGCCACTGACTTCGTCGTGGTGGTTGCCGGGAATAATGCGGCTTCGTTGTCGCCCGTGGCGTATGCAGTTGGGGCTTCGGTCGTAATTAATCCGGATCCCGGACGCGGCCAGTTCAGTTCCCTGCGGCTGGGATTGACCGAGGTGCTAAACCGCGGGCGCGATGCGGCGATGGTCACGCTGGTGGACCGGCCTCCGGCAAAGGCCGCGACGGTGGCCGCGATTCGCGAGGCGTTTGAGACAGCGCCTCTGGACACATGGGCCGTCGTGCCTGAATTTGGTGGGAAGCATGGACATCCCTACGTGGCGGGGCGGGAGATGATCGAACAATTTCTGCAAGCCGCGGAAACCTCGAACGCGCGCGATGTTGAGCACCGCGCCCAGGGACATATTCAATACTTGCCGGTGAACGATCCATTCGTCGCGCTGAATATCAACACTCCCGAGGACTACGCCGCCCTCACACGCAACCTCTGATGCGGTTCCCGGAAGGCCATTGCGCGATTCGATGGCCAGCCGTTATTGTCGAACAGCATGCAGGCTTTGACCCCTACTCCAATCAGCACAGCCGCGCGGGAATTCGTGGACTCGGTTTTGCGGCTTGAGCCGCGAGTCGCCGCCTTCGACTGCGACGGCACTCTTTGGTCGGGTGACGCCGGCGAGCGCTTCTTCGACTGGGAGATCAGGCAGGGCGTGGTCAGCGCGGAGGTCGCGAAGGCGATGCGCGCCCGTTATGACGAATACAAAGCGGGCAAGGTCAGCGAAGAGCAAATGTGCGGCGAGATGGTCACCATGCACGCTGGGCTGCCGGAATCTGTGGTGATGGAGGCGGCGACGAAATTCATGTCGAAAGAATTCCCCGGGCGAGTCTTCCCGGAGATGGAAGACCTGGTTTTAAGACTTGGCGAGCGCGGCTGCGAAATCTGGGCGGTTTCGTCGTCGAACGAGTGGGTGATTCGCGCCGGGATGAAACGATTTGCTATTTCCAGAGAAAAGATTCTGGCCGCGCAGGTTGTTGTAGAGAATGGAATCGTGACCGATCGGCTGGTGCGGGTGCCTTCCGGCGCGGGCAAGCCGAAAGCGTTGCGCGAAGTTGCGCAGAAGAACATCGACGCCGCGTTCGGCAATTCGCGCTGGGACAGGGAAATGCTGGAGATGGTGCGCCATCCGTTTGCGATCAATCCGAACCCGGACCTGGAGGCATTGGCCCGCGAGCGGGGGTGGCCGGTGTATTTTCCCGATGGAACCGGCCAGCCAGTCCGGCCCTAGTTACAATTCTTCCGATGTACTCTTCGCAACTCCTCGATCACTTTCAGAACCCGCGCAATGCCGGCGATCTGCCGGATGCCGATGCCGTGGCGGAAATCGAGAATCCGGTTTGCGGAGATGTGATTCGTCTGGGCTTGCGGGTGATCGATGGAACAATCGTTGATGCACGATTCAAGGCTAAGGGATGCGTCCCCGCGATTGCGTGCGGGTCGGCTCTGACGGAGTTGATCGTCGGAAAGACGCCGGGACAGATTTCCCCATTGACCTGGAAAGACGTAGCTGCCGCTGTGGGAGGAGTGCCCCAGGCATCCACCCATGCAGCTCAATTAGCGGTGGATGTTCTGGCCGCCGCTCTCGGCAAGCTAAGATACGAGCCATGCCCCTAGCCCATGCATTGCGGCGCGTTGCGTGTCTTCAGCCGAGCGCAACCGTAATTCTCGACGCTTTGGGAGAACTCGACCGCGTGGTTGCCTGCACGCGCTACTGCGCGGACGTGGTGCCCGCGGCGGGCGACGGATCGCGGGTGATTCTCTCCGATTCCTGGACGGCCGATGCTGCCCAGATTATCTCGGTGCGCCCTGATCTTGTGATTGCTTCGGTTCCTTATCAGGAAAAAGCTGTCGCCGAAATTATGAAGGCGGGGGCGAGATTTCTTGGTTTCGCTCCGAAGACTCTGGCCGATATTTATTGCGACATTGCGATCATCGCCGGCGTGGTAGGCGCAGGCCCGCGGGGAGAAGAACTGATCGAGTCCATGCAACGCCGGATTGACGACGTTCGCGCACAAGTCACCGGCTGCCCACGCCTGAAGGTCTTCTGCGAGGAGTGGGGCAAGCCAATCATCGCCTCGCAGCGATGGGTTGGGGAACTGGTGGAAGCCGCGGGCGGGAAATTTCTGGGCGACCCGGGCCGAAGCCTTCCCGCCGCGGAAATTGCGCAACTGGATCCGGACGTGATGGTTGCCGCCTGGTGTGGGGCGGGAGACCGGGTCCCTCTGGAAAAAATCATTGCGGAGCGGGGATGGCAAGCAACGGCGGCGGCGCAATCCGGGCGGATTTACTGCGTGCGCGATGAGTTTCTGAATACGCCTGCGCCGACGCTTCTGCGCGGGCTCGACGCCCTGGCGCACGCGATCCACCCGGAGCTTTTTCCGGGCAGGCAAGGAATCCGGCAGATTACTGCCGTTCCGGCCTCCGCTGCCGGGAATCCGGGGCGGTGAGTTAAGATTTCAGCCATGCCCGTCGCCGCCCGAATCGAGGAAGTCCGCAACGAGATCGCAGACCTGGCCAAAACCGCGCCCACCGGCCAGGAACTCATGCAGAAAATGGTAAAGCTGCTGCACGAACGCATGCTCAAGTACAACTGGGTCGGTTTCTACATGCTGGAACCGGGGGCGAACCCGCCGGTGCTGGTGCTGGGAGCGTTCGAGGGGGCGATGACGCCGCACACGCGCATTCCGCTGAATCAGGGCATCTGCGGAGCGGCGGCGTCGAGCGGGCGGACGGTCGTCGTGGACGATGTCAGCCGCGATCCGCGTTATCTGGCCTGTTCTCTTGAGACCAGATCGGAAATCGTAGTCCCTGTTTTTGCGCGGGGCAAAGTCGTCGGCGAACTTGACATCGACAGCCACTTCCCGGCCGCATTCACCAGCGAGCATCAGCAACTGGTGCAATATTGCGCGTTGGTAGTCGGGAAAAAGCTGGAAGCCGCCTCCGCATGAGAGTGGAGAAAGGCAACGTGCGCGCGCCCGAGATCGGCCGGGTGTGGCTGAACTCGACGCCATTGAGCTTCCGTCAGCTGCGCGGACGCGCCGTGCTGGTGGATTTCTGGGACTACACCTGCGTCAACTGCATCCGCACTCTACCTTACGTGCAGGCCTGGCACGAACGTTATCGCGACCGAGGATTGACTGTGATCGGCGTGCACACGCCGGAGTTTACCTTTGCCCAGTATGAGTCGAATGTGGAGCGCGGCATCCGCGAGTTTGAGCTGACCTATCCCATCGTGATCGACAGCAATCGTGAAATCTGGAAGGCGTTTGCCAATCGCTACTGGCCGACGAAGTATCTGCTGGACAAAGATGGATACCTCCGCTGGGGGCATTTCGGCGAGGGCGGCTACGCGGAGTGCGAGCAGATGATCCAGGAACTGCTGCGGGAGATTGATCCCAACATCGAGCTTCCGGCGTTGATGGATCCGGTGCGCGAGGAAGATCATATCGGCGCGGTGTGCTACCGGCCGACAGGCGAGCTTTACCTGGGAAACAAGCGCGGGCGGATCGGAAATGCAGGCGGATTCAAAGAAGACCAGATCGCGGATTATTCGCATTCGGGGCCGTTAGAAGAAAATTTCTTTTACGCCGAAGGACGATGGGCCTCGACCGCGGAATATTTCGAGGCGGTGGAAAGCGGGCCGCACACTTTGCGTTTGAAATATGAGGCCGCCGCCGTAAACTTGGTCATGGCCTCCCCCCGCCGGGCCTCAGCCGAGGTTGTCGTTCTACGCGATGGCAAGCCGCTTTCCCGTGCGCTCGCTACGCAGGACACGCGCTTCCGAACGCGCGACGGAACGGACGAAAGTTATATCGTCATCGACTCGTCGCGGATGTACTTTCTCGTCCACGACCACGAATTTGGCGAGCATGAGCTGGAATTGCGCTGTGGTGAAGGCGTCGCCGCCTTCGCATTCACATTTACCAGTTGTGTCGATCCGGTTGCCAGCGTGCTGTCATCGGGCGCGCCCGTCCAGCCATGAAACGCGTGGTGGCGGCCCTGATTGTCAAAGACGACAAGCTGCTGGTTTGCCAGCGTACGCGTCATCAGACCATGCCGCTGAAATGGGAGTTTCCCGGAGGAAAAATCGAAGAAGGCGAGCAGCCGCGCGATGCTTTGCGCCGCGAACTGGAAGAAGAGTTAGGGATCCAGGCGAATATCGGAAATGAAGTCGCGCGCATTCAACATGAGTACCCGAACGGCGGAATGGTGGAGCTGCGGTTTTATGAAGTGCGGGAATATTCTCCGGAGATCGAGAACCGCATCTTTCGCGACGTACGGTGGTCGGAGCCGAAGGACCTGCCGTCGTTCGACTTTCTGGAAGCGGACCTGACCCTGGTAAAAGACCTTGCGGCCGGGAAGCTTCTCTAAGTCATCCTCTACTGACTCGAAGTCTCAGCCCGACTTGCCCCCGAACGAAGTCAGCATCAGCGCCACGGACAATGCGATCACAATCACGGCGCTGGCCCATGCGACCACATTGAGCCAGCGGGAATTGACGTATTCGCCCATGAGATCTTTGTCATTGATCAGCAGCAACATAAAAATCAGGACAAACGGCAATACGACGCCGTTGAGCACCTGCGACCAGAGAACGATCCGGATGAGCTGGTCGGCGGGAATCACCAGCACCAGCGCACCGCCGGCGACGATCAGAAGGGTGTACAACCAGTAGAAAAACGGGGCTTCACCGAACTTCCTTCCTACTCCCGACTCGAAACCGAGGCCTTCGCAGACTGTATATGCGGTGGACAAAGGAAGTATCGAAGCCGCAAACAGCGAAGCATTGAATAATCCCACCGCAAAGAGAATGTAGGCGTAGTCGCCGGCCAGCGGCTTCAACGCCTGGGCGGCATCGGCCGCATACTTGATGTCGCGGAAGCCGTGGATATAGAGCGTAGCGGCGCAGGCCACGATGATGAACCAGGCTACAACGTCGGTGAAGACGCAACCGACGATCACGTCGAGGCGGGAGGCCTTGTATCCCCGCTTGGTCACGCCTTTCTCGACAATCGACGATTGCAGATAGAACTGCATCCACGGCGCGATGGTCGTTCCGACGACACCGGTCACCATGAAGAGATACGCCTGATCCCGGAAGGCGTGAAGGTCGGGCGGCTTAAAGGTTGCGATGGTCGCGGCCTTCCACATGGGATGGGCAAAGAATCCCGCAACGATGTAGGTCACGTAGAAAAAAGACGCGACCAGAAAAACTTTTTCCACGCTCTTGTACTGCCCTTTGACAATGATCAGCCACACAATCACCCCGCATACCGGCACGGTGTAGATGCGCGCCAGGCCGAACAGCTCCAGGCTGGTGGCGATGCCGATGAATTCGGTGACAATGTTGCCGAAGTTGATGACCAAAATTCCGATCATCATGAAAAATGTAATGCGGAAGCCGAATTGTTCGCGGATCAGGTCGCTGAGGCCCTTGCCGGTAACGGCAGCCATACGGGCGCACATCTCCTGCACCACGATCAACATGAGCGTGATGGGGATCATGGTCCAGAGAAGAAGATGTCCGAATTGCGCGCCAGCCTGCGAATAGGTCAGGATGCCGCCGGCGTCGTTATCGACGTTGGCCGTGATGAAGCCCGGCCCGACGACAGCGAAGAAGAACAGAACCCGGATTTTCCAGCGCTTGAGCGAACGCATGCGCACTTATCGCAGACATGGGAATGAAGTAGATTCAGGCCGAGCGACGCCACAGAATAAACGCAGCGCACGGAAACCGACAAACGAAAAGTGGATGCAAAGAGTTACGAAGATGCCGGTTGGGGTCAGAGGCCTCGGGTATCGCTTCCGGGAGTCAGCCCTTTGCCCGAAATTCGCAAAACTCCCGACACGCAACCTCGACCGGGAACGATCTGCCGAAAAAGTCGAAGCGAGCGCGAGACTTGAGATCTGAAAGCCGAGGCTTCAGAGCTTCGAGCGCAACATGCTGATGACGTCGTCGGAGGTAATCACGCCGGTGAGCTGGTTGTGCCCGCTTACTACCGGAAGAGTCTGGAGGTTGTATTTGTCGAAAAGCTCGGCAACCTCGTTTTCGCTGGCTCCCTGCGTGGCGAAGACGAGGGGTTCCTGCACCAGAGACAGCATCGGAGCGCTCATCGGAGCGAGCACGATCCGGGCAAGAGGAACGGCACCCACCAGCGTGCCATGCGAATCCACCAGATAAATGGTGCTGACGGCCTCGACTCCGCCCTCGAACTCGCGCAGCGAGTCGATCGCATTCTCCGCGGTCGCGTTCACCGGCAGCGCGAGAAACTCGGTGGTCATGCGGCCGGCAGCGGTTTCTTCCCTGTGCTCGAGAAGCTCGACAACATCCTGTTGAGCTTCGGGCTCCATCTGGATCAGGATCTGCTCGGTTCGGTCCTCGGTGAGTTCGCCCAACAAGTCGGCGGCCGCGTCGGGATTCATTTCCTCGACGATTTCGGCGGCGCGCTCGGAGTCGAGCGACTCCACGATTGCTCTTTGCACCCTGGGATCGACTTCTTCGAGCGCTTCGGCCGCGGTCTCCTGGTCCAGGGTCTGAAAGACGGCCTGGCGCTCGTCGGGGGCCAGGTCTTCGACGATATCGGCAATGTCGGCGGGGTGGAGCTTGGCGAGCCCGTCGTGCGAGATCTTGAGCTTTACCCGGCGCGCCGGATCGGTCTCAATGATATCGACAAATTTCCACGGAATGCTGCGCGGCGGAATCTTGCCCAGCAAAGCCTGAAGGGCCGCCTTGGGCGCCATGCCGCGCAAAAGCCTGCGGATCGCCCCTCGGGCGCCAACATCCACCGAGATAACGCGCAGGACGGGACGCACAGCAGCCTGGGTGTCGAATTCCATATCGACATCGTTGACGCGGACGACTTTGCGCCCATTAACGTCGATGACCTGCTGGTCGAGCAGGTCGCGCTCCAGCAGGAATAATCCTTCGGTGGCGCTGGCGGCCAGCCATTCACCTGAAGCCGTAGTAGTGCGGATTCCGCCGTTGATCGCAGCGATGGAGGCGTAGGGCACGAAGCGATTGCCGGACTTTGTCTTGACGATAAAGTTCGCAATCCGCGAACGGTCTTCCTGCGGCGCCAACGTAACCTCACGCACACGTCCACACGCGCCCGTTGGGTCATAGACCGTGGCGCCGAGCAGTTCGGTAAGCGCGAGGGTGGGCATCTCGCCTAGAGAATAGCGGACTTGCGGGTGATTCGGAACACAAATTCGGATCTCAGACCTTGGGCCTCGGATTCTAGACTTCAGCGACTGATTTGCACGTTAGTCTTGCATTATCGCCGGGAAGCAAGTTTTGGCATTTCCAGGTAGTGGTGCAATTTGGCTCGCGCGCCGAGCCGATACAGACTGAGATCCTTCGCTACGCCTGAAGAGCGGCTCCGCTCAGGATGACTACGCCGGTAAGAGGTCAAACTGCACCCAACCATTTCTACTCGGTGGAACCGGAAGTTGGGAGAGCCCGACGTCCGAGGTCTGAAGTCCGGAGATCCGGGCTTTGCAGGCGTCCCCGTATAATCAAGGTGTGCGTCATCTTTTCGACATCTTTGGCCAGACATTGCAATCGCTGTGGGCGCACAAACTACGCTCGATTCTGACCATGTTCGGAATTGCCTGGGGCGTGGGTTCCCTGCTCCTGCTGGTCGGATTGGGCGAGGGATTTCGCTCGGGCAATCGCAAGCAATTCGATGCCATCGGCGAAAACGTGATGTTTATCTGGTCGAGCCGGGCGCCCGTCATGCAAGGCAGCTTCACCGCCCTCCGGCAGTATTACCTAACCATGCGTGATTACCACGATATTGTCACGGACTGTCCCAGCGTCCGTGCGGCAGCGCCGGTCATCTCCCGCAGCGACATCCGCGCGGTCAGCGATTTCTTCCAGTCCAGCGGACGTGTGAATGGGGTGGAGGCATCGATCAAGGACATCCGTTACCTGCCGATCAGCGAGGGCCGCTGGCTGAATGACATGGACGATGTGCAAAGGCGTGCCGTCATCGTCCTGGGTGACGAGACGCGTCGCACGCTGTTCCTCGGGCGACCATCGGTGGGAAGCACAGTGCTGCTGAACGGAATCCGATTTGAAGTGATTGGCACGTTGCAGCGCATTGGGCACGGCGACAACTCGAACCAGAACCTGCAAAGCTACATTCCGCTGAGCACGATGCACGATTACTTTCCACCGCTCAATGTGGGCGAAGCCACCGACGTGATCAGCTTCATCAACTACCAGCCGAAGTCGCGGGCTTTGCATCAGACGGCCAAGCAAGAGGTCCATAAGGTCATCGCGCGCAATCATGGATTTAATCCCAACAATCCCGACTCGTTTGACGAATGGGACACGGTACAGACCGTCGACCAGATTGGCAAGATTTTCGATGCGATGAATACGTTTCTCGGAGCGGTGGGGCTGGTGACGCTGACGCTGGGCGCGATCGGCATCGTCAACATCATGCTGGTCGCGGTGGCCGACCGCACGCGCGAGATCGGATTACGAAAGGCAATCGGCGCGACCAATGCGAGCATCATGTTCCAGTTCTTTGTAGAAGGTGCATTCCTGACCTTGCTCAGCGGAGGAATTGGAATTGCGGCAGCGGCCGGGATTATGCGCGCACTATCGGGCGTGGATATGGGGAATTTCGATCCTCCCAAGCTGGTGGCCTCAACGGCGATTCTTGCGGTTGTGTCGTTGACCATCGCGGGAGTTGGCGCGGGCCTGTATCCGGCGCGCCGGGCGGCGGCGCTGGAACCGGTTGAGGCGTTGCGCAAGGAATAACTACCGATGGAGACAATTTCTGAGGAAATCCGCAGCATCAAGATGGTGAAGCCGGCACCGCAGCCGGCAAAGCGCACCTCGCTGGTGGTGACCGCATATCGCGATCTGTTGCAGCAGGCCGCTTCCGCCATGCGGCACGATCTGCGCCGTACGCTGCTCACCATGGCGGGCATGGCGTGGGGCATTGCGACGGTAGTGCTTCTGCTTGCCTACGGAAACGGATTCGCCCAAGCCATTACAAACATTTTTGAGAGCTTTGGCGCGACCGCGGTGGGCGTGTTTCCCGGCCGCACCTCGATGCAGGCCGGCGGAAACAAAGCCGGGGTGCTGGTGCGATTCACCAACGATGACATGGAGTTGTTGCGCAACAACGTGCCTCTTGCCCGCAACATGGCGCGAATGGTGGGGAAAGACGCCACCGTGCAAAACAACAACCGGTCGTTCACATTCCCGGCGACTGGTCTTGATCCGAATATCCAGGAGATATGGAACCTCGATGTGGCCCAGGGGCGATTCATCAACGATGCCGACAACATGCAACATGGCCTGGTCGCGGTGCTGGGGTCGGAAGCGCGGGACCGTCTGTTTTCCGGCATGAACGCGGTGGGCGAGACCATCCGCGTCGATGGCGTGACCTTTCAGGTCATCGGGGTGCTCAAGCCGCGCATGCAGGAGGGCGACAGCGACGACAATCGCGTGGTCTACATTCCGTTCAATTCGATGGATGTGATCAAAGACAACCACTATCTCGATGGGATGTGGCTGGACTCCGCCGGGCTGGACCATATCAAGATGGCCAAAGCGATCAAAGACAGCCTGGCGACGGCACATAATTTCAAGCCGGACGATCCGCGGGCGGTGTTCGTATTCGATGCCCAGAAGCAGCTTTCGCAGTTTGGCATCATGACGGGGATGCTGAAGATACTTCTAGGCGTCATCGGAACCGTCACGTTGAGCATTGGCGGTATTGGACTGATGAACATCATGCTGGTGTCGGTCACGCAGCGCACCCGCGAGATCGGGGTGGAAAAGGCGCTGGGCGCGCGGCGGCGCGATATTCTGTTTCAGTTCTTATCGGAAGCCATGGTGATCACGGCCATTGGCGGCGTGCTGGGGATCATACTGTCATACGTTGTTTCGCTTTCAGTCGGCCGGCTGACTTTGTACAGCGCGATGGCCAAACATGCGGAAGCGGGAGATATCCGTTTGGTCGTCTCGCCGATGATCCTGCTGGTTGCTACCACGATTCTCGGTATCGTCGGTGTGATCAGCGGAATGGTTCCGGCGATGCGGGCGGCGAACCTGGACCCGATCGAAGCGCTGCGCTACGAATAAGGACCTTTCACCACAGAGGTCACAGAGGAGCACAGAGGCAAAACGAGAGCTTGCGTTGGCCTGGGTGACACCCTATGTCCTCTATGGTTGAAGGTTGGCAAACGAGAAAGAAGTTGCATGTCGGAAGATATCCTGTCGAAGACTCCGCCCCCTGCAGACGCACGCGTCGGGTACGGTTCTGATCCGAATCAGTTTGTCGATCTGCGGCTGCCGGCAAAATCTGCGGGCGTCCGCCGGCCCGTTCCGCTGGTGATCAACATTCATGGCGGCTTCTGGCGGGCGAAATACAATCTCGATCATGCCGGGCATCTCTGCGCGGCCCTGACTGCCAAAGGTGTGGCTACGGCGAATCTGGAATACCGCCGTGTCGGGAACGAGGGCGGCGGTTGGCCGGGAACCTTCGAAGATGCGCGGACGGCATTCCGATTCCTCAAGCAAAATGCTCAGGCGCACGGTTTCAAGGCAGACAAGTTCATTGTAATCGGGCATTCTGCCGGAGGGCAGCTCGCGCTTTGCCTCGCCGCGCATGAAACGGACGTCACCGGCGTGGTATCACTTGCCGGTGTCGTAGATTTGCAAAGAGCCTACGAGCTTCATCTCAGCAACGATGCTGTGGTTGAGTTTCTGCACGGGACGCCTGTTGAAGTGCCGGACCATTATCGCGAGGCCGATCCGATGAAGCTCACGATTGCGCATGCGCAGCAATGGCTGATTCATGGACAGGAAGATGACACCGTTCCGCCGGCCTTCAGCCGCGACTATGTGGCTGCAAAACAACAACGGACTGCGAGTCAGAAAGAAGACGTTCATTTGCTGGAGATTTCCGGCGGGGGCCACTTTGACTTGATCGATCCACAGTCGGCCGCATGGAAGCGGGTGGAAGAGACCGTGCTCAGGCTTGCTTCGTGATCGGCCTGCCAAGACCTTTAACCACAGAGGACACCGAGTTCCACCGAGGGCTTCTTCTTGGCTCACGACTCATTGACAGCCGTTCAATCGGCTCTTAGCATTTTCGTTCCCGCGAAACTCACATGATGAATCCATTGAAACTACGCCGCACCCTTCTGGCCCTTGCACTCGCCGTAGTTCTGGCGGGCGCGTCTACTTCGCTCCCGCAAGCCGATTCGGCACGATATCTCAACGACGTCAAAGCGCTGGCCTCGCCGGAGATGGAAGGCCGGGGCGCTGGGACCAAGGGTCTGACGCGCGCCGAACATCTGATTGTGAAGCGCTACAAGGAGTTGCATCTCGATCCCGCCGGGGTGAACGGATACACGCAGCCATTCACTGTGGTCACTGGGGCGAAGCTGAAGTCCGACAATCGCTGCTCGTTGCAGGATGGTGGCTCAAAGACCGAGCTCAAAGCGGAGCAGGATTTCGTTCCCTTCAGCTTTTCCTCTTCCGGCCAGGTGGATGCGCCGCTGGTGTTTGCCGGATACGGCGCGACTGCCGACGAGTTCCACTACGACGACTACGCCGGGCTGGATGTGAAAGACAAAATCGTCGTCGTGTTGCGCTACGAACCCTCTGGGTTCGCCGAGAAGAGTGGCGGTCACGGGCTCACGCAACATGCGCAACTCATCACCAAGGCGATCAACGCCCGGAACCATGGAGCGAAGGCGATCGTGCTGCTCAATGGAAAACTCGACCATGGCGAAGACGATCTGCTGACGCGCTTTGGCAGCGTCAGCGGGCCAGAAGATGCCGGCATCGTCATGGTGCAGGTGAAGAACGCGGCGGCCGAGCCGTGGTTTCAGTCTGCGGGAAGATCTCTGAAAGATGTGCAGGAGCAAATCAACTCGGGCATCAAGCCGGCCTCTTTCTCATTCCCCGATTCCCTGCGCCTTTCGTTGCGCATTGATATCGAGACGACGCATGCCACGGTGAACAACGTTGTTGCCTGGCTGCCTGGTCAGACGGATGAATACGTGATCGTCGGCGCGCACTATGACCATCTCGGGCGGGGCAATTTCGATTCGCTGGCTCCATCGCAGGTTGGACAAATTCATCCCGGGGCCGACGACAATGCCAGCGGAACCGCGGGCGTGCTGGAACTGGCGCGATTGCTGGCGCCGCAGCGCGGGCAATTAAAGCGCAGCATCCTCTTCATGAACTTTGCGGGAGAGGAACTCGGGTTGCTTGGTTCGGCGGCCTGGGTGAAGAATCCGACGCGGCCGCTCGACAAGGCCGTGGCCATGATCAACATGGATATGATCGGGCGAATCAAAGACGACAAAGTCTATATCGGAGGTGTAGGCACGGGATCGACCTTCAAGGCGGTGCTGGAGCAGGCGCAGAAAGATGCGCCCTTCAAGATCGAATATTCCGCGGGAGGATACGCGTCGAGCGATCACACTTCGTTTGTGACGAAGAAGATTCCCGTGCTGTTCTTTTTCTCCGGGCTGCATGCGGACTATCACAAGCCATCCGATACCTGGGACAAGATCAATGCGCCTTCAGCGGCGCGGCTGCTTGATCTGGTGGGAAATGTCGCGATTCAAATCGCAAACGCAGACCAAGCACCCGCGTTCCAAGTCGTTGCCGAGGAGAAATCCGCTACCGGCGGTGGAGGCGGCGGCTATGGTCCCTACTTCGGATCGATTCCTGATTTCGGGCAGAACGAAAATGGAGTCAAGTTTTCCGACGTGAAGCCGAATTCGCCGGCGGCGAAGGCCGGGTTCAAGGCTGGCGATGTTCTGGTGCAGTTTGGTGACAAGCCGATCAAGAATCTTTATGACTTTACTGACGCGCTACGCGGCAGCAAGGTCGGCGATGTTGTGGACGTGACCGTGATGCGGGATGGGAAGCCGGTGACGGCCAAGGTGACGCTCGAACTGCGAAAATAAGTGGCCGGAGTATAGGCGGCGGCAAGAAAGCAGGTTCCTCGCTGCGCTCGGAATGACATCACGAGTTCCCTTATAATCGTCGGTCACACAGAGAGGAATCCCGTTGGCTTTCGACGATCTTCGGCAGTGGATTGCGGCGCTCGACCGGGCAGGGGAACTCAAGCGCATACGGACTGAAGTCGACCCCATCCTGGAAATTGCCGAGATCACCGACCGCATCTCGAAATTTCACTTGCACGACGCGGGCAGGAGTGCCCGCGCCACAGATGCCGGCGGCCCTGCCTTGCTGTTCGAAAACGTCAAGGGACATCCCGGGTCGAAGGTCTTGATCAATCAGTTCGGCTCAGACGCCCGCATGAAGATGGCGGTCGGCGTGAATTCATACGATGAGATTGGCGCGCGCATCCGCATGTTTATGGATGTGAAGTCGCCGCAGGGGTTTCTCGACAAGGTAAAGATGCTGCCCATGCTGGCGGAGATGGGCAAATTTTTCCCACGGACGGTCTCGACCGGCCTGTGCAAGGAAGTCATCAAGCGCGACAACTTTTCTCTGCTTGAGTTCCCTGTTCTGCAATGCTGGCCGAAGGATGCCGGGCGATTCATCACGTTTCCTTGCGTCACTACGCGCGATCCGAAAACCGGAAAACGGAATCTCGGCATGTACCGCATGCAGATTTACGACGAGCGCACAACCGGCATGCACTGGCAACGGCAGAAAGTTGCGGCCGAGCACGCCCGCGAGCGGATGCGTGCAGCGGTTGAAGGTAAAGCGGCCGCCGTCGACATTATGGCTCGATCGTCAGGCGGATCGGTGCTGGCAGAGGGCGAACGGCCATCGGGAAAGATGGAAGTCGCGGTTGCGATCGGCACCGATCCCGTGGTGACATTCTCTGCCATCGTTCCTGCCCCGCCAGATATCGAGGAGTATATGATCGCCGGCTTTTTACGCGGCGCCCCGGTGGATCTGGTGAAGTGTGAGACCGTCGATCTGGAAGTACCGGCCTCAAGCGAGATCGTGCTCGAAGGCTACGTCAACCTCGACGAACTGCGCACGGAAGGTCCCTTCGGCGACCACACGGGGTTTTACTCACTCGAAGACCTCTACCCTGTGTTTCACGTCACCTGCGTCACGCATCGTAAAGATCCGATCTATGCGACCACGATCGTCGGAAAGCCTCCGCAGGAAGACGCTTACATGGGCAAAGCGGTTGAGCGCATCTTCTTCCCGTTGATGAAGCTCACTATCCCGGAGTTGGTCGATATCAACATGCCGGTGGAGGGCGTGTTTCACAATCTGATGATCGTGTCGATCAGAAAGTCGTACCCAGGGCAAGCGCGAAAGGTGATGAACGCGATCTGGTCGCTGGGGCAGGCCATGTTCACCAAGTGCATCGTCGTCGTGGATGAAGATGTGGATGTACAGGACCTCGGCGATGTGACGCTGAAAGTGTTGAATCACATCGATCCCGAGCGCGATATCCAGTTCATGCTTGGCCCCATGGATTCACTCGATCATGCGTCGAGATTGCCGAATTTCGGTTCGAAGATGGGGATCGACGCGACGCGGAAATGGGCCAGCGAGGGATTCACCCGGCCGTGGCCGGACGAAATCGTGATGGATGCCAAGACGAAAGCGATGGTCGATGCCAAGTGGCGGGCCCTGGCGAAGGAATTGGGAATCGACTAGCTTGGGTTTTCATTCTTTTCCCTTGCAAGACTTATCCATATTCGATTGTGTGTCATCCTGAGCAGCGGCGAAGCCGTTGCGAGGGACCTTACGTCGGTGGACAGTCGATGCTGTCACAGAGAGCCGCGTTGACGCAGACGGCGTAGATGATCCCACCGGCTTTCGTGCCGATATCAGCTGTCGTAGCGTCCCTCGGCGGGCTGTCGCCCGCCTCAGGATGACATCGGGTTTGGGTGGGCTGTCGCTTCTGCGGGTTCGTATCCCCGGCACTGGCGAACCGGAAGGCGCGGATACTTCGGAAAGCTCGCATCCGTTGCCGATTTTTCGCACATATAGAACACCGATCCGCGATCTGACGTGATAAGGCGCTTGAAGCGGCAGTGCTCGCAAAGTCCGGCATTCTGGCCGCTGCGCCTCTGATTCACGCCGTTCATGGTACGAGAATAACCGTTTACCGCCAGCGGAGAGGCGCGATTACCCTCTTTTTGTATACTAGTAATGTATGCCGGTGCTGAAGAATATCGCGGCCATCGCCAAGGGCATGAGCATCACCTTCATGGAGATGTTCCAGCCGACGACGGTCGAGAATTATCCCGACGGCAAAGGTCCGCTGCGCGGGGCGCGGATTGAGGCGCGCTTTCGCGGGGCGCACGTGCTGCAGCGCGATGAAAATGGGCTGGAAAAGTGCGTGGCCTGCTTTCTGTGCGCGGCGGCGTGTCCTTCGAACTGTATCTACATCGAAGCGGCTGAGAACACTGCGCAAAACCGCGTCAGCGGCGCCGAGCGCTACGCCAAGGTCTACAACATCGATTACAACCGCTGCATTTTTTGCGGATATTGCGTCGAGGCTTGCCCGACCGACGCCATCACACACGGCCATGGATTTGAACTGGCGACGTTCAATGCGTCGAATCTGGTGTATCGCAAGGAGCAAATGCTGGCCCCCCGGCCAGCACACATGGGAGCCAACATCGTGTTCAATCAGGCCGACGTGGATGGAGGCGCTCCCACCGAGATGGTTCCGGGGAGTTGATCTTCAATAAGACTTTTGAATTTGATTTCACGCCGGTCTGAAGAAGAGACCGGCGTTCGTGTTGTAAGGCAGACCCTGGCCACGGATTCACACGGATCAAGACAACTAAGATGAAGTGTTCCAGTAGCTAGAAGCTTTTCATGAAAGGCTTTCTCCAAACCGTGCGCGAACGCGTCGTCATCTACGACGGCGCGATGGGCACCAATATCCAGAAGCGCAATCCCACTCTGGATGATTATTGGGGCAAGGAAAATTGCAGCGAAGTTCTGGTGCTGAGCCGTCCCGACATTATTCGCGACATTCATGCGGACTTTTTCCGCGTGGGTTGCGATGTCGTCGAGACCAATACGTTTGGCGGATCGTCCATTGTGCTGGGCGAGTTCGATCTGCGCGAGCGCACCCATGAAATTAACGTGAAGGCGGCGCAGCTCGCAAAGGAAGTCGCACAGCAATTCTCGACTAAAGACAAACCGCGATTCGTCGCCGGCTCGCTCGGTCCTACGACCAAGCTGCCGTCGCTCGGGCACATCAGCTTCGATGCGATGGTCGAGGCCTTTCGAGAGCAAGCATCGGCGCTGATTGAAGGCGGAGTTGACCTGCTGCTGGTCGAGACCGCTCAGGATCTGTTGCAGGCCAAAATCGCGACCATCGGCGTGCTGGAAGCGATGCGCAAGTCAGGCAAGCGCTTGCCCGTGCAAGTGCAGGTCACCCTACAGGAGACCGGCCTGATGCTGCTGGGCACCGAGATCGGCGCTGCGCTGACTGCGCTCGAACCCTTCGACGTGGATGCCCTCGGCCTGAACTGTGCCACCGGACCGAAGGAGATGAACGATGCGGTCCGCTATCTGGCGCTGTACTCGACCAAGGAAGTTTCCGTGCTGCCGAATGCCGGCTTGCCTCAGAACGTTGGTGGGCATGCCGTTTACAAGCTGTCGCCTGAGGAACTGGCCGAATATCACAAGCATTTTGTGCAGGACTATGGCGTGCGCATTGTGGGCGGATGTTGCGGCACCACACCGGAACATTTGAAGGCCGTCGTCGATGCGCTTGCCGGCGTGGAGCCCGCGAAACGCGAAGTAAAGCGAACGGCTTCGGCGTCCAGCGCCTATACCAGCGTTCCGCTTGACCTCGAACCGAAGCCCCTCATCGTCGCCGAAGAAATGAATACGACGACTCGCGTCGAACATTTCCGCAAGCTGGTTCAGGGCCGGAAGTACGACGACATCCTCGCGCTGGCGAAAAAACTGGTAAATGACGGGTCGCACATGCTCGACCTGTGCTGCGCGATCGTCGGCGAAGACGAAAAGGGATACATTACTTCGATTCTGGAGAAAATCGCGACCCGAGTTCCGGCGCCGATCCTGGTGGATTCGACCGAGGCCGACGTGGTCGAAGAGGCGCTGAAGCGCATCCCAGGCCGCGCGATCATCAATTCGATCAATCTCGAGGATGGCGAGAAGCGCACGTCGCAGGTCCTGCCGATGGCGAAGCGGTATGGCGCGGCTGTGATCGCCTTAACCATCGACGAAGACGGCATGGCGCTGACCGCCGATAAGAAAGTCGCGATCGCACACCGCATTCACGATCTGGCGACCAAGAAATATGGCCTGGACTCGACCGACCTGATCTTCGACGCGCTGACTCTGCCGATTTCGACGGGGCAGGAGGAGTACCGTACGGCGGGCATCGAAACCCTCAAAGCCGTCGAGCGGATCAAGAAAGAATTGCCCTCAGTAAAGACGATTCTGGGCGTCAGCAATATTTCATTCGGCCTCGACGCGTATCCGCGGCGGGTGTTGAATTCGGTGTTCATGCACGAGGCGGTGGACCATGGCCTCGACATGGCCATTGTTAACTACACGAAAATTTATCCGCTGTACAAGATTCCGCAGGAGGAAGTTGACCTCGCGCGCAAGCTGATCTTCCGCGATGCGTCGGCCGGCGATCCATTGCAGGTTTACATGGCGCACTTCGCCGGGATGAAGGGCAAACCGGCGGCGAGCACGACCGCGCACGTCGACACGCTTTCGGTGGAAGACAAGCTGAAGTTCGCCATAATCAACGGCGAGAAATCAGTTGGTAATGGCGCAAACAAGAAGTCACTGGAGGTTTTGCTTGATGATGCGCTTGCGAGTTATTCCCCGCTTGAATTGATCAATACGGTTCTGCTCGACGGCATGAAGACCGTCGGCGATCTTTTCGGCGCGCGCAAGATGCAGTTGCCGTCCGTGCTTGATTCGGCCGGGGTGATGAAGCAGGCGGTGGCCTATCTCGAGCCGAAGATGGAGAAGAAATCCGGCTCACAGAAAGGCACGATTGTGCTCGCGACCGTGAAGGGCGACGTTCACGACATCGGCAAGAATCTGGTCGACATCATCCTGTCGAACAACGGGTACAAGGTCGTTAATCTTGGCATCAAGCAGCCGGGTGATTCGATTATCCGCGCGGCGCAGGAGCATCAGGCACACGCGATTGGATTGAGCGGCCTGCTGGTGAAGTCAACGCTGGAGATGAAGTACGTGATCCAGGACCTGGAGCGGCAGAAGCTGGAATTTCCGGTGATCTGCGGCGGGGCCGCGCTCACGCGCAAATATGTTGAAGACGACCTGCGGCGCGAATACACCAACAGCGTCTTCTATGCTGACGATGCGTTCGCTGGGCTGCACATCATGGAAGATCTTGCGACCGAGAACGGCGCGCGCGATTCGCGATTGCGCGAGGGACGCACGGTGAAGGAATATGCCAAAGCCACGGTCGTGGATGAAGAGACTGGCCCAGTATTCGCGGAGCGAAGCCCCGTCGTGGGAGATGCGCCAATTCCTGCGCCACCTTTCTGGGGCGTACGCGTGCGCAAGGATTACGACCTGCGCGAATTGTTCCGCTACATCAACGAAACGGCGCTGTTCAAGAACCAGTGGCAGTTGAAGACAGCTTCGCAGACGGATTACCTGCGGCTGGTAGAGGAAAAGTTTCGGCCAGTGTTACGCAAACTGGAGGAGGAGGTTGCGGAGTCGGGATTGTTTGCTCCGGCCGTGGTGTACGGCTACTTCCCTGCTCAGAGCGACGGGAACGATGTGATTGTGTATCAGGTACCCAGTACCGAGCACCCAGTGCCCAGTAAGAACTCGCCAGAGTTCCTGCGGTTTACATTCCCTCGGCAACGTGAGGGGCGGAAGTTATCGGTCTCCGACTTTTTTGCACCCAAATCATCCGGAAAGATGGATGTGATTGGGCTTTCGCTGGTTACCATTGGCCATCAGGCTTCGGTTGAGACGCAGCGATTGTTCGAGGCTGGCGAATATACGAAGTACTTATATCTGCATGGCCTGAGCGTTGAAACCGCCGAGGCCCTTGCCGAATTTCATCACAAGACGATGCGCGAGGAGCTGGGCATCGCGGGCGAAGATTCGCCGGAGATTCGAGATCTTTTTCATCAGAAGTATCGCGGCTCGAGATATTCGTTTGGATATCCTGCATGCCCGAATCTGGAAGATCAGACCAAGCTGTTTGCGTTGCTCAAACCCGAGGAGAATATCGGCGTGCGACTGACTTCAGCGTTCTTGCTTGAACCGGAGCAGAGCACTTCGGCGATCGTGGTGCATCATCCGGCGGCCAAGTATTTCGTGGTATAAGTAAAACCTCGCCACGGCTTTTCGCGGATAAATCCAAACCTCCATCTTTGAATGCCAACCTGCTTACCGACAATCGCATCTCTGTTTCATGATTCGCAAATTGAAATCAGGAGAATTTCGGCTGTACTCGCGGAAGAAGAATGCGAAGTCCGGCAAACGGAAAAATCTGGGAACGTTTTCTTCCCTGGCGGCGGCCAAGAAGCATGAGCGGGCCGTCCAGTATTTCAAGCGCGCGGGTTGATGCTCTTTCGGAAATACCCTCCCGAGGCCAGATTCCGCAGGGGTTCGTATAGGGATCCTTCGACTGCTCAGGATGACAACGTCGAGGATTCAGAACTGGGCTTGCAGGCGCAGTGCCCAGCTGCGCGGCGGGGCGATGGCGTTGCCGGAGAACAATCCTCCGAAATCGATCACGTTGAGACGGTCATTGATGTTCTGTACGTCGGCTTGAAGCGTAGTCGAGACACGGTCGCTCTTGTAGAGATCGGCGCCAACCGATGCGCCAAGAGCGAAGGATGGGCGCACGCGGCCGCGGTCAAAGTTTACGCGAGACACGACCGCGGGGCCATACTGGGCCAGGGCTTCGTCGTAGTCTCCCGCGAATTCGAACGGCAGGCCGCTGCCGTATTCGGTAGATCCGGCAAGCCAAAGACGCGAGTGGGCCTGATAGCGCATGCGAATGCGTACCGTGTTTCGCTGGTCCTGCGAATCGGGAAAGTGGCCATTCACGTCGGTCAAGGCATCATTTGCGTCGTCCCCGAGGAAAAGGCCGCCCGTCACGGGAAGCCACACATTGCCGACCATGTAAGAGTAGCTGGTGTATCCCGACCAGCGGCCCCACTTGGGGATTTCGAGCTTGGCTTCGGCGCCATAGATAATCGCCTTGTCAAAGGCGATGGGGAAACTCACCGCCGTATTCAAGATCTGATCGTCGTCGGCGTAGTTGTTGACGTAGCGGCGGTAGTAATTGGCGTCGAAGCGCAGATGATCGAAGAGTGACTTCGTTCCGCCGATCTCGAAGTAGCTTCCGTGGGAAGGCTCGACGGGAAGGCGGAAGACTTCGGGGTTCAGCGAAACCACCTGGGCCGAACTGGACAGCAAAATATTGTTGGAATCGGGCGTCTGGAAGATGCGGTCGTAGGACGCGTGCAGCACGAGACCGGCAGCGGGAAAGTATCGCGCCACCGAGATTCGCGGACTGACGGAATTCTGGTTCACCAGAAGTTGATAGTGGTCCCAGCGAAGACCGGCGCTCACCGTCCAATTGCCCAGCCGGATGAGGTCCTGCACATAGGCCGACTGCTCCACATCGGGCCGGGCACCCGTGAACTCGAATGTAGTGGGCGTGCCGTCATCGAACTGGGCAGGGTCGGTGATGATATCGCTGAAGTTCTCGTGCAGAAACACCGAGTCGGATTCGACGCCCGCTTTGATTTCGTGCCGGCCGTGGTGGACGGAGATCGAGCCGTTGAAATAGACCTCGCGAAAATTGTTGTGCAGGAATGCGATAACGGGGGTCGAATCGGGATTCGAATCGAGGTCGTTCGATCCGTCGCGCACCATGCCGCGCAACGCGCCGAGAGAGTTCGATGAGAAGACATGCTGATACGAGACGATGCCCATCGTCTCAAAGTTGTCGCCATCCTGCCGCTGGCCCGCGGCTTGCTGCACCTGCTCATTGGGAACCTGAAAGCGCGAGAGGCTGTGGCGGACGATTGCTCCGATGCGGTCGCTCGGCGTCAGGTCGCGCTCGAAGTTGACGGCAAAGTCTCCGGTCGTTCCGTTGTTGGTGTAGTTCTGCGGAACCACCGGGTTCAGATAGTGGCTGGTCATGCTGCCCGAGGCGCTGGCGCCGAGGGTGTTGCCCTTCCATGAGTCCTGTACCTGCGCGAAAGCGTCGCCGGTATCGAAACTGCCTCCGCCAAAAATGGCCTGACCGTGAAAACCCTGCTTCGTGTCCTTGAGTGTATTGACTTCGATGACGCCGCCCATCTTGCGGCCGAATTCGGCGGGGATGCCGGCGGTGTAGATGTTCATCGAATCGACGTCGTCGGCTTCGATCTCGGGCGCGAATCCGGGAGAGCGATTCTCGGTCAGAGGAACCCCATCGACCACAAACTGCGTCTGATATTCCGAACCGCGCGGATGCAGCACCGCATTGCCTTCATAAAGCCAGCCGGGCTCGGAGTTCACCAGGTCCTGCAAGGAACGCCCGGGCAGCGAGGTCATACGCGTCTCGATCGTCTCGTTGCCGATCTGTTGCGCGGAATCGACGCGTGCCGGATCGATCAGCGTCGCCGAATCCTGTACGAGGATCGAGGTGTTGACCGAAGCGAGGCTGAGCCTGAGCGCAAGCTGAATGGGAACCGCTGAACGCACTTCCACTGGCTGGGAAATTTCGGCAAAGCCGGGCTGGTCGATCTCAATGCGGTAAATCCCGAAGGGCAGGCGCTTGGCGATCAGCAAACCGGAATCGTCGGTGGTCAGAGTATTGCGATAGTCATTCGCCTCGCTCACCAGTCGCGCTGCGGCTCTCACGCCGAGTCCGCTGGGATCCGTCACCTTGACCCGTAACTCACCGGCGTTGCTTTGACCGAAAGCCGCCAGCGGCAACAAAAGCAGGGTGATCGAGACCAGAAAGCGAACGCGCATAAATTCCCGGGTTCATGCTATCAGGAGGGGTGGGCTACTACTAGTTACAGCGGTATGCGCCACAATGGGCAATCTTGTTGCAGACTCCTGCCCGGTTGTGGTCGCCAAAGCCGCGAGTAGCTTACGGGAGATCCCCTCCAGCAGACTCCGCTAATCGAATTTCCAGCGGGTGGATTTGCTCTGGAAGTGCTTTTCCCACATGGCGAAGACGACGCGGGGCCGGATGGCAAACACCGGCTCCTTCATCGAAAGAATGTCGCCTTTCATGCTCGACAGGTCGAACTTGTACTTGCGTTCGTAGGGCGGAAGAAATTTCTTGCGCGCGGCCAGGTCGGCTACTTCCGCAATGCCCTCAACAATGATGGCCTCTTCGGCGCGCTCCGTGCAGACGATGCAGTTGGCGTTCTCTGCCAGATTCCGGGCCTTGCGGGATTTCCCACCTGTGCTGAAAAGAAAGCGGCCATCCTGCCACAGGCCCCAGACCACCATCGTGTGCGGCGAGCCGTCGGGTTTGACGGTGGTGATCCAATAGTTGTGTGATTTCTTCAGGCGCTGCTCGGCCCATGACCAGGGAAGCAGGCCTTTCATGCTATCGGGAAAGCCGTAGCCCGGCGCCTGGGGACGAGACGATTTTGGGCTGGGCACTGTGATCGACTTTTTCGCGGGCACGTTTCCTCCGATACTCCTCAAGGCGTTGTCTTCCTGAGCGGCGGCGAAGCCGGCGTGAGGGATCTTACGTCAGTTTTGCACCGGTTGCGGCGTCAGCCAGCCACACTTGCGGCAGGCGTCTTAAGTGATCCATTTAACTGCACTTGCGCTGCCAGCCGACGTACGTTCTCTCACCCGGGGTGCCGCCGCGTTCACGATGACATCGATTTTGAGTTTAGCTTTGTTGCCAGAGGTTCTTCTTCGTCCATTGGTCGAGCCGGCTCAGGGCTTCCTGGAGGTTGTCCAGTGAATTGGCGACGCTGAAGCGCAAATAGCCTTCGCCGTATTCTCCAAAGGCTGTTCCTGAGAGCGCCGCGACGCCGGCTTGTTCCAGCAATGCGTCCGCCAGCGGCTTCGACTTCCAGCCCGTCGCGGTGATGTTGGGGAAAACGTAGAACGCGCCCTTGGGCAGGCGGCAGGAGAATCCCTTGATCTTGTTCAGGCCGGCGACGAAGACATCGCGGCGGCGCTGGAATTCCTCGCGCATGTGGTCGACCGAACTCTGGTCTCCGCGGATGGCCTCAACTCCGGCGACCTGTGTGAAGCTGGCGGTGCAGGAATTCGAGTTGGTCATGAGGCGCGTCATGTGGGCGGCGAGATCGGGACGCATCACGCCGTAGCCCATGCGCCATCCGGTCATGGCATAAGTCTTCGAGAAGCCGTCGAGCAGGATGGTGCGCTCCTGCATCCCGGGCACCGACATGATCGAAAAATGCTGGGCGCCGTCGAACAACAGGCGGCTGTAGATTTCGTCCGACAGTACCATGATGTTGCGATCGCCAATGACGCGGGCGATCTGCTCGATTTCGCGGCGGTCGAGAATGCCTCCCGTCGGATTCTCGGGCGAGTTGATGATGATCAGTTTCGTGCGGTCGGTAATGAGTGCGGCGAGTTCGTTTACATCCAGCGCGAAGTCGCGCTCCTCCTTCAGATGAATCGGCACGGCGCGGCCACCGACGTAGTGAATCATCGACTCGTAGATCGGGAAGCCGGGGTTGGGGTAGATGACTTCATTTTCCTCATCAATCAATGCAAGGATCGTAAAGAAAATAATCGGCTTACCGCCGGGAACTACGACAACTTCCTCAGGCGAGACTCTCACTCCGCGGGTGCGGCTCACATAGTCCGCCAGGGCTTGACGAAGCTCGGGCTGACCGGCGGCGGGGCCGTAGTGCGTCCACCCACCACGCAGGGCCTTTACTCCGGCGTCGATTACGTTGGCGGGAGTGTCGAAGTCAGGCTCGCCGATCTCGAGATGGATGATGCTCTTTCCCTGTCGTTCGAGTGCACGGGCCTTGTTCAGGACTTCAAAGGCAGTTTCCGTACCCAGGCGCGACATGCGGCGGGCGAGTTGCAGTTCGTGCTGCGTGGCTTTCGACATTTCACAGCGCTCCAAAAGGCAAACGGGAAATTATACGCTGCGGCATGCAGTTGGACTTTCGGCGCCTTCTAGATGGGTAAAGCTGGCGAGCTGCGCTCGCCGACAGCCGAGGGCGGCTTTCCCTACATAAAACTACTCCGAGACGCTGTGCTCTTCGTTCTGGGCGCGAAGGACTCGGTCGACCGAGTACGGGGCACGGCGGCTGGGCTCGTGGTAGTGGCGGACCTGCATTTCTCCGAGCAGGCCAATAGCGAGCAGATTCAATCCGCCGAGCAGAAGACCGAGAGCGACCATCATCAGCGGACCGTGCTCGCCCATGACAGGAATATGGCGCAGGAACTTTTCGATGCCGAGCCATACGACCAGACCACTGCCGCCAAAGATGCTCATCATGCCAAACGTGCCGAAGAAGTGCAGCGGACGCGATAGATAGCGCAGCAGAAAGCGGATCGTAAGCAGATCGAAGAACACGCGGAAGGTGCGCGTGATGCCGTAGTGCGAGACGCCGCGCTCGCGGTTCACATTGCGGATGGGCACTTCGCAGATCGAGGCGCCGTGCCACGAGGCCAGCGCCGGAATGAACCGGTGCAGTTCCCCGTATAACGGAACTTGCTCGAGAATGTCGCGGCGATAGGCCTTGAAGGTCGTGCCGAAGTCGTGGATGTCCACGCCGCTGATCTTCGCCATCATCCAGTTGGCAATGCGCGACGGGATGCGGCGCATCCAGAAGTTGTCCACACGGTTCTTGCGCCATCCGCTGACGATGTCGTATCCAGCGGCGATCTTTTCCAGAAATACCGGAATATCATTGGGATCGTGCTGCAGGTCGCCATCCATGGCGATGATGTACTCGCCGCGCGCGTGATCGAACCCGGCCGCGAGGCCTGCGGTCTGGCCGAAGTTGCGCCGCAGTTTGACGACCGTCACGCGGCTGTCCACAGCCGCGATCTCGCGCAACATGGCGAAAGTGTGGTCGCTGGATCCGTCATCCACTAGAACGATTTCGAAGCTCTCTCCGTTGGCCTCCATCACAGCTTTTAGCCGGTCGTAGAGGTCGGTGACGTTCTCCTGCTCGTTGTGCAGGGGGACCACGATGGAATACTTGGGCACGATCTTAAAATTATAAACCGAAAAACAGGCGATTCGTGGGACAGATTTGTAAAGAAGCGTTCATTTTCCGGTACTCGGTCGATCTCGACACTCCTGTCTTTACGACCGGAACACCCGTCAGTGATAGCCTGTTTTCGTGGCCAAAGAACCAGCCGGCGAAGTGCTTTTGATCGATGGACGCGAGGTCCGGATTACAAATCCGGCCAAGCTCTATTTTTCGCAGGCCAAGGTCTCGAAACTTGATCTGGTGCGCTATTACCTGTCGGTTGCTCCGGGCGCGCTGGCCGGAATTCGCGACCGGCCGATTGTTCTGAAGCGTTTTGTGAATGGCGCCGAGGGCGAGGCGTTTTATCAGAAGCGCGCGCCCGAGCAGCGCCCGGATTGGCTGCGAACCGTGACTCTTTCCTTCCCTTCCGGGCGGACCGCGGAAGAAATCGTGGTGGACGATGCTGCCGGACTGGCGTGGATCGTGAACCTGGGCTGTATCGAACTGCATCCGCACGCGGTAAGGTCGGAGAATCTAGACCATCCGGACGAATTGAGAATCGATCTCGACCCGATTCCCGGCGTGGGCTGGGATGACGTTCGCCGCGTGGCCCTGGAAGTGAAGGTATTGCTTGAAGACCTCGGCCTGCGAGGATGGCCCAAAACCAGTGGCTCCCGCGGGATGCACGTGAACGTGCGCATCGAACCGCGGTGGACGTTCACCGAAGTCCGGCGGGCGGCGGTTGCCCTGTCGCGAGAAATCGAGCGGCGGGCTCCGTCTTTGGCCAGTTCGAAATGGTGGAAAGAGGAGCGCCATGGCGTCTTTCTCGATTACAACCAGAATGCGAAGGACCGCACGACCTGTTCGGCCTATTCGGTGCGCCCGCTGCCTGACGCGCGCGTTTCCACTCCCCTGACGTGGGATGAAGTCCCCGACTGCGAACCGGCGGACTTCACGCTGTTCACGGTTCCCGCACGCTTCGCCAGGATCGGCGATCCGCACGCAGGCATGGATGATTCCGTGGGGTCGCTGGAAAAGCTCCTGGCGATGGCTGCAAGCGATGAAGCCGCGGGGCTGAAAGATGCTCCGTGGCCGCCACACTTCCGCAAGATGGAAGGCGAGGCTTCGCGCGTAATGCCGTCGCGGGCTCGATCGCCTGAAAAGAAATCCGCGCCGAAGAAATCGCGAGTCAAGATGCCACTCATCACGGTTGCGAATTCTCCGGACAAGGCAGCGGCGCTGGCTGGACTGGAACGGTGGAAAGCGAGACACGCGGAGGCCGCGGAGCATGTGGCGGTCGATGACGTGCTGGTCGACTCGATGCGCGGGAGATCGTCGACCTGGACTCGCATTCGGATTAACTTGCGGCATGTTCCGGAAGAAATGCGGCCTATGCCGGAGGCTCCCGATCCGGATGATGATCCCACGCGGGAGTGGCGGGAGCAGAGCAGGATGCGGAAGAGCGGGGGCTAAAGCCGCTGTTGTTGTCTTCTGCCCTTAACGTGGCGCTGAAGCGCCGCTCTTCCACGGTCTTATCCTGGCGGCGAATGATCCAACTCGCCTCAATTCACCGGCCGTGGGGAAAAATCGCCGCTAGTTCCTGCGGTGGGACAACTTCGAGCTGCGCGTAAGTACAGTCACCCGGCTTTTTATCAGTGCGCCAGCGGCGGAATTGCGCCGTGTGGCGGAACCGGTCTCCCTGCATGTGATCGTAGGCTACTTCCAAGACAAGTTCTGGACGCAGTGGCTCCCACGAGAGATCTTTCCCCTGGCTCCAGCGGCTTTGCCCACCGGGCATTCTCTTCACTCCATCATCGCGCTCAGCCATCGCTTCCGCCCAATGCTTCCACGGATGACTGGCCATCGCGTCTTCCCGATACGGTTTAAGGAATTCCACCAGCTCGCCGCGCTTTGCCGTGCTGAAGCTGGCGCAGACACCTACGTGTTGCAACGCTCCCTCATCGTCGAAGAGCCCGAGCAGCAGCGAGCCGACGAGATCGTGGTTCCCTTTCTTGTGCCAGCGAAATCCGGCTACGACGCAGTCGCAATCGCGCTCGTGTTTCACCTTCAGCATGACGCGCTTATTCGGCTCATAGGTTCCGGATATTGATTTCGCAATCACGCCGTCGAGACCGGCGCCTTCGAAGCGGCGAAACCAGTCAGCGGCGATACCGCGGGCGCCAGTTGCGGGCGTCAGATGAATCGGTGGAGACGCAGAGGAAAGTAAGGATTCGAGTTCCCGCCGGCGGTTTTGAAATTGTTCCCCACAAAGATCGCGATCGCCGAGACAGAGCAGATCGAAGAAAACGACAGAGGCTGGAATCTGCCCGGACAAAAGCTTCACCCGCGACGCCGCCGGATGCAGGCGTAGCTGCAACCCATTGAAATCGAGTTCGTTATTTCGGACGATGACGATTTCGCCGTCGAGCACGCAGCGCCGCGGCAGAGCGGACTGCAAAGGCTCGATCAGCTCAGGAAAATACCGGTTCAGAGGCTTCTGGTCTCGGCTCTGGATAAAGATTTCATCTTCGTCCCGGAAGATCAAAGCGCGGAAGCCATCCCACTTCGGTTCGAAGATCCAGTCGTCGCCCGGCGGCAATTCCTCGATTCGCTTGGCGAGCATCGGAAGCAGCGGCGGGTTCACCGGAAGATTCACATTTCCATGGTATACCGCGGTTGGTCGATCATAGTTGCCGAGCCCGGCAGAATTCCTCCTCGCGCACAAGACGCGCGAGAAATGGGGCACCCGAGAGCAGTGAGCTCAGTTGCAGATGCGTTGGTTGTGGATCGCGCCCGCGAAGTGAACTGCATTTGCCGACGCCAGAAGCAGCGCGGCGCGGCGCGCAGTCCTGCTGCGAGTATGGTGCCGAAGCTGGCGCGAAAGAAAGATTGCCGATGCCAGCTGCGCTCCCATGACGGCAACCGTGCGCGCCGGCGTAGGCACCCGCCCATAGAGTGCCGGGGACTCCACTTCCGCATTGCAGCGCTTACCGGGCCCAATCGAAGACAACGTCGTGTAGGCATCGAATGCGACGCCTGCCGTTGCCGTCCCGAGGACCGTCCAGTAAGCAACATCGAACCTGCGGCTGGAGACTGGTTCGGCGATTTGCTGCGCCGATGCCGCGCTGGCCGCAAGAACGGCCGGCAGCAGCAGTCCCGGAAGCGCAACGCGGAAACGATAGCGGAGGAAGGAGAGCATCGGCCTGACAACGTTCGTAGAAGTTCATCGTGGGGCCGATCAGAATGGATGACGGAGAAACTGACGTTCCAGAGAGGGGGTAGCTAAATCTAATTCCAAGGCGAGGACTCGACCGATTTGGGCGCGAGTTGGGAGCCGTCGCGCCGCTTCAAATCTTGCCGTTCTCAGGAAGACGAGCCTTTTGCCCTCCGCCTCCGGCGAAAAGGCCTACTCTTTCAATTTCAGCCTGGTCTTGTTCTCTTCCAGAAACTTCTTGATGTCGTCGGCGGCGCCGAGCAGGCGGTTCCACTGCTCGTAATAAAGGGTCACCGGGAATCGGCCCAGGCCGTAGACGCTGACCCCGCCCTTTTCGCCCACCTTGAAAATAAGGTCTCCGCTGCGTTTCTTGATTTCGACTTCTTTTTCCAGTTCCGCCAGTTTGGCTTTGAGTTCTTCGTAACTCGGTTCTGACATGCTTCCCTCGTGATGCGTGAGTTTCCATCATAGGTCGGGCGCTCGCTCCGCACAAGTTGCTTGGGTACGATACCGGGTATGGTATATTGCGGAGAATGAGTCATACCATCGAGAACAAGAATGAACTGGTTCTGCGGGCCAAGCGAATTCAAGGGCAGGTGCAGGCACTGGTGCGCGCTTTGACCGAGGAGAAGGATTGCTCGGAGGTTCTGCAGCTCATGAGCGCTACAAGAGGCGCGATGAACAGCCTGATGGCCGAACTGCTAGAGGGTCATATCCGCAGCCATGTGATGGATCCAAAACGGAAGGCCAGCGCAGCCCAGGCTGCGGCAGCAGACGAAGTCATCTCCATGGTTAAGGCGTACCTGAAATGACGGAATAGCGACGTTCTGGCCGGAGGAAGAAGATGAGTGCCCCAGATTTGATCGACAAGAGTCTCGAACGAACTCCAGGCCCAAAGAGACTTCAGGAAGAAGAGCCAAAGCCCGACTCCCCCGACGAAGAGTCAGCCGAAGAACACGGGCTTGACTGGCATGAACTCGCGCGGATCGCGTTCGTGGCGCTGGCCGCCGCGGCGGTATGGTTTCGCGTCTGGGAACCATTTCCACACGTCAGCGTGATCGGTGTATTGGCCGCCTTGATTGGTGGATATCCGATCTTCAAAGAGGCTTTCGAAAACATCGTCGAACGAAAAATGACGATGGAACTCTCGATGACCATTGCCTTACTTGCGGCGCTGGTCATCGGCGAGTTCTTCACGGCGTTAGTTATCACCGTTTTCGTTCTCGCCGCTGAAGTTCTGGAGGGCCTGACGGTGGGGCGAGGCCGCCGCGCTATTGAGGATCTGCTGGAGTTGCTGCCTCGAAACGTCGCAGTCCGACGAAACAACGAGGTAATCGAAATCGCCGCCGACGATCTCAAGCGGGGCGAGACCGTGATCGTGAAACCGGGTGGACGGATTCCAGTGGATGGTTTGGTCTCCGCTGGGCGGTCTTTTGTCGACCAAGCGGCAATTACAGGCGAGGCGATGCCGGTTGAAAAACTGTCTGAGGACACAGTTTACGCAGGCACCGTGAACCAATCCGGAGCGTTGGAGATTCGCGCAGATAAGTTGGGACGGGACACGACGTTCGGCAAGATCGTGGAAGCAGTCGAACACGCCGAGAGGTCGCGCGCTCCGATTCAGAAAACCGCGGATCGCCTGGCGGGCTACCTGGTGTATTTCGCTCTGGGCGCTGCGATTTTGACCTTCATCATCACCCACAATATCAGGTCGACCATTTCTGTCGTGATCGTTGCGGGAGCCTGCGGCATTGCGGCTGGAACCCCTCTGGCAGTCCTCGGAGCGATCGGCCGGGCGGCGCATCAGGGAGCGATCATCAAAGGTGGACTCTACCTGGAAGCGCTGTCCCTCGTGGACTCAGTGCTTTTGGACAAGACCGGCACGCTCACTTTCGGCGTTCCGCAGATTCGGGAAGTCGTTCCAGCGAATGGCTTCGGCGAGCACCAGATCGTCACCGCTGCCGCTATCGCAGAGCGTAAATCCGAGCATCCTCTGGCCAGGGCAATTGTGGCACGTGCAGCGGAACTCGCGATTCCGACGACAGAACCTGATGAATTTTCGTACACGCCCGGAAGAGGCCTCAGGGTGAGCTACCACGGCGAGGAGATCCTTGTGGGCAGTCTCGCCTTTTTCGTGGAGCAGGGCATGACGAGGGGTTTGCCCATAGATGGAAAGAGGGCGGACGGAACGTCTGAAGTCTACGTCGCGCGTGCGAGGCAGGTTCTTGGGAGCATCAGAGTTTCGGACGTTTTACGGCCGGAAGCCAGGAATGCAGTTGTGGCAATGCGAGAAATGGGTTTGAAAGTTGTCCTATTGAGCGGAGACTCCCAGGCTGCAACCCTATCGGTCGGCCGCGATCTCGGAGTGGACGAAGCGGTCGGAGAACTCCTGCCTGAACAAAAAGCACGGTGGGTGAAAGAACTGCGCAGCCACGGACATCATGTGGCGATGGTCGGCGATGGAATCAACGACGCCCCGGCTTTGGTTGAGGCCAATGTCGGCATTGCCATGGGATCGGGAACCGACGTGGCTCGCGAGAGTGCGGATGTGATCCTGATCGGAAGCGATTTGTCCAAATTAGTTGAAACCTTGCGGGTTGCTCGACGCTGCCGCGGCATCATCATGCAGAACTTCGTTGGCACGCTGATCGTGGACAGCATCGGGGTGGGAATGGCGGCCTTCGGTCTTCTCAATCCGCTACTGGCCGCTTTTATTCACGTCACTTCAGAGTTGGCATTCATTCTCAATTCGACGAGATTGTTGCCCCGGGCGACGGCTTGGAAACCATGAATCGACCTGAAGATTGCCGGTTGACGACGAAGCGCCTCGTGGTTGGGCAGATCACGATCTGCCGGGGCTGTTGCTGCGGGAACACGGAGCGTGGTTTGCCTGAAGTTCCAGTGGAGTGGCTGAAGCATGAATGGCGGAAGCGTGGGCTGTTGAAACGTTTCCAGCTAACGATCAGCGGCTGTGTCGGGCCGTGCGACGTACCCAATGTCGTCGTAATTACGAGTCCATTGGGCACCGAGTGGTTGGGGAACATCGATCGGTTCGATCACTACACGAGCCTGATGGAGTGGGCTGTGCGATGCCGGGATGCGGGCAAGATGTTAGATCTCCCGCGGGAATTTCAAGCGCACAGAGTCAACCCATTTTTGCGCTGATACGTCTGTTGTTTGTCCAGTGTCATCGATGTGTTCGCCTAGATATTGCTTTGCGGGAGACAACCGATATAAGCTAATGGGAATCTAGCGCGTTACAGGATCGTATGCGATTGGGTTCTCGATGGGTAGCGTGGATATGCCTGTCCCTGATGCTGTGGACGGCGGCGGTCGAGACCGTTCACACCCACCCGAACCGCTCCGAATCCGTCACCTGCTCGATCTGCGTTGTCGCCCATAGCACCAGCCCCACGGTTGGCTGCGGGCATTCTACCCCGACATTCGCATCGCTCGGCCTGCTTCGCGTGGAAGATGTGGTCGCGGTCGCACAGGTTGATCTTTCCCACGCCGGCATTCGCGGTCCTCCTCTCGTCTAGGGAATCCCCACACTGACATTCGTCGTAGATCGAGCCGGGGCCGTGATGCCTTTCCGCTCGCTCCTGCGAATTCCCTATTCCCGTTCGATCGTCATCAGGAGGGCTTCATGCCTGCGTCTTCATATTTCTCTCTTCGAGAGCGCTTCGCGCTTGTCATCGGTCTCGCAATGCTTTGTATCGCCATCACTTCCCGCGCCCAATCCGTTGGCAACTCAGGATCGGTTTCCGGCACGGTGACGGACCCAACCGGGGCTGTTATCCCCAATGCTAAAGTTGAAATTCGCAACCCGGTTAGCGGCTTTGATCGTTCTACAGTCACCGACAGCGCGGGAAAATTCGAGATCACGAATATTCCGTTCAATCCCTATCACCTCACCGTGTCGGCAGAGGGTTTCGGTGCGTACGTGCAGGATATCGAAACGCGCTCTTCCGTTCCGGTGGCAGTGCCAATCAAGCTCCAGGTCACGGGCGACAGAACAGTCGTCACAGTCGAGGAAAAAGGTGGCGACCTGATTGAGAACGACCCCACGTTCCACACCGATGTGGACAAGGAATTATTCGACAAACTCCCCCTGGAAAGCGCGTCTTCCTCCGTCAGTTCGCTGGTGACGCTTTCGACGCCCGGCATCGCCGCCGATTCCAACGGCCTGTTCCACGGGCTGGGCGACCATGCGGAAAACTCGTTCTCGGTAGACGGACAACCGATTACCGATCAGCAGAGCAAGGTCTTCTCCAACCAGATTCCTCTGGATTCGATCCAGTCCATGGAAGTGATCTCCGGGGCACCGCCCGCCGAATATGGAGACAAGACCAGCGTCGTGATCGACGTGACGACACGCTCAGGCCAGGGCATGACGACGCCGCATGGCGAGGCGACTGCCTCCTATGGATCGTTCGGCACGTCCAACGTCGGTTTCAACCTGGGCTACGGAGGCCAGAGCTGGGGGAATTTTATCTCCATCAGCGGCCTGAACAGCGGGCGCTTCCTCGACCCTCCTGAGTTTGTTGTGATGCACGACAAAGGGAATGAAGAAAATCTCTTCGACCGTGTGGACTACCAAGTCTCCAGCGCCGATTCGATTCATGTGAACTTCGGCTTTACGCGCTCCTGGTTTCAGACGCCGAATTCCTTCGACGCTCAATTGGCGACTCCATGGAATTGCGTCGTCGTGTGCAATGGGGGTCTGGACCCGAATGGCAATGTGGTTGGTCCGGCGGACCAGCGCTCGCAGATCAAGACCTTCAACATCGCGCCTTCCTGGACGCGGTTGATCAATTCCACGACCGTATTCACGCTGGGGGCATTCGTCCGGCGGGACGCTTACAACTACTATCCCAGCGCGAACCCTTTCGCAGACTTAGGACCTCCCGGCGTGCAGAGCGAAACCGTCGGCCAAGACCGGACGCTCGCGAATACCGGCCTCCGCTCTTCAGTCTCGTATGTGAAGGGGATTCACAACATAAAAGTGGGAGCGGTATACGAGCAGACGTTCCTCACCGAAAACGATAACGTGGGCATTGTTGACCCTACGTATCTTCCTTCGCTGACTGATACGAATGGCCTTCCCTGCTTCGTGGGTGGAGTCGCCCTGGCCGCCCCCTGCACCACTTTGCTGCCCTACGACCTGACGCAGGGAGGTGGCATATACGCGTATAACGGCCATACTGATGTCAAGCAGCTTGCGCTGTACGCCCAAGATTCGATCACAAAAGGACCCTGGGCCTTGAACCTGGGCTTGCGCGGAGACTTCTACAATGCGTTTACCGTTCACCGGGAAGCCGAGCCGCGTCTGGGCGTCGCCTATAACATCAAGCGGACCAATACTGTTTTGCGCGTCTCCTACGCCAGGGTGCTGGAAACTCCCTTCAATGAAAATCTGATACTTTCCAGCATCGGATGCGGAAATCCCGTTCTGAATCCTCTCCTGCTTTGCTCATCTCCCGGGATAACACCCTTTAGTCCGGGTTGGCGCAACGAGTTCCACGCCGGCATACAGCAGGCCTTCGGGCGATACCTTGTCTTTTCCGGCGAGTACATCTGGAAGTACACCCATAATGCCTACGACTTTAGCGTTCTCGGCGCGACGCCGATAACTTTCCCGATCGAATGGGACCACTCCAAAATTCCGGGTTACGCGGGCCGCGTGAGCGTACCGAACATCCACGGATTCTCCGCGTTGATGGTGTTTTCCAGCGTCGCGGCGCGGTTCTTTACTCCTCAGATCGGCGGTGCAGGCGCGGTTCCGTCGGCAGTGGGGCCGTTCCGAATCGACCACGATGAGAAATTCAACATGACCTATCACATGCAATATCAACCCTGGAAGAGGGGGCCTTGGATGGGCTTCAACTGGCGCTATGACAGCGGACTTGTGGCCGGGCCTGCGCCCTGTGCGGGAGGCAATTGCGCGAACGGCCCGGCGGGGGACGACGGCACCGTCGACGTCTCAGGACTCAGTCCGGACCAGCAGTTCCAGGCGGGATTGACCTGCAACGGCGTCCGTGCCACTGCTCCGAGTCTGGCAAATCCCATTGGCACTCCAATCAGTCCCAACGACCTGTGTCCAGCTTCCCAATACGGATCTTCACTTCTGCAGATCCCTGCGCCGGGAACTGAAAACGACGACCACAATCCCCCGCGGGTTGCCCCGCGGAATCTTTTCGATGTCTCGGTCGGGCACGACAACCTGTTTGGCGGCGACAAATACAAAGTCAGCTTGCAGCTCACGGCGATCAACCTAACCAACAAATACGCGCTTTACAACTTTCTCTCCACGTTCAGCGGGACGCACTACGTGACACCCCGCTCGCTGACCGCGGAGCTTGGGTTTCACTTCTGAACCTTTTCTGATGGTGCGAGAAAACAGCCGGCCGAGGCCTAGCCGCTTGTTGCCACGCGCGGAATGAGAAAAGACAGAAAATTATCGACCCGTATTTCGGCGCATGTGCTGGGGGCCCTGGCGATATCGCTTGGGGTTTCCCAGCCGTGCTCGCCGACCACCGTGGTGGCCATCACAGATGTGCGCCATCACAGGATCATTCTGGCGGCAGACTCGCTGGTTCGGCATCGCTACGCCCCGCCGGAAAACCGATGCAAGATCCATGTCGTCACCAGCGATTGTACGTTTGCCATGGTCGGGATGTACCGGCACAAGAGTCCCGCGTTTGATTTATCCGAACTGGGAGAGTCCGCTTGCCGGAGTGGTGGCGATTTGAAGCAGCGGGCCGATAGTTTTCTTGCGACGGCGTTTCCGAAGGTGGTGGAGATTGTAAAAGCCATGAAGACATCCGATCCCGACTCCCTGCAACGTTATGCGGGCAAGCCGATCATCGAAGTCTTGTTTGCCGGACAACAGGAACAACGCCCGGCAGTATTCATGAGGGGCGTAATTCTCGAAAACGCCGTTCCAAGGCCGGAGGCCATCAGTATTCCTTCCGAGCGGATCGACGTTTTTGCCGGAGTCAACGGTCACATCAGAGCTTACCTGCGCAGCCACCCCGACTGGGAAAACGAAGGAGATGTGAGCGTCGCTCTGCGCTTGATCAATCTGGAAGCAGCGGCGCATCCGGATCTGGTGGGACCGCCCATCTCGATCGGGGCGGTTGATTCCAGTGGAGAATTTCACTGGATCGAGCGGGGAAAATGCGCGGCTCAGCCTTAAACCCATCCCGCCCTCCGCAGCGTAAACGCCCCTATGTCATCTATTCTGGTTCGACTTGCCGAAAACTGCGCCGTCAATGCTGGGCGGCAGAAAATTGAGGCGCGGGCAACATCGGGACCGCAACCTTAATCCAAGCACCGAGGAGAAACTCTTGTCGATCCGTGGTCGCAGGAATTGTGGCTTCCTAATTCTGTTACTGATCTCGATGTGCGCTGTTTGCATTTCGCAGCAGACCCAGAAACCTGTTACGAATGGCTCCATTGCAGAGGAACCATCACCCGGACAAGCGCAGAGCCCAGGCTCGAAGGCCGAAGCCAAACAATCCTCGGAATCATCCATCGAACCTGTGAGACGGCAGCCCAAGCGCATTCTCGGAATCATGCCGAATTACCGGGCGGTGAGCGCCGGAGCACTGCCTCCGCCGCCTACGCCGAAGCAGGCATTCAAGATCGCCACCCAAAACAGCTTCGACTATTCCTCATTCATTTTCGTCGGCATCACATCGCTCCTCGCGGAGAGCACCAACGCACATCCCTCGCTAGGCAAGGGATTGCCGGGCTATGGCCGATATTACTGGCGGGGATTTCTGGACAAGACCGATGGCAACTATCTGGTGATCTTCGCGCTGCCGTCGGTCCTGCATCAGGATGAGCGCTACTACGCCCGCGGCGCGGGCAACGGCAGCATTTTCACGCGCGGAGTGTACGCCGCTTCGCGAATTCTGATCACGCCGAATTATCGGGGCCACAACACGTTCAATGCATCCGAAATTTTCGGCCGCGCCATGGCCCAGGGGATATCGACCACTTATTATCCGCGGGCGGATCGGACCGTTGGCGCGCTGGCGGTAAAGTTTGGATGGGCCATGGGCCGCGATGCGCTGACCAACACATTCCGAGAATTCTGGCCGGATATTGCCGTGCACGTGCTACATCGTCATCCGTAAGGCTGGGAAACGGAGGGTTCCACCAACTTCAGTTTCCCGGAGACTCCTGCTCGCTCCGATTTTCGGTGGCTTGAAGCAAACTACGTCCCGAAGCGTTTTACGTTCCTTCTACTTCCCTGCTAACATTGTAGGTTTACCAGTCAACCTGAAATCCAATCTGTGAGTCCCTTCATAAAGGTACGGAGGAAGCATGGCAATTAAAGTTGGCATCAACGGCTTTGGACGGATCGGCCGCAACGTTCTGCGCGCCTCGCTCAACGACCCCAATATTGAGTTCGTGGCGGTCAACGATTTGACCGACCCGAAGACACTGGCACATTTGCTCAAGTACGACTCGGTACTCGGCAACCTGCCGAACCAGGTCACTGCCGGGCCTGACAGCATCAGCGTCGACGGCAAGACGATCAAGGTTTTCAAGGAAAAGGACCCCGCCGCCCTGCCATGGGACTCGGTCGGCGCGCAGATTGTGGTCGAATCCACCGGACGCTTCACTGACGCCACCGACGCCAAGAAGCATATGCGCGGATCGGTGAAGAAAGTCATCATCTCGGCCCCGGCGAAGAATGAAGACATCACGATCGTGCTTGGCGTGAATCACGAGAAATACGATGGATCGAAACACCACGTGATTTCGAACGCATCGTGCACGACGAACTGCCTGGCTCCGATCGCGAAGGTCGTGAACGACGAATTCAAGATCCTCAGCGGAACCATGACGACAATCCACTCTTACACCAACGACCAAGTCATCCTCGATTTCCCGCACAAAGACATGCGGCGCGCGCGCGCGGCGGCGATCAATATGATTCCGACGACGACCGGCGCGGCCAAAGCCCTGAAGCTGGTCCTTCCGGAACTGGGCGGCAAGCTGGATGGCTTTTCCATGCGCGTGCCAACGCCGAATGTTTCCGTTGTCGACCTGGTTGTATGGGTCGAGAAGAAAACCTCGAAAGAAGAAGTAAACGCCGCCTTGAAGAAAGCATCCGAAGCGGGACCGCTGAAGGGATATCTCGGCTACGAAGAGCACGAACTGGTGTCGTCGGATTTCAAAGGCGACGGCCGTTCATCGATCGTCGACGCGCCCTGCACCATGGTGGTCGGTGGCAACTGCGTGAAGGTGATTTCCTGGTACGACAATGAATGGGGATACTCTTCCCGCGTGCGCGATCTGATCAATTACATCGCGGGCAAGGGCCTGTAAAGTTGTGGCGCGGACACTCTTGTCCGCGGCTTTTGATTTTTGTGTGGCGCGGAACACCCTTGACCGGGGCTCGATTGCGACTGAAGCAGCGCGGGCAGGAGTGCCCGCGCCACATCTGACAGAGGACTTCCAGCCATGTCCAAACTATCCATACGTGACCTGCCGCTGAACGGCAACCGGATTTTCATGCGCGTCGACTTCAACGTCCCGCTCGATGACGGCCGCGTGATGGACGACACCCGCATTCGCGAGACGCTGCCCACCATCGAGTACGCCCTGCGCCATGGAGCACGATTGATTCTGGCGTCTCATCTCGGACGCCCCAAGGGCAAACCGAACCCGAAGATGAGCCTGAAGCCGGTGGCCGAGCGGCTGCGCATGTTGCTCGATAAGGAACTGGCACGCGGAGAAAACGTCGGGTTCTGCCCCGACTGCGTCGGCCCGGAAGCCGAAGAGGTCGCGGGACAGCTCGAGATGGGGCAGACGCTGCTGCTGGAAAATCTGCGCTTCCACGCCGAAGAAGAAGCGAATGACGAGAAGTTCGCGAAGCAACTTTCGAAGCTGGCTGAATTCTACGTAAATGACGCCTTCGGATCGGCCCACCGCGCCCACGCGTCCACCGCAGGCATCACCAAATTCATGAAGCAGTGCGCGGCCGGCCTGTTGATGGAAAAAGAACTGAAGTACATGGGCAAGGCGCTGGCCGATCCCGAGGAGCCGTTCGTCGCGATCCTTGGTGGGGCAAAAGTCAGCGACAAGATTGGCGTGATCCAGAATCTTCTGAACAAGGTCAACACGCTGATCATCGGCGGTGGAATGGCGTATACCTTCCTCAAAGCGCAAGGACACGAGATCGGCAAGTCACTGCTCGAGGCCGACAAGATCGACCTGGCGAAGAACCTGCTGGCTGACGCGAAAAAGCGCAACGTAAAGCTGCTGCTGCCCATCGATCACGTAGTCGCAATGAAGCCCGAGGCTAACGCAGTCGTACAGCAGATCGGCGAAGGCCAGCCGATTCCTGCGGACAAGATGGCGCTCGACATCGGGCCCAAGACGATCGAATTGTTCACGGAGGAGATCTCCACTGCGCGTACCATCGTCTGGAACGGCCCCATGGGAGTCTTCGAGATTCCAGGATTCTCGCGTGGAACTTTCAAAGTTGCCCACGCCGTGGCGGACAATGGTGCTGCGATCTCGATCGTGGGCGGCGGGGATTCCGTCGCGGCAGTTCATGCCGCCAACGTGGCGGACAAGATCACCCATATTTCAACGGGTGGAGGAGCCTCACTCGAATTTCTGGAAGGGCGGAAGTTGCCCGGGGTCGAAGCCCTGACCGACAAGAAGTGACTAGAGCAAGCGGAGCGTGACGGCGTCCGGTTCGCTCTGGAAATATTTCCGCAGCGCCTCAGTGAAAAGCTGACCGCCGGCGGATGCGTCGGCAAACAGCGTCATCGACGATCTGAATTTCATGGCGTCGATGGGCCCGAAGATGGCCGTGACGGCCTTGCCTTCTATTGCCAATACCAGGCGGGTACATTCCCTGAGTCTTGGCCCGAGTACGGGATGCTGCAAATAGGCTTTGGCTTCCTCTCGCGAGGAGATCGCGTACTGTTGGGACATTTCGCTGCTGCCCAGGCCGCGGATTTGCGGAAAGACGAACCACATCCAATGGCTCACCTTGGCGCCCGCTTTCAGTTCGGCTAGTACGTCTTCAAAGACGGAATCCTGCGCGTCGACAAATCTTTGAAGATGAAAAGGGTCTGCATTCGACATCGTATTCGCAGTTCAGCCGGGCATGATTGGGGAAGCAACTCTTCCGCGCTTCACCGCTCCTTAGACTTGAACGTTACACTAGAGGTTTGCTGCGAAAGCAAGAGCTTTTGCAGATAAATATCCACCCGAAAGGTGCACTTATGAGAAAGAAAGTACTGGCGGCAAACTGGAAGATGTACAAAACTCCCGACGATACACGGGCTTACTTCCGCGATTTTCTGCCCCTGGTCGCCGGCCACGACCGCGACGAGATCGTCGTTTGCCCTCCCTACACAGACGTAGACGCCGCCATCGCTTCGGCCCGTGGATCGAATGTCGCCATCGGAGTGCAGAACGTGCACTGGAAGGCCGACGGCGCCTACACCGGAGAAATCTCCGCCCCGATGCTGCTTTCCCTGGGCGTGACGCACGTGATCGTCGGACACTCCGAGCGGCGTCAATATTTCGGCGAAACCGACGACACGGTCAATCTCCGTCTGAAGACTGCGCTCGAAAGCGGGCTGACCGCCATCTGCTGCGTCGGCGAGGTCCTCGAAGAGCGCGAAGCGGGACTGACTGACGACGTGCTTCGCCGCCAGTGCGTACGCGCATTTCATGCAATCTCGGCGAAGAAAGCCGAGAAGCT
>DASXDY010000043.1:0-52099 GCA_036490405.1 Candidatus Sulfotelmatobacter sp. | reverse complement strand
CGGGATGACAATCTGTGTGGGTGCGAGCGGGGGCGCGTGCGGGAGTCGCGTGCGGGGTCGCGTGTGGGAATCGCGTGTGGGAATCGCGTGCGGCGAGTTGCGTGCGGGGGGCGTGCGGCCGGTTGCGTGCGGGGATCGGGCGCTTAGATTGGTTTGCCTCTGAAGAAGTAGATGAGTTCGATGATCAGGATCAGCACTACTAACAATTCCAGGACGAAGGCGCGGGACTGGTTGAATTGCTCGACCATGAAGCGGTAGAGGTCTTCGGCGGTCTGGAGTTTTTCCTGGACTAAATCTTTGTAGTCGGGGACTCCGACTTTCTGGGCGCAGAGTTTGTAGAGGCGGGCGCTGAACATGTCGCTTAGAAACTTGATGGCGTTGTCGGCGCGCTCGGTCAGCTCGTTTACGTCTAACAGAACCGTGTGCAATTTTGATGCGGCGCGGGCGGTGCGCCAGCGGGACCAGAGGCCGGTGCCTCCGGTGTCGAGGAAGTCGTAGACCTTTTCCAATTCTTTCGTGAGCAGCTCGTCGTAGTGGCGGAATTCGAGGAGCTGCGAGTTGGCGTATTGCAGGAGCTGGATGGCGGTCTCGGCACCGGCGGCGGTGTCGTAGATGAAGGCGGCGTTCCATCCGATTACGGCGAGGTCGCTGGGGTAGTACGAGATGCGCGACTGGAGGATTTCCTGACGCTCGCCTTCGGAGAGCCTGGACGGCTCTCCGCGGACGACCTGGGCGATGTTGTCGCCTTGCGCGGCGAGCAGGTCGTTGGCGTTGGCGGTGGACGATCCGTCGATTTCGCGGACGTGGAAGATGAAATAGTCTTCCGTCAGAAATTCGGCGTAGGGCTTGATTAACGCGGGGGCGGCGCGCTCGAGCTTTTGCTTGACGATGCGCAGGGCCAGCTTTTCAAAGTTGGTGTCGGAGGTCCAGCGGCAGGAAAGTTCGATGAGCGTGTCCCAGCCGCCGGAAAATGGGAGTTCTAGTTCGAGGCTGACTACGCCGTAGTCGTAGTACTTGATCTCTCCGGCGAGGCGCTCGCCGGATTCGAGGGTCAGCGGCTCGATGGTTTCCTCGACCGGAGGGCGCTGGTAGCGGACGTAGGCTGGGGCCTTTTTGAAGCTGGCCTCGGCAGTGCGGGCTCCGAAGATAGTGCGGAGGACGTCGAGGCGGATCTCTTCGCAGACGTCGAACTGGATCAGGACCAGGATGGAGCCGCGGAGCGGGCCGGCGGGCTGCGACGAGGCGTGGGCGGCGGGCGAGGATTCGCGGCCGATTTCGAGGCTCGTATCGGGCTTGAAGAGGGTTGTGGTTTCGCGTTCCATTGATTGTCCTTTGGGGCGCGCCGGAAGGCGGAGAAGCGGCAGGTCTATTGTTTCAGAAACGGGGCGGATGGGCTAGTCTGCGTAAGTTATTGATTTTTATTGGCTTACCTTGCTCCTTCGAGGCTTAATTCTGTGGTTCGCTGGCCATCGCAACGGCTTGGGAGGGGTGGGAAGACTCCATTCGCCGGATAAAAGGCGACCACTGGGGCTGAAGCCGGAGCTTATTGCGCGCCTTACGCGGCGCTGAAGCGCCGCTCTTGCACGGCACTACATGCATTCGAGACGGGCGGGAGTGTATCAAGCCGCAGGCGAAAAGCAGGTTCCTCCGCCTCGCTTCGCTCGGGTCGGAATGACAAGCCCTTTGGGAGACTTCAAAGGTTAGCGTTTGCGGGAGGCGGCCCAGAGGAGGAGGCCGGTGGCGGCGGCTGCGCCTAGGCCTATGCCGGCTTGGGTCATGGACGCGCGGACTTCGGTTTGGCGCTCGCGGATTAGTTGGGATTCGGGGTAGGGGTCGTCTTTGTCCAGGGCTGAGGGTTGGAGGGCCATCTGGAGGACTTCGGCCAGGTGCAGGGCGTGGCGTCCGGTGCCCTGGGCGATCTGTTCGCGGCAACTGAAGCCGTTGGCGATGATGAGCCAGTCATTCGGGGCGCTGCGGACTGCGGGGAGAAGTTCTAGCTCTCCGATGGCGGCGGAGACTTCGTATTTGTCGTTATCCCTTTCGAAGCCGAAGGAACCGGCCATGCCGCAACATCCGGGAGCGGGCGATTGGAAGTTCACGCCGAGGCGGTGGAGGAGCGATTCTTCGGCGGACATTCCCATGATCGATTTGTGATGGCAGTGTCCGTGGAGCAGGGCGCTGCGGGGGAGTTGGGGGAGCGGGGCTCCGGTGGCGTGTTGCTCGAGAAATTCGCTTAGCAGGAATGTTTGCTTGCTCAGGGCCTGGGCGCGGGCGTCGTGGGGGAAGAGATTGATGAGTTCGTCGCGGAAGACGGCTACGCAGCTGGGTTCGAGGCCGACGACGGGGATTCCGGCTTCGATTTCGGGTTCGAGCTGGTCGAGGATTTGGAGCAGCAACTTTTCGGCGCGGTCCAGCATGCCGAAGTCGTAGAGGGGGCGTCCGCAGCAGAGGTTGGCGCGAGGGACCAGGACGCGGAAGCCGGCGGTTTCGAGGACTTCTACCGCGGCCTTGGCCGTGCTTGGCAGGAAATAGTTGTTGAAGGTGTCGGCCCAGAGGAGGACTGCGGGCATTGAGTCATTGGGCGATTGAGTGATTGAGCGATTGGAGTCCCCACTCAAGCCAAAATCGGGCTTGAATGGGCCACCGGGATTTGTTCTGAAGAACCATTGCTTGAAGGTTTCGGGGGCGAAGGGCGGGATTTGGCGCTGGTGGGGGATTCCTGCTACTAACTTTGCGATATCTCGCACGAACGGTAACTGCGTCGCCAGATTCGTTAAGCCCGGCGCGTTTGACGCCAGGCTGGCCCAGAGGTCGATGTTGCCGAAGGCATAGTTGTTGAGCGGGCGGACTCGGCCTTCGTAATAATGTGAGAGGAATTCGGCTTTGTATGTGGCGACGTCTACGCTTACTGGACAGTCGCTCTTGCATCCTTTGCAGGCGAGGCAGAGATCCAGCGAGTCTTTTACTTCTTCGCTGCGCCAACCGTCGTGGATGATCGGGTCTTCGCGGGCGGGGTTTTGTGTCATCTCCCAGAGAAGGTGGGCGCGGCCGCGGGTGGAGTGTTCTTCTTCGTGGGTGACGCGCCAGCTGGGGCACATCACTCCCCCTTCTTCGCGGCGGCACTTGCCAACTCCTACGCAACGCAGGGCGGCTTGCGAGAGGCTGCCGTGATCTTCGGGAAATTGGAAGTGCGTTTCCGGCTGCCATGGGGCGTAGTTTTCACCGAGGCGGAGATTTGCGTCGAGTTTGTTGACCGTTTCTCCGGGCGGGCCGATCAGCTTGCCGGGGTTCATCTTCCAGTCTGGGTCCCAGATGGATTTGAATTTGCGGAAGGCTTCCATCAGTTCGGGGCCGAACATTTTGGGGAGCAACTCGGCGCGGGCCTGTCCGTCGCCGTGCTCGCCGGAGAGAGATCCGCCGTAGCCGATGACTAAATCGGCTGCCTCTTCCACGAACCGGCGGAATTTCGCGATGCCTTCTTTCGATTCGAGATCGAAGTTGAGGCGGGTGTGGACGCAGGCGTGGCCGAAGTGTCCATAGAGCGAACCTTTGTAGTCGAACGCGGCCATCATCTTGCGGAGATCGCGAAGGTATCCACCGAGTTTTTCGGGAGCTACTGCGGCATCTTCCCAGCCCTCCCAATTCAGGGGCTCGCCGGGGACGTGCGACGTGGCGCCGAGACTGGATTCACGAATCTCCCAGATGCGTTTGGCACGCTGGCCGGAATAGAGTGCGATGTTTGGTGGAGTCGGGCTGCGGCGGAGGGCGTCGATTAATCCCTGCGCCTGCATTTCTGCGCCGGGCAGGGTTTGCGCGCCGAACTCGACCATGAGCCATCCTGCGCCTGCGGGGAGAAGAGCGAGGCCTTCGGTGTTGATGCCTTTTGTGCGCTCGTAGTAGACGAGCAGATCGTCGAAGCCTTCTAGGCCGATGGGCTTGTGCTCGAGGATTTCAGGGATGCGGTCGGCGCATTGGTAGATGTCGGGATAGCCGATGACTAAGAGCACTCTTGCCGGCGGGCTTTCGATCAGGCGGCACGTGGCTTCGAGGATTGTGGAGCAGGTGCCTTCGGAGCCGACCAGGGCGCGGGCTATATGGAAGTTTTCCGGAAGAAGGTAGTTGAGGTTGTATCCGGAGACGCGGCGGGGAATGGGGGGGAATTTCTGACGGATTTGCGGAGCGTATTGGGCGGCGATCTGCTTTAAGGCTTCGTAGATTTCGGCTGCGCGTCCGGGGCCGCGGCCCGATACTTCCGGGCCGCCGGACAGCCGAGGGCGGCTGTCCCTACGTGGTTCGTCTCGTCTGACTGAGTCCTTTTTCTCTGCCGGCGAAGATCCCCACTTCTCGCGCACAGAACGCGCGAGAAATGGGGCACCCGAATGTGCCACTTCCTCGATTGAGTCTTGGCCTACTTTCAGGCGGGTGCCGTCGTAGGTCACCACTTCTAATTCTTCGATGTTTTCGTCGGTCTTGCCGCCCATGATTGAGTGGACGCCGCAGGAGTTGTTGCCGATCATGCCTCCGATGGTGCAGCGATCGTGGCTGGCGGGGTCGGGGGCGAAGGTCAGGTGGAATTTTTCGGCGGCGTTGCGGAGATGGTCGAGGACTACTCCGGGTTGGACGCGGGCGATGCGCTTTTCGGGATCGATCTCGAGAATGTTGCCCATGTACTTGGTGAAATCGAGAACGACGGCGACGTTGCAGCATTGTCCGGAGAGGGATGTGCCTCCGCCTCGGCAGAGGATGGGCGCGTTGAATTCGCGGCAGGTGGCGATGGTGGCGAGGACGTCTTCGTTGTCGCGCGGAATTACAACTCCGATCGGGACCTGGCGGTAGTTGGAGGCGTCGGTGGCGTAGAGCGCGCGAGCGCCGTTGTCGAAGCGGACCTCGCCTTGGATGCAGCGGCGGAGAGATTGCGCAAGATCGGCGGCGTCGGCGCTGGAAAGTTTTGAGATTGGGACGAAGGCGGACATGGGAAGTGGAGGCCGAGAATCCTTTGTATCAGATTCCCGGGCGATAGTTCAGGACCACTGCGAGCCGGAATAGTTACCTACGGGCAAGCCTTTCGACGCTTTTCAACTTCCAGCGCACGGCGGGCCTTGCGACTGCATTGGTGCCGCAAACCGTCGTACGGTCCCTCGGAGCTTGATTTGGCTGGGATCGCGCGGACTCATTTCGATCTGTTTACGCTGGTGATCTGGAATTTCGAGCCGTCGCCGTTGGGCTCGATGTGGATGGTGACCATGTTTTTTTGATCGTTGGAGACGATGGTGCAACGGTTGGTGTCGGACGAGGTGGACATCGCCGACGGAAATTTTTCTTTGTAGAAGCTGCAGACTTTGTCCATGGAATCGCTGCTTTCGAACTTGGCGCTGACCGTGTGAATGCTGCCGAAAGTCGCGGAGGATGCGCCTTCTTTCTGCACTTCCGCACCCGGGTAGACATCGACGCCGAGATCTTTCACGGCCTGATCGGGGTCTTTCGTGCTCTGCATGGTGCCGAAGGGAGTTTCGACTTTGACATCGTCGCCGTCCTGGTGGACGCGGCTGTTCTTGACGGCTTGCTTAACGCGATAAACGCCGTAGATGGCCGCGCCGCCGCCGAGGATTCCCAGCAGAACGAGGATGCCAAGAATGATGAGGATGACTTTGAGTGCGCCGCCTCCGCCGCCGGAACTGGGCGGGGGGGTGACAGCTACGGGAGTGACGGGCGCGGCAGTTACGGGCGTGAAGCCGGACGTGGCGGCGACCACCGGGGCCGTCACGGCCGCGCCGCATTTGCTGCAGAATTTTGTGCCGTCAGTCAGGGTTGCGCCGCAGGAATTGCAGAAAGCCATAGGTCACCTCTTTGAAGGATGATCTGCTCGACGGGCGAGTATACCGCAGAAATGGAGCGATGGTTTGGCCGGTGAGCACGGGGCTAAAGCCCTTTCTTTGTGGCGCTTTTCGCGGCGCTGAAGCGCCGCTCTTCCACGGTTGTGGCGAGGATGGTTGTGGCGAAGACGGTTGTGGCGAAGACGGTTGTGGCGAAAGCGTTTAGTGGCTATCGGGGTCTTTGCCGCGAAGGACGGGTGGTTGCCAGTAGCGTAGCCGGGCTGCGCCCGGCGGACAGCCGGGGGCGGCTGTCCCTACATGAAACTGGTTTTCGGATCCAGGCGCAGTGGTGTCAACTCCAGCCGCGGGTGCCGTAGTCGGCCATGGAGAGGAGGAGCAGGAGGAAGAGGAAGAAGATCGTCGAGATGACTACAAGCTTGAGCAGCTTTTCGCTAGCGCCTTTCAGGTGCATGAAAAAGAGGGCGACGATCAGGGCTTTGGTGGTGGCGATGATGAGAGCAACGGCTGTATTAAAGACGCCGAGTTCGATGTAGGCGGCTTTGTAGGTAAGGTAAGTTCCCAGCAGCAGCGTGGCCCAGACCGCGAAGTAGGTTTTCAGGGGTGAGGAGCCGGAATGGGTGTGGTTAGACATAGGGGACCTCGCGGCGCGGTATTGCCTCGAAAGGGACGGTCCGGCTAAGCGGGAGATCCCTCACTCCGCCTGAAGGACGGCTCCGTTCGGGATGACATCCAATTGCGTGCATCTTCATATGCATGTCGGGACGACATTCAATTGGGTGCAGGTTCATGTCCGTGTCGGGATGACATCCAATTGCGTGCAGCTTCAGATGCATGTCGGGATGACATCCAATTGCGTGCAGGTTCATGTCCATGTCGGGATGACATCCGGTCGAGTTTATTTTCAGCGCAGGCATTAACAATTTCTCACGGGTGACGGTCGATCAGGTAGAGCAACGGGAACAGATAAATCCAGACAATATCGACGAAGTGCCAATAGAGGCCGCCGACTTCCAGCGGCGTGTGGTACTCGGGGGTGAATCGCCCTTTCCATGCGCTCCAGAACAGCCAGGTGAAGATGCCGAGGCCGATGATCATGTGCAGGGCGTGCAGGCCGGTCATGATGAAGTACAAAGCGAAGAAAATCTGGGCGTGCTGCGGATTGGCGTACTGATCGGGATGGCCGGGGATGGGCACGTGATCGAAGCTGAATGATGCGCCGGGGACATGGTGCTCCTGGAATTTGTCGTAGTACTCATCCCCCTTGATGCCGAGAAAGCCGAGGCCGAAGAGCATGGTGAGGGCGAGCATGAAGAGCAGCAACCCGCGGCGCGCGGTTTGCGCGGCCCAGATGGCGAGGACGACGGTCAAGCTGCTGCAAATCAGGACGGCGGTATTGGTCGCTCCCAGGGTCGCGTTGATGGACTTGCTGGCGGCGCCGAAGTCTCCGAAGTACCAGCGGCGGTAAATCAGGTAGGCGCAGAAGAGGCCGCCGAAGAACATGACTTCGGTGCCGAGGAAGATCCACATGCCGAGGTCGGCGGAATTTTTCTGCTGCTCTTCGGTGGCGAAGTGGTGCAGCAGGGCCGGATTGTGGCCGTGGTGAGGATGGGGCGCGGTCATGCTCTGGCTACCCAGCGTCTGGCTATCCGGCAACGTGGACCTCCTGCTTGTGCCCGGTGTCGATCTCCTCGTAGTTGTAGGCTTCCCAGGTCACGACCGGTTCTTTTTCAAAGTTGAAAGTTGTGGGGGGTGATTGGGTCTGCCATTCCAGGCCGGCGGCGTTCCACGGATTATCGGGCGCGGGCTTGCCGTAGCGCATAGACCAGAGGAAATAAAGCATGGGCAGCAGGTAGCCGACGCCGAGCACGGTTGCGCCGGCGGTCGAGAGCACGTTGAGGATCTGGAATTCGCCGGGATATTGATAATAGCGCCGCGGCATACCCATGTAGCCGAGGATGAACTGGGGGAAGAAGGTCAGGTTGAAACCGATGAAGACGATCAGGGCCGCGAGCCGGGCCCAGCCTTCGGGATAGAGCTTTCCGGAAATTTTCGGCCACCAGAAATGCATGCCGCCGAGATATCCCATGAGAGCGCCGCCGACCATGATGTAGTGGATGTGGGCGATGACGAAATAGGTATCGTGAACATGAACATCGACGCCCAGCGCTGCCAGGAAAAGACCGGTGAGGCCGCCGATGGTGAAGAGGCCGAGGAAGCCGAAGGAGTAGAGCATGGGCGCGTCGTAGTGGATGGAGCCCTTGTAGAGGGTGGCGGTCCAGTTGAAAACTTTGATGGCGGATGGGACCGCGACGGCGTAGCTCAACAGCGAGAAGATCAGGGCGGCGTAGACGGAGATTCCCGCGACAAACATGTGGTGCGCCCAGACGAGGAACCCGAAGACCGCGATGGCGATGGAAGAGAAAGCGATGAAGGCGTATCCGAAGGGACGCTTGCGCGAGAAGCAGGCGATGATCTCGGTGACGACGCCCATCGAGGGCAGAATCATGATGTAGACGGCGGGATGGGAATAGAACCAGAACAGATGCTGGAAGAGGAGCGGATCGCCGCCCAGCTTGGGATCGAAGATGCCGAGGTGCAAAGCGCGCTCGGCCACGACCAGGACCAGCGTAATGGCAATCACGGGAGTTCCGAGAATCTGAATGATGCTGGTGGCGTAGTGGGCCCAGATGAACAAGGGGAGGCGCGACCAGGTCATACCGGGAGCGCGCATGCGGTGAATGGTGACGACGAAATTCAGGCCGGTGAGGATGGAGGAGAATCCGGCGACGAAGATCGCCAGTCCGGCTTCGATGACCTTCGTGTTGCTGAAGGCGGTGCTGAAGGGCGTGTAAAAGGTCCAGCCCGTATCGACGCCGCCGGTCAGCATGCAGTGCAGCATGATTCCGCCGGCGATGATGTAGAGATACCAGCTCAGCAGGTTGATTTTGGGGAAAGCGAGATCTTTGGCGCCGACCATCATGGGCACGAGGAAGTTGCCGAGCACGGCCGGGATGGATGGGATCAGGAAAAAGAAGACCATCACCTGGCCGTGCATGGTGAAGAGCTTGTTGTAGGTATCGGCCTGGACGAGGTCACCGGCGGGCGTGAGCAATTCGAGACGGATGAGCAGGGCAAAGAATCCGCCGATAAAGAAGAAGAAGGTAATCGAGATGAGGTAAAGCAGGGCGATCCGCTTGTGGTCCGTTGTGAGCAGCCACGAGCCGATGCCGTAGTGCTTATTGAGGTAATTCTCGCGCTCGGGTTGAATTGGTCCTGTAGCCATACTCATTGCACCTGAGATCCTGCGGCGGCCGAGCCGCCTGCGACGGTTGCGGGCTGAGAGTTCGCCATCGACTTCACGTAAGCAACCAGGGCGTTCAATTGTTCTTCGCTCACCAGTCCCTGGAAGGTTGGCATAACGGGTTTGAATCCGCGGACGACTTTGGCGCCGGGATCGAGGATGGATTCGCGGATGTAGTTTTCATCGGCTGTGACCAGGCGTCCGTCTTCGAGTTGCACCGGCTTGCCGAAGAGTCCCTGAAGGTTCGGGCCGCGGCCCTGGGAGTCGCTGCGATGGCAGGTGACGCAGCCCAGTTCGGCGAAGATTTTCTCTCCCGTTGCCGACAAAGGACCGGTGGTCGTGCCGCTCGACCAGGCTTCGTACTGTGCGGGTTCCATGACGATAACGGAGCCGATCATCCCCGAGTGCTGGGTGCCGCAATATTGGCTGCAAAACAGATGATAAGTCCCGGGCTTGGTAGCGCGGAACCATGCGACCGTGTAGCGGCCGGGAAGCACGTCCTGCTTCATGCGGAACGCGGGCACGAAGAAGCTGTGGATCACGTCCTGCGAGGTCATGATGAGCTTGATGTCGCGGCCGACGGGCACGTGCAGCTCGTTGATCTCGCGCTGGCCTTCGGCGTGTTCGAGCTTCCACATCCACTGCTTGGCGACGACATAGACTTCGGTCGAATCGCGGGGTGGGGTGCGGCTGTGGAAAAAGACCACCGCGCTCCAGGCGAAAATGACGAGGAACACGCCGAACGGAATGATCGTCCAGGTGAGTTCGAGCGGAGTCGAACCCTCGATCTGTTCGGCGAGGACCCCCTTGCGGTGGCGATAGCGCGCGGCGAAGTAAATGACGGCGATGAAGATGAGCGCGGTCATCAGGCCAGAGACGATGAGCAGGAAGATGAACAGAGCATCTACGTTGCCCGCCGTGCTGGAGGCCTGCTGCGGCCATAATGGAAGTTTATCGAACATTTCTAGTCGTTAGTCCTGAGTCCTGAGTTGCGAGTTCTTTGCTTCATCGGCCATCTCAAGACTCACCTCAGCGGCTAAAGCCGCGGATTATTTCCTGCATTTGGCACGACTGAAGTCGTGCCCTTTCCTGACTTTTCCGCTGCCGGCAAGTCGCATGGATCGATCCGCTCGCGTCCGGCAGGACGCCAGGTCCCTCGACTCCGCGAAACTTCTTCGCTTCGCGAATCGTTTTGCTGCGCTCGGGATGACAGTGGTTAGAGGGCATGGTTCTTGTGACCGGCTCCGTGACTCTCATCGTTCCAGCTGCGGCGCGGAGCTGCCTTTTCCAGGCGGAAGAAAATCAGCAACATTCCGCCTAAAAGCAATATCGTGAGCGCGCCGCCGACTTTCAGCATGTTGCTTACGACCGCGCCGTATTTTCCGGTGGCGGGGTTGTAGTGATAGCAGTAGAGCAGGATCTGGTCGACGGCATTCCCGATTTTTTCCTGCGAGGCTTCGACCAGGCCCATGCGCAAGTCTTTGGGCGGGAAGTCCACGCCGTAGAAGTAGCGCGAGATGCGGCCCTGGGGCGTGAGCACCATGATCGCCGTGGCGTGGGCGTACTGATTGAGCTTGGGGTCGTACTGATACTGGAAGCCGACGGCTTTGGTGAGCGCGTTAATCGAGTCGGCGGAGCCGGTAAGGAAATGCCAGCCGTTGGCGGCGCCGGAGCGTCCGTAGCGCTTGAGATATTCCTGTTTTTTCGCGGCGGCAATCTGCGGGGTTTCTCTCGGATCGAAGCTGACGGTAATCACGTCGTATTCGTTGCCGGCGTCGAACTTGATCATCTTCATTGCGCCGGTGAGGCCGGAGAGAGCTTCTCCGCAGAGCATGGTGCAGTTGTAGTAGACGAGATTGAGGATCAGCGGCTTCTTGCCGAAGTAGTCGCCGAGCTTGACGGCTTGGCCGGAGTCGTCGGTGAAGGCGAGGCCGACGGGAACCTGGGCGTCGAGATGCTGTTCGATGCCGACGTTCTCGAGGTAGGGCGGGCGGACATTGGCCGGAGGCGACAGGATGCCCTTGGACATGGCTTGAGCCCAGCCCGAGGAACTCAGGAGGGCACAGGCGGTGAGCGTAGTGGCGAGAAACAGCAGGTTCCTCGTCGCTGCGCTCCTCGGAATGACAAACGGACGCGACACTATTTACCCCCCTTCTTACTTCCACTCGCTTTAGTTCCACTCGCTTTACTTTCCGCTTTAGTTCCGGCTTCAGTTCCACTCGCTTTCGTTCCACTCGCTTTCGTTGCGCTCGGGCCTGCCGCTTTCGGCTGCGCGGTTGATGCCGATTCGGTGCTTGCAGAGGTGGAGCGGACTGGCAGTCCGCGCTGCGCGAGCAGTTCCATGGCGCGGTCGATGGGGATGCGCACAGTGCCGGAGTTCTTATCCACGTAGCCGTAGGTACTCAGAGTATCTTCTTCGCGCAGGCGAATTTTGTTGAGCTCGGTTTGCTCGTCGGTTTCGAGTTGCGGAGCGGGAAATGCGTCTTTCAGATACTTTTCGTAGTTGTTGCCATATTGCGGCGGAATGGTGCGCGTATCTTTCGGCGCGTTGGTGACCAGCGGGCTGACGGGCGGCTGCGTGCCTTCGAAGCGTTTGTCGAGATACCAGAAAAGGCCTTCGACTACAAAATAGGCAAAAACACAAGCAATGGCGAGGCCGATGAGAAAGTACACGACGCCCCTGATCCCGACGTCGGAGCGTTCGTAGTCGCCGTGGCCAGCGTGCTTCGCGTGTTGGAGGTGGTCCGTCATGCTATGCGTTTTCGGCAAATGCGCCTGTTTCCCTGCTTTCCCATCTATGTTCCCCCATGATGCGGCTCGGGTTCGAGAACTTCAATGGCCGACGGATCGTAGGCGGGGAGCAGGGGCAGCGATCCGAGATTGCGGAAGAAGAACGCCAGCCAGATTCCGCCGATGGCAACCGGAACCACGATATCGGCGATGGTCACGGTGAATGACGTCGAAAAGTTCGGCTCGATGATCCAGAACAGGTCGACGTAGCGCATGAAGATCAGCCAGATTGCGACCCAGACCAGCTTGTGGATGTTGCGCTTGAAAGGGCGCGACAACAGAATCGCGAACGGAACGCAGAAGTGGAAGAGCGCCAGGAACAGCCCGACCTGGCCCCAGCCTCCATGCAGCCGCAACATGTAGAAGCTGATTTCCGAGGGCAGGTTGCCGGCCCAGATGATCAGCCACTGCGAAAAGCTGAAGTAGGCCCACACCATGATGAACGTCATCATCCACTTGCCGTGGTCGTGAACGAAGTCGGGCGTCAGCATTTCGGACATCGGCTTGTAATTGACGAGAATGCGCTCGACCACCACGGCAAGACACATGGCCGAGAGCACCTGGCCAATGAGGATGATCAGGCCGAAGATGGTGGAGATCCAGCTGGGGTCGAGCGACATCACCCAGTCGATGGCCGCGAAGCTGATGGTAAAGGCGTAAAGGATGAGGCCGGGGCCGGCGACAGCTTTAAATTTTTCGGTGTTGTCGGGGGCGTTGGGCCGGTCGCCCTCTTTGGACCACTTCGAGAGCAGGAAGGCGATCACGTTCCAGATCGCGAAGTAGATGATGGCGCGAATGATGAATCCGGAAGAATTGAGATATGCACTCAGGACGAACCCGTTCTTCGCGAGATGCTCATGGATGTGGGGTTCAGTCACGGCATCGTGCGATACCGTCCAGATGGCCCAGGGATAAATACGATGCTGCAAGACCGCGACGGCAATGGGGACAAAGAGCACGGTCAGCAGGGGCAGCGAGCGCATGGCCGCGCCCTGAATGCGGCGGATGACGACGCCCCAGCCCCCGCCGGTCAGGTGGCGGATCATGATGATGGCCATGGAACCGAGCGCGACGCCGAGCCAGCACATGTAACCGAGCAGGTAGGCGCGGAAAAACTCGTCGGTGCGCGTGAACGCGAGCGCGAGGGCGGCGATACCGAACACGACGCCGACGATCAGCGAACGCTGGGCTATGGTTTTGACTACCGGCGGCGGCGTGAGATCGAATTGTTTCACGGCGCCGGTCATTTACTTTCCTCTTTCATGGCTTCGGATTTCTTTTCGGGCGCGAGTTGCGGCAGGGTTGCGCCGGATCCGGGCTCGCGGAACTCCGGCGGCTCGGAGGGAATTTTCTGTCCCTGCGGTACGTCGGCCATGGTCGCATTCTGGCTGAGCTGCAAGGCACGGACGTAGGCGATGATCTTCCAACGGTCCTCGGTGGGAATCTGCGAGGCATAGTCGGGCATGATGCCGAAGCCGTTGGTGATCACGTCGAAGAAATATCCCAGCGGAGCTTTTTGCAGGCGCGGGTCGTGGAACGACGGAGGCATGCGCGAGAAGCCGCGGGAGGGGACAAAGCCTTTGCCGTCTCCGACGCGGGAGTGGCAGGGGGCACAATAGATGTTGTAACGCTCCTGGCCGCGGGCGAGGACTTCTTTGGTCACGGCGAAGGGCATGACGTCGCCGGGGTTGTTGCCGATTTTTCCGGTATAGAAGTATGAGTCTTCGTGAAGCTGGCCGCGGGCTACGGTGCCTTCGATGGGCGGACGGGCCGAGCGATGGTCGGCGAAGAAATCGCTGCGCGAGAGCGGGTTCTCGCGGGGCTGCACGTGCATGTCGATGCGGCAGGCGGAGGTGAGGGCGATGATTACGAGCAGGGCGGCTATGCCTGCACTGCGGCGAGTGTCGATGAGACTGAGATCCTTCGCTTCGCCTGAAAAGCGGCTCCGCTCAGGATGACAAGGGCTTTGGGTTCGGGCAGATTTTAGGAGGAGGGCCATTTTAGCTGGGCACCTCCGAGAGCGATCGCGGTTGAAACTGTTCGAGGAACGCGCGCGTGGTCGCCGGGTCGTAGTTCTTGTCGGACGAGAAGACGATCAGGAAGAAGCGGTCTTTCGAGGCCGACGAAAAACGCGGCACGTTGAAGACCGGGTGGTACGGCATGGGCAGGCCGTTGAGGGCCAACATGCCGAAGACCGCCGAAATTCCGGCGAACAGAATCGTCATTTCGAATGTGATGACGATGAATGCAGGCCAGGAGTGATACGGCTTGCCGCCGATGTTGAGCGGGTAGTCGACGGCGGACATCCAGTACTGCATGGCGTATCCGGTGCAGCCGCCGATGATGCCGCCGATCAGGACTACGAGCGGAACTTCATCGTGATGGAAGCCGATTTCTTCGGCGAGGCCTTCGATGGGGAACGGGCTGTAGGCGTCGATCTTCTTGTAGCCGGCCTGGTGCGTGGCGCGGGCGGCGTCGACGAGGGCCTGGGCGGAATCGAATTCCGCCATGATGCCGTAGATGGGATCGCGCTTCGCCATTAGAAGCCACCCCCAGCGGCTAAAGCCGCCTCTTCACGGGCCGCTGACGCCCGGCTGAAGCCGGGCTCTTCCACAAAACCCCGACACACGGCGAACCGCCAGCCCACGGCAAAATTCCGGCTCGCGGCAAAATTCCGCCGCGCGGCGCGGCTGAAGCCGGGCCCATACAAATCGAGCGCATTGATGGCAGCGCTGAAAGCGCTGCTCCACCCAAAAGCCCAACCCAATGAGGCCTGCGTCGATCTCGACGTCATTCTTTCACCTCGGCTTCGGGCAGGAGCGTGCGCATTTCGAAGATCGAGATGGCGGGCAGCAGGCGCAGGAACAGGAACATCAGCATCAGGAACATGCCGAGAGTACCGATGAAAGTCATCCAGTCCCAGCGCGTGGGGTAGTACATGCCCCAGGAAGAGTTCAGGAAGTCGCGACTCAGGCTGACGACGATGATAATGAAACGCTCCAGCCACATGCCGACCAGGACGACGCCGGAGATAATGAACAACGCGACCGGACTGGTGCGCAGCTTGCGGATCCAGAGCACCTGCGGAATAAAAATGTTGCAGGCCAGCAGCGCGAAGTACCAGGGTGCGTAGGGGCCGTGCAGGCGGTTCCAAAGGGTGAAGGCGTCATAGCGGTCGCCGCTGTACCACCCCATGAACGCTTCGATGCCATAGCCGTAGGCCACGATCAGGCCCGTCGCGAGCATGACTTTGGCGGAGTTCTGAAGATGGCGCTCGGTGATGAAATCTTCCAGGCCGTAAATTTTGCGGATCGGAATCGCCAGCATCAGCACCATGGCGAAGCCGGAGTAGATGGCGCCCGCGACGAAGTAGGGCGGGAAGATGGTGGTGTGCCATCCGGGGACGATGCCGATGGCGAAGTCGAAGCTGACGACCGTGTGGACGGAGAGCACCAGCGGCGTCGCGAGGCCAGCGAGCAACAGGTACATCGTCTCGTAACGGTGCCAGTGGCGGGCGGAGCCGCGCCATCCCATGCAGAGCGTGCCGTAAACGATTTTGAGCGCCTTGTTGTCGGTGCGGTCGCGGAGGGTGGCCATGTCCGGAATAAGGCCTGTGTACCAAAATAGTGCCGAGATCGTGGCGTAGGTGGAGACGGCGAAGACATCCCACATGAGCGGGCTGCGGAACTGCGGCCACACGCGCATGGTATTGGGGATGGGGAACAGCCAGTAAGCGAGCCACGGACGGCCGACGTGGATGGCGGGGAAAATTCCGGCGGCGGCCACGGCGAACAGCGTCATGGCTTCGGCGAAGCGGTTGATCGAGTTGCGCCAGGGCTGGCGCAGCAGAAGAAGGATGGCGGAGATGAGCGTGCCGGCGTGGCCGATGCCGATCCACCAGACGAAGTTGACGATGGCGAATCCCCAGCCGATGGGGATGGTGTCGCCCCAGATGCCAATGCCCTTGAGGAACAGGTATCCGATGGCATAGAGCATCATCATGGTGAGCATGAAGCAGATGCCGAAACCGATGAACCATCCGTTGGAGGCGGGACGGGTCAGGACGATGGCGGAGATTTTTTCCGTGACCGTGCCGAAGGTGTGTCCGGGCTCGATGACCGGGGCGCGGTCGAGTTCGGTGGCCGATTTGTATTGCTCTGGCATGCGGGTTGCGGAGGCTAAAGCCCCTGTTTTATCTCGTCCTTTACGCGGCCCTAAAGGGCCGCTCTTCCACTGTTCTTTCTCTCGCGGCCTTGATGGGCCGCTCTTCCACTGTTTCTCTCTCGCGGCCTTGATGGGCCCACGTGATGCTGTTGTCCTGAACCCGCTCTTCCACTGTTGTTTCTGTCGCGGCGCTAAAGCGCCGCTCTTTGACTAAACTCTTCCACTAAAACCTCAGCGGCTAAAGCCGCTTTAGTGACCAGCCTCTTTTCGGCGCGGCTGAAGCCGTGCCCTGATACGAATCCTCTAACCACCGCGCTGCGCGCGGTGGACAGCCGAGGGCGGCTGTCCCTACATGTTTCTCTTCAACCCGATAATTCCGGGTTCGGGTTACGGACTTCCGCTAAATATGTCGTGCGGGGGCGGGTGTTTAGTTCGCCCAGCAGGCTGTAGTTGCGTGACAGCGCTTTCAGTTTTGAGACCTCACTATTCGGGTCGTTGATGTTGCCGAACACGATGGCTTCCGCCGGGCAGGATTGCTGGCAGGCGGTTTTCAGTTCGTCGCCAATCTTGATTTCCTTGCCTTCGCGGACTGAGGCTGTCTCCGTGTCGATGCGGCGCTCGTTGATGCGCTGCACGCAGTAGGTGCATTTTTCCATGACGCCGCGGCTGCGCACGCTGACGTCGGGGTTGCGCATCATCTTGTATTGCGGCGTGTCCCAGTCCTGGAAGAGCAGGAAGTTGAAGCGGCGGACTTTGTACGGACAGTTGTTCGAGCAGTAGCGCGTGCCCACGCAGCGGTTGTAGGTCATGTCGTTCAGGCCTTCGGTGGAGTGGACGGTCGCTCCTACCGGGCAAACAACTTCGCAAGGGGCGTTTTCGCACTGCATGCAAGGTACGGGCTGGAAGTATGCCTTGGGATTATCGCGATCGTGGGCTTCCTGATCGGGATATTGATAATAAGTATCGATGCGAATCCAGTGCATGTGGCGGCCGATGGCGCATTGCTCTTTGCCGACGACAGCAATGTTGTTCTCCGACTGACAAGCGACCATACAGTTATTGCAGCCGACGCACCTGTTCAGGTCGATCGACATGCCCCAGGCGTAGGCTTCTTCTTTGTACGGATAGGGTTCGTAGAGAGAATCCGAGTAGGCAGGATTTTCGTCCATTTCGATCGCGAATTTCGGGTTCTTGCGATATTCCTCGAGGCTGGCTTCGCGTACCAGGGGACGATGGGCGCCGTCGGGCGTATCCATCCACTGATAGCCCTGGGTGGAGGCGAGCCCGTAGGTGTCGCCGGTCTTGCGGATGGTTACTCCGGTGGCGATCCAGGGGGCGGCGCTGGTGCGCAGGGGATACGCGTCGAAGCCCTGGGCGGTACCGACGCGGCCGGCGCGGGTGCGTCCGTAGCCGAGCGTGACGGTGACGGAATTGTCGGGGTGGCCGGGCTGGACCCAGACCGGGCCGGTGACTTTCTTGCCATTCAGTTCGAGTTCGACTACGTCGATGGACTTGACGCCCAGCCGCTCGGCCATCTTGGGGCCGATCTGGACGGCGTTGTCCCAGGTGAGCTTCGACATCGGCTTGGGAAGTTCCTGGAGCCAGCCGTTGTTGGAGAATTCTCCGCCCCAGATGGTGGGGTCGCGGCGGATGTTGAGTTCGATGGCGTTGGGGTCGGCAGATTTGCCCTTTCCGGGGGACATTGCTCCATACTTTGTAACGATCGGCTTCGGCACGAACGTTGTGCCTTCAATCCAGCCGTCGTGCAGCGACTTGCGCCAGAACTGCTCGAAGTCGGGGCAAATACCTGCACATGCGTCAGGGTGCTTCTGCCAGTAGGCGCGGACGAGATCGTATCCGTTGGCTTCTGCCTGGCCGTTCAGTAACGCTACAAATTCGATTACGCTCTTGCCGTTGTAGAGCGGCGCGATCAGCGGCTGGATGATGCTGGCGGTTCCGTCGTAGGCTCGGGCATCGCCCCAGGATTCGAGCTCGTGGGCGCCGTTGATGTGCCACTGGCAGAGTTCGGCGGTCTCGTTGTTGTAAAGACCGTGGTGTACACGCAGCGGAACTTTGTTGCTCTTGAGTAGTTCGGCGAAGTTGAGGTCGGCTGGCGTGTCGTAGGCTGGATTTCCTCCGAGGATGATCAGCAGGTCGACTTTGCCGGCCTGCATGTCGGCCGCGAGTTCTTTGATGGATTCGGTTTGGTTGAGCGGATTGGCATCGACGGGCTCGGTATAGAAGACGGTTTTGCCGACGTTGCCGAGTAATTGCTGGTTGATATAACAAACAACTGCATGCACAGCTGGCGGTTGATGATCTCCGGCGATTACAACACTTGATCCCTTATGCGCCTCAAGATCAGCCACCATCGGTTTCGCGAACTGCGAGACCTCTGCCGAAACTTCTTCGACTTGGCTCATCGCACGCGTTATCGCGTCAACCATCGATGCCCCAAGTGGCAGCCGGTGATCCGCCTTCGCGCCGGTTGAACTTGGCGTGCTCTCGATCACGTACAGGCGGTTCATGTTGCCGTCGGGATTGCGGCGGCTGGCGAAGTCGCGAATGTATTTCGTGTTGCCGGGGAATCCGGCATAGAGGAAGTCGGCGTCGAGCGAGACGATGACGTCGGCTTTCGAGAAGTCGTAGCGCGTTTCGACGGGCTGTCCGAAGGCGAGCTTTGCGCCTTCGAGGACGTTGTCGCGATTGATAGGCTCGTAGACGTGCCACTTGGCCTGCGGATAGGTCTTCTGGAAGTTGCGGAGCTGGTCGGCGAGCGTGGGCGACGTGATTGTCGTCGTGAGGATGCGGATGCCCGCGCCCTGCAATGTTTTCTGGGCGTTGAGCGGGCCGCGGATCGCGCTCATGAAAGCCGGAAGCGAGCGCAGATCGCCCATGGAGACGACGCTCTGCGAGCGGTCGGGATCGTAAAGGCCGAGAATCGCGGCCTGAGTGAAGATGTCGGTGCCGCCTTGCGAGGCCGGGTGCAGGTCGTTGCCTTCGATTTTTGTGGGGCGGCCGAGATGGCTTTCGACGAGGACGGGGCTGGCGTATCCGCCGAGGGTGACGGCGGTCGCGTAATACTGCGGGCGGCCGGGGATTACGTTTTCCGGTTGGCGGACGTAGGGGACGATGGGCTCGAGGGGGAGCTTGACGCATCCGGTGGTTGCCGTTAATCCCGCCAGGCCGAGCGAGGCGCCCATGACTTTCAGGAAGCCGCGGCGGGAAGTGGTGTCGATCCATTCGGAAGCGCCTTTGGGGAATTCGCGGTGCAGGGCTTCCTGGAATTCTTCCGAGCCAGCGAGTTCTTCGAGGGAGCGCCAGTATTCCGGGCCGGTTTTTCGTTCGGCGTCGTCGGCGAGGGCGTAGTCGATGCGTTCGCGGACGCCGGCGAGCGTGAGTTTCTTGCTCGGGCAGACGTCTTCCTTGGTCTTGATTTGGACCAGGTCCGATTTGGTTTCGTCGTTCGGCATTTCGTTGGCGTTTCAGCCGTCCCTACGGGACGGAAATCATTTTGCGGTTCTACCCGGCGCTGAAGCGCCGGGCTATTTTCTTTCGCCGCTCCCCGGCTTTGTTGCCGGGGCCTGAAGGCCCTTCAATCGTCAATTCCCTGACGCGTGGCTAAAGCCACGCTCTTCCACCTAACTTCAGACCCACGACGCGTAGCTAAGGCCACGCTCTTCCACTCGAATTCGATCGCCTCACGCCGGGCTGAAGCCCGGCTCTTCCACCAAAACCTTATCTATGACAGGTGCTGCATGTCGTAATGTCTTTCACGCTCCGGACGTTGTACTTCCAGGTTAGAAATTTGCCGAGCGCGGCTTGATCGGTGAATGTGCGGCTTTCCATGACGACCGGGGTTGTGCTGGTTGGCTGCTGGTAGCGCATATTAAAGACCTGGTCGCGCGGACGCAGGTTCTCTCCCGGATTGCGATGGCAGCTTAAGCACCATCCCATATTCAGCGACGCTTCCTGGTACATGTAGGGCATTTTGTCGACGGGGCCGTGGCAGGTGTTGCAGCCTACGCCCTTCGTGACGTGGATGCTGTGATTGAAATAAACGAAGTCGGGCAGGGTGTTGACGCGCGTCCATTGCAGGGATTCGCCGCTTTTGTAGCTGGCGCGGACGGGCTCGAGCAGGGCGGCGTTGGTCCAGATCTGCGAGTGGCAGTTCATGCACGTTTTGGTCGGAGGGATGCCGGCAAAGCTGGATGTTTCGACCGAAGTGTGGCAGTAGCGGCAGTCGATGCCGAGTCCGGTGACGTGGTGCTGATGGCTGAACGGAACCGGCTGCGGCTTGCGCACGCCGGCATAGGTCACGTAGGGAGAGCCCTGGATCTCGTATTGGAGATATCCCAGCGCAACTACGACGAAGACGGCGCCATAAATCGTGGCGCGGGCCAGACTATTCGTACTGCGATGAAAGATCTGTGACATTCCCTAACGATCTGACTTGCGAGACCCGGCGGATCGTCCGCCGTTGAATGAGACCGTTCTTTGTTGTCGAGAAAACCTTACGGGTTTTCTGGGTTGTTGTGTGGAACTCGAAATTATAAATACTTTGTCGGACTTTTGTCGCGGCGTTTTTGAAAATTCATTGTGAAATGATTTCGAATTGGAACCACGATTGAAAAATGGACTGGGATTTCACACGTGGGGACTTGGCAGTTCGTGCGGGGCGCTGCTGGCATAGGTCCTCGGATTTCGTGGAGGGGGAGATCCCTCTCTTCGCCTGAAGAGCGGCTCCGCTCGGGATGACAACGTGGTTGGGGTGCGGCTGCAGTTGGGGTGCGGCTGCGGTTGGGGTGCAGGTGTGGTGGGGGTATGGTGGGGGGGCGGCCGCGGTTGGGGTGCGGTCGGGGTGGGGGTGCGGCTGCGCTGGGGTGCGGTCGGGGTTGAGGTGCGGCTGCGGGTGCGATCTCAGGTGGGTGAGCCGGCGGCCCGCCAGCGCTGGTTCAGGAGCTACCGCAGGTTCATGACCAGGAGTTTGGGCTCGGTCATTTCGTCGATGGCGTAGCGGACGCCTTCGCGGCCGAGGCCGGAGTCTTTGATGCCGCCGTAGGGCATTTGGTCGATGCGGAAAGAGGGGGCGTCTCCGGCGATGAGGCCACCGACTTCCAGTTCTTCATAGGCCTGAAAGAGCAGCTTGGCGTCGCGGGTGAAGATTCCGGCCTGAAGGCCGAAACTGGATTGATTGACCATGCGCAGGGCTTTATCGAAATCGCTGTAGGGTTCAATGGTGACGACCGGGCCGAAGATTTCCTGGCAGTTCACTTTCATATCGGGCCTGGTGCCGGTGAGGACGGTTGGTTCGACGATCGAGTTCTTGCGGTGTCCGCCGCAGAGGACGCGGGCTCCGGCGCGGACGGCTTCCTCAATCCAGGCTGTGGTGCGGATGGCGTCGCTTTCGCGGATGAGAGGGCCGACGTCGGTGGATTCGTCGAGCGGGTCGCCGGTCTTTAGTTGCTTTACCCCTTCCACGAATAGGTCCGTGAACTTCCCGTAGACGGATTGCTCGACGAGGATGCGCTGGACGGAGATGCAGGTCTGGCCGGCGTAGCCGAAGCCTCCGGCGACACAACGGTCAGCGGCGTAGCTCAGATCGGCATCGCTGTGGACGATGACGGCGGCGTTGCCTCCGAGCTCGAGGACGACTTTTTTCTTCCCGGCGCGGCGCTTGATATCCCAGCCGACTGGGACGCTGCCGGTGAAGCTGATGAGCTTGATGCGGTCGTCGGTGACGAGCAGGCTGGCGTCCTCATTGGAAAGGGGGAGGACGTTGAGGCCGCCGTCGGGCCATCCGGCCTGTTGCACGCACTCGGCCAATAATAAGGAGCAGAGGGGAGTTTGCGGGGCGGGCTTGAGGATCATGGGGCATCCGGCGGCGATGGCGGGCGCGACTTTGTGGGCGACGAGGTTGATCGGGAAATTGAACGGCGTAATGCCGGCGACCGGGCCGAGCGGGAAACGGCGGACGATGCCCCAGCGTCCGGCAGTGTATTCCTGCCAGTCGAGAGGAAGAAATTCGCCGTAGATGCGGGTGCTTTCTTCGGCGGCGACCTGAAAGGTGAAGATGGAGCGGTCGACTTCGGTGCGGGCGGCTTTGAGGGGCTTGCCGGCTTCCTGGCACAGGGTGCGGGCGAATTCTTCCTTGCGCTCGGTCATGAAAGCGGCGATCTGGCGGAGAACTCTTTGGCGCTCGAAGGCGGGCAGGCGGCGGGTGGTGCCGAAGGCGCGGACGGCGGCGGCGATGGCGGCTTCGGCGTCCTCTTTGCGGCCCTGGATTACGCGGGCGATCAGGGAGCCGTCGTAGGGGGAGCGGATTTCGACGAGGTCTCCGTCTTCGTGCCAGCGGCCATCGACGAAAAATCCGTGGGTTGCTACGGGGGTGATGGTGAGTTCCGCCATTTTCTGATCTCCCGGGTCATTATAGGACTTCCGGAAAACCCTTTCACCACAGAGAACACAGAGGCGCACAGAGGAAATCTTTCGCCATGGATTTTCGCGGATCGTCACGGATTTCCCTGCTTGCTTTATCCGAGTTGATCCGGGTGAATCCGTGGCTGAAGAATTCTTGCTGCTTATACAATGGCTGGCCGGACTATGACGGAGTTCATGACAATTTCGGATTTGGCTTCGCGGTTGCGCGGGCGGGAGATTTCGCCCGCGGAAGTCACGGAGGATTGTCTTCGGCGCATCGAGTCGCTGAATCCGTCGTTGAATGCATTTATCACGGTGATGGCGGAATCTGCGTTGGCCGACGCGCGGAGGTCTGAGGCTGAGATTCTGCGGGGAGAGTGGCGCGGGCCGCTGCATGGGATTCCTTTTGCCCTGAAGGATTTGATCGATACCGCCGGAGTGCGAACTACTTCCGGCAGCGCGCTGCATGAGAATCGCGTGCCGACGGAAGATGCCGAAGTCGTGCGTCGTTTGCGGCTGGCTGGGGCGGTGATCGTCGGGAAAAATAATCTGCATGAGTTTGCTTATGGCGGGAGTTCGCTGGTCAGTCATTTTGGCGAGGCGCACAATCCGTGGGATGTGGGGCGAATTACCGGAGGATCGTCGGGCGGGTCGGCGGCGGCTGTGACTGCGCGAATGGCTTTCGCAGCAATTGGAACGGACACGGCGGGATCGATTCGCGAGCCGGCGGCGCTTTGCGGATGTGTGGGGCTGAAACCGACTTATGGGAGAGTTTCGAGCCGGGGAGTGACTCCGCTTTCGACGTCTCTCGATCATGTCGGTCCGCTGACTTTATCTGTAAAGGATGCGGCAGTTGTGCTCCAGGAGATTGCGGGATACGATGCGCGGGATATTACTTCGGCGGATGTTCCGATCACTGATTATGTGGGCGGGCTGCACGAAGACACGAAGCCGTTGCGCGTGGGCGTGCCTCGGGACCATTTCTTCGATGATCTGGATGCGGAAGTGAGTTCGGCTGTGGATCATGCTTTGTCGGGGATCGAAACTTTGGTTGCTGGGATTCGGGAGATCAAAGTCGATGTGCCCACCGATCGCACGTTGCAAGCGGCGGAGTCTTATGCGTACCACGCAGAAAATGTGGCGAAGAGTCCAGAGTTGTATCAGGCGGAAACTTTGCGGAGGATTCGCTCGGGAGAGAAAGTTACGGCGGCGGAGTATATTCAGCGGCGGCGGGAATTGGATGAGGCCCGACGGAGCATTGCACGAGTCTTCGCAGATGTCGACTTGATCGTAACGCCGACGATGCCGATGCCGGCGCCGGCGATTGCGGATTTGAAGGCCAATCCGGAGAGGCTGCGGCCGGCGGAGTTGAGGCTGTTACGCAATACGCGCCCATTCAATGTCTGGGGATTGCCGGCGATTTCGGTGCCTTGCGGATTCACACAAGGTGGATTGCCGATCGGATTGCAGATTGCGGGGCCGCAGTGGCGGGAGGACCTCGTGCTGCGGCTGGCTTATGCTTATGAACAGGCCAGCGCGTGGCATAAGAGGAGTCTTCGTTTATAAGAAGGTCGTGAGTTGGGACGATCCCACGCTAATGCGTACGACTGCATCCAATCCAGGCATGACATCTGTGGGATTTGGCCGTCCAATGAGGTCGATCTGTGCCGGTGGTGACAACTGGTTGGCGACCGGCAATTCACCTCAGCGGCTGAAGCCGCGATGGAAACGAGCAAGTTGTCGCAGCGCTTAAGCGCTGCGCCACCCCAAAATCGGGGTGGTGGCGCAATTTGGCTTGCGCGCCGAGCCGATACAGACTGAGATCCTTCGCTCCGCCTGAAAAGCGGCTACGCTCAGGATGACTCCGTCGATACGAAGGCAACTGCACCACTACCAAAATCGGAGCGATTCGACCACGACCGACCGCGGATTGATACCGATGATGGGTGACTTAACTTTCCGGTAGCCCTCAGGCTACCGGCCCTTAACCTGGAGCCTGCATGAAATTGATTCCGAAGTTCTCGAAGTTCGCCATTATTTGCGCAACGGCGCTTTATGCTGCGTGGGCGCCGATCGCGTCCGCGGAAGACCCGCATGGAATCGTTGCCGCCAACCTTGATCGCTCGGTGAAGCCGGGCGACGATTTTTATCTGTACGCCAATGGGGCGTGGATTGCGCGAGCGGTAATTCCGCCGGACCGAGCCGGTGTCGATGTGTGGACGAAGCTGGAAGATCTAAGCAATAAGCGGACCTCTGACCTGATCGCCGAGATGGCGAAGGCGAATGCGGCCGCCGGTTCGAAGGAGCGCAAGGTCGCGGACCTCTATAACTCTTATATGGACGAGGCGGCGATCGAGGCGAAGGGAATGTCGCCGCTGAAGCCGCATCTGGATGCCATTGCGGCGATTCGCGACAAGAAAGAACTGGCGCGGGCGCTGGGAGAGACTTTGCGCGCCGATGTGGACGCGCTCAATAACACCAACTTTCATACTCCGAACCTTTTTGGGATGTGGGTTGCGCCGGGATTTGCCGATTCTGATCACTACACCGCTTACCTCATGCAGGGCGGGCTGCAACTGCCGGACCGCGAATACTACCTCGCCGACAGCGAGCATATGAAGAAGACTCGTGAGGCTTATGTCGCTCACGTTTCGACAATGCTCAAACTGGCGGGCTTTTCCGATCCCGATGCGCGTGCGAAGCGCATCTTCGATCTGGAGCATGCAATCGCGGAAACACATCTGACGCTGGCCGAGAACGACGACATTCACAAGGCGAACAACACGTGGAAGCAAGGCGATTTCGGAGCGAAGGCTCCGGGGCTGGAGTGGGCGGAATACTTTCGCGGTGCGGGGCTGAGCCATGTCGATAGTTTCATCGTGTGGCAGCCGACGGCGTTTACCGGGGAGTCGGCGCTGGTGGCGTCGCAGCCGCTGGAGACGTGGAAAGACTGGCTTGCGTTTCATGTCATCGATGGATACTCGGGAGTGCTTCCCAAGAATTTTGCGGAAGCGCGATTTGAATTTTTCGGCAAAACGCTGTCGGGGACGCAGCAGCAGCGTCCGCGCTGGCAAAGGGCGGTGTTCGTGGTGGACGAGTATCTTGGCGATGTCGTGGGCGAGGCTTACGCGGCCAAATATTTTCCGCCGGAAGCGAAGGCGCAGGCCGAAGTGATGGTAGCGAACATCATCGCGGCATATCGCAAACGCATTGAGGCGCTGACGTGGATGAATCCCGCGACCAAGGCGGAGGCCGAGGCGAAGCTGTCTACCTTATATGTGGGCATCGGATATGGCGAGAGCTGGCATGACTATTCGAACTACGAAGTGAAAGCCGGCGATCTGTTCGGGAATGTGTGGCGCGGAAAATTGTCGGAATATCAGCGGCAGATCGCGCGACTGGGGAAGGCGGTGGACAAGAAGGAATGGTCGATGACTGCGCAGACGGTGAACGCGGTGAACCTGCCGTTGCAGAATGCGCTGAGCTTCCCAGCTGCGATTTTGCAGCCGCCGTTTTACGATCCGCTGGCCCCGGCTGCGGCGAATTATGGTGCGATTGGAACCGTGATCGGGCACGAGATCAGCCATACCTTCGATACGGAAGGCAGTACATTCGACTCGAAGGGCCGCCTGCGCAACTGGTGGACTCCGGAAGACCTGAAGCACTTTGATGAAGCGACTGCCCGGCTGGCAGCGCAGTACGACACTTACAAGCCATTCCCTGACCTGGCGGTCAATGGAAAGCAAACGTTAGCCGAGAACATTGCCGATGTGGCTGGATTGGCGGCGGCTTATGACGGATACAAAGCGTCACTCGCCGGCAAGGCAGCGCCGGAGCAGGATGGGTTCTCGGGAGATCAGCAGTTCTTTCTGGCTTTCGCACAGAATTGGGGAGAGAAGCTGCGCGACGCGGCGCTGCGGCAGGAAGTGCTGACCGACGGGCACGCCCCGGGAGAATATCGGGCGGAGACCGTGCGCAACATCGACGCGTGGTATGGGGACTTCGATGTGACGCCAGGAGAAAAGCTGTACCTGGCGCCGGACGAACGGGTGCGGATCTGGTAGGACGAATCGTCTGTGAGTGAAAAAAAAGCGGCCCGATAATTCCGGGCCGCTGGACAGCCGAGGGCGGGTGTCCCTACATTATTTCGTCTTTCCTGTCTTCAATTCAGGCCGAAGGCGGCAATGCCGTGGGTGGACGACCCGAAATAAACCTGCCCGTTGGCCACGCTTGGTGAACAGAGGCAGGTCTGCGCTGCCGGCACGTTGGGGACGTAGCTCCAGAGCTTGACGCCGGTGCTGGCGTTCAGCGCGTAGAGGTTGGCCCCGCGGCCCTTTGACGTGGGGGAGCCGACATAGACCACGCCGTTCGCGACAGCAGGTGAAGAGACGCCGCCGCCTGTGGCGAAACTCCACAACTTTGCGCCAGTCGTGGAATTCAAGGCATACAAACTGCCGTCGGTTGATCCTGCGTAAACCACTCCGTTGGCAACGGCCGGCGCGGAGGTGAACCCTGAGCCGGCGGTAAAACTCCACAGCTTGACGCCGGTCGTCGCGTTGAGCGCATAGAGATTGTTGTCCCACGAGCCGATATAAACCACTCCATTGACTACGGCGGCGGAGGACTGCACCGGGCCACCGGTCGTATAACTCCACAGCAAGTCGCCGGTGCGCACTCTCAGCGCATACACGTTATTGTCACTCGATCCGACGTAAACCACGTTGCCCACCACCGCGGGAGAGGAATCGACCTCGTCCCCGGTTGGGAAAGACCACACTATCGAGCCGTCGACGGTCGAGAGCGCGTACACAAAACCTCCCGCGGTGCCGTCAGAATCCACGCCGATGAAAACCATCCCATACGCGACGGCCGGCGAGGACTGAGAGATGAAGTCGCCAAGCGGCGGGGTGCTCCATAGGAGTGCGCCGGTGGTGGCGTCGTTGGCCTGAACGGCGCTGTAACCGATGCCGACATAGACCACGCCGTTGGCCACGGCTGGGGTGGAGGTTGAAGCGGCATCAACGTCTTCAAAGTAACCCCAGAGCGTTGTCCCGGCGAGGCCTCTGATAGCGCCCAGGTTGCCGAAGCTGCCGCTTTCCGACTGGACGTAGACCACTCCGTTGGCTACGGCCGGGGAAGAAGCCTGGTTGGTACCGATGAAGTTCGTCCACTTCAATTTCAGGTTCTTTACGTTGCTGACGTTGATCGTATTTTCTGCGGAGTTGTAGCGATCCATATTGGTTGTAAGGAATTCGCTCCAGTTGTTGAGAGGGTTGCTGGCCTGCGAGCGCTGGGCCCAAGCCGCGGAAGCGGAACAGGCGCAGAGAAACAAAAGGGCGATGCGGATGTGCTTCATGTGATCCTCCACCAGATAGCTGAGTGCACTGACCTGAAGTCGTGCCGAGGGGGAGACGGGGGAACCGCGGGGCCCAAGAACGGAGAATGGTGTGATTCGACCATCGCACGTTAGGCCGGTTCGGAGCCGGGGTCAATGGCCCGATGGTGGGGGCCCGGCTCTGCGAGTTCGGCAGAGATGGCGAAATGCGTCGAGAATCCAGCGCTTCAAGAACGCGGGTTAACTCTACTCACCTGGTAGTGAGTTTATTTTTCTGCGCGTCGCCGTTTGTGTCTGTCGACATCGCGCTCTTGAAGCCGCGGATGCTTTCGCCTAGTCCTTTGCCGAGTTCCGGTAACTTCTTTGGGCCGAAAATCAGAAGGGTGATTCCTGCGATTACGATCAGGTGCATGGGCTGAAAGATTCCTTCGAACATGGAAGACTCCTTGAGTGACATTCTTCGTGTAATTCCCCACTTCTCGCCGCACAGAACGCGGCGAGAAATGGGGCACCCGTCCTGGATTATTTTTTGTAGATCAGCATCCGGAGAATGAAAAGAAATCTCCCAGCGGATTGGGGAGGGTTGGCGTGAAGGGCTGGAACGGATACGACTTGGAAGTGTCGAATCCGGCCGCCGCGGCGGCGTTTACGTCGACGAACGGCAACAGGGCTGCGACTGCCTGATCGATGCGGTTCCAGCAGGCCGTTCGCTCGTAGCCGTTGTTGTTGGGAGGATCGACGCTTTCCGCAACGCCCGCGAGTCCGGTGATGGTTTCGATCGGGCCGCCATCCTGGGCCGCGACGCCGGGTGCGACGACTCTGGCTAGCGTACGGTGATCGCTTTCGATGCCCATGATCCGGGCCGAGGTGACTCGCAGCTCCAGAGTGCTGAAGTCGCGGACTCCTACCAGATAGGCGGCGATGAATGCGTCTTCGAGCGTGACCAGAGTATTCAGCGTGGTTTGGGCGTCGGCGAACATGTTCAGGGGATAGAAAAACGAGGTGTAGGGCGTGTCCTGGTTGGTGGTCGATTGCTCAAGCAGGTAGTGAGACATTTCTTCCTGAAGAGCGCCCAGCAGGTAGCCCCGGTCGTCCTCTTCGAGGCGGGTGAAGAATGGGGCGGTGTTGATGATGTTGGAATAGGTTGTAACTGCGAGGGCTTCGGCGATTTCGGCGGCCACGAGGATGATGCGGTCTTTGACGGCCAGTTTGCTGTTGGCTGAACCGGAAGTGGTGGCAAGTTTTGCAATGGGACTGGTGGCAGCTGAAGCGATGGCTGTGAGGCCGCTGGCGGCAACCAGGCCGGCCGCGCCCATCGCGCTCCACTGGAAGAACGAACGACGCGAAACGTCGGACGATTTTTCCTCGTTCGGTATGACGATCAGATTGGTGAGATCGGTTTCTATGGGTTTCACCGTGCATCTCCTGGAAGGAATTCAGGGGTTGGGCAGGCAAGCGACCAGCCATTGCCGACTGATCACGACGCCTGACCTCCCTGTGATGGGAGTACGGACGGGTGTGCCGGGTGGATTGCCGGCTTCTGATTTTTTTGCCAGGGCACGTCGGAGGTCTCGGTGTTGGACCTGGCGAGTCCGCCTATGCAGGATGGTGTTACATCAATGATGGTCCTGGGAGGAATGTCGTCACTCCCACGATCATCGCTTGAGGCCTAAACTGAAAGCGCTTGTATCATTCCAGGCGGTTGCGGAAGAATTACGCACGCGGGGAAATGGAACGCGAGGTTAGGGTGATGCGAGTCTTGATATCGGGTGCGGGAATCGCTGGACCAACCCTGGCGTATTGGCTGGGACGATACGGGTTTGAGCCCACGATTGTGGAGCGCGCGCCTACGCTGCGCACGGGTGGATACATCATCGATTTCTGGGGCATCGGGTTCGACGTTGCCGACCGAATGGGCATGATTCAGGACATCCGGCGGGCGGGCTATCTCATGCGGGAAGTCCGGGTGGTGCGAGATGACGGGAGCCGTGCCGCTGGATTCCCGGTTGACTCTCTGGTCCGTATTGCAAAGGGTCGATACGTCAGCATTCCGCGCGGAGAACTGGCGGCGTTGATCTATCGCACGATCGAGGGCAGCGTCGAGACGATCTTCGATGACTGCATCGCCGCGGTCGAACAAAGGCCGGAGTGCGTTCGGGTCAGGTTCATGTCAGGCAAGACCCGCGACTTCGACCTTGTGGTTGGAGCTGACGGGCTCCATTCAGGAGTGCGCGAGATCGTATTCGGGCCGGAGCAACAGTTTGAGCGATACCTTGGGTACAAAGTGGCTGCCTTTGAAGTTGCGGGCTATCGCCCCAGGGAGGAATTGGTGTACGTGATGCACACCGAAGTCGGCCAGCAGGTTGGAAGGTTCGCCATGAGAGACGACCGAACAATGTTTTTTTTGATATTTACCGACGCAGAGCAGGAAACGCCACAAGACATTGGCGCCCAGAAAGACTTGCTGCGTCGCCGCTTTGGGAAAAGCGGCTGGGAGTGCGCAGAGATTCTGAAAGCGCTGGATTCCGCAAGCGATTTGTACTTTGATCGAGTGAGCCAGGTGCGGATGGGCCCATCCGCAGATTCCTGGAGTCGAGGCCGAGTAACGCTTCTGGGCGACGCAGCGTTCTGCGTTTCGGTACTTGCCGGGCAAGGCTCGGGCCTGGCGATGGCCGCGGCCTATATCCTGGCGGGCGAACTGCACGCGGCGGGAGGCGATTACCGGGCAGCGTTTTCCAGGTATCAGAGCAGGTTGGAAACTTTCATTTTGGAGAAACAGCGCTCCGCATTGAAATTCGCGGGAACTTTCGCTCCGAAATCAAAGCTATCGATGTTCCTGCGTAATCAGATCATGAACCTGCTGAGAATCGGTTGGATCGCTGACTTCGCCGTCGGACGCGACCTGGGAGACAACTTCGTGTTACCCGACTACTAAAGGTTGCATGCAGTAGAAGCCTTCGGGGTGCGTTCATTTCTGCGGCTGTTTTTGATCGCGATCTGCCGAATTGAAAAGCTGGAATTCGCGGATATGCGCTTCCGCAGATGAAGCAAGAATGTTAAGGCGCACGCGGGCAGCAGTGACGGGTGGGAAGCTATCGATTTTCTTGTGGCCGATGGCCTGAGCTGTCACGATCGGCGCCCACTTCCCTGCTTTGAAGATTTCGATTGCATATTTTTCTACGTGCTGTCCTGCATTGAGCCATTCCATGGTCAGCGCGCGATCGAAGGTGATCGGGCGCTCGAACTTCACCTCGAGAGTGGCGTGATGCGAACCGGCTGGAGCAGACCAGAATGTGTCGGGATCGCCGTCGAGGGCGAGTTCGTTTTCGGGGGCCGACTTCAGATGTTTTGAAACAAGGTTATTGGCGTAGCGGATTCGAATCGCTTCGCCCCACTCTTTCAGCCGCGCGACGTCGGATTCGGGAAGCAGGCCTCGGCGGTCGGGTGCGATGCCGACCACGAGTTGTCCGCCGTGGCCGACGGTCTGCTCATAGGTATCCATGAGTTCCTCGACCGACTTCAGGCTGGCTTCGTCGTTGGGATGCCAGAACCAATGATCCTTACGCAGCGGAGTATCCGCCTCGACCGGACGCCAGCGAAGATAACCGTGGCGATCGATTACATTCCAGTTTTCGTAGGAGATGACTCCCGCTTCATTCCCCACCCAGCGGATGTCGCCATACTCGAAGAGCGCCATGTCGGCGAATACCAGCGTGTTGGGCTGCAACATGCGGAGTTCTTCGACGATGCGGGGGAAGTTGTAGACGTGTCCGCCGCTGCCCGCGCCGTCGAGCCAGAATTCTTCGAGCTGGCCGTAGCGCTGCGCGAGTTCATCGAGTTCAGAGGAGTAGTACTTGTCGTATTCGGCGGAGTTGGAGTAGCGCGGCTCGTGCCGGTCCCAGGGCGAGAGATAGACGCCGAACTTCATTCCGTATTTGCGTGCGGCCTGCTCTACTCTGCCGACTACGTCTCCCTTGCCGTTTTCAAACGGGCTGCTCTTTACGCTGTAATCGGTCTGTGATGTGGGCCAGAGACAGAATCCGTCGTGGTGCTTGGCGACGAAGACTACGTACTTGAATCCTGCCGCCTGGAGCGCTTGCATCCACTGATCGGGATCGAACTGTGTGGGATCAAATACCTTGGGATCGGCGCTGCCGTCGCCCCACTCCTGATTGAGAAACGTGTTCGGCCCGAAGTGGATGATGGCACCCATTTCGAGGTCCTGCCATTCGACTTGTTGCGGGGATGGTTTGAGATCGACTGCGTTTTGCGCGAGGAGCGGCGGGAGGGACAACGCGAAAACGAAGAAGACAATCTGTACGCGAGCTGCGAGGGACATGCAGCAAAGCGTAGCAAAGGCAAGAAGGACTTGCTACCGGAGAGTCGATTGAGGGGCCAATGCAGGAGGACCAAACCTGCGTGGCAAATATCATCCAATCGTTACGCGGCTCGAATCGAAGAGTACCCCGCCCTTGGCTTCGATTATGACGTCCACGGAATAACGCCGTACCGCCGCAAGATTGATTTCAATTCCGAGTCCGGGGGTAGCCGGCGCATGCACGTAGCCCCCGGCATCGCGATGAAGGTGGTTTGCAGTGATTTCCACAGCGAGCGGCTTAGGCGCAAAAGGGTACTCGCAGATCTCATCCTCTTGCAAGCCGGCATAGGGCTGAAGCGAAGCGCTGAGCGCGAGGTGCGACGTGAACGTGTGATTCACGAACGTAACGCTCTTGGACTGCGCGTAATCTGCGACGCGCCTGGCGGGGCCGATGCCGCCGATGCGGCCGGTGTCGATCTGGATGAAGCTGACTTTTCCATAGTCGATGAGGTGTTTCGCCATGTAAAAGTTATGCGCGCCCTCGCCGCCAGCGAGTTTGATCGGCCCCGTGCGGGCAAGGGCTGCGTACGAGTCGAGCGCGCTGGTGTGAAAGGGTTCTTCGAGCCAGACGGCGCGAACCTCGGCCAGTTTGGGGAGGCGCGCGGATGCGGCCTCGAGGTTATCGCCAAAGATCTGTCCGACATCCACCAGGAGCAGCGCATCTTTACCGAGGCCTTCCCGCGCCGCCTGAAAATGATCGGTGTCGGTCTTCAGGTCGGAGCGGCCGATCGGGCCCCATCCAAACTTCACGGCGCGAAAGTTCTGGGCGCGCGAAGCGGCCGCCAGACTGTACGTTTCCTGCGGAGTTTCGCCGAATAGCTGGGATGCGTAGGGCAACTTAGGATAAGACTGGGAATATCCGAGCAGGGTCCAGACCGGCTCACCATGTTTTTTCCCCAGCAGATCCCAGAGTGCGATCTCTACTCCTGACCAGGTGTGAGACGCCTGGAGCAGGTCCATGCTGTTCAATTCGATTTGAGCAGCGATACGTTCGATGTCTTTCGGTGCATCGATGTTTTGCCCGAGCACGGAAGCAGCCACCGGCCTGCATGCGCCATGCGACATAGGGCACACGAACGCGGCGATGGAAACCAGCGGCGAGGCTTCGCACTCGCCCCATCCGATGTGGCCTCCGGCGGCGACGCGAACCAACAGTGCATCCTGGCTGCCGTCGCCTTCGGTCGTCACTTCCGGCATCGAAAGATAGAAAAAATCGACCGCTTCAATTTTCACGAGTGCTCCGCCTGCATGATTTCAATCCGCGCCTCGATCTTTTTACACCTTCGTGCGGGGTCCCGAATTCGGAACCCGGCTAAAAAGATCATTAAACCGATGTTTCAGGTCAGGCGGGTGCCTTATACTCCACCTCCATGCGAGCTTTGGTCTACACCGCCCCGGGCCGGGTCGAAATGGAGGATCGTCCACGGCCAGTTGTGTCGTCGGGCGAGGAAGAAATCGCGATCCAGGCGGCCGGAGTGTGCGGTTCCGATATTTCGGGATTTCTGGGGCACAGCGCGCTGCGCAAGCCGCCGCTGGTTTTGGGACATGAACTGGTCGGACGGCGCGGGGATGGCCGCCGGGTGGTCGCGAATCCGCTCATCAGTTGCGGGCACTGCGACGCGTGCATGTCGGGCGCGCAGAATCTGTGCGAATCGTGGAAGTTGCTCGGGCTGGGAACGACACCGGGCACGTTCGCGGAATATGTCGCCCTTCCCTCTGCCCAGCTTTACGACGTTCCGGATTCGCTCACCGCCGAACAGGCGATTCTGACTGAGCCGCTGGCCAATATTGTTCATATGTTCCGGATTGTCGCGCCTCCGCCATTTTTCCGCTTTGCGATTGTCGGCGCTGGAACGATGGGGGCCTTGGCATTACAGGCTGCGGTGCGGATCGGCGCGCGCGAGCGACTGGTAGTTGATGTGAACGAGCAGCGATTGGCGACGATGCAGAAGCTTGGCGCCACGAGCGTTGTTGACGTGAGCAATCCCGGCGGAAGCGCGGAGGCGCAGCGCATGGTTGGGCGCGGATTTGATGTAGTGCTCGATGCCAGCGGGAGTGCGCCGGCGCGGCAGATGGCCTTCGATCTATGCCGCCCGGGCGGGCAGGTCGTGCTGCTCGGCATGGCGGCGCAGCGCAGCGAGGTCAACTTTGTCGCGAGCATCCGCAAAGAGCATCGCGTGGTGATGTCTTTCGCTTACACGCCGGTGGACTTCCGCCGGGCGCTCGACCTCCTGATTCGAGGCGAGATTAACCTGACGCCGTGGACGGTGAGCATGCCGCTGGAACGCGGGCAGGAGGCGATGGAACGGATGAGCCATAATCCCGGTGTCGCGCTGAAGATGATCATGGAAGTGGCCCGCTCCTAACATGTCCCAAACCGCTTATGTCTGAAACTCCCATCACTTCGCGCGCGGCCATGCCTACGATTCTGGGCATGCCGCGGTGGCTCGCGTTTTCGCTGCTCACGATTCTGGTTTGGGGCGCATGGGGAGCGGTGTCGAAGGTAGCGTCGGAGGGCGTGGACGCCAACACCAATCAGATTTTCTTTACCTTCGGGCTGCTGCCGCTGATCGCACTGGTCTGGCGTTCACCGCGGAATGCCGCGGGAGGATCGGGGCGGCGTGCGGGCATCGGCTGGGCTTTCTTGACTGGAATTCTCGGCGGCACGGGAAATATCGCGTTCTTTCGCGCGCTATGGATGGGCGGCAAGGCTTCGATCGTGTCGCCCGTCACCGCGCTGTTTCCGTTAGTGACGGTGCTTCTTGCGGTGACGTTTCTACGGGAACGAGTTGGAAAAACGCAGATGATCGGCTTAGCGCTGGCGCTGGTTGCGATCTATCTACTGAGCATGTAAGGAAACTATGCCCTTGATTCCTGGATGGATGTGGTTTGCCGGCATTGCCCTGGTCTTCTGGGGCATTACGGGGGTCACGCAAAAACTGGCGACCAACAAAATTTCCAGCGAACTTTCGTTCATCTGGTTCGCTTACGCGATGATTGCCATCTCGGCGGTGCTGGCTGCGCTGGTCCCCATGCACTGGCACGTGCGCCCGCTGATTTTCTGGGCCGCGGTGGCAGGAGGAACGTTAAACGGGCTGGGGGCGCTGACCAGTTTTACCGCCCTGGAGTCGGGTGGAAAAGCTTCGGTCGTAATCTCTCTGATTTCGTTATATCCGCTGGTGACAGTGGCATTCGCGTTCGCCGTACTGCACGAGCGCCTGACGGTAAGCCAGTGGGTGGGAGTGGGGCTGGCGATCGTTGCGGCAATATTGCTTTCGCTGGAGCCGAAAACGGCCGACACAAAGACGTAGCTGTTCCCTGCTGACGGCTCAGGCTTCACGCATGTTTCCCGACGAGTCGATCGAGCTTACGCAGCGCAATCCTTCCTGAACCAGAAAGCGGACTTCGGTTTGTAACGATTCTCCTGGCCGCAGCGTTTTGTGGCGGCCGGCCACTTTCATAGCTTCAAAATTCAAGGGGTAGCCAGTGCACGGTTCGAGAACGGCGACGTTGTAATTTCTCCATCCGCCATAAGTTGCGAAAAGCCAGCAGCACGGAAATATTGCCGAATCGAACTGTAGCGCGCAGGAGAGTTTTTTTTCGGTATCGGTGAGCGCGCACCAATTCCCTTTCATTTCGCTTCCATAGAAGAAGTACAACTGCCGGGCAGATTCAGGAGTCACGCAGCGCAGGTCGACATCGCCATGAGGAGTCTTCAGGAGCGGCCAATCTGTGATGTCACGGGCTCCGGCGAGGGTGCCGGGAAAAGCCGGCTCCAGGCGGACTTTCATGGGTGGAAAATCCAGCCGGCTCTGCGCGGAAACCGCCATTGCAGGATGCAGCTTCCAGAGAAACGGAAAGTCGGTTTGGCCCCGGTTGGTAAAGCGATGCTGAAACTCGATCCGGGCCTGGCCGCTTCGCAGAGATATCGTTTTTTCCACTTCGATAAAACTGATGGGAGTAACGTAGCGCAGGCGCACGCCGGCAAGATCAGCCTGAGAAAATGGATCGGCTGTCCAGTGTCCCGTCCATAACTCGCCGTGGTCCGGATAGCTTTCGCCTTCGATTACCGCGACTTCGTCATTGGGAAAAAGCTCGTCCCATCCGCCACTCCATACGTCGTCGTAGCGGGAGCCCATGGGCAACTTGGCGGGACCGATGCGGGGATTGTTCCAAAGCAAATCTGCATCGAGAGGCTTATAGGTGATCTGCCAAATCTTGCCGCCGGCCTCCGGCAAAACGGCGATACGCAGCAAGCTATTTTCCAGCACTACCGCGGACAGCCCACGGTAAGACCAGTCCGTGCTCACGCGAACATTCATGGGTCAGCGGTCCTTTCCAGATTGCACCACGGGGAGCGATGGTTGCGTGTTCACGACGGCTTTGTCCGCCCGGCGAATATATTTGGGGGGTGCGAGAGAATTGGTGATGGTCAGGTTGGAACTTCCCGCTGCGATAACTCCACAATCAAACTTCACCCGATCAAAAGCGGCCTCGGCATTTCCGGAAAGCCTGACCTGGCTGGTTGCAAGGTCCGGCCGCTCTACTGCCAATCGTTGAGCTCCCACTGTCGAGTTCTCGACACTGACCTTCGCATCGCCCGCGAGCGACATCCAGTCAGCATAAACTTCTGAATCGCGCACCGAAACCTTGGCATTCCCGTTCGCATTCAACTCGTCAATCACGCTGTTGGTAAAGGTCAAGTCAGCGCCAACCCCGGCGTAAACGTCCCAGGTGTCGGCATTGACTTCCGCGAGGCGAAGGCGGAACGGGCAATTGGAAGCTTTGGAATCGGGAATGGTCACCGGAGACGCCGCCGAACCGGCGAGCCCATGGGGAAGCGTCATCGTGCCGCGGCAATCGGGGAAGATGGCGAGCTGTGCGCGGCCAATGCGGTTTAGAGTCAGGTCGCTTCTTCCATGCACATATACCAGAAACATCTCCGCCTCGACATCGGTCAAGTCGGCGTGGGCGCCCGATCCCATTCGCATCGATCGTGAAAATGGCTGCTTTGCTGGAATATCTGAAAACTCGAGCTTTTCTTCGTCGGATGTGTGGGTGGAAAGAAAGACCAGCTTGAGGTGTTTCGCAATGACCTCGCTGGCGCGAGATATTTCCAGCTCAAAAATCGTAAAGTTCGTGAGGTTCGCCTTGACGTGGTCGAGATGAAATTCAGAGTTTACCGTCTGGAAGTGGTCTACCTTTAATTCGCCCCGAATGCGCCACATCGGATGGGCGCTGCCCGTTTCCGTCATCTTCGAATTGCGAATGGTTATTTTCGCCGGTCCTTCGCAAACCAAACCGCTGGTGCCGTTGGCGGCGCCGGGAGGGTCGGACACCTGGAGATTGACGTGATCGAGTTCGAGGTCGGCGCCGGCGGCGATGGTGATCGGCCCGCGGAGATCGAGATCCATGCCGCTGAGCTTCACCTTGCCCTCAATGCGCAGCGGACCATCATGGCGATATATGCCTTCCCCCTGAATGACTGTCCCATTCACGAGCTGAGGAAGAGACTTCTGCGCTATGGCGGGCACCGGCATGACGGTTGCGATGCACAAGCTCGCGAACTTGAGTGCGCCGCATCCCATTGTGGGAGGTTAGATTATCCGAATTCTCTAGTTTTCACTTAGCGTTTATCGGATATTCCTTCCCAGATTCAGGCGGCTCCCCAATATCCAGTGGATTGCGGGTATTCTGAGGGCACCGAGTATTGAGGCCTGCCACCATGCTGAAAAGGCTTGCGGGAGCCTGTTTCCGATTCGTCGTATTGTGCATATGGACCGCGAGCCTTGCGCACGCTGCCGGCGCAGACCAGTTCGAGGCGCTGGTAAAAAGAGCTTTCGAACTTCATCAACAAGGCAATTTCTCCGCGGCGATGCCTCTGCTGCGGCGAGCCTACGCGATGCAGCCGGACGACTATTTCGTGAACCTGCTGCTGGGCATTGATTCACTTCGCGTGGGAGAACCGGGCGCAGCCCTGCCCTACCTGAAAAGAGCATCTCGACTCCGGCCGAGCGAGGAGTATCCATTTTCGTATCTGGGCGAGGCTTACGCCCGCCAGAGGGCATTTGCCGAAGCAGAAAGCTCGTATATGAAAGCGGTTGATATCGCACCCGCTTCGGGGGAGTCGTCCATAGCTTTTGTCGATTTTGCGCTCTCGCGTTTTGCCGATATCTCCACTGCGCTGCGGAGCTCTTCTCGAGGCCTGGCGCAGGAATACCGCCTGCGTGCCCGGGCGATCGAGTGGACAGGTTCCGCTCGAATCCCACTCCTCCAACGCGCGGCTGATCTCGATCCGCATGCGCCGGGGATCTGGTCTGAACTGGCTGAAGCGTCGGTGCAATCCCGAGATTGGACAGCGGCTGAGGGACAAATGCAGCGTGCGCGCGCGGCAGATCCTGAGGATCTTTCGGCATGGATTGTCGATGCCCAATTGGCGGCACATTCCGGGGATTGGAAACATGCGAACGAGCGGCTGAACGCGGTCGCCCGGCGTTCGACGGGCACTCTTTCGCGCGCGGCGGCGCAATGGCCCAAGGAGTTACAGCCTCCCGCCGATATCTTGACGGGCGTGGTGGGAACTTTTTTCCGGTGCGTGCGTGAGGGTCAGGCAGTGTGCAACATTCAGCCTTTGAAGGCTGACCCAGGCCGCATGGCCGAACTGTTTCGCGAGCAGCGATGGGAAGAAATCACGAAATTGGCGCCTCCGCCTGCAACCGCCACGAAACCATGGCTGCAACGCGGCATCGCATACGCAGAACTGGACGACTGCGAGCATGCAATTCCCGCGCTTGAACGCGGAGTGATCGGGACCAATCCAGATGTGAACGGAATGTTTCAGCTCTCGTGGTGTTATTCGCAGCAGGCCGGTCGCATCGCGCAACGGGTGCAGCAATCGAGCGAGAATGAAGCATCCCTACACACCATGCGCGGGGACATCCTGTTGCGGCTCCAGGCCAAGCCGGATCTGGCTGTGGAGGAATACCGGCAAGCGCTCGTGCAAAACGATCGTGATCCCTCGGTGCTGGACCGGCTCGCGGAGGCGCAGTTCGGAGCGGGCAAAGTCGACGCGGCTCGAGCCAGCGCCGACGCTGCTTTGAGAATCGATCCCCACCGGCTGGGAGCGATGCGAACCCTGGCCAAGATTGCCATTCAGAATCGCGACTACAACGCCGCATTGCCTTATCTGAAGGAACTGGCGGAGCGAAATCCCAACGATGTCGCGGGGCGGGTTGAACTCGGAAAGGCCTACGCTCAGACCGGCGCTCTAAAGGAAGCACGCGAAGACCTCACTCCCGCGCTCGAGCACGGATATCCCGATGAAAAGGGCACACTACATTATCTTCTGGGCACGGTGTTAAAAAAGCTTGGGCAAAACAGCGAGGCGGAGCTTGCATTCTCCGAGGCGAGCCAGCTTTCCGACGCCTTCCAGCAGAAGTCGTACCACGATCAGGATCCGGATGGGCAGCCGTAATCTCAAACCGACGCGGCGTGAGTTTGCGAAGCTTCTAGGCGGCGCGGGTTTCGCCTTGTCGTTCCAGCGTGCTCTGGCCGTACCAGCCGCCGGGCCGATCCGATTTGAAAACGCCGCCCCCGCCAATGGACTCGACTTTGTTTTGCGCAACGATGCCAAGGGCCGCAAATATCAGGTGGAAACTGTTCTCGGAGGTTTGGGGGTCATCGATTTCGACGCCGATGGCTGGCCCGATCTCTACTGCGTGAATGGCGCGGCATTGCCGTCATTGCAGAAGAACGATCCGAAATTCTACAACCGTCTTTACCGCAACAATCGCGACGGCACGTTCACCGACGTCACCCAAAAGGCCGGGGTGCAAGGCCGCGGATATGAGATGGGCGTGGCCGTGGGCGATTTCAACAACGATGGATTTGAAGACTTATTTGTCGCCGGCGTTCACGGCAACACGCTCTACCGCAACAACGGGGACGGCACTTTTACGGATGTAACCGAGGCGGCGGGCGTTGGCGGTGCAAACCCCGGGGGCCACAAATTGTGGTCGGTTGCCGCCGCCTGGCTCGACTACGACAACGACGGCCATCTCGATCTGATGGTGTCGAACTATTGCGACTGGGACCCTGGCGATGACCCGGTTTGCGGCGGGCTGAATGATTCTGACCGCACCTACTGCCATCCGGACAAATATCGCGCCGAGCGGGTGCTGCTCTACCATAACAACCGCGACGGTACGTTTACCGAGGTCTCTCAAAGCGCAGGCATCGGGAAGCTTTTCGGCAAAGGGATGGGAATCTCCGTTGCCGACTACGATGGAGATGGAAATCCCGACATCTTCATCGCCAACGACAATGACCGCAATCTTCTCATTCACAACCTTGGCGGCGGAAAGCTGAAAGAAGCCGGAATGGAAGCTGAGGTCGCCTTCAATGGCGACGGCCGGCAGATCTCGGGAATGGGCAGCGATTTTCGGGATTTCGACGGCGATGGCCTGCCCGACATCCTGATGACCGGTCTGCGCGGCGAAACCTTCGAGCTATTTCGCAACAACGGCAAGGGAGGGTTCGAGGACGCCAGCGCCAGCAGCGGCCTGCTCAGCCTGAGCCGGCCATGGAGTGGATGGAGTTGCGGCTTCGCTGACTTTGACAACGACGGGCGCCCCGACATTTTCATTGCGTGCGGCGGACTGGACACGCATGAACCTCAGCCGAATCGTGTACTGCACAACCTCGGCGGGAGGTTCGACGATGTTTCCGACGAGGCCGGGCCCGGGTTCGCGATCTCGCGCCTGCATCGCGGGGCGGTGTTTGCCGACTTCGACAACGATGGGCGATTGGATGTTGCGGTGACTTCCATCAACGGCCCCATCGAACTGTGGATGAACCGCAGCCCGGTGCAGCACTGGTTGCAATTGAAGCTGGAAGGAACCCGCAGCAACCGGTCGGCGTTGGGCGCGAAGGTCGTCTGCCGGGGACCGCAACGCACCCAGGTTGGTTTCGTTTCTACCAGCATCGGCTATGCGTGCAGCAGCGACTCGCGGGTTCACTTCGGGTTGGGCGCGGACCGCAAGGTATCTCTCGAGATCCATTGGCCATCCGGGGCAATCCAGGAAGTCAAGGATGTGGCCAGCGATCAACGGCTGTCATTGAAAGAGCCTTCTCTCCCAAAACAGGAAAAGCGCTAAAACGATTTTGTGCTGTTGCTTAAACGATAGAAAAAACAATCGTCTGCATAGATGTTCACGCGCTCCTGCCGGACACTTGATAGCACCACGCATCAGTGTGCGATTTCGTTGCGGAAAAATCGAGTGACGGAGGATGGGACGATGTGTCGAGCAAACAACAACGAGGGTGCCTCCAGGGCGAGAGTACTGGCATGTCTCTTGGCTCTGTTGAGTTTGGTGTGTGCGGCGCGAGTTGGTCTGGCCCAGTCGTCAAACGGACAAGTCACGGGGCTTGTGACCGACTCGACTGGCGCTGCGGTTGAAGGCGCGAACCTCGACGCCACCAACACTGCGACGGGGGTCGATTACACGACGACCACCAATGGGGCCGGGGTTTACTTTTTGCCGCAGCTGGTTCCGGGCCCCTATAAGATTTCCCTCAGGAAAGAGGGATTCGCGACCGTGGAGCGCGGCGAATTGACGGTTCGCACCGGCGACCATCTCTCGCTCGATTTCACGCTCAAGCCGGCCACTTCCAAAGAAGTTATCAACGTGACCGAATCGGTGCCGCTCCTCCAGACGGACCAGTCGAGCCAATCCACGGTGCTCGACAACAAAATGATCACGGAGCTGCCGCAACTTAACCGCAACTCCCTCGATCTCACGCAGGTGATTCCACAGGTGCAGGGCAAAGGGCCGTTAAGCGACAACGTTGCCAGTCTGGGGAGCAACACTTATCTAATCGCCAACAATGGCAACTCCTATGCAGTGGCGGGAGGCCAGGTCAACGGCACCAGCATTTCGGTCGACGGCAACCAGCTGCAAGACTCGGAGTTCAATGCGGTAAACCGCGCCATCCCGACGCCGGACAGTATCGGAGAGTTTCGCGTCGAGAGCGGCGTGCTGACGGCGGACCACGGGCGCTACTCCGGCGGCGTGATCACGATGAACACCAAGAGCGGGACGAACCAGTTCCACGGGCGTTTGTTTGAATACTTCCGCAACCAGATTCTTAACAGCAACGGCTGGGCCAACAACGACGTGGGCGCTTCACGCCCGGCGTTTCACCAGAACAATTATGGATTGTCGTTGGGCGGGCCGGTGAAGATTCCTCACTTGTACGATGGCTCCGGGAAGACGTTCTTCTTTTTCGGCTGGGAGGGAGAGCGGTACAACACGGGAGCAGTTGTCTCGACCACCGTGCCAACTTTGCTTCAGCAGCAAGGCGATTTTTCGCAGACCATCATCGACTACCAGAACGACCAGCCGATTTACGCGGCAGTTTTCGATCCGTATCACCTGGATTCCGGTGGTAACCGCTTGCAGTACGGCTCGGTTCCGGGTGCGCCGGTGGGGGAGAACGGCCTGTCCGGAGCGAAGATCTGCTCGCAAGCCGATATCAGCGGCGGCACTTGTCCGGCGGCCAGCCAGGGTCTCTCGCTGCAAAGCACGCTGTTCGCGCATTACATGTCGCTGTATCCCGCGCCGAATCACGTTGCGAGCACGATCGACGGTTATAGCAACAACCGCCTCGATACCATCGCAATCACGCGTCCCACCGACCGTTTCTTCGTGAGATTGGACGAAAACCTCTCGAACAACCAGCGATTCAACCTCAGCATCAGCCGGACGCACATGACGAACGAAATTCCGGCCCCGTGGCTGCACGCGGCGCGATCGTTCACCTATGACCATGACGTGACCGGCAGTTTGCAATACAACTGGGTGGTCTCGCCGACATCGATTCTCGACGTACATTTGGGATTCGGTGTGGCGAAGCTCTACAGCGATGGAGTTTCGGGCGATGGCTCTGACGCCGACCCCAGCATTGACACAACGAGTTGGGGCTTCGACCCGCTGCTGGTGAACAATCCGTCGCGCTCGACCTCTCAAATTCCGCCGGTGCTGAACATCGGCTCCGTGGGGGCTGTGGGTTCGCAGGCATTTTCGAACGTCGGGGGATCGGAATTCGACACATTTATCAATCAAACGACGAACGGGACGGTTTCGTTCACCAAGGTGCTCGGCCGCCACACGTTGAAGTTCGGCTATGAGCAGTACTTCTATCGCTTCAGCGAAATCGGCGGCGACCACACCGGGGTTGCGTGGGTAAATAACGGCGGAGGTTCGCAGCAGAACTGGCAAAATCCGGGCGATGCGACCACCGGCTTCCCGCTGGCTGAGTTGATGATGGGTTCGTCACACGTCTTTCAATGGGGCAACTGGCAGATCACGCCATACGGTTTCAACGAAGCCGGCTACGCCATGGATGACTGGAAGGTCAACCAGAAGCTGACGGTACAAATGGGATTGCGCTGGGACCACGACGGCGGCCGCACGCCGCGTGATTTTGGAGTTTCGTCTCCGCTGACTTATCTCATCGACAAGAAAAACGTTCTGAGTCCTATTCCGGGTTGGGATTACTCGCAAGTCACGTCCGCTGTGCCAGGATTGTCGACGCTGCCGCAGCCAGGATGGCTGACGCAGGGAGCTACGGGGCAAGTCGTGCTGCTCAATACCCCGGAATATCCCGAGAAAACGCTCTATCACACGACGTGGACGAACTTGCAGCCTCGTCTCGGGATTGCATATGCGATCGATGACAAAACGGTCCTGCATGCGAGCGCCGGCATCGTTGACGAAGGCATGAGCGGGCTCTCGACCGATTGGTTCAGCTTCTACTACAACACGGTCACGATGAACCAGATTTCGTCGCTCGATGGGCAACACTGGATCAGCGAACTCGGCCCGGACCACGGCCTGGGAACGTTTCCGCTGCAAGGGTCGGGATCGAACCTGGGGTACTATCAGCCGATCACGACGAATGGGCAGTATGCGAACATCACATTCGGGCAGGCCGCCAATCCGACCCAAGGCGGCGCCGCAACTCTCAACAATTTCAAATCCCCTACCGACTACGTGTGGGACGCCAGCGTGCAGCGGCAAGTCGGAAAAAATTGGACTGCCACCGCGGACTACACCGGCATACGCGGCATTCACCTGCTGATGCCGCTGTGGGGATGGAGCCAGAACAATGTTCCGCTCCAGTACTACCAACTGGGCACGCAGTACGAAGCCAGCAATCCCGGATCGAACGTGTTCACGGTGCAGGTGCCGAATCCGTTTTATGGACTTTCCCAAACTTTTGCGAGCCAACCGACCTTGCCGCTCGGGCAAGTGCTCGGACTGTCTCCGCAGTACGCGAACACAACTCCGGGGCAGGCAACATGGGGCCGCTCATTCGCCAACTTCCTGAACCTTCAAATCCAAAGCCGCGGCTATCACGGATTGACGCTGCTGGCCTCCTACAGCATTCGCAAGACTTTGACCAACAGCTGGGGCAAAGACATTCAGCACGGCGGCCCGGCAGGAAGCGGATTTTTGCAGGACCCGCACAACCTGATGGAAGCGTACGGCGTTGCCGGTTATGAAATGCCGCAGACGTTGCTGCTCAACTATTCTTACGAATTGCCGTTTGGGCATGGACGCCAGTTTATGACCCGCAATGACACGCTTGGAGCCAAGATCCTGAACCAGGTGATTGGGGGATGGAACGTTGCCGGAGTGAGCACGTGGAACCCGAAGGGAACTCCCGTTCTGGTGCCGCAGATTCCCGGCGGCATCACGGCTCCGGGAGCGGCGATCCGTTACTCGCTCGCACCGGGCGCCAAGGTCAAGACTTCCAGCAACTACGGGGGCGCGCTTGTCGATCCGAACAGCGGAGAATTCTTCAGCGGCAATCCGGCCAAGGTATTAAACTCGGCGGCCTTTGTGACAACTCCCGACTTCACGCTGGCGAACTCTCCATTCATCTTCCCCAACGTGCGCAATCCCGGGGCTTTCTTCACCGACGCTACGCTGTTGAAGAAGTTCCCGATCGCCAACGAGGGAGCGACATATTTCGAGATTCGCCTGGAAGCGCAAAACGTTTTCAATCACTCCAACTTCAACAAGATCGACAACAACCCAACAGACCCAACCTTTGGCGGAGTTTTGGGTAAGACCGGCCAGCGCATCATGCAGATCGGGGCCCGGCTGTTCTTCTAAAATGCGGCGCGGAGCCGGATCGTCGACGATGCGGCTCCCGTCATTCCCCGGGAGTTTCTCTTGATGCCGAATGCGCTTCGCCGTAGGTCTCTCTTCCTTTGCCTGATTTTCGTCTGCCCGGCGTTCGCGCAGCAGAAAGCGGAGATCCGAACCTCCGACACGGAGATTTCTCTTGAGGCTTCGCCGGATGCGCCGCGCTTGACCTCGTTCAGCTTTCCGGGACAGCCGAAGTGGAGTAATCAACAATCGGAAGAACTGATCGGGTTCGTCGAGCTTGACGGGCAGCAAGTTCCCTGCAGGTGGAGCTTCAATCCACAGGCCAGCCAGGCTGGCGATAAACGCGTGGTTTTCGTTTACGACTCAACCAATCCACATTTGCGGCTGAGCTGGGAATGGCGCGCTCCGCAGGCCTTCGGGCCGATCGAACACCGAATTCGGATAGAGAATCTTGAGCATAGGGAAATCTGGATTCCGATGCAGGACAGCCTGGCGTTTCAGTGGCAGATAACGCCGGAAGCGCCGCTGCAACAGGTCTTCGTGGAAAAAGGCGCAAATACTCCATCGAAAGAAGGCACGCACATCGAGCCGATCTCCGATGGATTTCATTGGACCGGCACCTCCAGCACCTACGGCGACATCTTCGAATATTTGCCGCGCGAGATCATTCCCTGGACTCTTGTAGAGCGAAACGATGCTTCGCAAAGCGGATGGTATGCCGGGATCGAGTTCAGCGGGCGGACGCGCATCAGCATCTCGAGAGAAAAGGACTCGCTGCATGCGGTTCTTGGCCTGAACCCTGATCCGAGCCCTTTCCGCACGCGCCTTGCGGCGGGCGAATCGTTCGATTCCCCGGTTGTGTTCTTCGGCGGATTTCGCGGCGGCCCCGATGCTGCCGGAAACGTGCTCCGTCCGTGGGTGCGTGCGGTCCTAGGTAATCCGGAGACCTGGAAGGACCCGAACTATCCCCTCGTCGTGAACAACAGTTGGGGCGGCGGTATGGACGTAAATGAGCAGATTGCCCAGCGCATGATTCGCGACTCTGCCGAACTCGGCGTGGACATGTTCCATATTGACGCGGGATGGTTTCGCGGAGTGGGCGACTGGTATCCGCATCCGCAGAAATTTCCCCATGGCCTCGCGGTCATCGCCGACGACGCCCATAAGCATGGCCTCAAGTTCGGCATTTGGGTGGACTGGACCCAGGCAGGGCTTTCCACAGAAAAGGGCGCGCTGAACGCGCGCGATCCGAAAGTCCGCGACTGGATGGTCACAGATATCCCCGCCGACTGGAAGCCCGAGCCATTCAAAGGCCAGACCATCGATATCGGCCAACCCGACGCCAAGGCTTGGGCTGAAAAAGAGGTGGATCGCATCATCACCGACTACCATCTCGACATGCTCGAGCACGACGGATACGTAGTAGCGCACGGATGCGATCGCAGTGACCATCCTCATGCCGCACCCGATCCCCTGAACAAATGCATATATAAGACTTGGGGCTCTTATTTCGTGGACAGCACGAACTCTACCGACGTGAGCTATCACGCGGTGAAGGCGTATTACGACATCTATTCGAAGATGCGCCAGAAGCACCCCGGCCTGTTGTTTGAAATCTGCAACGATGGCGGGCGCATGGTGGATTTCGGCTCGGCGGCGCACGGAGATTATTTTTCAATCACCGATACTTACGATCCGCTCTCGAACCGGCGCGCATTCTACGACACCAGTCACGTGCTTCCTGCCGCCATGCTCGAAAGCTACGTCGAGAAATGGCCGGCTCCTCACATCGAGAACTTCCGCTACATGCTGCGGAGCGGGATGATGGGATGGCTCACCATCATGCTGGATACGAATGCATGGTCGGCAGAACAGCACGCCGCAGCCAAAGCAGAGATCGATCTCTACAAGAAGCAGCTACGCGGATTTATTCGCGACGCGGACCTTTATCATATTTCTCCCCGGCCGGATGGAGTGCATTGGGATGGAACGGAATACTGGAACCCGCAGCGGAAGAAAGGCGTGGTCTATGCCTTCCGGGGCAGCATTGAAGATGAGGGCTCTCATGCCTTCATGTTGCAGGGACTTCAGAGCTCTGCCCGATACGCAATCAAGTTTAACGATCACAGCGGCGAGGATCGGACCGTGACCGGCTCCGATCTACTGCAGCATGGCCTGCAAGTTTCGCTACCGTTGCCTAACAGTTCAGAGATCGTTTTCGTCGAAGAGCGATAGCACGAATAGAGATCGCACCGGAGACAGTCCGCGCATCATGATGAATGAAAACAACGATTCGAAACGGCTCGAAGGTCGAGTCGCGCTGGTCACGGGCGGAGCCCAGGGAATCGGGCGGGCCATTGCCGCGCTGTTTCAGAAGCATGGCGCCTGCGTTTTCATTCTCGATTGCGACGCGAATATGGGCAAGAATGCTTCGGCTGAACTTACCGCGGAAAATCCGAGCCTGCCGGTGCACTGTATCCCCGCCGACCTGGGTGATCCTGCTCAAATCGCGAGCGCGGGGAAGGAACTTCAAAAATTTCACGATCGCGTAGATGTCCTGGTCAATAACGCCGGCATTGAAATCGAGAAAACGATCGAGACTTTGACCGCCGCGGATTGGGACCGCGTCATGAATGTAAACTTGCGCGGAGCATTTTTGCTGACAAAGGAGATCCTTCCGCTGTTCCCGAAGTCCGGAGGCAGCATCGTCAATATCAGTTCCATCCACGCTACGCACGCCTTCCCGGATTCGATTCCATACGCCTGCTCGAAGGCAGGAATGGTGGCGCTCACGCGAAACCTGGCGCTGGACCTGGCCACGCGCCGCATCCGCGTCAACTGCATCTGCCCGGGATACATTGACACGCGCCTGTGGGACCGCTATCTGGAGACTGTGTCGAATCCCGCCGAGTTGGCGAATCAGACGACCGCCCTGCACCCCGTAGGGCGCCGCGGTACGCCGGAGGATGTGAGCGAAGCGGCCCTTTTCCTGGCGTCAGACAATTCTTCGTTCATCACCGGAACCGACCTGGTTATCGACGGCGGTTTGACGGTACGGGCCCATCCTTAAGCCGCTTATCCACAATCCAGATCGTTAAAACTATGCCGTCTTTCGTTTTAAGGATGAACTCCGTTGTCTTTTTGTAATAGAATCACGCGCTGCCTGGGGGAGTCGTGAAGCGCACAACAACGGTTTTGAGCGGAGACTTGAAGCGGGAATTCCAAAAAGACCTGGAGCTTTTCAAGCATTTTCTTCTTCTATTGAACGACACCAGCCCGATACGCAACGTGGAATTGATGTGGCACGAAGAAGGCGAAGAGCTCGACCCGAGCAAAGTCAAGTTCAAGAATCGCGTGGGCACCGGGGACGCGCTGGTGCAACTTCAGCCAGCGGGTTCTACCGAGGGCAACCGGCTTTCCCCGAGTACTCTGTTTTGCGATCTGGTGCACGGATTTGGGGCGCATGAAGAGGAGACCTGCGCCCGGTCGGATGTTCCCGCCAAAACTCGTTGCCGGGCAACCGGCTGCACCCAGGTGTATTCGTGCCATGTGGGGCTGACCGACATCGCGGCCCCGGTTATTTGCGACGGCCAGTATCTGGGAACGCTCTTCTCCGGGCAGGTGCTGGTCAACCCGCCAACCCCCAATGGATTCAAGTTCGTGCGCGAGGCGCTGGCCGGGCAGAAGCACATCAATTTCACCAGCCTCGCGGACGCTTATTACCGTGTTCCGGTGGTGACTCAGGCGCAAGTGGCCGAGACCGTCAGAATTCTCGAGTTGTTTGCCCGCTACATCGCCAACTCCTGGAAGCGCCTGCAACTGATCAGCGAATCGCAACGCAAGCAGGACCGCGAACTGAGCCTCGACCGCAAGGAACTGGCATCGATCTTATTGTCGGGCGAAATTGAGGATACCCAGGAATTGAAACAACTGGCGCGGCGCGCCGGACTGCAACGCATTCCCGACCGCGTCCTGGTATTGCAGGTCGAGCATCTGGGATCGCCGGACGAGCCGCGCAAGCTTCCTGTACCGACTCTGAACCGCATTTCCCACGTCGTGGAGGACATCTGCCAGCAGCTTCCCAATTCGCTGGCGACGGTGGTGCGTCCCGGGGAAGTTTGCGTGTTCGCGAGCCAGGAAGTTCGGAACCGCAGCCACGAGCGCCTCACTTTGCGAGACATGGCGGAGGGCATACTGGCGAAAATTCGATCTCAATCGCCAGTCAGCGTTCGAATCGGCATCAGCGAAGAGCACCATCAGCCGGCGGAGTTGCTGCAGGGGTATCAGGAGGCGTGCGCCGCTCTGGATACCGGAGAAGCTTCCATCTCATTTTTCAGCGGACCCAAACCGCAAAAAGCGCAGGTCGCCGAAGTGATGACACGACTGCTGAAGGCCTTCCGGCAGGGCGCCCGGGTTTCGGCAGCCTTGCAGGAGTTCTTGACCATTGCGATGCCCTCCAGTCACTCGCTGGCTGACGTGCAGCAATCGAGGGCGTTATTTACCTGGGCGATCGAGCATATCGCGCTGGAAACCATGAGCTCGGGAATCGACGCAATGCAAATCACATCCGCAAAAGAATCGGCGACCACCAGCGTTTTGCACGCTCCCAGCCCATTCGCGGCCTGCGAGGCATTCCGCCGCTTCACCGATGTCGTGTCGCTGGAGATGAGTTGCGCCTTCAGCCAGCGGGAACACAAGATTGTGCTTGCGGTCAGCCGCGTCGTCGAGGAGCGCGGTGCGGCGCGGATTACGATTCACGACCTGGCCGAGGCTGTGCATCTTTCCTGCGGACATCTAAGCCGCGTGTTTCGAAAAACCACTGGAACCACGCTGGAGCAGTACCTGATTCAGCAGCGAGTGGAACTGGCCAAAAGGGCCCTGCTCGATCCACGGCTTAACGTGGCAGAGGTGGCGGAACGTTCGGGATTCTGCAACCCCGCTTATTTCGCCTCGGTGTTCAAAAAGCATGTGAAATGCACACCGCGGGAGTTCGCCAGCCAGCCACATCGATGGGATTCCGTGCCGACTTCGCCGCTCCGGCATTCTCCGGCTTCGATCGTGGCAATCTGAAATTGGTTACTTTCGCGGGCCCGGTACAGCTTAGACAACTTTGTTTCTGAGCGTGCCTAAGCGCTCGATCTCCACTTCCATCACGTCGCCCCGCTGCAGGAACAGCGGAGGCTTGCGGAAAACGCCCACGCCAGCGGGAGTGCCGGTGGCGATGATGTCCCCGGGTTCCAGGGTAATCGCGGCCGAGATGAACTGGAGCAGAGCCGGTATGCGGAAGATCAGGTCCGATGTGTTGGACTTCTGCATGGTCTTGCCGTTCACCCGCATTTCAATGGCGAGCGCATGCGGGTCGGCAACTTCATCGATGGTTGTTAACCAGGGACCAGTCGGGCAAAATGTGTCGCAGGACTTTCCTCGCACCCACTGTTTGTCGGCGAATTGCCAGCGTCGCGCCGAAACGTCATTGAGCGGCATGTAGCCGGCCACGTAATCCAGCGCAGCGGTTTCTGAAACCGCCTTCGCTTTCCGCCCGATCACGACCGCCAACTCGGCTTCGTAGTCTGCCTGCGGATCGTCGTCCGGAAGCACCACATCGGCATCCGGACCGTTGATGCTGGATGGAAATTTGGCAAAGATGACCGGAGAAGACGGGATCTCCATCTTGGTCTCGGCCGCATGATCGCGATAGTTCAGGCCCACGGCGATGATTTTTCCGGGACGAGTCACGGGCGCGAGCAATTTGACCTGGTTGAGCGCGAAACGCTCTCCCGATGCAACCCTGCCCTCGGCCAGCGTTTTCGCCGCGTTGAAGGCGGCTTCGCCCTGCGCCAAGAAAGAACGCATGTCGGACAATGATTCGGCAGAAATCGGAACTACATGTTCCTTTGAAATAATGCCGACCCTAGGCATGCCGCCCGCGGACTCGAAGGTTACCAGACGCATCTGTCAGTTCCCGTCTTACGAAATGTTTTCGTAGATGCTACAACAAGCAGTTCCCGCAGGCTGATGGATTACCGGCGAATCCCTATCTTTAAGTGCGATCTTGTATGGAAGGAAGCGATTGCTCCGGATGAACTCCGTCTGCTCCAAATTCCAGGGTCGTTCCGATGGCGCCGAGGCCCAATCGACTCTGGTGATTTTTGCTGCTTGGAAATTGTCGGATAAATGGCGGAAGCGAGTGGGGGTCGAACTCGCCTTCAAACGTAAACGCAAGTACTTACAGAGCACGGACGGCACTCAAAGTATACGCAAGGCAGTGGTAGTTCACGTTAACTGATTGCAAAGTGATTGCAGGTATCAAGAGGCTGGCATGGGCGATTCCCTCAGCAATCTGAAGACGTTAATCGCAATTCCAAAGAGCAATCCGAACAATCAGGCGGGTGGGACTAATCGGTGGAGAACTGGTTTTGAGCACCCGTCCATCCAAATAAAGCACATTTCCGGTTCGAACGGAGACGACGAAAGTGTGCTCAACAATGTTTCGTCGTATTGAGGAGAAATCAATGAAAATTCAAGATGTCTATGCCGATTGGGTGAAACAGATCGATTGGAAGCTTTTCTGTACTTTTACCTTCGCTTGGAGAGTCAGTGACCCTCAGGCCCGTAAGACCTTTGACGAATTCATCGATCGCCTAGAACGGAGTCTTAGATCGGACGTTTGCTATGTCCGTGGAGATGAAAAGCGATTTT
>DASXDY010000029.1:0-96311 GCA_036490405.1 Candidatus Sulfotelmatobacter sp. | reverse complement strand
GCGTGGACTTCATCCCTACCCTCGACCATCACATGATCGCGGCGAACCCGACCCTTGCTGTCGAATAGCGCCGGAACGAGCGTCCAACTTGCGCCCGCCGAGGTGGAAATCTTGATTTTCTTGAGGAGTTTGACGTGGGAGATCTTGGGCATTTGGCGGTTCCTCGTCTGAACCGCCACCATATTCGCCTACACGGCTTCTAAATGCAAGTAAAGAAAGGTACACCGTGACAGGGCAGCGTTCTAACCAACTGAACTACGTCCCCAGTTTAGAGCGGAGTCGGAAGCTGGGTTGGGAAGCTTCCTTAGAAAATTTCAAGGCAGCTGTCCCTGCCCTGAGTCTGAATTGTAACAGAGAGAATTCGGATCGGTACAGACGCGACGCGGGTGTCCAATTTTTCAGGCTCAACGCGTCGCAGGCCTTGCCAACCATGAAAAAAGCTTCGCTCGGCTCCTGGCCATGAAGAACGATCCGCGCGAAAATGAGCGCGGCGATTCGCAGCCGTGATTCCCACCAAATGCGAAGGCGGATGAGGATTGCTCATCCGCCTTCGCGTGTTTTCACTGTCTAGTGCAATGTGCAGCCAGCGATCAGATCGTTGGCGATCTGCTCTGCACCTGCTTGGGTATTGGCGAGCGAATGCACACCGCCTGCTACGCAGACTTGCGTTTTGGTAGTCGTGATGTTGTTCAGCCAATGCTGGCCGATCGGAATGGCAGAGCTGTTGTCTGCGCCGCCGAACGCTACATTGACGGCGGTGTGGGGGAACGAGTAGTTCGCGCCCGGAGCTTCCACGCTGTCGCCCAGGAAGAAGTTCAGCCCACCAGGCGGCAGAGTACCGCTGACCGCATTCGTACATAAGCCCGGCGTTACGTTGGGATTGTAGGCCGGATCCCAGAACGGAGCGTCGGCTTTCCCGAAGCAGGTGCCCAGCGTAGTAGCGGTTCCGCATTGCACAGCGAGCTTTCCTTCCGTGCATCCGCAGCCCCAGTCGAGGCGGCCGGTCGGCGGGCCACTGGTGACTTCGGCCATCGAGAGAATGTTGCTGGATGGATATTGGGACAATGCATACGCCAGCGCGCCAGCGCCTCCGCTGTTGCCGGTGGCGCAATAAGGAGCGCTCGTATTGTCGTCGTGAATGTTGTCGTAAATCCACTGGGTCAGAGTCGCATAGCGGCACGCGGACGCGAGCACGCCGCCCGGGCCAAGGGCCCAGCCATCGGGTTGGGTGTTGCTGAAGGGCGTGCCCCATGAAATCTGCACGGTTGTGTAGTTGGCGTTCAGCACGTTTTGCACGGCTGTGCTGCCGAACGTGAAGATGCTGTCGTAGAGCCCATTACCGTCGCTGCCGGTGTTGTACGTAACCGTTCCGATGGAGCTTCCGGTGGGCGTATTGGTCTTTACGTAAGCCTGCACGTCTGGCACACCCGGGCATGAGATCGTCATCTGCTGGCAGACGCCGTTCTTGATCGATCCCTGGCATTTGATGCTGGAAACACCGCTGACTGACCCCAGCGCACGCGTCGCTCCCGTGGCGCAGGCGGCATTGATGGTCACGTTGGAGTTGATCGTTCCAGTCGTGTAGGTCGGAGTGCACGACTGCGCTGTCGGCTGGCCGGTGACATAGAACGTATACGACGACCCGGTCGTGTACGTCTTGGTGAACGTCTGCGTGGAGTTGTTGTTGAAGGTCAGCATGTCACCCTGATCGTCTTGCATGGTCACACTGCCCGAAAGACCGGTGACTGCGACGCTCAGCGTCAGGCCGCTGCCCGAGTTCGCGCAGGTGGCCGTCACCGTTGTGTTCGCGGTGATGGTTCCACTGGCGTTGCTGCTCAAGGTGCAGGTCTGGCCCGCGGGCTGGCTCTGCACCGACACCGAATACGTTGAACCACTCGCGTAGGTTGAGGCGAACGTCTGCGTATTGTTGGTGGTAAAGGTCAGCGAATCGTTCTTGCTGTCCTGGACGATCAACGTTCCGGTGAGGCCTGTAGCGGTGACGCTGATCGTGAAGTTCGAAACGCAGGTGGCCGTCACAGTTGTGTTCGCCGTGATGGTTCCGCTGGCGTTGCCGCCCAGAGTGCAGGTCTGACCGGTGGGCTGGGTTTGAATCGAGACGCTGTACGTAGAACCACTCGCGTATTGCGTTGCGAATGTCTGAGTGTTGTTCGTGGTGAAGGTCAACTGATCGCTCTTGTCATCCTGCACAACCAGCGTTCCGGTCAGCCCTGAGGCGGCCACGCTGAGGGTGAAGTTCTGTGTGTTATTGGTACAGGTGGCTGTGACGGTTGTGTTTGCGGTGATGGTTCCGCTGCCGTTGGTCAAGGTGCAGGTTTGCCCCGTCGGCTGCGTCTGGATCGTCACGGAATACGCCGAACCGCTGGCATAGGTCGAGGCAAAGGCCTTCGTAGAGTTGGTGGTGAAAGTCAGCGTGTCGGCTTTGTCGTCTTTCACGACGAGGGTTCCGGTCAGTCCGGTAACTGCGACGCTGAGTGTGAAATTGGAAGACGTCGGAACGCAGGTAGCTGTCACAGTGGTATTCGCTGTGATTGTTCCCGAGGTGGGGCTGACAGTGCAGGTCTGCCCGGCGGGCTGAGTCTTTACCCGTACCTGATAAGCAGCGCCGCTCGCGTAGGTCGTGGCAAAGGTCTGGGTTGAATTAGTGGTAAAGGTCAATGTATCCAGCTTGTTGTCCTGGACCACCAACGATCCTGAGGTGAGTCCGGTGACCGCAACGCTGATCGTGAAATTCGTAGAATTCGCTTTACAAGTCGCAGTGACCGTGAGGTTCGCGGTGATCGTGCCGCTGGCATTGCTGCCGAGCGTGCAGGTCTGCCCGGCGGGTTGCGTAACTACGCTCACCGAGTAGGTCGAACCATTGGCGTAGGACGTGGCAAAGGCTTGTGTGCCGTTCGCGGTGAAGGTGAGCATGTCAGCCTTGTCATCCTGCACGACGAGCGTTCCCGTCAGGCCGGTGGTTTGCACGCTGATCGTGTCGTTGGAACCGCTGGACGAGCACGTCGCCGTTACAGTGATGTTCGCGGTGATCGTTCCCGTCGCGTTGCTGCTCAGGGTACAGGTCTGGCCCGCGGGCTGCGTTTTCACGCGCGTTTGATAGGTAGTACCGCTGGTATAGGCCGTGGCGAAAGTCTGGGTGGTGTTGGTCGTGAAGTTCAGCGTGTCGCCCTTGTTGTCTTGCATGACCAGGGTGCCGGAGGTGAGGCCGGTGACAGCGACACTGATCGTGTCACCTGTGGAGTTGGTGGTACATGTGGCCGTGACGGTGGTGTTGGCGGTGATCGTCCCGCTCGCATTGCTGCTCAACGTACAAGTTTGTCCCGAGGGCTGCGTCTTTACGCGCACCTGATAACTCGCGCCGCTGGCGTAGGTCTGGGTGAAGGTTTGCGTGGTGTTGGTGGTGAAGGTCAGCGTGTCCAGCTTGCTGTCCTGCATCACCAGCGTCCCGTTGAGACCCGTGACCGCGACGCTGATCGTAAAGCTTGCCGCCAATGCAGGGCTGGCCGAAGCCGCCGCGAGAATAAGGGAACCCAACACCGTAAGCAGAAGATTGCGGGACTTCATGAAAGCCTCCAACCAGACCCTAGATGGTATTCGTCAAATCTCCCCGAACATACGTCGAGTGGGATTTTAAAAGCGCAGTGTTACAGGTAGGTAACAGGGAGGGAAACTGAGTGTAGTACGGTGATTTTTCCCCCGTCAAGATTCTGCACGGAACATCGATGGTTGTCGATACATTTCTTGTGGGGACTGTGCAAGGACTTGCGAACTTCCGTAAAAATCTGCGCAAGAACTTGCAAACTTCCATGGAAAATCGACGGATGCCCGTTCCGAAACATAGGTACAGGACGTTCCCGAGACATGGTTACACTTTTCGGCCCGAAGGGGCGGCGAGGTGATGCCATGGAAGGAGAGTTCTGTGATGGACGAACGAATGAGGTTGTGATCCGGCTCAAGGACCGTGCGACGAACCTTCGCTGCGTCGGGAGAACGGACAGAAAGAACTTGGTGGGCAGTGCAGGACTCGAACCTGCGACCTCCTGCTTGTAAGGCAGGCGCTCTAACCAACTGAGCTAACCGCCCATTCGGCGGGAACAACCTTCAGCGACTGATTATTGAGTATACGCGAGCGTGGAAAGTGAAGCGAAAGGCGGAGAGACGATCCAACTTCGCTCGATTGGCGGCGAGGGCCGCGGTCCCTGCACGAGCATTCCGTTCTTGAAAATGCTGCGAAGCTGCCTGCTAGACTGGCTGCGTGCGGCGGCTCATCATCAACGCGGACGATTTTGGATACACCTCTGGCGTGAATCGCGCCATCGTCGAAGCGCACGCGCGTGGGGTGGTTACTTCTTCTACGCTGATGGCCAATGGAGCAGAGTTTGGCGAAGCGGTTGAGCTCGCGAAGAACAATCCGAGGCTCAGCGTCGGATGCCACGTCGTGCTGACGGATGGCGAACCTGTGCTCAGCGCCGAGCAGATTCCGTCACTGACCAGTTCGCATGATTTTCGCGATGGAATGAAAACGTTCGCGGCGCGGGCAATTGCGGGCAGCATGAAAGTTGAAGAGATTTCCGCCGAAGCGACGGCACAGATTCGCAAGCTACAATCGGCCGGAATCGCCGTTTCGCATTTCGACACCCATAAGCACACGCATCTTTTTCCGCACGTCCTGCGGCCCTTGCTTCACGCGGCCTCCGAGTGCGGCGTGCATGCGGTGCGCAATCCGTTTGGCCCGCGCCGGCCGTTTCGATCGAGGGACCTGCTGGCCCGGCCGAAGTTATGGACCCGCTTTGCGGAAATGAAAGTCCTCAGGCGATTCGCCGGAAAATTTCATGATGCCGTCGCCCGCGAAGGCTTCGCCACGCCAGACGGAACACTGGGCATCGAGGTCACTGGAACGCTGGATGAAACGCTGTTTCATGCCATCGCCCAGAGTATTCCGGATGGGACCTGGGAGTTCGTCTGCCATCCCGGATACAACGATGCCGAGCTGACGGCGGCCAATACCCGGCTGCGCGCCTCGCGCGAGCTTGAACTGCAAGTGCTGACTCTGCCCGCCGCCCATGAGGTTCTGATGCGGAAAGGCATTCAGCTCATCAGCTACCGTGAGCTGCGGACCTAGAGTCTTAGGCTAACGCGAGGTGACTCTCGTAACCTGCTGCCCGATTTGTAAGTAGTATGATGGGTTCCGGCACACCCGTTTCTCTCGAAAAAGGCTGGGAGGTATTTCGTGATGTCGGCCCAAGGGTCAGCGCCGCGTGCGACTCTGGACTTGAAGGTACGAGTGTGGGGAATGGGGGCGAACAATCAGCCATTCTTCCAGCAGGCCGTTGCCCAGAATATCAGTTCGACCGGCGCCTGCATCTTTGGCATCGAGCCGGACCTGAAAGTCGGCGACGTTATCGGCGTGCAGTACGAAGGCAAGAAAGCACGCTGCAAGGTGATCTGGGTGGTGGACGCGGGCGCACTGAAGAAGACCCAGGTTGGCGTCCAATTGGTCGCCGATCAGGAGTGTCCGTGGCTGGCAGCCCTGCCTCCTGAAGCTGTCCCGGACGAGCGGACCCAGGTCCGGCACGATAACCGGCGAAAGTTTCTCCGGCACAAGATTTCTTATCCACTCGAGCTTCGCGACGAACGCGTCAATACTCCGTTGCGCGTGAATGCCACCGACATCAGCGGAAACGGCTGTTATGTTGAGACGGTCATGCCCCTGGCGCTGGCGACGGCAATTCGGGTCGACCTTTGGATCGGCGAGGAGCGGATTACTCCCAGCGCCGTGGTGCGCACCCGCGACCCCGGTGTTGGCATGGGCATCGAGTTTACCGGACTGACCGAAGAACTGAAGAAGCGCTTCCAGGCCCATCTCGACAAGCTCGATCCAGGAAACAACTTCGGCCCGAAAGACGCCCAATAGACGGCACTCCGACATTGCTGTCGCGCAACTCGTGTAAAATCTGCAACCATTGTCCATTCGAGCCATCGAATGGGAACCAGCTCCTGGCTGTGCGCAGCCGGACGCAAAGCTTTTGTCTCGGTTTAGCCGGAAGCTGAGAGTCGGAGACGGGAAGCCTTTACGCATGAAGATCGGAATCACCTGTTATCCGACGTACGGCGGCAGCGGAGTCGTGGCGACCGAACTCGGCCTCGAACTGGCGCGGCGCGACCATGAAATCCATTTCATTTCCTACGCGCAGCCGATTCGGCTGAGTGGCTCGGAACCCAATATCCACTATCACGAAGTGGAGGTCTCGCGTTACCCGCTCTTTGATTACCCGCCGTACGATCTGGCGCTGGCCACACGCATGGCGGAGGTTGCGCAGCTTTACGATCTCGATCTGCTGCACGTTCATTACGCGATCCCGCATTCGGTAAGCGCGATGCTCGCCCGCCAGATGCTGGCCGCAGCGCCGCGCGCCAAGCGGCTTCCGTTTGTCACCACGCTGCATGGAACCGACATCACCCTGGTGGGCCTTGACCGCTCTTATCTGCCCATCACACGTTACTCGATTGAACAAAGCGACGGCGTCACCGCGATCTCGAGCTATTTGCGCGAGCGAACCCAGCGCATCTTCGACGTGAAGAACAAAATCGAGGTCATTTATAACTCGGTCAATTGCGATGTGTATTACCGCAACACGAAGATCCAGGAAGAGATGCGCCGGGAGTACGCGCCGAACAATCAGCGGGTGCTGGTACACCTGTCAAATTTCCGGCCGGTGAAGCGGCTCACGGATGTGATCGAGATTTTCGACCGCGTGCACAAGCAGGTCCCGTCGCGGCTGCTGCTGATCGGAGACGGCCCCGACCGCTCCGTTGCCGAATGGCTCGCAGTGCAAAAAGGCATTCACGATGACGTGCTGTTCCTGGGCAAGCAGGACCAGATTTACGAAAAGCTTTCCATCGCCGACATCATGCTTATGCCCAGCGAACTGGAATCTTTCGGGCTGGCGGCATTGGAAGCGATGGCCTGCGAAGTGGTGCCGATCTCTACGCGGGCGGGCGGCGTGCCGGAAGTCATTGACCACGGGAAGACGGGATTTCTCGCCGACGTCGGCGATGTGGATTCCATGGCGCGTTATGCCCTCGACTTGCTGACCAATGAGGAGCGCTTGCGCGAGATGGGGCGGCAGGCCCGGGCGGTTGCTCTCGACCGCTTCTGCTCGACCAAGATCGTAAAGCAATACGAAGACTTCTACCGCCGCGTGCTGGAGCGTACGGCGTAGAAACCCTCCGGGACGGCGCTGGCGGCCTCGATCAGCGGCAAGCGAATCCGGATCAGCGTTCCTTTCCCTTCGTGGCTGTCGATGGTCATGCGCGCCGTATCCCCGTAGAGCACCTGCAATCGTTCGGCGACGTTCGCCATGCCAATCCCCATTCCCGCCCAACTGCTGCGTTCTTCCAGTTGCGCTCCACCCATTCCGACGCCGTCGTCCTCGACCTCAATGACCAGGCGCGACTCGGTCATCCGGCTGCGCAGGTAGATGCTGCCACCCTCCACCTTCGGTGACAACCCATGCTTGATGGAGTTTTCGATCAGCGGTTGCAGAAGCATGCTGGGCACGACGACCTCGAGCGAGGCCGGATCGAATTCTCTGACCACGCGCAGCTTGTCGCGGCCGAAGCGGATGACCTCGATATCGAGATAGTGATCGACAAATTCGAACTCCTCGCGCAGGGTCGCAAACGCCTCGCTGCTGTTGAGCAGTCGGCGGAGGATCGTCGCCAGCTTGATGATCACGTCCCGCGCCAGGTCGGGATCGAAGCGCACCAGCGATGAGATGGAATTCAGGGTATTGAAGAGAAAGTGGGGATTGATCTGGTTTTGCAGGGCTTCCATGCGGGCGTGGAGCAGCAGGCGCTCCTGCTCCTCCAGCTTGATCTGGAGCCGCACGCTGTTGAAGATCTTCAGCTCGATTCCGATTGCGATGACCGAGGCCGCGTAGATCGCAATCTCCACCCAGATGTTGTCGGGGCTTTCCAACGCAAAGATGGAGTGCGGGAAATAATGGACCAGCTCGGTTTGAATGAAGCGCAGCGCCACGATCGTGGTGAAAAACATGATCTGCCAGTCGAAGAGGCGGGGACGCGGCAGATTGCGGCGAATGAGCCGGTAGATGCTGAGATCGATGAATGGAGAAAAAAACCAGATGTCATCTTTATCGAGTGCCATGGTGCGCAGCTGGCCGGCAATAAAGCCGCATAACGCGCAGAACGGAACGGCGGCCCATTCTCCATAGAAAAGCGTTGGGAAGGCCACCAGAGCGCCGCCCACGGAACCCGCCCACCGGCCGCCAATCACTCCAAGCAGCATTGCGGTCTCGAAGCTCAGGTCGCCCGCAATGAAACTCTTGACCGAGAGGCGGATCCAGACGCCGAGCATGATCGGCAGCACGAACCACAACACCAGAAAGCCCTTTTGGCGGGGAGTGCGCTCCTCACGAAAGAGAAGGTTCTTGAATTCCTTAGACCGCACCAGCGGACTGGAAACAGCTGTAGCCACGCCTAGTTTCAACAAGAGGTGGATCAGAATGAGGCGGGGTTCCATCTTGCTGAAACTGTAGCACGAAGGCGAGGCGGCATAGCCTTATGCAAGGTCCCGGCCGAGAGGCGCTCAAAGATCAGGAACACTGGGAGCGCTTGCGGAGTCTGGACGTAATAACTATGAGGCATCCTCGAAAACGAGGAATCGCCTTGGGAGACAGCCATATGCGGCTTTTCGTGGTCGCGGGTGTGTTGGGCTGCACGATGGCCGTCATCGCGCTGCGCGCGCAGGATTCGGCAGCTCCTCGACCGCCACAATCGGCCAGACAAGCACTGATTGAGATGTTTTTTGGCAAAGACGCCGACGATTTTGCTAAGCACCTTCCCGACGAAGCGAAACGGTCCCTGCTTCGCAAAGGAGATATCCCACAAGCCTCAGTTGTTCTGAAGATTGCCTCGATTGGCCGGGAGGTCAGCCGAAACGGCCAGCACGTGGAGACTTTCGATCTCGGTCCGAACCTTCTGATTTCGGAAGAGGAAGCGACCCATGAACGTATCGAGATCGCCGTTGAGCACGATAGTTTACTGGGTGAAGATGATGAGATCGAACTGTCCATTCACGCGTACAAGAACGGTGAGCCCCAGAACCTTCCGATAGTTCCACAATTGATTTTTACGCTGACTCAAGAAAAGGAGATCTGGCGGCTCAAGGAAGTCACCGTAGCAGCACACGTCCCGCTCACCGACCCTGACTATCTGAAGGGGCTGCGCAGGCAGCAGGATGAGGCAGATGAGGGCATGGCCAAAATGCGAGTCGGCATGATTCTCGCTGCCGAGACTACATACGGCAATACCAATCCGAATATCGGTTACTCCTGCGATCTTTCAAAATTGTCCGACCCAGGGCAAGGGGCTGAAGAATGGAGCGGCTATCGTTTCACGCTATCGGGCTGTGGTGATTCTCCGTCGCGGAAATATCAACTCCTGGCGGTGCCGCTCGATTCGGAAGCCGACACAAAAACGTTTTGCGCCGATGAATCGGGCAAGATAAGGTTCTTGAAAGGACCCACGCCATCCAAATGTTTCAGCGAGGGCGATCAGGTCCAGATGCTCCAGTACACGCGTACGGACGAAAACTAGTTCGGACGGGCTATCCGAACGCGAGTTCTTTCGCGCGCTGTGCGGCTTTCACGACTGCCTTGATGAGCGTGACCCGCAGCTTCCCTTCCTCGAGTTCCATAAGGGCGTCAATGGTGCATCCGGCGGGAGTGGTGACCGCGTCTTTCAATAGAGCCGGGTGGTCACCGGTTTCCAGCACAACCTTCGCCGCGCCCAGCGTAGTTTGTGCGGCGAGCAGCGTGGCAAGGTCGCGGGGCAAGCCGACTTTCACGCCCGCTTCCGCGAGTGATTCAAGAATCACGTAGATATACGCCGGGCCGCTCGCCGAAAGTGCAGTCACGGCGTCCATATGCTTTTCGTCCACTACGACGGTCCGCCCGACCACGTCAAACATGCGGGACGTTAAGGCCACATCTTCCGCGCTGGCGTGCTTGCCCTTACAGATGGCGGTCATTCCGACGCCCATGATGCACGGAGTGTTCGGCATGGCCCGGACCACCCGGACATTCGGCGGCAGATTTTTTTCGATCATGGCGGTGGGAACCGACGCAGCCACCGACACAATCAACTGCTTGGCCGTGATATGACCGCTGATCTCGCGCACCACATCTTCGACCACTTGCGGCTTCACTCCCAGCACGATGATATCGGCGCCTTTGACTGCCTTCACGTTGTTGGTGCCCGCCTTCACCTTCAATTTCGCAGTGAGGGCTTTGGCGCGCTCTTCGTGTGCCACCGTTGCCCACGTGGATTTGGTGGAGAGAAGACCATTCTTCAGCAATGCCTGAAGAATGATGCCGCCCATTTTCCCTGCGCCCAGAAACGCTACCTTTTTGCCAGCCAGATCGTTTGCCATTACTTCCTCGAATCGTAACTTGAACTATCCGTTTTCGGATTCTCGATCGCGCGATTTCATTTGCGCCGTTGCATGAAGTTCCATGCCGTTCCGACGATGTTGTCCAGGCCGCGCGTGGCCTTCCAGCCAAGCATAGCCTGCGCCTTTGCCGGATTCGCCACCAGGGCCGGAGGATCTCCCGCACGCCGTGGCTTCATGGTATGAGGCACGCGCTTCCCGGTAGCTTTCTCGACAGCCGAAATTACCTCCTGCACCGAAGCGCCCGTACCGGTCCCCAGATTTACAGCCAGACTCGGCTTCCCCGCCGCGAGGTACTCCAGCGCCTTTACATGCGCGCTCGCCAAGTCGTTGACGTGGATGTAGTCGCGAATGCAAGTCCCGTCCGGGGTTGGATAGTCCGACCCGAACACACTCAGTTCCGGTCCGTGCCCGGTCGCGGCGCGCAAGGCCAGCGGGATCAGGTGAGTTTCCGGATCGTGCAGTTCACCGATCTCTCCGCTCTCATCGGCCCCAGCCGCATTGAAATAACGAAGACTGGCGAAGCGAAATCCGTAGGCACGATCGTAGGCCTCCAGCGCCTGCTCGAAAAATAGTTTCGACACGCCGTAGGGATTGACGGGCTCGCGGGGAATGTTTTCATCGATCGGAACCTTGGTGACTTCGCCATAAACGGCGCAGGTGGAGGAGAAAATGATGCGCTTGACTCCCGCCTCAAGCGCGGCATTCAACAGGACCAATCCGCCTTCGACGTTATTGCGAAAATATTTTCGCGGGTTCGTCACCGACTCGCCGACATAGGCATGGGCGGCAAAGTGCATGATGGCGCCGGCTCGCGGCAGCACCCGTGCCAGCGCGCTGGCATCAAGCATGTCGCCTTTCACCAACTCAAATCCTGACACCAGTGATTCGAATCCGGTGCTGAGGTTGTCGAAAATTACCGCTTCGTGGCCTGCGCTTCTGAGCGCCCTCGCCGTGTGACTCCCGATGTATCCCGCGCCGCCGATAACAAGAACGACCACTTGCGATTTCCTTCCAAAGTGTCGGGTCTCAGGCCAAAAGTCCGGCCGGGAGGAAGTCTTTCATTGTACACAGCGCGTTGGCTTTGGTAGACGAAGCGAGCTGTTAACCAGGCGAACACGCGCAAGAGTTCAAAAACCGTGTGCAAGCCTGTGCACGGCTTGTCGAAGCCTCGTCTAACATAAGAGCGGCGGACGAGGTAAACACCATGACTGAACTTGCCGATAGAAAATGCGTTCCCTGCCGCGGAGCCACATCGCCGCTCAAGGGCGAAGAATTGAAGGACTTGCATCGGAGCATTCCTGGCTGGACTATTGCCAACGAGCACCAACTTCAGCGGGAATTCCGATTTCCTGATTTCAAGCAGGCGCTCGACTTCGTGAATCGCGTCGGGGCCGTGGCTGAGGAGCAGGGCCATCATCCCGACATTCTTCTTGCCTGGGGTAAAGCGGAGATCACTCTATGGACGCACAGCGTCGATGGCCTTACCGAGAGCGATTTCATCATGGCAGCTAAAATTGATCGCCTGAAATGAAATCGGCATCCCGTTCCTCGAACCCATCAGCGATCAGCGTAAGCATTGGAGCGCTGCGCGCGCACGCTTCGGGCGAACAGTGCGGCAGGAATCAGCATCATCAGGCCTGTCACAGCCGCAACTGTGTGGGCGGAAATGCCCATGTCCATGAATCGCCCACATAAGTAAGCCGTAAGGGCGAACGTAAAGCTGCCCAAGCCCAGATCGGCTGCAAACACGCGCCCGCGAAAGCGGTCTTCGGTACGAAGCTGAAGCAGCGTGGTCGAAAATACCCAGACGGTCGAGCCGCCTGCATGCGCCAGCATCGCGCAGCCGGCCGCAAGCCACACGCTCCTGCTCACGCCGAGCAAGCCATAGCCGCACGCAATCGCGAGATACCCGAGCAGAATTCCCACGCGCAACCGGTGGTCGTCCTGACCGGCCCAGCGCGCAGAGATCAGCGGTCCAAACAGCGCCCCGATTCCTCGTCCGCCCAGCAGAATACTGATGCCGAGCATTGCCGCTCCTGCGGCATCAATGTTTCGTCCGTGGACCGCAAACTCTCTGGCTCCCATCACCGTGAAAATCACCCAGCTAGGCCCCACCATCAGTTCGCCGGCCTTGGCGAACACCGCAGGAATCAAGGCGCGATGGCCGCGGATATACCGGATGCCTTCCAGCACGGGAGAAAAATCCACCAGGTCCCGCGGCTGCAAACGAGGAGCAGCGTCGGTATGTGGCTCTGAAAATCTCATGCCACCGATCAGGATGGCCGACGCCAGGAATGACAAAGCGTTCAAGACAAACGCGGTATTGCGCCCCAGAAATGCCGCGACCACTCCTCCGACTCCAGCGCCGATCATCAGGTTCACCGACCATGTCGCCGACGACAACGTGTTCGCGACCAGCACCTCTCCAGGCGCCGAGATGTTTGGGATCACTGCATTTCTGGCCGGCTCAAAGAACGACACCATGACGGTTTCCGCGAGCAGAAGTGGATACACGAGCCAGACAGTGGAGGCAGAACGCACGAAAAGCATGGCCAGCACGATGACGGCACGGGCTAGATCGGCTGCGATCATGACGTGCTTTCTCTTCAGGCGGTCGTTGACCACGCCTGCCGTGGGACCGGCAAAGGTTTGCGGCAATACCTGAAGCACGAGTGCCAGCGCCACGGCGCTTGGCCGCCCGGTCAGTTGAAGCAGCAGCGTGTAGATCGAGAGCGTGTAAAACCAATCTCCGATCTCGCTGACAATCTGGGCCAGCCACAGGCGCCGAAAATTGCGGTTATGGCGCACCAGCCGCACATAGGACCGCACCGAAATCGACGCTACTTCGTGTTCCGGTGGCAGTTCCATGCGAATGGTTAGGGTACGTGGGCTGGATTGGGTTGGGCAAACCGAAGGAAATGCTGAAGGCTAGGACCGCAATTTCATCTTAAGGTCGGCCGCGATCTGCTTGCCGTGAAAGCGTCCATTCTCGATGAAGATCTCATTAGTGCGCGAGCCGGCGACAATCACACCCGCGACGTAAATTCCGGGTACGTTGCTTTCGAGCGAAACCGGATCGCAGACCGGACGGCACTGCTGTTCTGACAACTCGATACCCATGCTGCGCAGAAAATCGTAATCGGGGTGATAGCCGACCAAGGCGAGCACGAAGTCATTCTTCAGCCGCAGCGGCCCCCGCGGCGTGTTGATGACGGCATGATCCAGGCCAATTTCCTGCACGGTACTGTTGAAATAGGCTTCGATCTCATGGGCCTTGATGCGGTTTTCGAGGTCGGGCTTGATCCAGTATTTGACGTGGTGATGAAGTTGCGAGCCGCGATAGACGAGGGTGACCCGGGCTCCGTGCCGCCAGAGGTCGAGCGCGGCGATGGCTGCGGAATTCTTTCCTCCAACCACCAATACTTCCGAGTCGTAGTAAGGATGCGGCTCCCCGTAGTAGTGCGAAACTTTCGGCAATTCCTCGCCGGGAATGTTGAGCTGGTTGGCGAGGTCGTAATATCCGGTCGAGACAATGACTTTTTTCGTGTGGTAATCGCGCGGGCGTGCCGCGCGATCGGTAGCGGTAATATGGAAGCTGCCGTTCTGACCCATCACCGTTTTCACCCATTCATACTGGCGGACATCGAGATGGTAGTGCTCGGAAACTTTGCGGTAATACTCGAGCGCTTCTTCGCGATTGGGCTTTTGCTGGGCGGTCGTAAACGGAATATCGCCGATCTCAAGCAACTCGGGCGTCGTAAAGAAAACCATGTTCGCCGGGTAGTGAAACAGCGAATTCACCAGGCATCCCTTGTCGACGACGACGACTTTCAATCCTATCTTCTGTGCTTCGATTGCGCAGGCCAGGCCGGTGGGGCCGGCACCTATGACCAGAACGTCGCACTTCATCTCCGGACGAATGCCTGCCTTGGCCTTGGCCAGAGTCTCGATTTCTTCAGCGGCGAGTAGGTCAGGCATGGAATGCGCGGCGTCGCCCGATACGACGGGGTCGAGAACGTCCGGAGACCGTTGATTTTAGCATGGGTATCGCGGCCACGAGCTCGCGGCCTTCGCTCGAAATGACGGTCCGCCGGGCTCGGCATTTTTCTGCGCGATATAATTTTCGGTTGCTCGATCCCGGCTTCAACCAGGAACATTCATGTCTTCTACAACCGAATCCGCCACGAAAATGCGTGTTGAATCTGACAGCATGGGGAAAATCGAAGTCCCCGCCAACGTCTACTGGGGCGCCCAGACACAGCGCTCCCTGCTGCATTTCAACATCGGACGCGACACCATGCCGCCGGAACTGATTCGCGCCTTTGGCATTCTGAAAAAAGCCTGCGCCCTGGTGAATCAGGACCTGGGCAAACTGTCGGCGGAGAAGGCGAAACTGATCTCGCAGGCTGCCGATGAAGTCATCTCCGGCAAGCTAAGCGATCAGTTTCCGTTGCGTATCTGGCAGACCGGCAGCGGCACTCAGACAAATATGAATGTCAACGAAGTGATCTCGAACCGTGCCATTGAGATCTCCGGCGGGGAGATCGGGTCCAAGAAGCCGATCCATCCCAACGACGACGTCAATATGTCGCAGTCGTCGAACGATACGTTTCCGGCGGCCATGCACATCGCGGCCGCGGACCGCGTGAAGAATGCTTTGATTCCGGCGATCAAGACCGTGCGAGACGCGATCGCCGCGAAGGCGAAGGAATTCGACAGCATCGTGAAGATCGGGCGCACTCACTTGCAGGATGCCGTGCCTCTCACCGTGGGCCAGGAGTTCGGCGGGTGGGCTAGCCTGCTTGAGCGTGACATGAAACGTCTGGAGCAAGTCCTCAATGGCCTTTACGATCTCGCTATCGGAGGAACCGCCGTCGGAACCGGGCTGAACGCGCATCCGGAATTCGCCGAACGTGCGGCGAAGAAAATCGCAGAATTGACCGGCCTTCCCTTCCGCTCGCACGGAAACAAGTTTGCGGCGTTGTCGGCGCATGACGAGATCGTATTCGCCCAGGGTGCAATGGAAACCCTAGCCGCATCCTTGATGAAGATTTCCAACGACATTCGGTGGCTGGCTTCGGGCCCGCGCTGCGGACTGGGAGAGCTGACGATTCCGGAGAACGAGCCCGGATCTTCCATCATGCCGGGGAAAGTAAATCCGACGCAGTGTGAAGCCATGACCATGGTGTGCGTGCAGGTACACGGCGCAACCGCGGCTGTGGGCTTTGCCGGCTCGCAGGGCAACTTCGAACTCAACGTCTTCAAGCCGGTCATTATTTACAACTTCCTGCACTCGGTCACGCTGATCACGGATGCTTGCCATGGCTATGTCGAGTACATGCTGAAGGGAATCGAGGTTGACCGCGCGAAGGTGGATTTCTACGTCAAGAACTCTCTGATGCTCGTCACCGCCCTCGCTCCGAAAGTCGGATACGACAACGCTGCCAAGATCGCGCACACGGCGCATGTGGAGCATTCAAGCCTGAAGGAAGCAGCGCTCAAGCTGGGATTTTTGACCGGAGAGGAATTCGATCAACTGGTGAAGCCGGAGAAGATGACACGGCCGTGATCGCAGGTTGGTATATACACCGGATATCCGATCGTATATACTTTGTATATGACAAAAGCATCCATCGCCAAGTGGGGTAACAGCCTCGCGGTTCGGATTCCGAAGGCGGTCGCCGAAAAGGCGCGCATCCGCGAGGGTGACCCAGTCGAGATCAAGGCCAGCAAAGGACGGATTGAGCTCCGGCGCGCAGAAAAGATTCCCACTCTCGATGAGCTTGTAGCCCAAATTACGCCTGAAAATCGCCATGGCGAGATTGACTGGGGCCCGGATGTCGGGAAGGAAAAAATCGAATGGTGAAGCGTTATGTCCCCGAAGCGGGCGATATTGCGTGGCTTGATTTCGATCCGCAAGCCGGTCGGGAGCAGGCTGGACGCCGCCCCGCATTGGTGCTTACCGATCAACCTTACAATCGTGCCAGTGGGCTTGCCGTGGTTTGCCCCTTAACCAGTAAACGGAAGCCTTACCCCTTGGCGCTTCCCTGCGACATTGGCAAAGTTGCGGGTTCCCTTCTCGTCAACCATCTGCGAAGCATCGACTGGGAAGTCCGGAATGCGGCATTTCACTCGAAAGCGGACGTCGCTTTAGTTGCCAAGGTCCGAGCTTACGTTGGAGTCTTGCTTCGAATCCAATGATCTGCGGCCAACTGTCACGAAATCCTCAGATTCTTTCCGGCCACCGCCACCCCTTGTAATCAGCACAACGCTTACCAGCACTAGTAAAGTCCCGACAATCGTGCGCAGGCCGATCAATTCGCCACCAAGAAAATATCCCACCAGCACCGCAACCACCGGGTTCACATACGCATAGGTCCCAACCTTGGTCGGGGACTCATGATGAAGCAGCCAGATGTAGGCAGTAAATCCCATGATGGATCCGGCGACGATCAAGTATGCGAGCGCAAGCCATGCCGTCGACCGGCGAGGATTGGCAACATTGAGAGTGCTGGGATTTTCTAACTGTGGCAGCCGTCGACAAGGCGAATGGTAACTTCGATCCAGACGACACCGGGAAGCATCGAGGATTACTTCTTCAAGAGGCTGGTGTGGCTGGCCACGCACTGCCACTTGCCCATATCCAATACCCAGGTATCGGTAAATCGTCCCACGTGCTCGTAGGGCTTTCCCTGATAGGTTCCCTGGGTGTGGTAGGTCCCGGTGATGACGGCGGTGTCGCCGAAGAAATTCATCTTTACGTCTTGAATATTAGCCAGGGTCGGCTTGAACTGCGGATCGCGGATGTCCGCCAGGAATTGCCGCTTGTCGCTGACCTCGCCATCATATTCCGTGTTCACAAAGCGGCTGGAAACGAGGGCATCGAGCGCCGCGGCGTCGTGATGGACCTGCGCTTCATTCCACATGCGCTCCATCACCATCAGCTTGCTTTCGCGCGGATCTGCCTGCTGGGCAGTCGCGGCAAGGGTAAGCGCGGTCAAGAGGAAAGAATATAAAAAACGTCTCATGGGCTTGCACGCCGGCCATTTTCTTGGGACAAAGGCGAACGTGCGACGACGATAACAGGGCAATGGGGCGTCCCGAAATTAAATTGCACTTAGGCCGATTACCAACGTCATGCAGAGCTGAGAGGACATCAGAATGCCCAGCGCAGCAGGGTTGCCCCGACCGTAAATCCGGCGCCGACTGACGCCAGCAGCACGAGACTTCCCTTTTTCAGCTTGCCCTCTTCGATCGCGGTGTTCATTGCCAGAGGAATCGTCCCCGCCGTGGTGTTGCCGTAGCGGTCGATATTTACGATTACGCTCTCGGGCCGCAGTTCAAGCCTGTCCGCCGTGGCATTGATGATTCTCAGGTTGGCTTGGTGGGGAATGAACACATCAACGTCCGAGCCCTTGAGCCCGTTGCGTTCAAGCAGTTTGAGGCAGAGTTCGGTTTGCTTGCGAACGGCAAACTTGAAAACCTGTTGGCCATCCTGGTGCACGTAGTGCATCTTCTTCTCGACCGTATCTTTCGAGGAGGGATTCAAGCTGCCTCCACCGGGCATATAGAGAAACTGCCCGCCCGATCCATCTACTTCGTGGATGAAGTCAATGATTCCGACCGAATCATCCTCCGCCGGTTCCAGAATCGCAGCGCCAGCGCCGTCACCGAAGATCACGCACGTAGCCCGATCGGTGTAATCGATGATCGACGACATCACATCCGAGCCGATCGTCATCACTCTCTGGTGAGCTCCGCTCGCAATAAACTGTGCACCCACCTGCAATGAATAAATAAAAGCCGAACAAGCCGCCGAAAGATCGAAACCCCAGGCCCCCTTCGCACCCAGCTTGTTTTGGACCACGCAGGCGGTGGAGGGAAACAACATGTCGGGGGTCACCGTTCCCACGATGATGACCTCGATCTCGGTTGGAGCAAAACCGCGCTGTGCCAGCGCTTTCTTCGCGGCTTCGACCGCGAGATCGCTCGTCGCCACGCCTTTGTCCACGATGTGGCGCTCGCGGATGCCCACGCGGCTCATGATCCATTCATTGTTGGTGTCGACCATCCTTTCCAGGTCGGCATTGGTGAGAAGTCGGGGCGGGACGTACGTACCCAAAGCGCTGATTTTGGCGCGAATCGGTTTGCTCAATGCGTTCCTCTAGGGAATGACGAAACGCTATTGTGAAGGATTGAGTGAAGAAAGTCTAACCGCTTGCTGGTGATCACTCAGAATTCGTAGTCCGGTGGCTTCAGGCCCTTCGCCCTCATATACACCTCGCACTGCGCCCGATGGTGCGCAGTGTGAACCAACATGTTTACGATCATCGCGCGGCCGTCGGGGTTGGGTCGATCGGCCCACGAGGAAATGTGCCAGGTGCGCTTGAGTTGCTCCGGCGTGATCCGCGGCAGTAGATCGACAACATAGTCGAATGATTGATCGAGCACCTTCAGGACCGTCTCTTTGTCGGAGGCTGGAGGTTTTGCAAGGTCGATGGAGAATGGGGGCTTCGCACCGGTGATCTGGTTAAAGCGGAAAACATTGGCGACAGCAATGTGGACCATCTGTTCGCCAAAATTCATCTCGTCAGAATTCGGTTTGAATGCATAGAGATCGGCTGGCATGGCATTGGCGACGTTGAGGGTGAACGTCTTCGAGATCTGCCAGTCTCGAACAAATTCCGACATGTCGAGGACAGAGCCTAGCTTGGAGTTCTGACCAAGAACTGTTCCGGCAACCAAGAGCAGGGCAGCAAGGGAAACACATTGGCGAGCAGGGATCGTGGAGCCCTCCGGCAGAATCTCACCAAGCGATTCTACTTTGGGACCCTGGTAGGGTACGGTCAATTGGACCGGATGTGCTACGCCGCCGCGCGGTGCCTCTCATCCTCCATCTGATCGCGAACAAAATCCGGGCAGGAAACGATCTCAAAGCGCCGGTTCTCGCCGTTGATCAGGTACACGACCGCCTCGCGGTCCAGTTCTTCCAGTTGCGCCAGACTCAATAACGGCCATAAGCGGCATTCCACTGCGGAATCAATCAATTGATCGAGGTAGCTCAAGTGGTCCCGGAACAATCGTCCGGATACACGGATGGTGATGTGAGAGGCTGGTTCCGAAAACTTGCCAGAGCGCTTCATCTTTGTTCCTCGGGCGGCTGCATCACCACCACGTTCTACTCCTAAGATGCAGCGACCGCCGATTCTTGCGCAAAAAGAATCGTAATGAAGCGCAAAGCCTGGTAATCGAAGGTTTGGGAACTCCAGGATGAAAAATACGCTGAAAAACTTAAGCCAGGTACCGGGGACTCACTGCACACGCAAGAGCCCGTTACCGTTGCTTCCTTCCGGACCTGGCGGGGTTGGCGGGAGTACGTCGCGTGAGACCGATACCTGACCTGAACCATTCTAGCATTTGCGAAATTGAGGGATTGAGAGATAGACAGCCTCGCAGCCAGGAAAAAATCCCCACTTCGAATGAAATGGGGATTCCGAGCCCGTTTCGCGAAAGAATTACTGCGAATCTCCCAGTTTCTGCCGGTTTGCATCGGCGCTCTGAGCCTGCACAACCGTGATCGGAGCCTGCAACGTGAAATTTAATACGGTTTCCGACGGCAGCTTGATCTGTTGCGCTTTGGTGGCAGCCTGAACCCCTCCGCCCACGCCCGCGCCGGTGGCGGCGCCAATCGCTGCTCCCTTGCCTCCCCCCGCCAGCGCACCAATGATGCTTCCAAGCACCGCGCCTCCGCCGACTTTTTCAGCGGTGTTCTTTCCGCGGGAGCTGCCCTTCTTCGTGTATTGATCGGTCTGGATGCTGTAGGACCTCGCCCCCGACTTCAGACTGTCGAGTTGCAGGACTACTTGCGACTGTCCGGCAAAGCGGCTCGCACTTTTGACATCCACGAGATGCCCGGTGATCTCAACTCCGGCGGGCACCGCCTCTTCCCCGTCAGAAGTCAGCGGCGCGTTCAGCGTGGCATGAAAGGTGTCACCTGTCTGATTCTTCTCGCTGTCGATCGGATCCACCAACCGCACAGTCACCTGCGTTCCCTGGTCGATGATGAACTTCTTTGGTGGGGGTGGCGGAGGCGGGGGTGGCGGCGTGTTGTCCACAGGCGCGGGAGCCGTCGTCGCTGGGGGCGGCGTGTTCGACGCCATCTGATCGTTCGCGCCCGATCCGGAATCCTGGGATCCTGCCGAGTGCGACCTGCTCCGCTTGCTGGACTTCTTCGATTCAACCGGCGCGGGCTTCTCTACCGGTGCTGGCGTGGGGGCCGGAGCCGTCGAAGTCATCGCATCGGCCGGCGCCGGTTGCTGTGATGGAGTTTGCATTGGCGCGGTCGCCGCCATGGCGTCGACCGGAGCTGGTGTTGCCCCGACTTGCAGGTTGTTGATCACGGTCTTGACGCCGTTGACCGTCGCTGCCTGCTGCCCTGCGGTCTGCCGCTGCGCGTCATTGTCCACGGTTCCCGAGAGAGTCACCACCCCGTTATCCGCTTCCACGGAAAGCTGCTTACTCCCAAGGGTTGCATCCTGGCTGAACTTGCTCTGGATTTCCGCCGTCGTTTTGGCGTCGTCCGTTTTCTTGGTGCAGCCGACGCTCAGAGCCAACGCGACAACGAGGAAAGACACACCGAGATGAGTTCTTTTCATACTCGACTCCTGATTTTAGCTGAGACGAGGACGCCATCCTCGCTCTCTACAGTTTAGATGCTTTGAGGTTTTTATGCAGATGTAAATGCAAAAGCGGAATAGATACGCCGCGAAGAGCCGCGATGGCGCCTCGCTTGTCGAGCCAAGGAACGGGCACAATAAATGAAATCCGCAGACCAGCCGAAATCTAGTGGATGAACTTGTAGTCGACGATCGAGGCCGCCAGCGCTGCCGACTCACCTTCGGAATCCGCATCCTTCGCACGCATCACGCGGCCCTGGCAGACAACGTTGCTGTTCTGCTGCCCGGAAATTTCCTCAGGCATCTCGAAAACCATCTCGACCAGCGCATTCAATGGAAGGGGTTGCGGACCATTGAACAGGACTCCGCTTTGGCTGAGATTGTCGATGACTCCCTCATACCAGGTGCTGGTTTTATTCACCCGATAGCGCAAAGGAGTATTGAGCTTCAAGCGGCGCGCGCGCGGCACCCAGGACGGACGTTTCTCCCGCGTATGACCTCGCCGGACAGCGGTTTCTGCCTTACCGCGTTCCACGCGCTCGGTGCGGCGCATGGTGGTCCAGTCGTACTTGTATTCCGCAGCGCACAGAAGACAAACCTGGTAATAGTCACCGTCCGAGGCCCGCCTCGGCCAGGAGAACTCGTGGGAGCAGCGCCCAAGCATAAGCACATCCATGATTTTTTGCGCCATGATGGTAATTCCCGGTCAACGAACCCAGAATGCAGGGTCATCATCGCCCGAAGCGCCTGCTTTGGATAGGTTACCTTCGTGTCATGGCGCACCTTGGCGCTCAGGGAAAACCCTCTGGAATGAATCAATTAGCCCCTTCCGCCTGCTCAACCTCGCAACCGGCTTTCGTTAGAACTGACTAGGAACCCTCAGAGCCGGCCCTGGCAGTGGGCCATGGGCGGCGCTGGACAACTTCATCCCGTTTATCATCGCACCTATGTCCTTTGCACCTGATCTTTCAGCCTTCATTCTCGCTGGGGGCAAGAGCAAACGCATGGGCGCGGACAAATCGTTCGTCGCTGTTGATGGATGCACGCTGCTGGCGCGCATGCTCGAGCTGGCGCACTTCGTAACCGATGAAGTGCGTATTGTCGGCGAGGCGACGAAATATTCCCAATTCGCACCGGTGATACAGGACATCCATCGAGATTGCGGGCCGCTGGGAGGAATTCACGCGGCGCTGAGGGAAACACAAACCGAGCTGAACTTGATCCTCGCCGTGGATATTCCGTTTGTCTCGACGGCGTTTCTGTCGTACCTGGTTCAGCGTGCACGAACTGAAACCGCTGCTATGGTAACCGCGGTTCGAACCGGGCAACGCTGGCAGCCGCTCTGTGCGATTTACCGATTGCAGTTTGCAAACCTTGCAGATAAAGCCTTGCGCGAAGGCCGCTACAAGATCGATCTTCTTTTCGATGAGGCACGAGTGCAAGCGATCACCGAAGGTGATCTGCGAAGCGCAGGATTTTCTTCCAGCCTGTTCCGCAACCTGAACACGCCGGCCGATTTGAAGCAGGCGCAACAGGAAGGTTGAAGGCGATAGAGCGCGCGAGACGGCTGGAAGAGGGCCGTTGCTCGCGGCGAACGCCAGTCTTTCTTAATCCAGCGAACTGCTTCATCCGCACGTTCGCGGCGACGGATGTCGAAAAAATGGGGTGCGCTTTCGCGCACCCCGGAGCCAAACGGAACCCTTTTAGCGTTGGTCGCACGCCGTCTTAGCAAGACCCCGCGCTAAACTGATCCGTATATTTGGTAAGGTGAAGGTTAGCAAGTTTGAGATAGCCGCCGAGCATGCCTGACGATTCAAAACCCGCGCCGTACATCGAGTTCCGTGACGTCTCGAAGGCCTTTGGCGACAATGCGGTACTGGATCACGTCAGCTTCGACGTGCTGCCCGCCGAAACCGTCTGCATTCTCGGACGAAGCGGCGTTGGCAAGTCAGTGTCGCTGCATCACATCATGGGATTCCTCAAGCCCGATTCGGGCCGCGTCATCGTCGCCGGCGAGGACATCACCGACTATTCCGAGGAGCAGCTTGAACTCATCCGCAAGAAAGTCACCATGGTCTTCCAGAACGGAGCGCTTTTCGATTCGCTGACCGTCGGGGAAAATGTGGCGTTTCCCCTACGTGAGACGCGGGAACTGAACGAGGAACAGATCTACCAGATTGTCGACGGCCTTCTTCAAATGGTCGGGGTGCAGGAGATGCGCGACCTGCTGCCGTCGGATCTCTCGACCGGGATGAAACGGTCGGTAGCGATCGCTCGAGCTTTGGCCGCGCGCCCGCAGTGCGTGCTCTACGACGAGCCGACAACCATGGTAGATCCACTTATGGCGCAATTGCTCGGCGATCTCATCAAGCGGCTGAAGCTTCAGTTGAACCTGACCAGCATCGTCGTAACCCACGACATGCGGCTGGCCAAGAAACTGGCCGAGCGGGTGGTGTTTCTCCACGAAGGAAGGGCCATCTTCTTTGGAACTTATTCGGACATGGAGAAATCTTCGGAACCAATCATTCGAGAATTTCTCGAACTCGATGAATTGAAGCTGGAAGCCTGACTTGCAGCCAACTGGTTGCAACCTGCGTATCAGAACCCCTGCTCCACCAAATCCTCGATCGTCAGCGAACTCTCGGATGAGCCTTTCATCATCTTTTCGACATATTTCGCCATCAAATCGGCCTCGAGATTTACCGGGTCGCCGGCTTTCAACGACTTCAGGTTTGTCATCTCAACGGTGTGCGGGATGATGGCGGCAGTGCAACGCTCCCGATGCAGCTTTGCGACCGTAAGGCTGATGCCTTCGATGCAAACGGACCCCTTATAGACCGTGTACTTCTCGATCTCTTCAGGAAGTTCAATATGCAACCACCAGTTGTCTGAGTCTGCAATACGTTCCAGCCCAATGAAACTGCCCACGCCATCCACGTGACCTTGCACGATATGCCCTCCGAAGCGGCCGTCGGCTTTCATCGGCAATTCCAGGTTCACGAATGCGCCGTCCGCAATTCGCGACAATGATGTTCGCTCCCAGGTTTCTGGCGCAAGGTCGGCGCAGAACGATCCCCGCTTGATATCGAGCGCGGTGAGGCACACACCACTCACAGCCACGCTGTCACCGGTCTTAAGCTGGTTTGAAGATTTTTCCGCCGCGATCGTTACCCGCCGGTTTTCTCCGCGCCGCTCGATCTTCGCGATACGTCCTACTTCCTCGATGATGCCGGTGAACATGTAGCCTCCTTTGCAGATAATGCCAGTTCAAAATCTTCAGTCTTCATAGGGATCACGCAAAGATCCTTCCACTGCGAAATCCTCTCCGAAGCGATGCAGGCGCAAATCCTTGACCTGCGCCGCCTGGTCCATGTGGCGGAAACCGGCACCCGCCGCAAAGGGGATCGAACCGGTTCCGGCGAGGATCTTCGGCGCGTAGTACAGGAAAACCTTGTCGACTAGATTCGCGGCCAGAGCCGTCCAATTCACGGTTGCCCCACCCTCAATCATGACACTTGTGATCTCCAGTTCGGCAAGGCGCCGCAAAACGGCCCCCAGAGCCGGACGCCCGCCAGCTTCCACGTCAGAGATTTTCTCCACTCGGATTCCTAGTTCCTCGAGTTGCTTTTGCTTCCCGGTCTCGCCCGCGGAGTGAAAAACCAGCACATCGTTTCCCCCCTCCGCGGCAACCCCCTGCACCAACCGGGAGTCGATGGGCAGCTTCAACCTTGAATCCAGAATCACACGCAGCAGCGGACGCCGCCGCGGACGCCCGCTGCGGTCGGTGAGCGATGGATTGTCCGACAGGATCGTGCCCGCACCCACCATCAATGCGTCATGCTGGTGCCTGAGTTCCTGCACATGCGCGCGGGCGATCTCGCTCGTGATCCATCCTCCCGCAGGCGTACCTGAGTTTTGCTGCAAAATCCCGGCAGGCGGCGCAGCGATCTTGCCATCCAGCGTCATCGCCGCTTTCAAGGTCACGAACGGCATTCCATGGCGGACATAGCGAGCAAACGACTCATTTAATCGGCGGGCTTCCTCCCGCAGTCCGCCGACGTCAACCTGAATTCCGGCCGCGCGAAGCTGATCAAACCCCGTCCCACTGACCCTGGGATTTGGATCAGGCATCGATGCCACAACTCGCCGAATCCCAGCCCTGATCAATGCCTCTGTACAGGGTGGGGTGCGCCCCTGGTGGCCATGCGGCTCAAGGTTGATGTAAAGGGATCCTCCTCGGGCTTTTTCCCCGGAAGCCTCAAGGCCCAGAATCTCGGCATGCTTGAGACCCGCATAGGTATAAGTGCCAGATCCGGCCAGATTGCCTTCACCATCCACAATCACAGCGCCGACATACGGATTTGGCGACGCGAGCCCGATTCCCTGACGGGCAAGATCGAGGGCGCGGCGCAGGAAATGCTCGTCGGACTCGTGCGAAGGCATGCTGGAAAATCTATCACGCACCGTCCTCCGCCGGTGGGTAACGCAAATCTAACGCGGAGCGTCGGGCGCAAGTGACTTTCGGTGCAAGAATTCGAGGCGAGGCCCTTCCCTTCTTGTGCCCGCTGTCGAACAATAGTTTGGATACCTCCATGGCTGCCGCTCCGCCCAAGACCGGAATCGTTCCGCTCCCCAAGGCCATCGACCATTACTTCGAGCTGTCTCTATATCTGCTTGTTTTGACGGGTTTTGGCACGCTATGCGCAACCGGAGGGTTGGATCTGCCTTCAATGATTCTGGTCGGGGGCGCGCTCGCTCTACGCGGATTTCTTCTCGCCAAGCGCCGCAAACTGGTCATATCCGAGCGCTGGACCACTCCGCTTTCAATCGCCTACTTCGTTTTTTTCGCCATCGACTATCTGGCCTTCTCGCGCAATTTTTTGCCGGCTACCGTACATCTGGCGCTATTTGGTGTGGTGATCCGGATGTTTTCCCTGCGCCGGGAACGGGACAACATCACCCTCGCCATCCTTGCATTCCTGATGATTCTCGCGTCGGCGGTGCTGACCGTCGACAGCGTATTTCTGCTGGCCTTCTCGGTATTCATGCTGACCGCGGTCGCGACCTTCGTCCTCATGGAGATGCGCCGATCCGGGCAAGCGGCCAACGTACAGGCGCGTCATTCCGCCGATCCCTGGGAACACCGTCATCTGGCATTTGCGCTGGCAAAGATTGCGCCGGCCCTGATGATCCTGATTCTGATCGCCGGAACAGCATTGTTTTTTATCATGCCGCGCATGTCCGCCGGATACCTGGGCGGATACTCGTTCGGCACCGATCTCTCGTCGGGATTCAGCGATCGCGTGCAGTTGGGACAGATCGGCTCCATCCAGCAATCCAATGCCGTAGTCATGCACATCCAGATCGATGGCGACAACATCGGCCGTTACGATCTGCACTGGCGTGGTCTGGCGCTGGCAGAATTCGATGGCCACACCTGGTCGAATCCCCGCGACCAAGCCGTTCTGGACCGCCAGCCGGATAACAGCTTCTCCATCCCACAGCCGAATCCCTCTCTGGCTTCTTATGTGACTCGCAGCCGTGCCAGAGAGAACCTGATTCACTATCGCGTCCTGATGGAGCCCATCGGCACCAACGTCTTCTTCCTCGCTCCGTGGGCGCGAAGTGTGAAGGGAGAATACCGGCTGCTGGCGGTGGATTCCGGCGGCGCGGTCTACAACTTCGACACGCAGCGCGCGGTCGGCAGCTACGAAGCGACCTCGGATATCGCGACGCCTTCCCCGGCGGAATTGCGGCAGGCGGGGCGGAGCTACCCACCTCAGATTAGCGCGACTTATCTGCATCTGCCGCAACTTGATCCGAGGATTCCTCAACTGGCCGGGAAAATCACCAGCTCTTCCAGCAACGACTTCGACAAAGCCGCTGCTATCGAAAACCATCTCCGCACCCATTTCGGATATACGCTCCAACTGCCCCGTTCCAAAGTCAAAGATCCGATCGCAAATTTTCTCTTCGAGCGCAAGCAGGGCCATTGCGAGTATTTCGCGTCTTCGATGGCCATCATGCTGCGCACCCTCGGCATCCCTTCCCGCGTGGTCAATGGATTTCGCAGCGACGAGTTCAACGACATCACCGCGAATTATGTAGTCCGGGCGAAAGACGCGCATTCCTGGGTGGAAGCTTATTTCCCGGGCTATGGCTGGCAGACCTTCGATCCCACGCCCGGCGGCGATAGCGGCACTCCCCAGGGATGGGAGCGCATCTCGCTATATGTGGACGCAATGGCTTCGTTCTGGCGCGACTGGATTGTCAGCTATGACACTACGCATCAGTACGTGCTGGGGCGAACTGCGGTCAGCGGTACGCGCAGCCTCTGGGAAAATGCCCGCAAATGGGCCCGGGACAAATATGCGGCCATGCTGCAATGGGCCAGGCACAGCCAGGACAGGGTGGAGAATTCTCCCGCGCGCTGGGGAGTCACCGGCGCGCTGGTCGCGCTGATCCTTGTGATTTTGGGGAACGTTGGCCGCCTCGCGCGATCGATCCACGAAATGCTTTTGCGGGCGCATCCGGAACGATCACCGGAACAGGCTGCCGCCATGTGGTATCAACGCATGTCCCGCGTGCTGGCTCGCCGTGGAGTGCGGAAAATGGCAGCGCAGACTCCACAGGAATTTGTCATGAAGATTGGAGATGACCGCTTGCGGGAGCCTGTCGCCCGATTCACAAATGTCTACGAATCGGCTCGTTTTGGAAATTCGGTGAACGACGCGCAGAAGTTGCCGGAGTTATACGAGGAAGTCGAACTGGCTGCGAAGGAAAAATAAGGGTAGCTGTGCCTGGGCCGCCTCGTGCCCGCACGACCGCTAGAATCGCCAGAAAGCGCCGCCGCCCACGAAGAAATTATGCTGGCGTGATTTCCCGGTTGGGGCCAATGGAAAATCAGGCTCTCCAGACCAGTAATCCCGGACCTCACCGCGGATGCTGAGCTGTCTCCACACCTTCACATCCAGTCCTATTCCACCCTGGATCACCGCTCCGGTCGAGGACTTTCCGGGATTCACGCCGCTGTAATCGAGCATCTTGTTCTCGCTGAAATGCGCGAACCCGGCGCCGACGCTGACCCATGGAGAAACGGCGGTGGTTGGAAACAGGTTCACCCGCGCCGCTGGAACGATAAATAACTGCTTGTAGTTGAGAGGCACTACCGCATGCCCGTACTCGCCTGCGTTCAGCTTCTCGTTCCAGTTGTAAGCAATCAACCCCTCCGCCGAGATGGACCAGATGGGCGTCACGATGAACCGCCGGGCGTATTCGCCTTCCGCCGTCAATCCCTTGCCGGAGTGAATCACCGGATCGAAATACGTGGCATTCTGAATGTTTTGGTCGCTGATGAAGACACGTCCAAGCAAACCGCCGATTTCGTTTTTCTCGTCCTGCGCCATCGCTGATGTGGCCAGCAACGCCACCAGCGGTAGAAACGCAATCCAAAATCGTTTGCCAGACATTTCCCCTCCTGCGAGGTGATTCCTGATTGTTCAGCGGTAAGGTGTAGCGTAGCACGACCCATGGCTGTTTAAATCCATAAAACAAGAAGGTGTTGCACACGGATGTATCAGGTATCCCTTGCGCGTAACTTGCGGGCCTGGATCGATCCCGCCGCAGTCCCAATCTTCATGGATGCTAAAATGAACACAGTTCATGCCCCTAAAAGACCTTACTGTTGACGTTCATCCGGAAGTGGAGAAGAACGCTCCCTCGCGCGACCAAGCCCCCAAGAAAGTCGGCTTTGTCAGCCTCGGTTGTCCGAAGAACCTGGTGGATAGCGAGGTCATGATGGGCCTGCTGGCCCGAGCCGGGGCCGAACTCACCCGCCGCGCGGAAGATGCCGACGTGATTGTGGTGAATACCTGTTCGTTCATCGAGAGCGCCCAGCAGGAATCGATCAATACCATCCTCGAAATGGCCGGGCATAAGACGGCGGGCAAAGCGAAGAAGCTTGTCGTCGCCGGGTGCCTGGTCGAACGCTTCCGTGACCAAATCCGGAAAGACATTCCCGAAGTAGATGCTGTCGTGGGAACGGGGGAACTGGAAAATATTCTGGCAGCCACCGGCGTGGCAGGCCATGTTCGGCAAAAGAATTCGCTTTTCACAATTCTGCAATCACGCCCCGAAGGCGACGCCCGGGCGGCGCAAGGGCGCTTCTCGCGCGAGTCCTGGGACGGAGCCGTCGCGGACCTGCCTAACTATCTCTACGACGAATCCACGCCTCGAATCCTCGCCACTCCGCGCCACATGGCTTACATCAAGATCGCGGAAGGCTGCGACCATCCCTGCACGTTCTGCATCATCCCACAGCTTCGGGGGAAGTTCCGGTCGCGGCGGTTCGAATCAGTAATTGCCGAGGCGGAACGCCTCGCACAGGCCGGCGTGCGCGAAATTACTCTGATCGGGCAGGACACCACCTGCTACGGGGAGGATTTTGGGCTGAAAGATGGCCTGGCGCTTTTGCTGGAAAAGCTGGCCGCAATTGAAAATCTCCGGTGGATCCGTTTTCTCTACGCCTATCCCAACAAAATCACTGGCAAGCTGCTGGCAACGATCGCTTCGTCCGAAAAAATCTGTTCCTACATGGACGTTCCCTTGCAGCACGCGTCTGCCTCAGTGCTGAAACGCATGAAACGGGGCGGGGGCGCCGATGTTTTTCTGGAGTCGATCGCGAAGATGCGCAAGACCATTCCGGACCTGACGTTGCGGACCTCGTTCATCGTCGGCTTTCCCGGGGAAACTGAAAAAGAGTTCGAGGAACTCTGCGATTTCGTTCGGGAAGCACAATTCGACTGGATGGGCGCATTCTCCTACTCAGACCAGGAGGGGGCGTCAGCCTTCGATCTGGGAAAAAAGTTGTCCCCGCGCGAGATCGAAGGCCGCCGCAAACGCCTCATGTCCATTCAACGGAAGATCAGCAAGAAAAAGAAGAAAGCACTTGTGGGCCGGGAATTCGATCTCCTACTCGAAGGCGAATCGGAGGAAACGGAACTCCTGCTGGAAGGCCGCACGGCCATGCACGCGCCCGAGATCGACGGCAAGGTTTTGGTGAATGATTTTCCCGAGGATTCGAAGCTTGAGCCCGGCCGCTTCTATCGCTGCCAGATCACTGAATCCCATGACTATGACCTGGTAGCGAGAATCGTATAACGCTTTCTTCTCAATCGAACGCCTTAACCCATGCCCTCCAAACGCGCCCTCGAACTGAGTTGCCCGATCTGCAAGAAGCCAGTGAGAAGCACCGACGCGGACTTTCCCTTTTGCAGCGACCGCTGCCGGATGATCGATTTGGGCAAATGGGCCAGCGGAGATTACGTGATTTCATCTCCCGTGACCGACGCGGAAGAAGGGCTTCGCGAGGGTAATGAGGATGACGAGGCTGGCTCGTGAGCGAGAGATCCGATCTCAATCTGACTGTCGCATCCTCGCAAAGTCCGGTCTGGGCCACAAGGATCGCCACCTTCTTCGGCATCGGTCGCCTGCGGCCCGGTCCGGGGACCTGGGGATCGGCCGCTACCGTTCTGCTCTGGGCCCTCATCGGGCATGCACTGGCGCCCGGCCTGCGGACGCCCAGCGCGATCGGCTTGGCCGCCATTGTCATCTTTATCGGAATTCCGGCAGCTACACTGGTGGCGAGAGCCTATGCCGCGAAAGACCCTCAATTCATCGTCATCGACGAGGTCGCTGGACAACTCATCGCGCTGATTTCTGTTCCGTTCTCATGGAAAACTTTTTTCGCCGCTTTTATACTTTTTAGGGCCTTCGATATCGTCAAACCCCCGCCCGTACGCCAACTGGAAAAGCTTCCAGAAGGCTTCGGCATTGTTCTGGACGACGTTGCGGCAGGGATTTACGCGTTAGTCGTAATGCAGCTTCTTTTGCGCTTTGGTCTATTAAAATAGTGTTAAGAACTGAGTTGTATTGATAACGAATATTCTTCATGAGTTTTTCCGATCGCATCCTGGGAAAGAAGAGCACTAACGGCACTCCTCATATTGAAGCCGTGGCGCCCGCCTGCGCGTTGACGGGAGGCGAAGTTCGTATCCTCGGCTCCGGCCTGCGGCCGCGGGAACTGGCGCGCCCCAAAGTCAAGTTCGGAGAGTTTGAGGGGCCGATCGTAGTCAGTTCCGATGAATTCGTTGTGACTCGCGTTCCTGAAGGAGCGGTCTCCGGCCCGGTCGTGGTCGCGCACGACGGTCATGTGAGCAATCCCCAGACCATGAAAGTGGCGGTCACGATCGCGGAAAACCTGCATCCCGTCACCAATCCCGCGCTCGACCCCGAAGGCAACATCTATGTGACCTTCTCGGGATCACGAGGGCAGAAAGTTCCCGTCGCGATTTTCAAGATTGATACGAATTACACGGTCAAGCCGTTCGTCTCGGAAATGATGAATCCCACGGCGATCGCCTTTGATTCGCAAGGCCAGATGTTTGTGTCGTCGCGCTACGACGGCGCGGTTTATCGCGTATCGTCCAGCGGAACGCCAACCACATTCGCCGAGGGACTCGGAGTTGCCACCGGCATCGCCTTCGATCGGGAGCAGAGCCTGTATGTTGGCGATCGCAATGGGACGATTTTCAAAGTTTCGCGCGATCAGCAGATGTTCGTTTTCGCCACGCTGGAGATGAGCGTGTCGGCCTACCACCTCGCCTTTGGCCCGCAGGGCGATCTGTTCGTGTCCGGACCAAACGACCGGGTATACAAGATCGACGCCAATGGAAGCGTGAGCACTTTCTATAAAGGCCTGGGGCGTCCGCAGGGCCTGGCTTTTGATGCCGCCGGCAACTTATACGTCGCGGCCTCGCTTTCCGGCACGCGCGGCATCGTAAAAATCACTCCCGACGCGAAGGCCAACCTGGAAGTGGCCGGCCAGGGACTGGTCGGGCTCGCATTTGCGCCCGGCCGCTCCGTGATTCTCGCGACGACCGGCGCTGTACATCATCTCTCCTGGGACATTGCTGGCCCCAGTCTAGTCATCTAGCTTCGCGTATCAGGTTGTTTGCCGGTTTTCCCCTCCCGGTTTTCATTTAGACTTGCAAGCGCGTGAATGCTGAAATCATCGCGGTAGGCTCCGAGATGCTCACGCCCTACCGCATGGACACCAACTCGCTTTACCTCACCGAGCAGCTTCAGATGCTTGGCATTGACGTCATCTTCAAGAGCATCGTCGGCGACAATCTTCGCCTGCTGGTCGGGGCCGCGCAGCATGCCTTGTTCCGCTCCGACATCGTCTTTTTCAGCGGCGGCCTCGGCCCCACCGAAGACGACCTTACGCGTGAGGCCGTGGCCGAAGCGATGGGCGTCTCTCTCCACCGCGATCCTGAAATCGTCGCTCGGCTGGAGCAGCGCTTCGCCGAGCGCGGCTGGAAGATGTCTGCCAACAATGCAAAACAGGCGGACGTTCTGGATGGCGCAGCCGTGCTTACGAACTCAAACGGCACTGCGCCGGGCCAATTTCTCAGCGGCCAGTTCGAGGGGCGGGAGCGCATTGTCATTCTGCTGCCCGGCCCTCCACATGAGATGAAATCCGTTTTCGAAAGTGAAGTGCGCGACCGGCTGCGCGCGAAAGTGCCTCCGGCGGCCATTTTCACCCGCACGCTGAAGATCGCAATGCTGGGCGAGTCCGCGGTAGATGCGCGCGTCGCGCCCATCTACAAAAAATATCCCGATGTTGAAACCACTATTCTTGCGGGCGCGGGCGAAATCGAATTGCACTTCAAGAAAGTCGCCCCCACTCTGGACGCAGCCCAATCCCGCGCCGACGAAGTCGCCGGACTGGTCGAAGACGAACTCGACGACGCGGTCTACTCCCGTAACGGTGAATCTCTCGAGCAGATCGTCAGCTATTGGCTTCAGATGCGCAATGTCACGGTCGCCATCGCGGAGTCCTGCACGGGAGGCCTGCTGGCCGAACGCATTACTTCAATCGCAGGCAGCTCGCGTTACTTTCTTGGCGGGGCGATCGTCTACTCGAACCAGCTGAAAACCGAATTCGCCGGAGTCCCCGAAGATATGATTCATCGTCACGGCGCGGTCAGCCGCGAAGTGGCCGCTGCGCTGGCGGAGGGCATTCGCTATCGCTGCGAATCGAAGCTGGGAGTGGGCATCACGGGAGTGGCGGGCCCAAGCGGCGGCACGGCGGAAAAGCCGGTGGGCCTGGTTTTTCATGCGGTCGCCAGCGACCGGGGGACGGAAGTCATCCAGCGGAATTTTCCCGGCGACCGCAAGCGAATTCGCCGCTTCGCTTCCACCATGGCCCTCGACATGATCAGAAGGGCCTTGATGTAGTGCGATAAGTTATGAACCTTGAGCTAGGGCAACCGGTTTTCCGAACCTGGCTCATCATCGGAGCTGCATGTTCATAGCTTAATGCCCAGTTCTCAATGCTCCCAACCTGGCCTTCCCATGCGCCTGTTCGTGGCACTCGACCTTGACGATGCTATCCGCGAGCGCATCAATTTGTTTGTTGAAGGCATCCGCAGCTTCGCAGCCGACGCTCGCTGGATAAGCCCCGAGTCCATGCACGTGACGCTGAAGTTCATCGGCGAACAGCCAGAGGCAACAGTCGAACCAATCAAGCACGCACTTGCCTCCATCCGGCACGATGCGCCGATAGTCCATTTCCGTGGATATGGCTTCTTCCCGACTGCGAAGTCGGCTCGGGTTTTCTGGGCAGGCATTGAAGCCGGTCCGGAACTTGAAACTCTCGCGACTTCGATTGACGCCATTACCGGCACACTCGGCATCCCGGCGGAACACCGCCCTTACAGTCCGCATCTGACTCTGGCACGCTCTCGGGGAGGATCGGGCTCACCACGCCGCCATAGCGATGACGGACCGAATCGGGTATTCCAGCGTTTGCAGGAAAAACTCACTGCCCTGCCGGCCCCTGCGTTTGGTACCATGACGCCCCGCGGGTTCTTTTTGTATCGCAGCCAACTCTCACCGAAAGGATCAACCTACACAAAGTTAGCCCGCTTCCCGCTAAAGTACTCGTAGCGCCCGCAAGCAGCGTTTCGGCCCCGGCCACTGGCATTATGCTGAGATTCGCGCTCATCGTCGCCACCAGCTACCTGCTGGGATCTATCCCGTTCGGCTACCTTCTCGTCCGTATCTTTCGAGGCGAAGATGTTCGTCGCAGCGGCAGCGGCAATATCGGCGCCACGAACGTCTCCCGCAAGTCGCCCCTGCTCGGGATACTGACGCTGTTGCTCGATGCGTTCAAAGGGGCCTCGGCGGTCTTGTTCGCGATTGCGGTCGATCCCGCCGCCTTCTCTGCAACGTCAATTCAATTGGGCGTTCGGCTGCCCGCATGGTCGGCGCCCAACCTGGTCCAATGGGCCTCCCTGGCCGCGCTTTTCGCCGTGCTCGGGCATATGTTTCCGATCTGGCTCAAATTTCGCGGAGGCAAAGGCGTGGCCACCGGATTGGGGGCATTCATTCTGATCTCCCCCGAAGCAGTTCTGTTGGCGATGGGAACATTCGTAGTAGTGCTGCTGGCTTTCAGATATGTTTCGCTCGGATCGATCGTTGCGGTCGCGATCTTTCCATTCCTGGCGTGGATCGTGCGCGATTTCGGAACATGGCCGTCCCTGGCATTGATGTCGATCACTTCTCTCGCCATTGTCGCCAGGCATCATGCCAATATCGGTCGCTTGCGGGCGGGCACGGAACCATCTCTAATGAGTGCGCAGCGGACGAGAAACGTAGACCATCCATGACCGACATCGCAATCATCGGCGCAGGAGCATGGGGCACCGGACTTGCAATCGTTCTGGGCCGCAGCGGCACGCATCGCGTCCGCCTGTGGGCGCATGAAGAAGAGGTTTGCGAATCCATCAACACGCGCAGAATCAACGAGAGATTTCTGCCCGGGCGTGAAATTCCGGAGCAAGTGTCCGCAAGCACCGATATCGCCGCTGTACTGGATGTAGCTCAGATTGTCGTCAGCGTTATGCCCTCACAGCATTGCCGCAGCCTTTTCCAGCAGATGCGCCCGTTCATTCAGCCGGGCGTGATGGTTGTGAGCGCCACCAAAGGGCTGGAGGAATCTTCCCTGCTACGAATGAGCGAGGTCATTGCGCAGGTCCTGCAAAACAACAATACCGTGGGAGCGCTCAGCGGACCGTCGTTTGCGCAAGAGGTCGCGCGCGGCGACCCGACCGCCATCACCATTGCATCGGCTGATGCTGTGCTTCAACGCGTGGTGCAACAGGAGTTCAGCGGCCCCAGCTTCCGCGTCTACACCAACCGCGATATTATCGGAGTGGAACTAGGCGGGGCGCTCAAGAACATCATCGCCATCGCGGCCGGGATTTGCGATGGCCTCGGCTTCGGCCATAACTCTATCGCTGCGCTCATCACTCGCGGACTGGCGGAAATGACTCGCCTTGTCGTCGCCTGCGGAGGCCGCGCGGAAACCATGGCTGGGCTCGCCGGCCTCGGCGATCTCGTCCTGACCTGCACCGGCGGCCTTTCCCGTAATCGCAGCGTTGGGGTTGAACTCGGCCGCGGGAAAAAACTTCCTGACATCATTGCGGCAATGCATGGCATGGTCGCCGAGGGAGTCTTCACCACGAAAGCCGCAGTGGGTTTGGCGCGTGCCCACAAAGTAGAAATTCCCATCACCGAACAGATAGACGCCATCCTGCACCAGGGGAAACCGCCGCGCGACGCGATACAGGAATTGATGACCCGCAGCGGGAAGAGCGAAACCGCATAGCGGCGTGCCATTAGGATTCGTACCTCGTCTTGTCGCGCACGCAGGCGGCGAATCGCTTAGGCTCTTGCTGCGGCGTGATAGATTACTCGTCGTTCCTTGCGGGAAAAAACATGCGCAAAACATTCATCCTCATCTGCGTTACAGCGATCTCCCTTTCTCTCAACGCTTTCTCGCAGTCCAAAACGGTTGCCGAACGCCTGGGCTATCCCGCCGATACAAAACTGCTCATCCTCCATGCAGACGATCTCGCGGTCGCCCACTCCCAGGATGCCGCCAGCTTCGACGCGCTCGATCGACGTGCGGCTTCATCGGCCAGCATCCTCGTTCCCTGCCCGTGGCTTACCGAAGTTGCGGCATATGCGAAGGCTCATCCCGATGCCGATCTCGGCGTGCATCTCGCCTTAACCAGCGAATGGAAGACCTATCGCTGGGGCCCGGTCGCCTCCAAGGACACGGTTCCCAGCCTCCTGGATCCCGACGGATATCTCTGGCCCGAGAGCGGTCCCGCCGTGCAACATATCAAGGCGGACGACGCCGAGCGCGAAATCCGTGCCCAACTGGAGCACGCAATAGCCCTCGGAATCCACCCGACCCATGTGGACAGCCACATGGGCGTGCTGTTCGCGCGTCCCGATCTTTTCGCCGTCTATGTCAAAGTTGCGCACGAGTACAAGCTTCCATTTCTCGCGTTGCGCACGCCGGAGGCACTCCGGATTCTTTCGGAAAAAGACATAGTCCCCGACTCAATTGCGATCGCCTCGCCCAGCGTCCCCGTATCGGGCTGGAGGGATTTCTATCTCGACCTGATCAAGAACCTGAAGCCCGGACTGACCGAACTAATCGTCCATCTCGCGCACGACGACGCCGAATTTCAGGCCATCGCCGTGGACCATCCTGACTACGGTTCCGCCTGGCGTCAGCGCGACTACGACGTGATCACCAGTCCCGAATTCAGGAAATCGCTCGCCGACAATCATGTGATTTTGGTGCACTGGCGAGACATACAAAAGCTGGAGCAGTAACCGGCTTGGCAGGTTGCTGTCCTCCACTGGGATTCGCCCGTCCGTCTGGGAACGAGGACGCCGGGTAAGAGTCCGGATATGCAACAAAAATAAGCCTCGACACCCCAACGGTCATTCTGGCGTGTAACTTTCGTAACGCCGGCAACAGCCGCATTTCCTCAACTCCGGTCCGATTCCCAATTAAAATTTTGTGAGCACTCCTGGGAACGCCGCCACCTTCGTATTCGGCGTCTGTGACGAGTGAAGGGAACATTGTCCTCTAACGCTCACAAACACGCGCGCATTCGTATTCTCTACGTCATTCTGGGCGTTCTGCTGATTATCAGCATTGTTCCCATGTACTTCTATTCGTCGCAGGTGGAGGCCATCAATCGCGACCGCCTGAAAACCAACGAGATGCTGCTCCAGAACACGGTCACGAGATCGCTGGCGGACGATCTAACGCAGCACGAGCGCTCTCTGCGAGTCATGCTCGCCAATCTCTCTTCGGCGATGCAGGTGGCCAGCGGCGGCGACTTCAGCGACAAGAATATCGAATCGCCGGAGTTGCGCGCGCTCCTGGAAAATTTCGTTTCGTCGTCGGACGAGATCGCTTATGCGACCCTGCTCAACTCCGACGCAAAAGGCATCCGCGCCGGCCGCATCAACCCCGATGCATTTCTTCAACGCGAACTGGAACGCGCCTACTCCGCCGCCCGTGACGGCCGCGTCTATAGCGGGCAGGCGCTGGTTGTCGGAGAAGGCAAGAACGCACACACCGTTTTTCTCGTCAGTTCCCCGGTGCAATACGGGCCTCGCTTTCTTGGAATGATCGCGACGGTCGTGGATCTCCAGTTTCTGATCAAAGGCCTGCAAGAAGCCGCCGGCGGAGGCCTGACCGCCTACGTGGTCGATTCCCAGGGGCGCCTGGTTGCTGCCGCCACCCCCGAATTCGCCACCGGTCAGCAGATGAAGAATCTGGAAATCGTGCGCTCCTTCGTTGAAGGTGGAAATAAGGCCCGATTCGCCGAAACCAAAGAGTTTGAAGCAACATCCGGTCCTCAGCGCCTCGAAATGCTCGGCACCTACAGCCCGGTCACATCTCTAAACTGGGCGGTGGTCGTACAGAAGCCACAGCGCGAAGCCTACGCCGGGGTCTTCGAGATGCAGCGTACCGCCCGTTTATTGGCGATGCTCGCCGTCTTCCTGAGCATCGGCGTCAGCATCTTTGCCGCCCGTCGTATTACCAATCCTTTGCAGGTGCTCACGGAGACCAGCCGCGCGCTCGCCCGCGGCGACTTTACGCAACGCGTCCACCTCTGGAGCCGCACCGAAATCGGCGAACTGGCGCAGACCTTCAACACCATGTCGGAGGAGCTCGAGCGTTTCGTCGAAGATCTCAAGCGCGCCGCCGACGAAAACCGGGCCCTGTTTATGGGTTCCATCCAGATGCTCGCCGGAGCGGTCGATGAGAAAGATCCCTACACCCGCGGGCATTCCGACCGCGTCACGCGTTATTCACTGCTGATTGCGAAAGAAATGAAACTCGACCAGACGTTTATGGAGACCCTGCAAATCTCGGCGCAGCTCCATGACGTCGGCAAGATCGGCATTGAAGATCACATCCTCAAGAAACCGGGAGCGCTGACCGAAGAAGAGTTTGAAGTGATGAAGACGCACACGACCAAGGGCGCGAACATTCTGCGCCCGGTCACGCAGCTTGCGGAGATGCTTCCCGGCATCGAACTCCATCATGAAGCCCTCGACGGCCGCGGATACCCTTACGGTCTGAAGGGCGATCAGATTCCATTGCTGGCTCGCGTGATCGCGGTGGCCGATACATTCGATGCGTTGACCACCAACCGCCCTTATCAACAGGCCCACACCCAGGAGCAGGCGCTCCAGATCATCAAGAATCTCTCCGGCAAGCGCCTGGATCCCGAAGCAGTGAAAGCTCTCCTCGCCGTCTGCGAACGGGGCGAGATCCGCATCCAGCGCTTCACCATCAAGCGTCCGATCGCCGCTCCAGCTGCCGCTGCTGCAACAGCCGTGGCCACCCAGGCAACCGACCCCGCGGCCGGCCCCTCAGCGGTTGCTCCGGCGACCGCCGTTCCCACGACCGCCCCAGCACTGGAAAGAAGCCCCGTCTAAGCAGGCCCGATTCCGTGCAGACTCCGGAAACAGTGCAGAAACCTCACGCTGCCGTTGGAGGAACTCCGAAGCGCCGTCACAGGGCCGCGACTCTCCTCTGCACCACGAGAAAATACAGCGCCACCACGACCAACAGAATGCCATTCGCCCCCAAAACGATTGGGGCAGTGAACGCAGGCACCAGCCATCCTGTGACCAGATTGCCCATCGGCATGCCCCCGCGAAAGGCGCAGTTGTAAACGCTCATCACTCGACCCCGCATTTCGTTCGTGACGATCAACTGCACGAGCGATGTCACCGTGGCGAACACCGCCATCATGGAAGCTCCAACTACCACCAGCGTCGCATAGTCCACCCGCAGTGAATGAGACAGGGAAAATACCGAGATCCCCGCGCCCAGACACATCAGCATCAGCAGCGAAAAGCGCCCCTTCTTCGAAAAATTCCCCATGGCCGCCATGCCCAGCGATCCACAGATCGATCCCACGCCCATCAGTGACAGCAAGTTGCCGTAAGTTTCCGGGCCGCGCTGGAAGATATCTTTCACAAACACGGGGAGATAGGTTCGCATCGGCATGCTCAGGAATGTCATCAGGAATGCCAGCACAATCAGCGCTTCCATGGCCCCCTGCTGCCGGATAAACCGTATGCCCTGTTTCAAGCTGTTGAAAATGGTCTCCGACGACTTCGGAGGCAAGAACCGGGCGGAGATGATCGACAGCGAAATGATCGGGGCGAGGAACGAAACCGCGTTGAGCCCGAAGCACCACTTTTCCCCGAGGTGTGCGAGCGTGATGCCTGCCAGAGCTGGTCCAATCGTTACCGCCAGGTTGAACTGGATCGAATTCAGGGCGATCGCATTGGGCATGTCCTCGCGGTCGACCAGGGTAGGAATCAGCGCCGAATACGCCGGCCCGCCAAAGGCCTGCGCAAAGCCGGAAACGAACGACAGACACAAGATCGGCCACACATGCCGCAATCCCAGGATCACCAGCACGGTCAGGGTTCCAGCGCTCGCCATCTGAAGCCATTGCGACATCAGCAGGATCTTCCGCCGTTCGGTCCGGTCCGCAACCACGCCCCCAATCAGCGTAAAGAGAAAAATCGGGATCCCGGCCAGGAACTGGTCCAGCGCCAGCAGGAATGCCGAATGGCTTAGCCGGTAAATTAGCCAGCCCTGCGCTACAATCTGCATCCACGTTCCTACACTCGATGTGCAGGCGCCAATCCACATGAGCCGGAAGTCGCGGTATTGGAACGCTTTGAAGACCTTGCGCAGTGTCGAGGTTTCCATGGATCGAAAGGGTGGGCTCTCTATCTTCGCATGGAGACGCGAAAGCGTGCAGAGTGTTGTGATTTTCGGCGGGCGCAGCATTCAACGCTGCAAGACTCGATCGGTTTTGGTGGAAGGGCGGTTTCGCGGCGGCATTGGTTCCTGGGCCGCAGAGCACTGCTCCAGATGCGGGAATTCTGCATTGTGAGAGTCGAAACCGAAGGCTTTGACCCTGTAAACGGCGACAATGCTGAACAATCGTAATCTCCGCCGCAGCCCGAATCCGCATCAGAATCGGATGGTGCGAAACCTCCGAAAAACGGTGTGGATCGCCTTCCTTTGCGGAATGGCTTTCGGCGTGTGCTGGGGCAAAGAGAATCCGGCAGCGAAGGAGTCTGCGACGGGCAGACATGCCCTGAACTCGCGCGAACGCCGCACAGTGGTGGCCGTCGCGCTCAAATCAACGGCCCTGAGGCGTGACCAGCGCGATTGCTCGCACCTGGTCCACGCGGTTTTCGAGCGCGCAGGGTTCCCCTACGCTTATGCGCCTTCCGACGACCTCTACGATGGGAGCATCGGCTTTCAGCGAGTCTCGAAGCCGAAGCCAGGTGATCTCATCGTCTGGCGCGGTCATGTTGGGATCGTGATCCAGCCCTCGGAACACGCTTTCTTCAGCTTCCTGCGCTCAGGGCCGGCGGTGGACGACTATAGCAGTGAATACTGGGCGAGCCGCGGCCGGCCCCGCTTCTACCGCTACCTCAAGAATTAGGTTCGGACCGCCATCCCCAGCTGCTGCCGCCGTTTTTGCCATTCATCGCTTTGAAACACATGCGGGCCTATCTCGATCAGCCGTGGCAGCATTTCAAAAACCGAGACCGGACTCCAGCGCGTTCCCTGTCGCGTGCGGAATCCACGGCGGTTGATCTCATCGGCGATCCGCGCATACGACCCTTCCTGCACAATCAACTCCATGAGCGCAAACAGGAGTTCCCGCTCATTGCGATCTTCTTCGAGACGCTGGGTGTCTGCCGACACCCGCAACCCGAACGGAATCTCAGAAGGCAGCTGGTCTTCGGCAGACTCGACCTCCCGCTCCCATTCGACAGCCACCAGCTTCCAGCCCTTGTCCGCCTTCTCTTTCAGGCTGACTTCGTCCAACGGATCCGAGACCGCCTGGCGCAACCGTTCCATCTTCTTCATGGGTCGACACTCCTCCCGGAGTTGAAAATGGCGCAGCACACGACGTTCCATCACTGGCCGCGCGCAAGTGCAGTAATTGCAACCCTTGATTGGGCGTTCGATCGGAACCGATCGTTCGCTAGCGGACGCAGATGTCCACAAACAGACAGGCAAGCCGGCCGAAACAAAACGTCGCGCCGGCGTCTCGCCGGCTCAGCGGGGCATGCTGCCCCGGCCCAGCCCGTATAATCGAACTTTGAGATTTCTATGATTCAGACCCTGTTCGGCAGCCTCGAGGAAGAAAAGAAAACCGGCTTTTTAGACCGCATGAAGCAAGCGGTTACGCGCACCCGCGAGAATCTCGCCGAGCGCATCGAAGAGGTCGTTTCCTTCGGCAAAGAGATCGACCGCAATACCCTCGACGACCTTGAAGCTACGCTCATCAGCGCCGATCTGGGCTCGACCACTACCCAGGAAGTCCTCGGCAAGCTGAGGGATAAAGCCGACCGCAAGCAGATCAAGGACGTTGAAGAATTAAAGCGGCTGCTCAAAGACGAACTGCTGGCCATCCTGAATGCCGCTAACGCCCGCCCCACCGCCAGGGTGGATGGCGGGCCGGAAGTGATTCTCGTGGTGGGGGTGAACGGTACAGGCAAGACCACGACGATCGGCAAGCTGTCGCAGGTTTTCCGTTCTCAGGGCAAGAATGTGCTGCTCTGCGCCGCCGACACCTTCCGCGCCGCCGCCATCGACCAGCTGGAAATTTGGGGGCAGCGAACCGGGACTGAAGTGATCAAAACCAAGGCTGGAGGCGATCCCGCCGCCGTCCTCTTCGACGCGCTGCAAGCGGCGGTCGCCCGCAAAGCAGATTATGTCGTAGTCGATACAGCAGGCCGCCTGCACACAAAAGCCAGCCTTATGGCTGAGCTCGACAAGATGCGGCGGACTGCCCAGCGCATCATTCCGGGCGCTCCGCACGAGACACTTCTTGTAATGGACGCGACCACCGGCCAGAACGGATTGCAGCAGGCGCGGATGTTTACCGAGTCCGCCGGAGTAACGGGCATCGTGCTCACAAAACTTGATGGCACAGCAAAGGGCGGGGTGGTGGTGGCCATTTCGCGCGAGCTGGGCTTGCCCGTGCGCTACGTGGGCGTCGGTGAAAAAGCAGGCGATCTGCTGCCCTTTGATCCCAAAGAGTTTGTAGATTCCCTGTTTGAGTAGCACGATGTAGTGACAGCCGCCTCGGCTGTCAGCCGCGCGCAGCGCGGCTTCTTTGAGGCCCGCGCGAAGATGAGAACTAGACAGGCGTAGCCGTTTTCCGCTTCGGATTGAAAAATGGCAGCTGCGTAATCTTCACATTGGTCTTCAGCCGGATCGCCTCGATTGTGACTTCCATCTGAAGGCTCGTCCCTGGTTTGGAATGCGCTGTCTCGATACTCGCCAGCGCGATCATCTTCTTCAACGTGGGCGACCACGTGGTAGTCGTCGCCTTCCCGACCTGCCGGTCTGCGGAATATACGGGCACAGCCACGCGGGAGGCCTGCGCCGGCGCCGCCGGAGTCAGGCTATACCGTTCGTAGAGCTGCTCAACGTCGGTCCAATCGACTTCCAGACCGACAAATTGGCGCGGAACGCCATTCTTCGCGTCTTTTTCGAGCGCTTTCTTCCCGATGAAATTCTCTTTTTCAAGATGGACCATCTTCCCGAAGCCAAGTTCAAACGGAGAAAACTTTTGCGACGGAATCAGCGCTTTTTTCGCGCTGGAGTAGTCGACCTCAATCAGCAGCAATCCGGCTTCGACTCGCGCGACGTCCAGCGCCAGCATGCCTGCCGCGTGCAGGTCGAACTGCTTCCCTTTCTCGGCGAGGGCATCCCACACTTTTACCGCATCGTTCCATGGAATCCAGATTTCGTAGCCCAAATCTCCCGTATATCCGGTGCGTGAAATGTCGACGGGCACGCCGGCAATCTTGCCCCGGGTGACGCGGAAATATTTTAGATTGGCGACATCGGCGTCGGCCACTTCTTTCAGAAGATTCGCGGATGTCGGCCCTTGCAGCGCAAGCGCCGCCGTTTTCTCGGAGATATCCTCAATCTGCACATCCATGTTGAGGCCGTTTTGCCGGAACCACCGCAGGCTGGGATCGGCAGCAGTCCAGCGATAAACATTTTCCTCGAGCCGCGAGACCGTTCCATCGTCGATGACCTTGCCGTCTTCGTCGCACCAGCAGCAATAAATGACCTGCCCGACTTTGACTTTGTTGATGTCGCGGGTGATCACGCGGTTGACCAACCGGGTCGCGTCTTTGCCCGTGATCAGATACTTGTAGAGCGGCGAAATGTCGATCAGGGCGCAGGCGTTGCGGATGGCGTTGTACTCGTGCTCATGGTGCACTTCATAAACGCTGACGGTATAGTAGCCCGACCATTCGCGATAGCTCAGGCTCTGGCAGAGGGGAAAAGTGCGCTCGTGGAACGCGGTTCCAATGGGCAAGGTAGGTCTCGCTCTCTGGGTAGTGCTTCTTGCGGCGCAAGTCTCTCGCCGCGAGTAATCTAAGAAAATCCTTTGACTCTGGATTATATTCAGGCACGTTCAAATCGGGCAACCTTCCCGCTTTTCGCTTTCAGTCTCATTCCGTACACCGATCTTTTGGGGCGACTACAAGATTCCCCCGATGACAGAGGTAAACTTGAGTCCTTAGGCTGGTGAAAGCAATGCCTGAAGCGAAAGCAGCCCGGGACAATCAACCAACCGGGCGCAGGTCTGCACTAATCGAGATAGAAAGGAACTGTACCGATATGAGGCTCAGCAAAATCGTAAGATCGGTTCTGAAGACGGCCGTATACATCATGGATCAGACTGCGGACCAGGTGGACCGTGCCACCTCGCGTGCGAGCGAGATTGCGGACGACACACGCGAAATGATCTATCCTCCAGACCACACGCTGCGCAATGTTCTGAGCTTTGCCGCCGGAGTCGGTGTAGGCGTTGGGGTCGGTGTATTGATGGCCCCCACAAGCGGAGCCGAGTTGCGCGGTTCGATCAGCGACAAGGTGCAGGACATCAGCAATCGGGTGCGCGGACGTGGCGAAGCATACGCCACCGGAAGCGACGTTCGTTAGCGCCGCAACAACGAAGCTGCACCTGGAGCTTGTTTACTTCAGGCGCGCTCCGTTGGGGACATCTTCGAGAAAACCGGCAAGCACCGGCTTGCCGCCCTCCAGGGATGCCGCTACGATCATCCCGTTGGATTCGAGTCCGCGCATCTTGCGGGGAGCGAGATTGGCCACAATCACCACCTTGCGCCCGACCAGCGTTTCAGGCGCATAGGCCTCGGCAATTCCCGCAAGGACCTGGCGAACTTCGGACCCGATATCGACTTCGAGCCGCAGCAATTTATCGGATTTCGGAACGCGCTCTGCCACTTTCACGGTCCCCACGCGCAAATCAATTTTTGCAAAATCGTCGATCGCGATTTTCCCATCACTTGAGACCGGCGTCATGGGCGGTGCAGCTTGCGGCTTCGACTCCGGCGGACCGCTTTTTGGAGCGGGTTCGCTCGTTTCCGCAGCCGGTCGTTGCTCTTCTTCCATCTTCTGCATCCTTTCGATGGCGCTCTTGTCGGCGCGCGGAAACACGGGATAGATCTCGCCGATTTTCGTGCCCAGCGGAAGCTGACCCCAGGCCAGCTCAGACAGCGGCAATTTCTTGATGTCGCCAAGCCCAAGCTGCCCCCAGATTTTCGCGGTCGCGTCGGGAATGACCGGATGGGCCAGCGCGACCGCGATGCGCAAGGCTTCAGCCGAGGTATAGAGCACCGTCGCAAGCCGCGCGCGACTTGCATCATCCGTTTTTTCCCCCAGCGACCATGGTTCGTTTTCGACAATATAGCGATCGACAGCAGCGATGAGCCCCCACGCAGCTTCGAGTGCGCGCGAAAATTGATATTGGTCGAAATAGCTTCCGAATTCCCGGATCGCCTTTCGCGCAGCCTCTGCAACCACATCGTCGGCGGCGGTTTTCGCTGCCCCATGCGACGGATAGGGCACCTCTCCGTGGAAATACCGGTTGATCATGGTCAGCGTCCGGCTGGCCAGATTCCCAATGCCATTGGCCAGATCGGAGTTATAACGCTGCACCAGGGCATCGAAAGAAAACGATCCATCCTGCCCGAATACCACTTCGCGCAGCAGGAAATAACGCAACGCGTCGGCGCCAAGGACGTCGAGAATCGTCTCCGTCCGCACGATATTGCCGCGCGACTTCGACATCTTGCTCTCCTCAAAGAGCAGCCATCCATGCGCGACGATCGCCTCGGGCACGGGAAGGCCCGCTGCCATCAGGAATGCCGGCCAGTAAACGCAGTGAAAGCGGACAATCTCTTTACCGATCATTTGCAGATCGGCGGGCCAATACTTCTCGAATGCCGCTTGCGCGCCGGCATGCGAGGATCCATAGCCGATGGCTGTGATGTAGTTGGCCAGCGCGTCCAGCCACACATAAATCACGTGCCGGGGATCGTCCGGCACCGGAATTCCCCAGGAAAAAGTCGAGCGGCTGATCGAAAGATCGCGCAGCCCCGATTTCACAAACGAGATCACTTCGTTCCGCCGGGTTTCAGGACGAATGAATTCGGGATTGGCGTAGAGTTCGAGCAGCTTGTCCTGAAACTCTGAAAGTTTGAAAAAGTAATTTTCCTCGTGAACCGTTTCCGTGATGCGTCCGCAGGTTGGGCAAGCGTCGCCGGGCTGCGCGCCGTCCACGTAAAGCTCGTCCGAGACGCAGTACTGCCCGGTGTAGGTCCCCTTGTAAATGAAGCCGTTGTCGCGGATCACCCGAAACAGGTGCTGCACCCGCTTTTTGTGGCGATCTTCAGTGGTTCGAATGAAGTCGTCGTTCGAAATCCCCATCCGCTGCCACAACTTGCGGAACTCGCCGGAGATCTCGTCCGCGTACTGCTGCGGCGTTTTCCCTGCCGCCTGCGCGGCGCGCTCGATCTTCTGCCCGTGCTCATCGGTGCCGGTCAGAAAGAACGTGTCTGCGCCAAGCATGCGCTGCCGGCGCGCGATGGTGTCGCAGGCGAGCGTGGTGTAGGCATGGCCGATGTGCGGCCTCGCATTTACGTAATAGATCGGGGTCGTAATGTAGAACTTTCTGGCCATAAAATTATTTACCACAGAGGACACGGGGGACACAGGCGCGCATCCAGCCTACTGCTTCTCTTCCCTCAGGTAAGCCCGCGACGCCTCCTGCATCACGGTCTTCAGCGGCACGTGCCGCTCGGCCGCGATGCGGCGGCAGTCTTCGTACTCCGGAGCATAGTTCGTAACCGTTCCGTTCATGCTCGCGATCTTGATGCGAACCTGGCCCCAGGGTGTGAGTACATTTTCCCATCGGCGCGCCAGTGTCTGACGTACTTCATCGCGCCGTCGAACGCCAAGCGTCGTGGTCTCGATAAAGATCAATTGCGTGAGCTTGCCCGCATCTTCCGGCCTACAGAGCACGGTCAGCAATGTGCCGGGCCGGTTTTTCTTCATCTGTACTGGCATGCCGAAGGCATCAAGCGCGCCCTCTTCGAGCAGGCGATCCATCACGTAACCAAAAACTTGCGGATTCAAGTCGTCGAGATTGGCTTCCAATACGGTAACCATTTCCGAGGCGGTCTTGGATGCGAGGGAATGCGCGGCGGATTCGCCGATCACTAATCGCACAACATTCGGATGACCGGGAAAATCGCGCGATCCAGCGCCGTAGCCGGATTTCTCGATCTTCATCTCCGGAAACGAATCGAAACGCGAGGCCAGAGTTTTGACGATCGCAGCTCCCGTGGGCGTAACCAGTTCCACCTGTAGTCCTGAGGAATACACCGGCGCATCTTTCAGTAATTCAACCGTAGCGGGAGCCGGAACCGGGATCGTGCCATGCGCGCATTTCACCGTGCCGCCGCCGACATTGAGCGGAGAACACACGATTTGATCCACACCGAGCGCTTCAGCCCCAGCGGCCGCGCACACGATATCCACCATGGCGTCTACAGCTCCCACCTCGTGAAAGTGGACCTTCTCGATCGTCGTCGAGTGAATCTTCGCCTCAGCCGCACCGAGGGCCTCAAAAATAAGGGTCGCAGTTTTCTTCGCCCTTTCGCTGATACCGGCAGCGCCAATGATCTTCTTAATCTCGCTCAGATGACGTCCGGGAGCGTGCTTATGCTGCGCGGGCTTTTCTGGCCGCACAGCCCCGACGGCCGGGAGGGTCTCAGGAAAATGATTGTGCTCATGCTGGTGCCCTTCATGGGAGTGTGTGTGTGTGCTTTGGGAATCCGCATCCTGCTTCGCCCAGAACTCTTCCCGCGGCATGTCCTTCTCGCCATCCACCCAGACATCGACTTTCGTCGCCGAAATTCCGCTGCGAACCACCCGGGAAATTTTCAACGATGCGCCGATATTCAGCGCTGCCACGGCGTCCTCAAGCAACGAAGGCGGAACTCCGGCATCCACCAGCGCGCCCAGGAACATGTCGCCGCTGATGCCGGAAAAACATTCGATGTAGGCGATGCGCATGGGAGAACGATTTCACCACAAACACACGGGATCACGGAGAGACCAAGTTGATGTTACTTGAATTTGCCTGCTCTGTGCCTCTGTATCTCCGTGGTGAAATGAAAATTCGACCGAATTTTCATCATAGGGAACGCCTCTGTGCCCGTCAAACCTGTGCGCGTCGAATACTCTGTTAAAATCACTGTTTCTTCAACAGCGTAGAGGCCTTCTTGTATCGCTATCTGGAACATCTTCTTGCGCAGCGTGTGCTGGAGTGTCTGCAACGACGGCACACCGGCGCAACCTTGCCCGCGGTTGTGATCGAACAGCCGCCCAAGGTGGAATTGGGCGATTTCGCGATCCCAATTTTTCCCTTCGCCAAGCCGCTGCGTTCGGCTCCGTTGAAAATTGCGCAAGAAATTCGAGCGGAGATCGGCGCGATTGAGGGCATTGCCGAGTTGAATGTCGCCCCTCCCGGCTATCTAAACGTAAAGATCGACCGCGCTGGGGCGGCAGCCGCTATCGTCGAAGATCGGAAACTAGCCAGAAAATTTCCTTCAGGGAAGATTCTTGTCGAGCACTCCAGCATCAACCCGAACAAAGCCGCGCACATCGGACACCTCCGCAATGCGATCCTCGGCGATACGTTCGTGCGGCTCCTGCTCTTCGCAGGCAGAAGTGTCGATGTGCAGAATTACATCGACAACACCGGAGTGCAGGTGGCGGATGTAGTCGTCGGGTTCACACACCTGGAGAAGAAATCCCGGACGGAGATCGAGGCACTCACCCGCCAGCCGCGCTTTGATTACTACTGCTGGGATCTTTATGCGCGTGTTTACCAGTGGTACGAGGCTGCCCCCGAAAACAAGCAGGCCCGCTTGCAGACGCTCCACGCAATCGAAGATGCCAAAAGCGAAACCGCCGCCGTTGCCGATCTGATCTCGACGGCCGTTCTCCGGCGGCACCTCGAAACCATGGACCGTCTCGATATCGAGTACGACTTCCTCCCGCGCGAGAGCGAAATTCTGCACCTTCACTTCTGGGAAGCGGCTTTTACCAAGCTGAAGGAAAGCGGCGTGCTCAGGTTCGAAAACGAAGGCAAGAACAAAGGTTGCTGGGTGATGCGGCGCGCCGGAACGGACAACCCCGAAAGCGAGGAAGGCGATCAGAACCCGGATGGTGCTGACGATTCCGATAATGTCTCAGAAGAAGATCAGAAAGTTATCGTACGTTCCAACGACACCGTCGGCTACGTCGGCAAAGATATCGCCTACCACATGTGGAAGTTCGGCCTGCTGGGGCGCGACTTTGGTTATCGCAAGTTTTACCGCTATCCCAACGAACATGATTGCTGGATTTCCACCACGGACGGCGTAGAAGATCATCCTCATTTCGGCGACGTAGCAGAGATCTATAACGTCATCGACGTACGACAGTCGGAAGCGCAAAACACGGTTCAGGAGGCGCTACGTGACCTTGGCCACCCAGAAGCCGCCGACCATTTCACGCACTTCTCCTATGGAATGGTTGTGCTGACTCCACGCTGCGCGGCCGAACTGGGTTACCACCTGAGCGAAGAAGAAAAGACGCGATCGTTCATCGGCGTCAGCGGGCGCAAGGGTTTCGGCGTGAAAGCCGACGACCTGCTCGACCAGCTGATCGCGTCGGCCAAGCAGGAAGTGGACTCGCGGCATCCGCAGTTAAGCGAACCCGAGCGCCTCGACGTCGCCACACAGGTTGCCATTGGCGCCCTGCGGTATTTCATGCTGAAGTACACGAAACAGTCGGTGATTGCCTTCGACTTTAAAGACGCGCTCAGCTTTGAAGGAGAAACCGGCCCTTACGCCCAATATGCCGTCGTGCGCGCAACCAGCATCTTCCGCAAAGCCGGCCTGGATGCCGAAGGATTTTCCGGCAATCTTTCGGCCCAGGACTTCTCCAGTTACCTGACCGTCGAAGGCGCAAACGAAATCTGGGAGCTGTGGCTTGCAGCCTCCAAAACGTCTTACATCATCGATCAGTGCATCGCGACTACCGAGCCGGCTTATCTTGCCAAGCATGTCTTCCAGCTCGCCCAGCTTTTCAATACTTTCTACCATCGACACCCAATCCTCAGCGAAGCCGACGAGAAGCGGAAACAGTTCCTCCTGGCGACCGTGGCGGTTGTGAGGCGCGAGCTGATTCGCACTTTGAAAGTCATGGGCATCACGGTCCCGCCGGTGATGTAGAATGCGTCCCAACACTGGACGGAATCCGCCCCGCCAGTGCGCCCATGCCCAATGTTGCAGCCTCATCTGCGCGCGCTCATCCGCTGATTCGGCGAATCATGAACGGGATTCTTCTGCTCATCGTTCTGCTGGCAGCCGCCGGATTTCTTTACGAGAACATCGCTGAGGCCCGCAACCGCCGCTTCAATCGCATGCCCGGAGTGCTGGTCGATGTCGGCGAAGGCCGCAAGATGCACATCGACTGCATCGGCGCGGGTAGCCCCACGGTCATTCTTGATTCCGGCCTGGGAGATACCTACGCTTCCTGGCGCAAGGTCCAGCCTGAGATCGCGATGCTTACCCGCGTCTGCTCCTATGATCGCGCCGGCCTTGGCTATAGCGCTCCCAGCAACCGTGCCCGCACCAGCAAGGTAATCGCCGAAGAACTTCATGGCCTTTTGCAGGCCGCCCATATCGCCCCTCCGTATGTGCTCGTCGGTCACTCCATGGGAGGCTACGACGTGCGGCTTTATGCCAGCCTCTATCGCAATGAGGTTGCGGGAATGGTGCTGGTAGATTCTTCCCATCCCGACCAGGAAAACAGGTTTCCTCCCGAACTCAGGAAAATGGCGAGCAGTTGGCTGCGCGAGGCCGAGCTCTTGGAGTACTCCACGCCGTTCGGTATTCCCCGGCTGCTCGGCATGTGTGATGAAGAGCCGGTGGTGCGCGCGGCGGAGTGCAACTTTCACAGCGCACGCGAAGGAGTCGCCGAAATGAAAGCGTTCCCCGAAAGCGCCGCGCAAGCAGCAGCCACGGGCCCCCTGGGCGATTTGCCGTTGGCGGTTTTATCTCAGGACCCGGATAAGCCCTCCAGCGAACTTCCCCCGGAGCTCGCGAAGGCGGTCAGTGAAGACTGGGCCAAAATGCAGGAAGAACTGGCCCACCTCTCGACCCGAGGAACCCGCACCGTAGCGAAGAACAGCGCACACTATATTCAAATTGACCGGCCCGACATCGTGATCGAAGCCGTGCGAAGTGTGGTTGAGCAGTCACGACCAACTCTGCCAGAGACAGATCCAATCGGACGCTGATCTGAGCACCATCCTGAAACCTGCTACCCTTTCTACTCACCGGAAAACTATCGTTCCACAACTTGCTTCTTGCTTCAGCATTTCAGGAGCACCTGATGGAGTTAAGAGTTCGTCCCCTTCGCTTCCCGTTTGCCTTAATTCTTCTGACCAGCCTGATCTCTCCATCATTGAGTCCAGGGCAAAGCGCCGGAGCGCCGCAACCGGCCGCGGCCGATCGCCCGCGCATCGGCCTGGCTCTAAGCGGCGGCGGTGCGCTGGGACTGGCTGAAATCGGCATCATTCAGTGGATGGAAGAAAACCACGTTCCGGTAGACCGGATCGCCGGCACAAGCATGGGGGGCATCATCGCCGCCATGTATGCGACGGGAATGTCTCCCGAAGAGATCAGGATTTTTGCCGAAACAATCGACTGGGAACTGGCGCTTTCGCCTCAACCCGCCTATACCCAGCTCTCCTACCGGCGCAAGCAGGATCGCCGCAATTTTCTGGTCAAGACACCCCTCGGTCTGAAGCACGGCCTGTCCGGACCAAACGGTTACAACTCGGGACAAAGCGTCGGGCTGTTGCTCGATCGCATTGCCTTTCCAGAATCCGGCATTAAATCCTTCGACGACCTGCCGATTCCCTTCCGCTGCGTGGCCACCGATATGGAAAGCGGCGAGGCTGTGGTCTTGCACGATGGTCCTCTGGCGCAAGCCCTGCGCGCTTCCATGGCGCTGCCGGGCCTCTTTACGCCAGTGAATCTAAACGGCCACGTCCTGGCGGATGGCGGCATGGTGCAAAACATCCCGGTCGAAACCGCGAGGAGCATGCACTCCGATGTCGTTATTGCCGTCGACTTGCATCTTCCCCCGGGAAATGTTGCCGATCTAAATTCGCTGAGTGGCGTCCTGACACGCGCCATCGACGTAATGGTTATGCAAAATGAGCGCCGCTCCCTGGCCCAGGCGGATTTCAAAATCATCGTGGACATGAAAGGGTTTTCGGTGACCGATTACTCGCATGTAGACGATCTCATTCAGCTCGGATACAAAACCGCGTCAAATCTGTCGGCGGGTCTGCTTCGCTATGCGATTCAGGATCCAGCCGAATGGCAGCAATACCTCGATACGCGGCGCGCGCGAAAGCACCAGCCCATCAGGCAGGTCGACGCGGTTGAGGTCGAGGGGGCGGACCGCGATATGCAGCGCCGCATCGAAAAAGAACTGGCCCCCGAAATCAACCAGCCGCTTGATCTTCAGGATCTTGGTACGCGATTGACTCGCATTGCCGGCCGCGGCCAGTTCGATGACCTCGGGTATGAAGGTTTCGTGCAGAACGGAGTTCCGGGCCTCCGGGTTACAGCGCATGAAAAAACCTACGGCCCTCCATTTGTGGACTTGGCAGTCAATGTAGAAGGTTCTGGAGTCGCCGCATTCGATTTCTCCGCCGGCACGCGTATCACTTTCATGGACATCGCGCACCGAGGCGGCGAATGGCGCAACGACTTTCTTCTTGGCTCACGCAACCTCGCTGCCAGCGAATACTACCAGCCCATCGGGAACTCTCGTTTCTTCGCCGCACCCTACGTCTTTGCCTCGAAGTTTGCGCGCAATTCGTTCAGCGGCCTGACGCGCGTTGCCATTTTCGGAGATGAACGCGCCGGCGGCGGCTTCGATCTCGGGTACGACTGGGGACGCCGCACCGAGTTTAGATTCGGATATGAACTCTTCGCAGGCAAACTGAGTCCGTTAGTCGGAGCCAGCGGCCTCCCTATCGCCAATGGCAGCACCGGCCGGGTCCGCGCACGTTATGTGTGGGATGGGCAGGACAGCCCGTCGGTCCCTAGTGCCGGAACACGCATCGTTGCCGAGATTTCGCGCACCCTGCAAAGCCCGGAGCTGCTCAATCCGCTGAATCAATTTGAAATTCAGACCTCTACATTCGTGCCCACCACGGAAAAAACCTCGCTGTTTTTCGCTATGGCAGGCGGAACCAGCTTCCGCGGAAGCGCTGGCCCGTTCGAGGTCTTTACCCTCGGCGGTCCCTTCCGCCTCGGCGCCTATCTGCCCGATGAATTTCTGGGTAACCACTACGCGTACACTTCAATCGGCTTTCGCCGCGAGTTCTACAAATTGCCGGCCTTTGTGGGACGAAGAATATATTGGGGCGGATGGTATGAGGCCGGAACCGCATTCGGATCCCCGTTCGATCAAAATGGCCCAGTCGTGATTCGCGGATCGTTCAATGTTGGGGTGATCGCCGATACCATCATCGGCCCCATTGCCATCGCGGGCAGCGTAAGCCCGACAGGCCAAAGCCGGGTCAACTTTTCGATTGGAAGGTTGTTCTGACTGTAGGGGCCTTCAGGTCGAGATCCGACTTTCGTCGCTCACGGCCGCGTTCGATTGATATACTTCGCCACGCGCCGTCCAAATCCCGGCTGGAGGAACCTCGTTGCGCCTGTCCGACTGTCGTTACGCCATCGTCCTGCTACTTGCGATTCCAGCTTTCGCCCAAAACCAACCGGCATCGAAGCCGCCGTTCAGGCTCCAGGAAGTGATGATCCCCGTTCGGGATGGAGTTCGTCTTCAGACCGCGATCCTGACGCCCGTTGATCAGAGTGGGCCGCTTCCCATTCTGTTTCGCCGCACTCCATACGGCGTGCCCGAGAAGGCGCCAGAGCAAGTACCATCTTCGATGAAAGAACTCGCGCAGGATGGCTACATCTTCGTGATTCAAAACCTGCGCGGGCGATTCAAGTCGGAAGGAGTATTCAATCTGTCTTCGTGGGTTGACCCTAAGGATCCAAAGGCGACGAACGAGACCACCGATGCCTACGACTCAATCGAATGGCTGGTCAGGAATGTCCCGAATAACAACGGCAAGGTCGGCATGTACGGCGTTTCTTATGACGGCCTGACGACCGCGCTGGCGTTGCTGCATCCACATCCCGCACTGAAGGCGATCAGCGAGCAGGCCTCCCCGGTCGATCAATGGATGAATGACGACGATCACCGATACGGCGCGTTACGCGAAAGCTATGACTTCGAATACGCAGTGATGGAGCAAGCCGACAAAAACAAGAACACACACTTCGAATTCGAAACTTACGACACCTACCAGTGGTATTTGGATCTCGGTCCGCTTTCGAACATCAACGACAAATATCTGCACGGCTCGATCCCCTATTGGAATTCGAGCGTCGAGCATCCCAACTACGACGACTTCTGGAAGAAAGAAGCCTGGGTCAGCCAGCTCCACGCCTCGACGGTGCCCAATCTGAACGTCGCTGGCTTCTGGGACCAGGAGGATCCCTGGGGTCCCTGGCAGATTTTCCGCCATGCCGCGGAAAGCGATCCACAACACACGAACTTCATGGTCGCGGGCCCCTGGTACCACGGTGAGTGGCAAAGTCCCAAGGGCGACAGCATCGGCCTGATCCCTTTCGGCGGCCACGAAACTGCGCGCGAGTTTCGCGAGACGATCGAAGCGCCTTTCTTCCGCCACTACCTGCACGATTCCGGCGATAAACCGTCGTGGCAGGCCAGCACATTCCAGAGCGGATCGAACCTATGGCGCACCTATCCTTCCTGGCCTCCGAAGGAAGCGCAGAACAGAAATCTGTACCTGTACGCAGACGGAACGCTCTCGTTCAGCGCACCGGAAAAGCCGAAGGCCTATCGAGAATATGTTTCCGATCCAGCGAATCCAGTTCCCTATCGCCAGCGCCCGATTTCTCCGACCTATCCCGCGGGAGACTGGCGCACATGGGAAGTTGCCGACCAGCGCTTCGTCGATCAGCGGCCGGATGTCCTCAGCTTCGTAAGCGAGCCACTCGAACAGGATCTTACGGTCACGGGCGCGCTCGCCGCAGACCTGTTCGCATCTACTTCGGGGACTGACAGCGATTTCGTGGTGAAGCTCATTGATGTATTTCCACAGGACGCACAGAAAAATGCATGGAATCCCGATGAAGGGCCGAAGCCCGGCCAATACGCGCAATCTCTAAATGGATACGAGTTGCCGATCGCGATGGAAGTGCGTCGCGGCCGTTATCTCGCCAGCTACGAGACTCCTCATCCACTCCCGCCAAACAAACCCACGGAATGGAACATCCCGCTGCGCGACCATGACCACGTCTTTCTCAAGGGTCACAAAATCATGGTGCAGATTCAGTCCACCTGGTTCCCGGTGATCGACCGCAATCCGCAAAAATTTGTGCCCAGCATCTACAAAGCAAACGCTGCTGATTTCGTTTCCGCAACGCAGCGAATTTACTGCTCGCCCGAATCGCCTTCGCACCTCGTCTTACCGGTTATGCCGTAGCAGACAAAAGGCCCGGGATTTCTCCCGGGCCTGAGTTGCTTCGCTTTAACTACTTTCCGCCCGCTGTTCCGTGCTGCCCCAGCCACGACGCCAACTGCGTTTCCTGCTGCGATTTCAGATCGACGCAGTTGTTGATGCGTTCGATCGACTGTTTATAGGTGCGTTCCGCGGCCGCGACCTTGTGCTCGGTGAAGAACTCCGTCACCTGGTCACGCTTGCTTGCGTCGCAGAATACGCCGGTCGCTCCCACAATCTGAGCGCTGGCAAACGGGCCGCCCGCCTTCTCCAGTTCCGGCCAGTGTTGCCTGACGAACTCCCACGCCAGTTTTTCTCCCGCGGGATTTTGCAGAACACCAGTGACCAGTTGCAACGCATCTTGTGATCGCACATTCGGAGAGATCGCGAACTGAAGCGTCCGCTCAAGCAGCTTCTGGTCCGCGAAGTCCGCCAGAGTGAAGAAATACGTGTAGTAGTCCTCAGGCGACTTGGGGTTCTTGAGCGCTGCCATCAGCTTGTCGTAAAAATCCTCACCTCCGTTCAGTGCGGCCAGCGCGAACGCGCCGCCCGCCATTTCATGATCGACGGAATCAGGATCTGCCAGCGCTTTGTCGGCGATCTTGCGCGCCTCAGCGAGCACTTCGGGGTCGCGCGCTTCATAGCCCAATGCGCGGAAGACATGGGCTCGAAGCGCTCTGGTCTCATCGCTGTCGCCGGGCTTCGGCTCCCATCCGACATCTTTCATGGCCGGAGACAGCAACTGCCGCAACCAGGCGCGGAAGTTCTCCCGGTCGCTGTCGCTGACCAGATATTCGCCAATGTAATTTAGCCGGCCCATAACGTCTTCCAGCACCGCGCGATTACGGTCAGGCTGCAAGCCTTGCGCAAACGCAAGATAGTCGCCGACCGGCTCACGTCCCACTCGCACCGAGGCCCAGATGTCGTTCTGAAGGACAATCCGTTCGCCGGGCTTCAGTTTGGTTTCGGCATCGGCGGCAATCGCTCGCACCGTCTCCGGTTGATATCCAACGCGGTAATATCCCGTTGCGCCCGCGTTCCCCAGCACCCAGGTCGAGCATCCCGGAAGCGTGAAGTCTTCTTCCTTCTTGGTCATCAGTTCGCACTTGGGAGCGCTATCGGCAGAGCCTTTCAGGCACAGCGGAATCTGCCACATCTGATGGTTCGGTTCCGAAAACTTTGCCCGGTCCACAAAATACCGCTGCTGCTCCAATTGAACATTCGTGGAGCTCCCGGAACATTGGCTCTTCACGTTGACGATGGGCAACCCGGCTTGCTCCACCCAGGTTGGCATGATCTTGTCGATCGGCTTCTTCGAGGTCTTCGCCTGAGCATCCCAGAAATCGGAGGCCGTTGCGTTGCCATATTGATGCTGCTTGAGATAAGCGTTCACGCCGGCGCGAAAAGTTTCCTCACCCATGTACGACTCGAGCATGCGGAGCACAGAGGCGGTCTTGCCATACGCAATGCCGTCAAACAACTCTTGAATCTGTGCCGGAGTACTGGCCGCCTGGTGGATCGGACGCGTATTCGCCAGCGAATCCACATTCATCGTGCCGCCCGTTCCGCTCACATCATCCAGTTCGGGGTTCCATTCAGGCTTGATTTTTTCTACCGGCTTGCTCGACATCCAGGTAGCAAAGCCCTCATTGAGCCACACGTCATCCCACCACTTCATCGTAACGAGATCGCCGAACCATTGATGCGCCATCTCGTGCGCTATCACGCTGGCGATGGTCTTTTTAAGTCCGACGGAACCTTCCTTCTCATCAATCAGCAGAATCACTTCGCGGAAGGTGATGCAGCCGGTGTTCTCCATCGCGCCGGCAGAGAAGTCCGGAATGCCGACCAAATCAAGCTTGCCGTAGGGGTACTTGATGCCGAAGTAGTTGTTGTAATACTTGAGGATATCTTCGGCCATGCCCAGCGCGAACCTGCCCATTTCTTTCTTGCCGGTCGTCGCGTAGACACGAATCGGAATGCCGTCGGCTTCGCCTTCAACATATTCGAAGTTTCCGACAACCAGCGCCGCCAGATAGTCCGACATCTTCGCTGTAGTGGCAAAACGCACGGTGTGCTTTTCGCCCGGGCCAGGCGTGTCGGATGCAATCTTCTGGTTCGAAATCGTCGCCAGCCCCTTGTCGGCGATCACGGTGATGTCAAAGGTCGCTTTGTAGTCCGGTTCGTCAAACGACGGGAAAGCACGGCGCGCGTCGGTGGCTTCAAATTGCGTCGAGACGTATTTGCGTCCCTTATCGTCTTTGCCAAGATAGAGTCCGCGCATCTCGTTGTTGAGAATGCCGGTGTAGGTAATGTGAATGGTCGCGGGCCCTGCTGCCAACGGCTTCTCCACCGACAGCACGACCATTTCCTTGTCTTTTTCTGGCGTAACTTTCGCTTTCTGGGTGACGCCGCCGCTGGTAATCGTGACATCGTGGAAATCGATGTCGACCGCATTCAGAGTGATGTCAGAAGTTGGCTTCAACACCCGCACCGCAATCGTCTCTTCGCCTTCAAACTTGGCGCTTTCCATGTCGGGATTGAAAGTGAGTTTGTAGTTTTCCGGCCGGGCGATCTCGGGCAGGCGCTGCGCAGCCGCCATGGAGATTGCCAGCACGAGAAAGGTCAGGACTGCAAAAATACGTTTCATTGTTTTCCTCGGGGGATGGAATCCGCATATTGCATGGATTCTTCGATTTTAAATGGGCCCATCGCTCACACGCGTTTCAGACCTACATACGAAACATTCTTGACAGAAGTTCAATTGCGGGTCGCTATAACTCCGTTCAAAACAGTCAGTTCACAGTGATTGGCTCCGAACCAGTATGGAATCTCGCGGTAATCTTTCACGTCGAACACGGCCAGATCGGCGTCCTTGCCGGGCTCGATGCTTCCCTTCCGGTCCGCCAGCCGAAGCGCCCACGCCCCGTTGATGGTGGCCGCGGCGATCGCCTCTGCCGGAGACATTTTCATCTGTGTACAGGCCAGCGACATTGCCATCGGCATGCAGATCGTGGGCGACGTGCCAGGGTTGTAATCAGTCGCCAAAGCCACGGGCACACCGGAATCAATCAGTCGCCGCGCATTCGGATATTCCTTCATCCCCAGAAAATAGTTTGCTCCGGGAACAAGTGTCGCGACGGTGTCGTGCGTGGCCAGTTGCTGAATGTCGGAGTCGCTCACGTGGTCCATGTGATCGAAAGATGCTGGATTGAATTTTAAAAGCGGAGCCAATGCAGTCTCCGAAAGCTGACCCATGTGGGCACGGACGTTCAGTCCCTGGGCCGAGGCCGCCTCGAAAATCTGGACCGTTTGCTCGGACGTAAAAGCACCCCGCTCGCAGAATACATCCACAAATCGGGCGAGCTTCCGCCGCGCAGCCTCGGGAATCATCTCTAAACAGACGTTCTCAACATATTTTTGTGAGCGGCCTACAAATTCTTTCGGGACGACGTGTGCTCCGAGCAGAGTGGGGACGACCGTCCCCGGCCAGCGTTTCGAGGCATCGCGGATTGCCTCCAGAGATTTCAGCTCTGATTCGACGGTCAGCCCATATCCGGACTTGGCCTCGACCGTAGTGGTTCCGTGCGCAGCCATGTCGCGCAACGCTTCCGACACCTTGTCGGCCAGAGCTTTCTTTGTGGCGCTGCGGACCCCGTCAAGACTCGACCGTATTCCCCCTCCCGCTTCGGCGATCTGCTCGTACGAAGCGCCTTCGATGCGCTTTTCAAAATCGACAAGCCGAGGGCTGACGAATACGGGATGCGTGTGCGAATCCACGAAGCCTGGAAGGACTACGTTGGACGAGCAGTCGATCTCAGCGATCTTCTTACGATTTTTCTTGATCCAGGGATCACGAAACGCGTCTTTGGTCGTGCCAACAGATACAACCTTGCCGCCGATGCAAAGAACGGCTCCCTCTCGGATGATCCCGAGTTCTTTCAGGGTAGAATCGCGCCGCGGTCCGAGCGCGCTTGACCCATCCCTTAAGGTAAGCAACTGACTTGTATTGACCAGCAGAAGAGGTTTGGGGAATTTAGGCGTTCTCGTGGAAGTCATGCTGCATGCACTAGTCTAACAGGCTGGTTCGCATAAAGTATTTTAAGCCGATCGCTTAAGAAGGATTGAAGAGGACATATATCGATAGGCCTAACTCATCGGAATCTTAACGCCCTTCTTCTCCGCAAACTCCCTCGCCTCCTCATACCCCGCATCCGCATGCCGAATAATTCCCATGCCCGGATCAGTCGTCAGCACGCGCTCGATGCGCTTCGCCATCATCTCCGAACCGTCTGCCACGGTGACCTGCCCCGCATGCAATGAATAGCCGATGCCGACTCCGCCGCCATTATGGATCGACACCCATGACGCGCCCGCAGCCGTGTTCACGAGAGCATTCAGCAAAGGCCAATCGGCAACCGCATCGCTGCCATCTTTCATGCTCTCGGTCTCGCGGTAGGGAGACGCGACCGAACCGCAATCAAGATGGTCGCGGCCAATCACGATCGGCGCCTTGATCTTCCCCTTTTTCACCAGATCGTTCATTGCCAGCCCAAATTCCGCGCGCTCTCCATATCCCAGCCAGCAGATGCGCGCCGGCAATCCCTGGAACTTGATCCGCTTACGGGCAAGGTCAATCCATCGGCGCAGAATGCGGTTCTCGGGAAAGAGTTCCAGCACGAGATCGTCAGTTACGTGAATGTCCGACGCCTCGCCCGACAGCGCCACCCAGCGAAACGGTCCGCGACCCTCGCAGAACAGCGGACGAATGTACGCGGGAACGAATCCTGGGAAATCGTAAGCGTTGGCCACGCCGCGCTGATGCGCAAACGTCCGGATGTTATTGCCGTAGTCGAAGGTAACCGACCCCATCTTCTGCAAACGCAGCATCCCTTCGACGTGCCGCGCTATCGCGTCGAGCGACTTTTCCTGATATGCCTTCGGATCGCGCTTACGCAATTCCAGCGCTTCGCTCAGCGTCATTCCGTTCGGCACATATCCGTTCAGCGGATCGTGCGCCGAAGTCTGATCTGTAAGAATGTCGGGAACCACGCCGCGCTCTGCCATCTCCGGAATAATGTCGGCGCAGTTTCCCACCAGCCCGACCGAAACATTCTCCTTCTTGCGGACGGCATTCTTCAGAATGCGCAGCGCTTCATCCAGCGTCGTAACCATGAAATCGCAGTATCCGGTCTTGAGGCGCTTCTTGATGCGCTCCGGATCGACATCAATCCCCAGAAACGCTGCGCCCGTCATCGTGGCCGCCAATGGCTGCGCTCCGCCCATGCCACCCATTCCGCCGGAGACGATCAATTTGCCCGCAAGATCGCCGCCAAAATGTTTTTCGCCCGCCGCCGAAAAAGTCTCGAACGTCCCTTGAACGATACCCTGCGAGCCGATGTAGATCCACGAACCGGCCGTCATCTGTCCATACATCATCAGCCCGGCGCGTTCGAGTTCGTTGAATTTCTCCCAGTTCGACCAGTGCCCGACAAGGTTGGAATTCGCCAGCAGCACCCGCGGAGCATAATCGTGCGTCTTGAACACGCCGACCGGCTTGCCCGATTGCACCAGCAAAGTTTCGTCGTCGTCGAGTTTCTTCAGCGTATCAACAATCGCGCGGTAGGCTTCCCAACTCCGGGCAGCGCGGCCCGTCCCGCCGTAAACCACCAGATCCTGCGGACGCTCTGCGACTTCGGAATCCAGATTGTTCATCAGCATGCGCATGGCGGCTTCCTGCTGCCAGCCTTTGCATGTGATCTGATTGCCGCGCGGCGCGCGTATCGAGGGTGAGGGACTCTGCACTTCCGTTTCAACGGGCATGCATCAATGGTAAATTGCCCGGCAACGGGGTTCAAATTGCCAATTGGGCACGCGACGGCTGCCGGCGCAACTACCAGGAGCTATACGCAGTCCCATCGCTGGCGGTGCCACTGGATGCGGAATGAACGTCGGTGATCCCGGGATCTTGCTGGTCCACGGCCATCATCACGTCTTCCTGCACAACTTCCCAGTTCGGCTGTCGGGTCATGGGATCGAGAGGAATCTGCCGTAGGTATCCGGCCGAAACTAGATCGTCGAGAGATTGCGGGGCTTTCTGCTTGTCGAGCGTGTACTGCGAGATCACCGAGCGCAGCGAACTGAGGTCGGACCGCAATACCGATTCGCGCGCCTGCACAATAGCCTGGTTGTACATCGGCACCGCCACCGCCATCAGAATCATGATGATACTGATGACGATCATCAGTTCAAGCAGGGTGAAGCCCGCGTAGGGACGCAGCTTCTTGCGTCGCGCCCGCCCTTGAAGGCCGCTGCCGGGACCGCCACGAGACGCTGCGCGTAACGTTCCGGATCCAGATTTTGTCCTGCCCCCAAGCATCTCTACCAGTCCTTGTACTTCGTCCCGTCGAGCCCGCTGCCTTCCGATTTTGTATACACATCGAAAACGTTCTGGCCGCCCCACGAGTCGGAGTCGGGATCGTCCTGCATCGAACGCAGCCCCCACTCTTTACTCTTCGTCATCGGATCGGTCGGGATTGAGCGCAAAAAGCGAATTTTCTTGCCACCCTGCGCCTCCACGCCCTTAACCAGCGTCTCCAGATCCGGCGGATAGTTCTGGCTGTCTACCTTGGTCTGGAACATCTGCCGGTCTGCGCCTTCCTTATAGCGGTCGATGGCATCGCGCATCTCCCACAGCGCCTCGCGCAACTCCTTTTCCTTCTCGCGCTGGATGGTGATCCGTGCCAGCGGCAACACCATCATCGAAAGAATGGAAAGAATCGTCGCCGCGACGATCAGTTCGAGCAGCGTAAAGCCCCGCGAGGCCTTCCACGAAGATTTGCATTTATAAGGCTTCATACTTCAAATTCGCGTCCTACTGAATCGTCACCGCGGCCTGCGCCCCGTTGACGGTAATCGCCTGCAATCCCGGATCGCGCGCTCCGCCGCGCGTGATCGTTATTGGGCTTTGCCCGTCTTCTTTGGCCATGAACGTCATGGTCACGACCGCCCCCTGGCCGGAAACTCCTCCCGAACCGGGCGGGCGAGTCGCGGTGATCTGCGCTTGTCCGAGAGCTTCGTCCTCCCGATGGACCAGGCCCACCGCCTGCCCGTCCTGCGACAGGAAGCCGCCATTCGACACGTTCACCAATTGCAGCAGTTTCGGGTTGTAGTTGAGTTGCACCGGCACGGAATACACATTCTGTGCCCCCGAGATCAGCAGGTTCACCACGAATGTGTTGCCCTTTGTGGCCTGAACTGTTGGCGGATCGAACAGGAAATTTGCCGCCGGCGCGGTGTTCGGCGCCGCGGTTCCGCTATTTCCCGGCCCCACCGGACGGATAGACGGAGCCTGGTTCGCCGGCGCAGGAGAGCCCGACTGTCCCGCAGGCGCCGCCACTGGCGTCGGCTGCGGCTTGCGGTGTAACTCGATCGCCGTCGAGGTGCCGATGTCGATCGCGCGCTGGTTCTCCGCCGTCACGTCAGGTCCGCGAATAATATGCGGTACGATCGCGAACACAATCTGGTTCTCCGAGTGATCTTGTGTCGTCTGGCCGAAGAGATATTTCAAAATCGGAATCTGCGCCAGCCCGGGAATGCCAGCCAAAGATTTTGTCTGCTGGTCTTCCATGATTCCGCCGATCAGATTGGCCTCGCCATCTTTCAGCCGGATTTCATGCTCGATCTTGCGCTGCCCGATGATCGGCTGGCTGATGCCGCCAATGTTCTGCTGTCCCGTGACGGCAGACACGTCCATCGCAATCTTCAGCGTGACTTCCCCGTTGGCGTGGACGCGCGGCGTGATGTCGATATTGACGCCCACATCCAGATATTGGAACTGCGTGTTCACCAGCGGATTGATGCCCACGCCGCCGATGCCCGGCTGGAACGATCCAGTCGCCACCGGGACGCGGTCGCCGATCTTGAGCGATGCCTTTTGCCCATCCAGCGCGCGAATCTGCGGGTTCTGGATCAGTTTAGTGTCGCTGTTGTTCATCAAGGCAGACAGATTTGCCGACGGAATCACGACCTGGAAATCGGTCGCGTTCAGGTTGCCCAATGTGTTCAGGTTAATGCCGTTAGCAGAGGTCCCAGTTGAAGTGGTCCCGGTCGTAGTGGTCGTGGTGCCGGTGGTCGTACTCGTGTTGATGTTCGACTGAAGCGTAACCGTCGCGCTGGTCGGAGGATTGAAGCCCAACGTGCGGGAGCGGTCTTTGCTGACCTGCATTACGGCGATGTCGACGATCACTTCCGGACGCGCCTTATCCAGATCTTCTACCAGTTTTTCAGCCAGCGCGATCTGGTCGGGAGTTCCGCGCACGACGAGGGCGTTCTGCGAAAGCAACTGCTGCACGCGCTGCACATCGAGCACGGCGCGAATTGCATTCACCACGTCCTGTAGTTCGGTCGGCTGGGAGAGATTCGTAAGATAGAAAGTCTTGAGGACGCTCTGTTCCAGTTCCTTGCGCTTCGCCGGATTATCGGTAGCGACGAAAATCGTATTCGAGGTGACTGGCCGCCAGAAAGTTTTTGATTCGAGCGCCGTAATCTCCAGCGCGTCTTCCAGCGTCACTCCATTAAGTTCGACTTTAATGGGACGCGGCGTGTAATCCGGATCGAAGAGCACATTGATGCCCGCCAACTGGCCGATCGTGCGGTAAACCGTGTCCGACTTGTCGGTCAGTTTCACCGTGATGGGAACATTTGAAATTTGCGCCAGTTCGACCGGTCCGGCAGCCTCTTGGACGCGCTTCTTCAGCCCTTCCGGAGGCCCCGCCGCCTGCGGCGGAGGATTCTCCTTGTTCTTGATCATCTGCAGGGTGCGCGTGAGTTCCTGCTGGGCGATGAACAGTGAGGGATCGATCGCCAGCGCCTTCTGGAACTCGGCCACCGCTTCCTCGAGCTTGCCGTCCTCGCGCAGTTTCTGCCCGCGATGCGTGATCGTGGCCGCCGCCTCGAAGCGAATATGCTCGAAGGCTGCGCGATAACGCAGGTCTTTCGGCTTCAATTCGTACGCCTGCTTGTAAAGGTCGTAGGCGGCCTCATACTGCTGACGGGCTTCCGCGTCCTGACCCTTGGCAAAGAGGTCTTTGGCTTTGTCGGCGAGGGCTGGGAGAGTTGTGACCGCGACCAGCATCAGCAAAAGGGCTGGGCGCATCAGGCGGCTCATGCGTTGATCCTCACGGGAGATGGTCCTCTCAAAACGAATTTTTGGACGATCTTAAGTATTCTTGCCGTGACTCAGCTCGACACTTTGCACACGGCGTCCTCGGCGGTCTTCGCCGGACAGGCAGCCCCGTTCTGCGGGTGAAATCTTTTTCACACAATCTCACGCGCAGAAATCTGCCGGATTACGAAAAAACTCGCGGATGTCGCGATTATAGCATCGCCATTTCCAGCACTCGAAGTGATTGCCCACATGGGAGTTACACTCTTTGGTCGCTGTCCTAGTGGGCAGCCGTCTGGCCGGACCTCCCGCGCCCTGCGTCCCACTTCCCGCGTGCCCTCCTCTGCAGGAATTGGGGGCTTCGCCAGAAGACCGGTCGCCCGCAACTCTTCCCCGGCGGGCTCTTTCCAATCTCCCTCTCTGCGCTAAGATGGAAGTCTGCCTAACCCAATGGCTCGCCAATCCACTCACCCGACCAAGCCGCATCCGGAGAAATCTCCCCGCCGCGATCCGACCGCCAGCGGGCAGAGAGACGCCGCTGTCAATAGGATCGCTTCCCACAACTACTTCTTGCTGGAAAAATTTGAGTGCGGAGTCGTCTTAACCGGAACTGAGGTCAAATCTGTTCGCGGCGGGCTCGCCAATCTCAAGGATTCCTACGGCCTCGCCAAAGACGGTGAATTGTGGCTGCTAAACGCCCACATCGGGCCTTACGAGCACGGAAACATTCATAATCATGCTCCCCTGCGAACGCGAAAACTGCTCATGCATGCCGAGGAGATCCGCAAGCTGGTCGGCAAGACACAGCAAAAGGGCCTGACCCTCATCCCGACGCGCTTGTACTTCAAGAACGGTAGAGTAAAACTTGAACTCGCTCTGGCTAAAGGAAAGCAACTGTGGGACAAGCGCGAAACCGAACGCCGTCGCACCGCAGATAAGGAAGCCCGCGAGGCCGTCGCCCGCGGCCGCTCCCGCTGACAACCCGTGCCGGGCGCTCCTGCCCGAAGACTGGTGCCCCAGGCCAGCACAAAAATCAGCACAAGAAAACAGAGCAAGGAGCTGTCCCGCCCGTCGGTCGCTATACTGTTCGCAACCTGACGGTTACTTCATACTTGGCCAATGATGTAAATCTCCGCTCCGAAGTAGCAATCATTATTCCGTGCTACAACGCTGCGCCCTACCTCGCGCGAGCGATCGAGAGCATCTTCGCGCAGACCTATCGTGATCACTGCATCTACGTAATCGACGATGGATCCACCGACGGGACGGAGGCGGTTTTACAATCTTATGCCGGACGAATCGTCAGCCTCAGGCAAGAGCACTGCGGACAATCGTCAGCTCGCAACCATGGCATCCGCGTGTCGGAGAGCCCATATATTGCTTTCCTCGACGCGGATGACGAGTGGTTGCCGGATAAACTCGAACGCCAGATCACGCTGCTTCGCCAGGCGCCCCGCACGGGCATGATTTATTCCGACTGCCTCACCAGCGGAAGCGGCCCGGCTGCGGGTTCTTATTTTGCCCGGATCGGCATACCGAGCGGCGGCCGGGTTTTTCAGCGATTCCTCAAAACCTGCGAGGTCTACACTCCAACGGTGGTCATTCGGCGCGAGTGCCTGCTCGATGTCGGCGGGTTCGACGAGACGCTTCCCGTGGGCGAGGACTACAACCTGTGGCTGCGGATTGCGGCCGGCTGGGACGTTGAGGTCATTCCCGAGGCGCTGGCCATCCGCCACGTCACGCCCGGCAGCCTTTCCCGAACCACCAGCCGCGAACAGGTCGCGAGTAACGTGATCACCGTGCTCGAGAAAGTGCAGGAGGCATGCCCCGGTCTTGCGCCTCACGAGAGGCAAGCCTTGCAGGTTGCCATGGGTTGGCGGCATTACGCGTACGGTTCCTATTTGCTGGCCCGGGGTGACCGCAGGCAGTCGCGGGTTCAGTTTCTAAACTCCTGGCGCCATGGAGTACACAATTGGCGCCCGATCGCTGGCCTGGGGCTGGGACTCCTGCCGCACCAAACCTCGATGATGCTGAAAAATATCTACAAGGGTCTCCGATCATCACGTGCACAAGCGTCGCCGACCACGAATCGGGATGCCGCAGATCCGAACGCCACGCCCCGATGACGATGAAGCTGTCGGCGCTCGGCGGCTCCTGCAACCCTACTGGATTCCCTTCCACACCAGCCGGTGAAACATCTCGTCCATCGCACGGGCGAATTCTTTCGCGCCGCGATCGAGCCACCAGCGCAAAACCGACGAAAGAATCCGCACCGTGCTCAAGGACGAACAAAAGGAACAGCTCACGCAACTCGATCACGAGCCGCATCCAGAGCTGCACGGCACAGTCGAAGGGAGATAACGTCCACCTCTAGCTGGTTGTAGTGGCTGGTGGCGGCAATATGGCCGGTGGAACCGGTTCCGGCGCGACGTACGCCTGCACTGGTGCCGGCTCAACCGGAGGAACCGTAGCAATCGGAACCAGCATCTGCTGCTGCCAGTACGAAACCGCAACCCCGCGCTGCCAGAAGCGCGGGACCAGCAGCAGAAACAGCGTGATCTGTCCCGCCACGAAGGCGCCAACTATGCTTTCAGGCTGCACAATTTTTGCCCACGCGACGATGCCACCTGCAAGTAAGACCGCCGCTACGATCGTGATGAGAACGTAGCTTCCCAACAGACGCCCCAGGCTGCGGAACGTATGGCGGAAGCTCGGCCCAAGCGATCTCCAGATACCTTTGTCGTCGAGCACCATGTTGACTTCGGTCAGGTCAAACCAGATACGAAGCACCGACATGACCAGAAAGATCACGCCCAGCCCGATCATTTGCAAGGTAAACGGCAGCAATTCGTTGGTGCTCTCCACCGCTTTCTTTTGGATTGCGCCGTTAGCGCCGAACAGAATTCCGGCCACGATTCCCATCACGATTCCGGCGACGAACAATAGCCGGATGAATCGCCACAGATTGCGCCCGCAGGCACGGAAGAACTCCGTCCGCGGAAGCCGGTAAGTTGAAGCGTACCCCTGAAACACGCCTGGCAGGAACAAGGCCGTCGCCAGAAAGAATAGGAAGGCGAAATACATGGCGGGCATCTGTGCAGCCTGCATGGAACCGAATTCGGGGCGCGCAAACAGCTCGATCATCACGCCGATATCGAAACCATGAACCAGGCGGCCGGCAAAGAAGCTGTGGTCCATGATGGCGTGCGCATTCTGGCGGAACGCGGACGTGCCAAATTCGGAGAGCGTCAGATCCAGCAGCCAGAACCAAAAAATGTAGCGGCCGTTCCGCGTCACCATGCCCAGGCCATCGCCCAGTACGCTTGTTTTCTTCCCGTTTGCTAGAAGCGTTTGCATCGATTGTTTCGTCCTTCCCTTGACGACCCTCGCTTAAACCGCCCACCACGACAGCACCTGGCTGAGCAATTGCGTAACAAACAACCAATACGTTGAAAGCTTGTAGGTTGGCTTGCCGTTCGCTTCTACGACATAGCTGTCGTTGAACAAATTACGGTCGAGTTGCACGGTATGGTCGGGATCGATTTCCGCCGAGGCGACCTTCGCTTTCTTGATATAGGAAAATCGAATCCACCGGCTCTGACCGTCCCAGTGTTCGCGGACTTTTTCTCCGTTGTCGAACTTCACCTCGACTTCCACCGGCATCACAAAGTCTTCCTTGCGGTGAATCGAGACGTAGGACTGATAAACCGTGTCGTCCTTGCTTCCCTTCTCTTTTTTCTTTTCTTTCTTACCTTCCTCGTACCAGTTCACCGGAAACGACTTCACGCTCAGAACTTCGTAATCGAGCACCTGCGAACCGTAGACTGCCTGATTGAAGTACCAGCGCAGGTCTTTGCCGGAAACCTCTTCGATCGTCTTCAGAAAATCTTCCTTGACTGGATGCGTAAAGCGATACTTCATGAAATACGTGCGCATTGCCTTCGCCATCGTATCTTCGCCGATGATGCCTTCGAGAGTAAGGAGCACGCTCGCGGTCTTGCCATAAGTGATTCCGCCGTAGGAATTGAAGTTGTAAAAAGCGTACGCGTTTTGCGCCATGGGATCGCGGTCGGCGACTCCGATATAGCTGAGCCTTTGGGTCTCGCGCTCGCCAATGGTGATTCCGGCAAGGTCGAGGACCGAAGTGTTCTTGCCGAAAATCGAATCGAGCACCTTCACTTCGGTGTAGCTGTTGATGCCTTCATCCATCCAGGCGTCTTCGAATTCGTTGGTGGCGACCATGCCATACCAGTACTGGTGTCCGAATTCGTGCTCGACGACGAGCTCGATTAATCGCGCGCCTTCGGGCTCGAACCAACTCGAGTCGCCTGTGATGAAAGTCGGATATTCCATGCCCCCGGCGGCCGATCCGGGCTCCGGATCGACGACGGTCAACGTCTTGTATGGATACGGCCCGTAAGATTTCTCGAAGCGATCCAGGGTGTCGCGGGTGATTCGTTCGTGGCGCTCGGCCTGGCTCCAGTGCGCCGGTTGCATCAGGAAGCGCAGCTTAATTGGCCCCATTTGCGCCTGGTAGGTGGCCTCGCGAACTTTGTAACGCGGGCTGACGGTCCACGCGAAGTCGTGGACGTCGTCTGCATGGTAAGTAACCGTCTTCGTGCCGTCGGAGTTGTTGACGTTGCTGACTTCTACGCCGCTTGCTCCGATCACTTCATACTGCGGCACCGTGAGTTTCACGTCGTAGACGCCGAAGTCGGCGAAAAATTCAGTCGTGCTGTGATACTGATGGCAGTTCCATGCTCCGTGCCAGAAGACTCCGACTTTGGGAAACCATTGCCCGCCCAGCAGGAAGTCGCGCTTCCATCCCGAGCGCGCCTGGGTTTCCGGAAAGTTGGTGCGGAAGCTGATCTTGAACTGCACGAACGCCCCGGGTGCGATCGGCTTGGCCAGGCGCAAATCAACCACGGTCTTGTCATCTTTATTGCCGTCATCGGGGGCAATAAATTGTAGATTTTTTGTGAGGTCTCCCTGTCCGACGACCTCAAGGCTCTTGATGTCTTCCGATCCGTAGTATTGGTCCTTCCAGACCTCGTAACCGGTGTCGCGCGTTCCCATGAGTTTGGATTCGCGCACAAACGTCGCCTTCGGCTGGAATGCGTTTTGATAGAGATGGAAAGGAAAGTGGTCGAGCGCCTGTCCGGTCAGGTTGTGGTAGGTGAGTACTTCGGTGGCGTCGATGCTGTGCTTCGAAACATCGTATTTCGCCTCGATCTCATAATGGACCACGCGCTGGGACATGGGCGTCGGCGAGTTGATGGCCAGCGTAGTGTCGGGAATCGAGCCCGCACCCGCCGCCGCGGACGCCTGCACCATCGCCGGAACTTCGGCTTGCCGCGCCGCGTTTACGGTCTCTATTTTGAGCAGCGGAGCCAGCGCCATTATCAAAACGGCCACGCATCCAACACGCTTCCATCGAATCAGCATGCAAGTCCTCACCTTGATTTTCTGCGGCCTTGAATGATACTCCACACGCTGAAAACCGTCATCCGGCGCGTGGCGGATATATTCAACAACGATTGACTGCTCCCGATGGTTATCGTTCAGGCCAGAACGCCGAATTCAGGGTACAATCTGGTGCCAGGTTTCGCGCCTGTGCCCGCAAGTCAAGGAGCAAACCATGAAGGCCGTTCAACAGGGGGACCTCAGCCTTTTGCAGCACCCCGCTGCTCAGGAGTTGCTTCACTCCAAAATTCCCGCGCGCGTTGCTTACGTCTGGATGGACGGGACGCCGCGCGTCGTTCCGATCTGGTTTCACTGGAACGGGCGCGAAATCGTCATGGCGTCTCCGCCGAAGGCGCCCAAGCTGAAGGCGCTGGCGACGAACCCAAAAGTATCGCTGACCATCGATGACAATACTTTCCCCCACAAGGTCCTGCTGATTCGCGGAACAGCGCGGCTGGAAAACCTGAATGGAATCGTTCCGGAATATGAAGCGTGCGCCGCCCGCTATTTCGATCCTGCATTGGCGAGCCAGTGGCTCAGCCAGCTGCGCACGATGGTTTCGTCCATGGTGCGAATTACGGTCACACCAGAATGGGTGGGACTGCTCGACTTCCAGAGTCGCTTTCCCAGCGCGCTGGCTGGGTAGGCCGACAAGAATCGCGCTGCGCGCGATGGACAGCCCAGGGCGGCTGTCCCTGCATATTCCGTTCCTTCCCCAACCGCTTGCGCTTTTCCCCGTCTGCCGACGATACTGGAATAACACTGCACTCTTATGATGAAGACGAAGATTTCTCTCTCCACGCCCGCTGAAGTTGAAACCGAAGCTCTCGTCGCCGTTGTGCTCGACAACGCCGCGTCCTCTATTGACAAAGACAGGAAGCCCGAACTGAAGGTCTCCACTTCAGACGCCAAGGTCAATTCCGTGGCCGCCGATCTGCTCGCCAGCGGCGAAGTCGCCGGAAAATCGTTCGAGACCAACCTGTTGCACAAGCCGGCAGGACTCAAGGCGAAACGCTTGCTGCTGATTTCCGGTGGAAGCGCGAAAAAGTTCTCCAGTTACGATCTGCGCCGGCTCGCGGGGACCGCCGTCCGCACATTGAAGTCGCGCGGCCTGCGCAGCTTCGCCTTCGTGGCTCCGTCCAGCATTCCCGCGGACGAAGCGGTGCGCGCCATTGTCGAGGGCGCGCTCGTGGGCAACTTCGACCCCGACTACTACCGCAGCGACCGCAAAGACCAAAAGATCGATGGGCTCACCGTCGTCGCCAGCGGCGATCAGGCCGCACTGGAAAAAGCGGCCAGCGAAGCCCAGATCATCGGCGACTCGCAGAATTTCGCGCGCGACCTGGTCAACGAACCTTCCAACCGGATGACGCCGACCATCCTCGCCGAGCGCGCCAAGAAAATGTGCGCGGAAACCGGCCTGAAGTGCGAAGTCTACGGCGCCGACTGGATCCAGGAGAAAAAAATGGGCGCATTCTGGAGCGTCGCCCAGGGGTCCGACGAACCGCCCGCGTTCATCGTGATGACCTATGAACCGCCGGCCGCTCCGGCCAAACCGGTCATCGGACTTGTGGGCAAAGGGATCACCTTCGACACCGGCGGCATCTCGATCAAGCCGGCCGACGGCATGGAAAAAATGAAATACGACATGGCCGGCGGCGCAACCATGATCGGCGCCATGCGCGCGATTGCGCTTCTGAAGCCGAAGGTCAAAGTCATCGGCATTGTCTGCGCTACCGAGAACATGCCCTCCGGCAAGGCGCAGAAACCCGGCGACGTGCAGATCGCGATGTCGGGCAAGTCGATTGAAGTCATTAACACCGACGCCGAAGGCCGCCTCGTGCTCGCCGACGGTCTCCACTACGCCAAGCAACTCGGATGCACTCACCTGGTCGACGCCGCCACTCTCACCGGAGCGGTTGTGGTTGCGCTGGGCTTCAACAACGCCGGAATCTTCACCAACGACGAAGACATGTATCAGCGCATCCACGAGGCGAACCTCAAGGCCGGAGAAAAAATGTGGCGGCTGCCGCTCGACGACGAGTACAAAGAGCAGATTCGCTCCACCATTGCCGACATCATGAATACCGGCGGACGCTGGGGCGGCGCGATCACAGCGGCAATGTTCCTGAAGGAATTTGCGGAAGACACCCCATGGATCCATCTCGACATCGCCGGCACCGCCTGGATGGAAGATCAAAAGCCCTGGATTGCCAAGGGGCCATCGGGCATCGCGCTCCGCAGCCTGGTGGAGTTCGTCAAGAGCTTTGCCTGAGGCCACAGATTCCTGACAGCCTTTTTGGCGCCAACCGCGTCTTATCTGCGCTACGGGCTCGGGCTAAGCGGTAGTATGCCTGCGCCGAAGGAGCGCTGATGAAAGCGGCTTTGCTGATCGGAGTTGTGATTCTCATCCTCGGAGTTCTCTCTTTCGTCGTTCCTTTTCCCAGCTATCATCACCACGGCGTGAAAGTGGGAGACTCGAGCATCGGCGTGACAACCGAGCACGATCAAAAACTTCCGCCGGCAGTCGGTGTGGTCCTGCTTGTAGTGGGCGCGGGATTGATCATCACCGGCAGGCGCGCGTAGAAATCCGGCACTGAACCGGAGAACTCCGCGTTACGAAATGCGCACGAAAAAAGCCAAAAGAAAACGCGCCGCCGCGCTGGAGTCAAGCCGCCAATCGGACCATCTCAAGGGATGGAAGGCCATCGCCCGTTTTCTGGGCGAGCCGGTTTCGGTCATGCAGCGCTGGGCCCGATCAGGCATGCCAATATCGCGCGACGGCCGGTTCGTGACCGCATCTGCGGAGGAGTTGAGCAGATATCTCGGCCGGGAAGCCGGATTGCGCGTTCCCATTCACGTTGCATCCGAAAACATGGATCTGTCCGCCGATCTGAAGCGCGCGCTGTCACTCGCTCGCTCCGGCGGTGACCGAAGAAAATAGGCGGCTCTAGGGCCCCTTCAAATTCTGCGTCGGCGCGCCGCGATGACGGTGCGAAACGCACGTGAGAACGCGCAGTGATGCAGGGAAAAATCCTCGGCCTTCTACTGAAAATGCGGGCCTTCCCCGACGACTGACGCCTCGGGCCGGGAATTCGCGAGCGGATCGACTGGCGATTCATGCCCTCCACGTTGAGCGAATCGCGCTCGATTGCTATAATCGAACCCGTCCCAAACGTCTTCAGCGTCGGATCCGCTTCGCTCGGCACTCCCGCCATCATCAGCGTGAATCGGGCACTTCCCGCAGCGTAGACGAAACGTGGCCAGGTAGCTCAGGTGGTAGAGCGCAGCCCTGAAAAGGCTGGCGTCGGCGGTTCAACTCCGTCCCTGGCCACCACATTTTCAATTCCGCCATGTCGCGCGCCGTGCCCGCGCTCCCGATGGGTAAAAGAGAAAGGCGCCGCCGACAAAATTGGCGTCGTCTATTTTGAAATTGGCGAAAGCATGCCGCGCGCGGAGGCTCGCCAACGCCGCGGCCAGGGCACGCCGGAAAGCCTCACCCACGAGTCGAGCCGGTGGATGGGACTGGGCGAAACGCGATCAGCGGAATTTGCATTACCAGCCTGCGGCGGTCTGCTTCGGAACCGGTGTAGCCCCACCCCAATAACCAGCTGAATCCGCGCCGCACCAGCGGAGCGATGAACCGGTTCCGGCGCTCGTAGCTCCGTATGACCGCAAGCGCTTCCTCTGCCGGAACAAAGCGATGCGTCGCGCGGAAGTGCTGAAGTCCGACTGTGATTTCTTCTTCGTCCCGCACCTCGATGTTGCGCACCCAGTCGGAATTTGGCCCGAATCCGTTGGCCACAATCACTTCCGGCCCTTTCTCGCGGTATTCGACTACTTCGAGGACCGTCTCCCGGCGAAGCCCGGTCCTGCGTCCGAAATGTGTAAGCAGCAAACATCTGTGACCAAATATCCAACCGAGATGCCAGTGGTAAAGACGCACCGGACCGCGAAACAAATACCACAGCGCGCTCTTTTTTCGAACTTCAGCCATGATGATTCCGACAAGAGATCAGGGTAGCTGCTCTTCCGGGCAGGGCCCGATCAAGGAACACCTCGCGCCCGCGGAACTTTCGGAGGCGTGAAGACTGCTCTTTCATGTTAGATTCACGTCTTCGTGTGCCGGTTGGAAGTGCAATCGACCGAGTAGCTGGCGCGGGGCTCCCGATCTCCGCGCAAATGCCGCCACGCCAAACACACTTCTAGAAAGCGATCTGATTTTTCAGCTCCGCCGCCCCGTCCACGGCATCAAAGCATAAACGCTGGTCCAACTCTGCGGGCTCTCCGCACTCGCACATCTCGTCCCATAAGGAATGAGGCGCGCTCGGAACGTTTTCAAAAAATGGAGGATTTATGAAGATCGGCATTATCGGCGCCGGACATATCGGTGCAACACTCACTCGACGATTAACGAAGCTGGGGCACGACGTTGAGGTCGCAAACTCACGCGGACCCGAGACCCTGGCTGACCTTTCCCGGGAAACGGGCGCGCAAGCGGTCACGGCGATGCAGGCGGCTCATTTTGGCGAGGTGGTCATTTTGACCATTCCCGAGGCGCGCGTCCGCGAATTGCCGAAAGACCTGTTTTCGGGCGTGCCAAAAGATGTCGTCGTCATCGACACCGGCAACTACTACCCACAGCAACGCGACGGGCGTATTCCAGAGATCGAAGCCGGCATGCCTGAGAGCCGCTGGGTAGAACATCAAATCGACCGGCCGGTCATCAAGGCGTTCAACAACATCTATGCGCAGCATCTGATGGACATGGGCCGGCCGGCCAGCGCTCCGGGCCGCATCGCGCTACCGATCGCGGGCGACGATCCCGCCGCCAAAGCGGTGGTGATGCGCCTGATAGACCAGCTCGGATTTGACACCGTGGATGCAGGCAGCCTGGATGAATCGTGGCGCCAACAGCCCGGCACTCCGGTCTATACCACGGATGGCAATGTGGAAGGCGTGATCTCCGCGCTGCGGGAAGCGGGCCGCAAGCGTCCTGCGCAGTTCCACGCTACGCCGGCCAGCCCTGGCACTTATGCCAAGCCGGCGTAGGCTCGCGGAAGGCGCAAAACCATTGCTCCGGCGGCGATGCCACTGAACACGACCTACCTTCGCGTGTTAGTGAGCCTCTGATGAATCTGCCGCCCGGTGATAATTGGAGTAGAACTCTTCTTCCTGACCGTGGTGCGAAAACAGGAACATGACTCTGGCGTTCGACCTCATCGAATAATGCGATGGCAGCCACACATCGCTGGACACCGGCCGTTTTTCCAGCTCGAATCGGGTTCCCGGCTCAACCTGGGCGAGAAAACCCTCGATGCGCACCGGATGAATCACGTGCGCTTCCACCTTGACCCACTGAAATGTCTTCTTGTCGACCCACAAAGTTCCCTCCATGCCGGTTAGCACTTCGCTATCACGGTCGGGAGGCTTGTAGCCGCGCCGCGGCGTGGCCTTAATCACGAAGACATTGTGGCCGTTGAAGGTGCGGCCACCCTCCAGCCGAAAATCGAATGCTACCGTCAGTTGCCGGATCATCGTCTCATCGCGATTCCGGTCGGCCTGATACTTGGCGATTCGCTTGGATCGCTGCTCCGCCGATTCCTGTTTCCGTTCAGAAACCAGTTTGTCGTATTTCTCCTGCGCTTGTTGCTGCGCGGAACGATCCAGAGGCCGTCCGTTTACTGCAATCAGCTTTTCACAGGGAGACCCATCGATCATGGTGACCGCATAAGTCCGGTCGCCGTCCTTGTTGCGGTCGCGTTCGGAGTCGTCGAATTGGGGTGACGCAGCCCAATCCCGGTCGTTGGCCACACTGGATTGCTGGATGATGCTGGCCGCGTCCTTCTGTCCGTAGAGAAAGTCAGGATAAAAAAGAAATGCTCCCACAATCCACGGGAGCATGAGGTACGGCCTCGAAGCAATCCTCACCCGCGCCTCACAGCCAGCAGCAGGGCGGCCGCGAAAACCGCGAGACCTGCGCCGATCCACTGGCGCCCGAGGCTTGCCTGCACCTCCCAACTGTGATCGTGGGCCCGGCTGTCGAAGGTTCCGTGCGCTCCATGATCGCCCGCGACCGGCTTCCACAAATTGTTCGGTCTATCTGGATCTTCCGGCTCGCAAGTCTGCTGCGAGGCGAATCCGGTTTTACCGAGATAATGATCGAGCCAACCGGGAGCGAGCTTGTTGCCGACGATCGCTTCCACTGTCGGCCATCCGGCATAGATCTCCCGTCGCGAGTGATGCGCGGCCCAGTAAATTGCTCGGGCACCCACTTCCGGCTGGAAAATCGGCGGGACCGGCTGCGCCTTATGTTTCAAGCGACTCTTGACCCATCCAAATTGCGGAGTGTTGAGGGCGGGCATCTGCACCATCGTGACCCGCACTTTGCTCTTGTCGTGAATCAGTTCGCAGCGCAGCGAATCTGTGAAGCCGGCGATGGCGTGCTTGGCCGCGCAGTACGCGGATTGCAGAGGAATGCTGCGGTAAGCCAGGGCCGAGCCGACCTGAACGATCGTGCCCCTGTCCCGTGGCAGCATGCGGCGCAATGCGGCCAGCGTTCCGTACACTACGCCGAGATATGTAACCTCCGTTACCCGCTTGTATTCCTCCGCTTGCATCTCTTTCACCGGAGAAAACACCGAGGCCATGGCATTGTTCACCCAGATGTCAATCGGCCCGAATTCGCGCTCGACAGATGCCGCGGCGTTCTCCATTGCATTCGCATCGGCGACATCCAGCGGAAGAACCATTGCGCTTCCGCCCGCGGCCTCGATCTCGCGCTTCGCGGCTTCCAATCCATCAACCCCACGTGCCATCAATCCGACCCGGGCGCCCTGCCGGCCGAACTCCCGCGCCGCCGCCCGACCCAGGCCCGCCGATGCTCCCGTAACTACGACAACTTCATTTCTCAAGTGGCCACCCTCTCTTCAATAATCTAGATAAGTTCTCGCACCTGGTCGGAGATCGTGGTGAGCACGATTTTCTTCCTGTTCGGCTCGCCCCGCGCCAGCGCTTCGGCGAAGTGCAGCGCCTGCTCGGCTTTGACCTTGGCCGGCATGGGTGGCTCGAAGGGATCGACCGCCGCTTGCAGAACCGCAGGGCCCGGCGCGGCCAGGAACTCTTCGAGAGTTCGTCCGCAATCCGCCGGATCCTCGACGCTGAAGCCGATGCCCCCGCACGCATGGGCAAAGGCCGCGAAGTCAATCGGATGCAGATCGACTCCATATTCCGGGTTGCCCAGAAACACCATCTGCTCCCATTTGATTTGCCCCAGTGTGTTGTTCTTGATGATCACCACTTTGATCGGAAGCTTGTACTTCACGGCAGTCACAAAATCGGCCATGAGCATCGAAAAACCGCCGTCGCCGACGAAGGCTACGCACTGCCGGTTTGGATACGCGATTTGGGCCGCGATGGTATACGGCAGTCCGGGCGCCATCGTTGCCAGGTTTCCGGAGAGGCTGTACATCTGGCCGCGGCGGGCTACGATGTGCCTCGCCCACCAGGTCGCGATGGTTCCGCTGTCGCAGCTCACGATCGCGTCATTCTTCAGCCGCTTGCTCAACTCCCACGCGACCACCTGGGGCTTCATGGGTTTGTCCTGGCGGGTGGCCTGCTTCTCCATCAGTTCCCACCAGTCCTTCATTCCGGCTTGCGCGGCCTGGAGAAATTTGCGTTCTTCTTTCCGCTTGAGAAGCGGGATCAGTTCGCGCAAAGTATTTCTGCTGTCTCCCACCAGTCCGACTTCCACGGGATAGCGCAACCCGATGCGCTTTGGATCCAGCTCGATCTGCACGCCGCGGGCCTGCCCCGGCTTCGGCATGAATTCGATGTATGGAAACGAAGTGCCCACCATGAGCAACGTGTCGCAATCTTCCAATGCTTCCTGCGATGGCTTGGTGCCGAGAAGGCCGATGCCGCCGGTCGTGTAAGGGCTGTCGTCGGGAACGGCGGCTTTTCCCAGCAACGCTTTGATAATGGGCGCGCCCAGCAGTTCCGCGGTTTTTTCCAGTTCCTCAGTGGCATTCAAGGCGCCTCGCCCGGCCAGGATCGCAACCTTCTTGCCCTGATTGAGAATATCGGCGGCGCTCTGAATGTCGGCCTGGTTCGGCAGGCGGGCACTGCGCGCGTAAACATCCGAGGTGTGATGCGGTATGTTGCGGCTCGACCCCTGCTTCTTCTTGACCTCTTTTTCCTGGAGGTCTACGGGAAACGTGATGTGGGCGACGGTGTGATACGCCAGCGCCGTCCGGCACGCAAGGTCGGCGATGTTCTCGACATGGGTCGGACCCATGATGCGCTCATCAAATGCCGCGACATCCATGAAGAGCTTGTCGAGCGCCACGTCCTGTTGAGTAAAAGTTCCGATGAGATCGTGGAACTGAAGTCCGGTGATCGCCAGCACCGGCTGGTTGTCGAGCTTCGCATCGTAGAGCCCGTTCAAAAGATGAATTCCACCCGGACCCGATGTCGCCAGACAGACCCCCAGTTTGCCGGTGTACTTCGCATAGCCGCACGCCATGAACGCGGCCGCCTCTTCATGACGTACCTGAACGAACCGAATCTTGTCTTGGCGCGTGCGAAGAGATTCCATGATGCCGTTGATTCCATCGCCCGGCAGCCCGAAGACCACCTCCACGCCCCAATCCAGAAGCGTCTCCACTAATACATCGGCTGCGGTCATAACAAGTCCTCCACGGACGCCGAAATCGCAAAGCGTCCCAGTTCAGATGCAAACGAACGCGGCGTCGTTCACGACGAAGTTCCCAGTTGCCGGCCCTGTCGCTAAATCTTGCGCGATTCGTCCACGAATATGATTTCTCTACCTACCCCTTACCCGAAAAAAGTCATCTCTACTTCTGTAGGTTCGGACTGAAGCCGCTGCGAATCAATACCGTATTCACTGCAACCGGAGTTCACTGCAAGCGGCCCGAAACCAGAAAAGGAGCCGCGCCGCCACGTTTTCGCAAATCGCCATCGAACGCATTGACGCCTCTGAGTACAAAGTGCCTACCGATTTTCCCGAATCGGACGGCACGCTGGAGTGGAATTCCACCACGCTTGTTGTCGTTCATGCCTACGCCGGCGACGCGGTCGGTCTGGGTTATACGTACGCGGATACAGCGACCGCAACGCTCATCCGCGACCTCTTTTCGGAAGTGGTGAAAAAAAAGGACGCAATGGCCCCGGCAGCCAGCTGGAATGCGATGGTGTCACGGGCGCGCAACCTGGGGCGGCCGGGAATCGTTTCCATGGCGGTCTCCGCGGTCGACATCGCCGTCTGGGATTTGAAGGCCCGGTTGCTGAATGTGCCTCTGGTAACGCTTCTGGGCGCTGTAAGAAAATCGGCGCCGATTTACGGCAGCGGCGGATTCACTTCATATTCCGACGAGCAGCTTCGGAGCCAGTTACGCGGCTGGGTTGAACAAGGCATTCCCCGCGTGAAGATGAAAATCGGCCGTGATGCCGCCAAGGATGTAAGAAGAGTGGCCGCCGCGCGCGCAGCCATTGGCGCTGATGCCGAACTCTTTGTCGATGCCAATGGCGCGTACAGCCGGAAACAGGCGCTGGAGCAGGCGGAAAAGTTCGCCGACATCAATGTCACCTGGTTTGAAGAGCCGGTTTCTTCCGACGATCTCCCCGGCCTGAGGCTGCTTCGAGATCGCGCCCCCGCGGGAATGGACATTGCCGCCGGTGAATACGGGTACGATGCCGGGTATTTCCGTCGCATGCTGGATGCGGGAGCGGTAGATGTCTTGCAGGCGGATGCCACTCGTTGCGGTGGCGTGACCGGATTTCTTCAGGCGGCGGCGCTCTGTGAGGCGTACCACCTCCCGCTTTCAGCCCATACCGCTCCCGCCGTCCATGCCCATCTCGGGTGCGCTGCGACGCCGCTGCGGCACGTGGAATATTTCCACGATCACGTTCGTATCGAAAACATGTTCTTCGATGGCGTGCTATCGCCTGTCCACGGAGCACTCTCGCCCGACCTTTCGCGCCCGGGTTTGGGGATTGAACTAAAACGCGCTGAGGCTCGGCGCTTTGCAGCCTGAAGCATGAAGAAGGAGGAGTGATGTCGGCGATTCGCGTTCCGCTCGTTGCATCGGAGGAACTGAAACAATCCTGGCGCAGCCATTCGCAAGCGGTCGATGCCGTTGCCCTGGAACAGGCGCTGTTGCAGGTGGTTAGCGGCGAGGTGCGTTTCGATGCCGGAAGCAAAGCTCTCTATGCGACCGACGGCTCCAATTACCGCCAGGTTCCCATCGGGGTCGTCATTCCCCGCAGTAAAGAGGATGTAATTCAGACGGTCGCACTCTGCCGGAAATTCGGCGCTCCCTTACTTTCACGCGGCGGCGGCACAAGCCTTGCCGGTCAGTGCTGCAACGTTGCCGTGGTCATCGACTGGTCGAAGTATCTGCATAACATCGTCGAGTTGAATGCCAGCCAGAAATTTGCCCGCGTCCAGCCGGGAACGGTTTGTGACACTCTCCGCAATGCCGCCAAGCCCTTCACTTTGACCTGGGGGCCGGACCCCGCTACGCATGACCACTGCACCTTCGGCGGAATGCTGGGCAATAACTCCTGCGGCGTTCATGCTCAAATGGCCGGAAAAGCCGGCGAGAACGTGCTGGAGATGGACATCCTTCTCTACGACGGAACGCAAATGACGGTCGGCTCCATGAACCAGCAGGAACTCGCCGCCAAAATTGCCCAGGGCGGACGTGAAGGCTCGATCTACGCAAAACTTAAATCGCTGCGAGAGAAGTACGGCAAGCTGGTGCAAGAGAAATATCCCCGCATCCCCAGGAGAGTTTCGGGTTACAACCTCGACCACTTGCTGCCCGATGAGGAAGGCCGCTTCAACATCGCCAAAGCTCTTGTCGGGAGCGAGGGCACTCTGGCCACGATTCTGGAAGCAAAAGTACGGCTCATCTTCAGCTACCCGAAACGCGTATTGCTGCTTCTGGGTTATCCGAGCATCTACGACGCCGGAGATCACGTCCCGCAGATTCTCGAGCACAAGCCGATCGGCTTTGAAGGTCTCGACCACTTTCTGATCAACAACGTCAGGAAAAAGGGCATGCCGCAAGTCGACGACCTTTCGCTGCTTCCGGAGGGAAAAGGATGGCTCGTGGTGGAGTTCGGCGCGGGCACCATCGAAGAAGCCGAACAGCGGGCGCGGGCGACAATGTCGGCGCTCGAAGGCGCCGGCGCTCCCTCCATGAAGCTGTTCGTCGATGAGGCCGAGCAACAGAGAGTGTGGGACGTGCGCGAGGCCGGGCTCGGCGCAACGGCCTTCGTTCCCGGCGAGCCGCTGACCTGGGAGGGCTGGGAAGATTCGGCAGTTGCGCCGGAGAAAGTCGGCGCTTATCTCCGCGACCTGTGCAAGCTTTATGAAAAATACGACTACCGCTCCGCCCTCTACGGACACTTCGGGCAGGGCTGCATTCATTGCCGGCTGAACTTCGATCTCATGAGCGAGCCGGGAATTCGCAAGTGGCGCTCCTTCATGGAAGAGGCCACCGATCTGGTCACCGGCTACGGCGGATCCATCTCCGGCGAGCATGGTGACGGGCAATCGAAAGCCGAATTCCTCTACAAGATGTTCGGCCCCGAGTTAATCGAAGCATTCCGCGAATTCAAATCGATCTGGGATCCCGATTGGAAAATGAATCCCGGGAAAATTGTCGATCCCTATCGCATCGATGAGAACCTGCGGCTGGGCGCCGATTATCATCCCTGGGACCCGCCAACTTATTTCAAGTTCCCCGACGATCATGGCAGCTTCGCGCATGCGGCCCTGCGTTGCGTAGGAGTGGGCAAGTGCCGCCGCGAAAACGGCGAGGGCGCCCAGGACACCATGTGCCCCAGTTACATGGTCACGCGGGAAGAGATGCATTCCACCCGCGGCCGCACCCACCTGCTCTGGGAGATGATGCACGGCGATGTCATCGGCGACGGCTGGCGCGATGAGCATGTCAAGGAAGCGCTGGATCTTTGCCTGGCATGCAAAGGCTGCAAAGGGGATTGCCCCGTCAACGTAGACATGGCCACCTATAAAGCTGAATTTCTCGCTCACTATTGGGAAGGACGCGTTCGCCCCGTTCATGCCTATGCGTTCGGATGGATCGACAAATGGGCGCGTCTTGCCTCGGTCGCGCCGGGTCTCGCGAATCTTTTTACGCAACTTCCGGGCTTGCGCGACCTGGCGAAACTTTCAGTCGGCGTTCCCCGGCAGAGACAAATTCCCGCGTTCGCAGCGCAGACCTTTCGCAGCTGGTTCCGACAGCGTAAGCCGCAATCGAAATCCAGCCAGAAAGTAGTTCTCTGGGCCGACACGTTCAACAACTACTTCATGCCAGAGACGGCGCAAGCCGCCGTCGAAGTCCTGGAGCAGGCAGGTTGCGGGGTCGAAGTCCTTGATCGTCATCTCTGCTGCGGACGGCCGCTGTACGACTACGGTTTTCTCGATATGGCCAAATCGTATCTGCAACGCGACCTTCAAGCGCTCGATCCCTACATTTCCGCGAACGTTCCGATGGTCGTTCTGGAGCCCAGTTGCTGCTCGGTGTTTCGCGATGAACTGCACAACCTGTTTCCGGAATCGAGCGCGGCACGCCAGCTCGCCGAAAATACATTCACGCTCTCGGAGTTTCTCGACAAGAAGGTCCCTGATTATCGGCCTCCGAAAGTCCACCAGCAGGCGATTGTGCAAGGCCATTGCCATCACAAAGCAGTGATGCGAATGAAGGAAGAAAACTCGTTGATGGAAAAAATGGAACTCGACCATCGCGTGCTGGAGTCCGGCTGCTGCGGCATGGCCGGAGCTTTCGGTTACGAACAAGACAAGTATCCGGTCTCGGTTGCCTGCGGCGAGCGGGTCCTGCTTCCCGAAGTGCGCAAAGCGCCGGTCTCAACCATCATCGTCGCCGATGGCTTCAGCTGCAAGGAACAGATTGCGCAGGAAACTAATCGTCATGCGCTGCACCTAGCCGAGGTGTTGAAGTTGGGTCTGGTAGACGAGGGTTCGCCAGAGATGTATCCCGAAGATTATTTCGTTAAGCCGCGAGCAGTGGAGCAGAGAAAGTCCATGGCGCGGGCGGCCGTTATGGGAGGCCTGGCACTTTCGGTATTGGGCCTGGCCTGGCTGAAGCTCAGGCACCGATGACGAGGTATGTGGGTATCTCTCAGCTCAAGTTACGTAACTGGAACGCATGGAAGATCACAGCCGCAGGTCTCTAGCCAGAATTGATCCTCGCCCGAGGACCATCTATTGCAGCCAGGGCAGAGCTGTGCTGGCCACCGATCTTGAAGGCCTGATCCGCGGCTTTCCCCGGCATGGCCTCTTCGTCGGCGAGACCCGCGTTCTGTCCCGCTACCGGTATCTCGTCGATGGCAAAGAGCCGCAGACTGTTGCCGTCTCGAACGTGGACCAGCATTCATGGCTGGGCTATTACATCTCCCCCGCCCCGGGCGCCAGTTGGAAGCGCGACACCGGATCGGGAGAGATGGAACAGGCGTCGGAAGAGACCATTGAACTGAAAGTTTCGCGCACGGTCGGACTCGGTGTCCACGAGGACATCGATCTTACGAACTATACCCAGAGGCCGGTACGATTCACCTTCGAAATCGAAATTGATAGCGATTTCGCAGACCAGGCCGAGACTTTCCAGCGAAAGCAACGAGGAACCCTAACCCGGAAGTGGCGCCGTTTGTCCGGGCTCCGCTCGGAGTTGTCGTATAACTACCGCGCCACTCATCGCTACTCTCACCAGGGCAATCGCGGTGTTGCGCACCTTCACCGGGCGCTCATTGTCGGCATTGAGAATGCCGGTTCCCCGGTTTCTTTCCGCAATGCCAAATTGCGCTTCGACGTGCGCCTGAAAGCGCACGAGTCGTGGCACGTGTGCGTGAAATTTACGCCTGTATTCGACGGCACGCCCATGCCGCCGTTGTATAACTGCCGGCAATTCTTTGGCGCTCGTAATCAGCTGGATCGCAAGAGAAATATTTTCCTCAACGAATCGACTCAATTCACCACCGACGAAGCTCATCCGAAACTCACTTCCATCGTCGAGTCTGCGCTGCTTCAGGCGACACATGATCTCGCCGCTCTCCGCTTGCCCGACCTCGACCACGGAGATCGATCATGGGTCACGGCCGCCGGTCTTCCCATTTACATCGCATTATTCGGCCGCGACACCCTGACTGCCGGATGGCAGGCTTGCTTTCTTTCCACTTCGATGGCCGACGGCGCGCTGCGTGAATTGCCCAAGTGGCAAGGAAAAGTGGAGAACGACTGGCGCGACGAGCAGCCCGGCCGCATGTTGCACGAAGCGCATACCGGGCCGCTGGCCACGCTGAACTACAATCCCCGCTCCCGCTACTATGGCGCGGCGACGACAAGTTCCTTCTATCCGGTGGTAGTTTCGGAGTTATGGCATTGGACGGGCGACCGGAACGAAGTCAAGTCACTGCTGCCGCCGGCCATACGCGGCCTGGAATGGAAAGACAAGTACACCGATCTCTTCAACGATGGCTTCTACGCTTACCAAACCCGCTCCAGGCAAGGCAATCGGAACCAGGGCTGGAAAGATTCCGGCGACGCCATCGTTTATGAAGATGGCAAGCAGGTAGACCCTCCCATCTCAACCTGTGAAGAGCAGGCATTCGTCTACGTCGCCAAGCAGCGCATGTCAGAGATGCTGTGGTTCATGGGCGACCATGATCTGGCACAGCGGTATTATCACGAAGCCTCCGAGTTGAGGAAGCGTTTCAACGATCGCTACTGGATGCCTGACAAGAACTACTACGCCCTGGGCCTGGACTCGAAACGGAAGCAGATCAAATCCATCAACTCTAACCCCGGACATCTGCTGGCATGCGGCATCGTTCCCAAAGATCTCGCCAAAGCGGTCGCACAGCGCCTTCTGCGACCTGACATGTTCAGCGGCTGGGGAGTACGCACTCTTTCCACGGACAATCCCGCCTACGATCCCTACAGCTATCACAGAGGCTCAGTCTGGCCGGTCGAGCACGGCAGCTTCGCGATGGGCATGATGCGTTTTGGTCTGATCAAAGAGTTGCACACCATCGCGCGCGCAATCTTCGAAGCCAGCACTCTTTTCGATTACAACCGCCTGCCGGAATGCTTCAGCGGCCATCCTCGCGATGAAGATCATCCATTTCCTGCGCTCTACCCCAAGACCAACTGGCCGCAAGCTTGGTCGGCGGGCAGTGTTTTCGCCATTCTTCAGGCGATGCTGGGCCTCTACCCCTTCGCGCCGACCAATCTGCTTCTGCTCGATCCGCAGTTGCCCGATTGGCTGCCGGAACTCTTCGTGCGGAATTTGCACGTGGGCAAGGCCACCGTGAGCCTGCGCTTTTACCGGAAGGGCAAGACCACACATTTCGACGTGCTCGATAAGCGTGGTCGGCTGCACATCCTGCGGCAACCGAGTCCGTGGTCGCTGACCGCGGGATTGGGAGAGCGAATTAAGGACGTGATGGAAAGCCTGATTCCGTGAGCTGTTTGCAGCGACGCACTCGCGCTACAGGTTCGTTTATCGGGTTCATTTATTAAATTCGCTTACTGAGAAGGAGGTACAACATGAAAAATCCGATCGGGCAAAAACGCTGGGCCATCGCCGAGGGCTACATTCCCACATCGAGCCACGGACCTGAGCCGGAGATGACCAGCCACGAGACGGCTTGCCTGCTCAATACGTCGGACCACGATGCGCACGTGCAAATCATGATCTATTTTTCCGACAAGGATCCGGTGGGCCCGTATCGCCTCACCGTTCCGGCGAAGCGCACGAAACATTTGCGCTTTAATGACCTCACGGACCCGGAGCCGGTCCCTAGAGGAACCGACTATGCCAGTGTGATCGAGTCCGATGTTCCGGTCGTCGTGCAGCACACGCGCCTCGATTCCCGGCAGGACGCCAACGCGCTCATCACGACGATCGCATACGCAACGAACTAGCGCCGGCCAGCATGCCGCAGCACCAGTCGCGCTCCTGCATGCGTGCTAAACTGCACGCGCGAAAAGGAGTCGCTTATGTCGCGGATTCGTTCACTGCTGCTGATTTTGGCCGCATTACAGATGGCATCGCTCGCTCAGAGCGGCGCTCCAACGGATTTCGGCGGAGGGTACTTCCTGATGGGATCGTGCCAGCTGGCGGTAAAGGCCATGGACAACCCGTCGTTCCGCGAGAATCCTCTCGAAGCCTATCGCGATGGTTATTGTCGCGGCCTGGTTCGCGGCATCTCCGACACCTCGCCCAAGGTTTGCGCCCCGTCCAACGCGACCTATGGGCAGGCAATCCGATTGGTTGCAAAATACCTTCACGACAATCCTGGAGTGTTACGAGGGAAAGATTGGATCCTGGTAGAAGGTTTCCTGTCGCGAGCGTATCCCTGCCGAAGGCGATGAGCTGGTCACGGGCCCACCAGAACAAATCCTGCCCAGTTCTTCGGCGCGGCGAATTCCGGGCGCGAGCGAAGCTCCAGCTGCGCTTCAGCCAGCGCCTCATGCTTGTCTTTCCCCGCGAGCCATTTGCTGTAGAACCGCTTCATCAGTTCTTCGGTCGCCCGGCTTGGAACGGCCCACAGCGACATCAGGATGGATTCTGCTCCCGCTTCCTGAAACGATCGCCGCAAGCCGAGTACCCCTTCTCCGGCGAACATCGTACCCAGGCCGGTATCGCACGCGCTCAACACGACCAGTTCCGTGCCTGACAGATCAAGGGTGGCTGCCTCGTAGGCCGTGAGAACTCCATTGCTCAAATCGGGGGCCGAAGGACCCGACGTGCCGCGGTTCGCTCCTGTAAACACAAGCCCAGAACGCAATAATGGATCCCGGACCGGGTCGCGGGCCGGAGCCAAGACTGAAGAAGCGGACGGCGAGACCGGACGCGTCATGCCGCGAGCGCGATCGGCGCACGCAGTCTGCGCAGAAGCGTCGTCGGGAAGGAAGAAGCCGTGGGTCGCGACGTGAAGCACTTGCGGTCCGCGCACACTCTTGATTGCTTCAACCAGCGCCTCGTCTCCCTCAAATGAGCCGACTCTCCACCTGTTCCCCATGAGCTTTTCGATTCCGTCGAGCTCCACTTTCGTATCCGGCAGCGGCTTCCATTGCAAATCGCCGAGTTCCATGGAGCGGCTCTGGGACGCAGCCGCAAGAGAGGCCTTTGCCGCAAGTTGCTCCGATCGCGCGTTGTGCAGATCGGACGAGTGGCGTGAAATCTCAAGCAGCGCGGTTCGTTGCTCCTCAGCGGTCGCATTGAATTTTGGGTCGCCAATCAGAACCGCCGTCCTCGGATGCGATATCTGGACCTTCCTCAACAAATCGCGCGTGCTGACCACGGGCCGCAAGTCGTATTTCTTCAACAGCAGGTTTCCGGCCTCGTCCTGGATGGGAGCAAAGGAAGTCTGGGTGAGCACGCCGTCGCCAGCCAGATAGATTCTGTGCGCCCCGGCGAGCGCTCCTTCCAGCGGCTTCCAGAACGCTTGATAGAAAGTCAGCGAATTTGTTGGGCTGCCCACGCATGGCTTGCAAGCGGGAGCCAAGCCGACCATCTCCCGATACTCATCCAGCGGGCCACACTCCAGCGCCGCGGCCTCGCCCAACGGAATAAGAGCCGGCGATTTTCCTCGGCCCGAAGTGAGCACCAGCGCCGCATATCGGCTCGCTCCCGTCCATCGGCCCTGCTCATAGGACTGGTAACGGACATACTCCACCGCAGCCTCATCCTTCCCCAGGCGCGATTGGATGCTCTGCCAGTTCAGCGCTGAACTGGCATTGTGGCCTGCCACTGCCGGGAACCTTCTCGAGAGTTCGCGCTCCGCATCGTTGGCTTCGATTTCGAGCTGTGCCATGCGGTCATGCACACCCGTTGTCGAACTCGAATTCATGGCCGCGTTGCGGAGGCGCGCTATTTCCGTGCGTCTCTGGGTAATCTGATCGAGAAGTGTCGACGCGCCGCTGTCTCCTGAAGCTGCGATTCGGCCGCGCATCGACGAAATCCCCGCGGCCACAAGCCCCTTTTGCCACAACAACACGTTGTACATGTTTCCGGCTGACTCGCTCGTCGGATACTTCGCCACAAAACTGAAGTACAGCGGCAGGGTCAGCCGGAACGTATCCATGAAGCCCAGCCTCTCAGCGTCGCTCATGTAGACGAACTGGGTATCAAGAGTTTTTCGAAGCTCTTCGAGGTTGCTCTGGAAGCATTTTTCCGCCTCAGACGGGCGGCCCCAGTTGAAATAAGTGCCTGCCAGGTCCCACGTGCACTCGGACCGTGCGCTGGGTGCGCGGGCATTCTCCGTGGCCAGCTGCTGCTTGAAATATGCCTCGGCTTGTTCGAATTGACGCGTTTGGAGGGCCGCGTCTCCCAGGTCCCAAAAGAGTTGCGCGATTTCGGTTGGGTCGGGCGGCACGCGAGTTTTCTGGGTCGTTAAAGATTCTTGCAGAAGCGGGATCGCCGCCTTGGAATTACCGGCCTCCAGATAAAGCTGCCCTAGCCGTTCCATGGTGATGGCAATCTCAGGATGGCCGGGCCGCAGTCGCTTATTTTGAATATCGAGCGCCTCGCGGAGCAGTTGCTCCGATTCCACAAACTGGTTCTTGTCCTGCGAAATGTTGTATTGGCGCGTATAGAGGACTGCCAGGTTCAGCGACGTGTTTGCTACCGCCAGGCTTTCGGCGCCGAGCGCGCTTTTCTGCACCGCGAGAACCTGACGATAGATCGGCTCCGCCTCGGCATCCTTGCCCTCATCCCGATAGAGGTCGGCAAGATGCTTGAGTCCCGCGGCAACCTCAGGATGGTTCGCGGGAAGTATTTTCATCTTGATGTCCAGCGATCTTCGCATTAGAGGCTCGGCGTCTCCGAACCTTCGCTCCTCCTGATACAGCTCCCCCAGATTGCCCAGGATCGTCGCGACCTCCGGATGATCGGCCCCCAAAGCAGTTTCGTCGATGCTCAGGGCCTGATTGTAAAGCGCTTCGGTCTGGTCGATCTTGCCCTCGCGAAGATAGGCCGATGCCAGGTTTGCGATGGTTGCCGCGAGCGCGGAGCGGTTATATCCGGTCAGCTTTCCCTGGGCTGAAGCTGCCTTCTCAAGCATCTGCTCCGCTTGAGGAAATTTGCCCTCGTCCGAGTACAAGACTCCGAGATTGTTATAGGTTCGCGCCAGTTCCGGATGGTCCGGCGGCAGCTTGCCCTGGCGAATCTTCAGCACCTCTTCCAGCAGAGATTCGGCTTCCTGGAGACGTCCCTGGTCTTGATAGATCTTGGCCAGACTCTGCATCGGCTCGCTGACCTGCAGCTCCTCCCGGCCGAAAGCCTTCTGCGCGGTGTCGATGGCATTTTCGAGAAGAGAAATACCTTCAGTCGCGTTCCCCGCGTAGTAGGTAAGATTGGCCAGATTAGTGAGGCTCGTAATCAGGCGCGGATCCTTCGGGCCGAACTGCCTCGCCAGCTCCACGCTCCTCCTTGCCGGAACCAGGGCCTCGCGATATTTTCCTTGCCGGAATAGAGTCACGCTCTCCGTCGTTGCCTGCTGCCACTCGGCATCCGGGGTAAGTTGCGCGCCCGCCGCCGATCCGGCTGGGCCCGTGGATTGTGCAGTACTCCAAAGCTGGTTCCTGCCAGACACGCCCCCCGGCGAGCCGCCACAAATTGAGCATGAGAAGAGAAGAAGCAAGCCGGGCAGCGCGCCTTTCACAGCCAACGGAATCTCCTCTCCCCTACTGCGCCGGGCAGTGCGCTTTCTCGATCGCGCCGTCGATCTCGGTCAAGAGATCCAGATCGCTCGTATTGTCGGTGACATTTCGCGCGTCATGCAGAAGCTGGCAACTCTGCGGCGCCTGCTTTAGCGCCTGCTGATATTCCTGCGCCGCCTCGGCATACAGCTTTCTCAATTGAAGAGAATAAGCGCGGCCGATGTGGGCCAGCACGGGGTCGGTCAGCTGCGCCCAGTTTTGCAACTCCCGCTCCAGCGTTTCCTCGTCCGTTTCAGACAGAAGCACAAAAGGAATGTCGTAGCTCGAATTCACACTCTGCCAATGGAGCGAAAGATTACGGCACGTGCTGCGGCGGCAATTCAGCAGAGCGGCGCGCGCCTCCGCCGAGTCCAACTGTCCAGCCTGCCCATCGACATCGTCCGCCTGCCAGGCCAGCTGCGGGGAATCGTCGCGGTGGATCGACAGCGAAAGACGGACCGGCGCAGCGAATCGGCGCCAGCGAATCACAAAGTGTTTCGGCCAGACCACCGAATCCGGCGTCGGATCCAGGACTCGCCCCACCGCCGCCCGCGTGCCGGCCGGAGAACTCCGCGCCTGCAAGGCTGCGCTTGTCTGCCTTTCCAGTTGTTCCTGTTGCGCGCGCACGGCCCGAGAAACGTTTTCGCTGTCTGTGGGAGCTGTATACCCCTCGCGCCCGACTTTCAGTTCGCGCTTGTCCTTCGGGTTCGAAGGCACGTAGACAGTGAGAAATCCGCGTCCCTTGCAACGCACGGTCTCACCGGCGCTCAAATAGCGGTAGCCGTCGCGAAAGCGGTCGAGATCGATCGCAGCACGTTTCCCAGGCTCGGACAAGGCCGCTTGGCAGTCTTCGTCGATGTTTTCCAGCACAGCGGTAATGCGCCTCTCGGCGGAGACCGAAGACAACGCCGTTCCACCGAGCACGATCGCAATGAGCAGCCGCGATAGAAACATAGTGACGAAGAAAACGCTTTCAGGAATGGGCCGGGCGGAACAAAGTATAAAGACTCGAGCCCGCTCTCTCAATCCAATGACTCAGATGGGGATGAAGAAGGGTCGCGAGCGCCACAAGAATAAAGTCGTCCCAGAAGATGCGCAATGCGTTTACAAAGATCAATCCGAATCCGATGATGACCAGCACCATGACCCATGCCAGCCGGACTTCGAGATCATGGCCATGTTCGTGGCCCGGCTCATGCGGCCCCGCGCGCGGCTTCCATTTGAAAGCGGCAACGATTCCGAATACAGCCAGCCAGAAAATGAAATCGAGCGTCCGCCGGCCTTTTTCCGTCAGCACCAGCAGATTGTTCTTGTCCAGCGTGTAAGCTGCGGCCGCGTGCAGCAGCACTCCCGGATAGTGTTCGGTATGCCCAGGCACAGGAAAGAGATCGCTTTCATCCGCGCTGGCGACGCGGCCGACAAGAACCAGGCGGTGGGAAAAATCCGGAGCCGGCGACGGCAGCGACCCGTCCGCGCCTGCGGCAACGCTGGAACTTCTGATTTCATCGATGCGGCTGAAATCAACCACGAAGCTCGTGTGTTCGATCGTTTCTTTGGACTGGGGAATCGGCTCTTCGAACGATTCATGCTCCGCGATCATCCAGCCGAACATCCGGCGGAATATTCCGGGACGTTCCGCGACGATCGGATGTTGCGTAACCGCCGCAGCCAGGGAACGAAACCTCCAGTGTTCGACTGCTCCTTCGTTGGAAACATGGGGAACCTCTACGTACTCATCCATCTCATGGCTTGCGCCGAAGCCCGGCGTGTTCGGATGGTCGATGTAAGCGGCCAGAGCGGCGTAACGCGATGCGCCCAGGCAGCGGTCCGGCCCGAGCGCAACCGAAGTCGACACGCCGGCGAACAGCAACGGCACTTGCCTTCTGGCCGAGAGACAGAAGTCGAAAAACCCGGGATCTTCCGTCGGCACAAAAAATGGCCGGTCCGGGGTCGAAGAGAAATTAACGTCCAGCCCGATTGCGCGCGGCGCACCCGAAGGCGACGCGATAATCTCCTGTAACAGCTTCTTCAGCGCACTTCGCGAAGTGTAAGGCTGAAGAGGGGTGGGAGCGAAATTGCTGATGTCGACGACCACCGGAAGCTCGTGCCGGGAATTTGTCGAAAGCCGCAGTTGCAGCCATTGCCTCGCCATATCTTCGGCGTACAGCGCGGCCGTCCAATGTTCGTCCTGGGCATATTCTTTCGCCGCGACCAGGGCAACAGTCAGCGATAATCCCAGCACGAAATCCAGGAAAATGCGCAGCGCAAGCGGCCTGCGCCGGCCATGCGCGGAAGCGGCCGGCTGAGAAGTCGACTTTGGCTTTGGCTTATGCTTCTGCCGCTTCGAGGCCATCCCGCGTCTTGTACCACAATCCGGTCAGGGTTGAAAAACGTGGTGTCGGGCGACGAGTTCGGGATGAGAAATCGCCTCTTATGAACAGCGGTTATCGATCAATATCAGCCAAAGCGTACTTGCCGAGCAGGAACGGATGCGAAGTCTGTGGCTTTGCCGAAGCACCGGCTGCGGGATAGGGATCCTGCGTGAGCGTCGGAAAGCCCCATATGTTGCCAGTCCGCAGATCGACGATCACTTTTCCCAGTACCTGCTGGCTGCCATCGGCCGCGCGCAGCATGCCGATTCCCGGCTCAACAAAAACAGGATATCCCGGGCCGGAATCGGCTGATGCGGCGAGCGGCGCTTGATACGGGCGCAGTGCAATCACAGCCAGCAGAACTGCAATCACAAGTAGCAGAGACTTCGTGCAACGATCAACCTTCATGATCTTTCCTCCCAAACTTGATTGGCATGCCGCAACCTCATGCCCAGGCCGAGGCTATCGTTGACCAGCGGCTAATCCCAGATAATTTCCGTAGCCGACGATCCCCGTCGAGGCCACCAGCAAGAGCAATGCGAGAGTGAGCAGCCATCCGGCGCGCGCGCCCGCCCCCTTCCACTCTTTAAAGCCGATACCCCACAGGCTGCTAAAGATGATGATGCTGGCCATGTGCAGCGTCCAGCTTGAAAAGCCGTAGCGCCCCATCTGGCTCTCGCCCATGGTGTAGAAGAAAAATTGGAAATACCAGGTCGTTCCCGCCAGCGCGCAGAGCAAGTAGTTGCGCAGCATCGGCGCATGCACGGGCGATGAAGCAGCAGGAAGTTCCGTCAGCACTGCTGTCCGCGCCGAGCCGGCATGTTCCACGACTTCCCTGCTGGGAGCATCAACCGCGCTCTCAAGGACCAGTTCGCTCTTCATCCCATCCTCGCGAATCCGCGAGTGAAAGAATTGATAGCCGGTCCGGTTGCGGGCGAGCAAGATCAGGCACCACACAAAGTTCGTTAGAAACCCGCCGACCAGGACCACAACCAGCACCGGCAATCCCTGCCACAGTTTCGCCGTGCCGTGTTGTACCGTGAGCGCCTTGATCGGATCGCCGGCTGCGAGCCCGTATGCGAAGCACGCGCTCATAACGCCCGAGAGCACAGCCACGCCGATGCCTTTGCGCAGATTAAATTCCTCAATCGCCGCTTTCTGCTGCTCGGGCGACATGACGCGTTCCTTTGAAATCCCTGCGAGCCCGGCCGCCGTGATTCCGGCGAGGCAGACGAAGATCCCAAGGAGAATCACGCGGCCGGAAGAGGTCCCGACCACCTGCGTCATAAATTCGCCGCGAAAGATCGGCGGCATCAGCGTGCCGAAAGCGGCGCAGAGACCGAGTACGACGGCCATGCCGAGCGACAAGCCCAGATAGCGCATCGTCAACCCGAACGTGAGACCCCCAACGCCCCACAAGAGTCCGAAGAAAAACGCCCAGAAAAGCGCGGACGCGGGCGCCTGGCCCAGCACCGCGAATAAATCTTTGGTGAGCAGCGACGCCAGAATCCAGGGCGCGATGATCCAGCTGAAAAATCCTCCCGCGAGCCAGTACGTCTCCCACGCCCAGCCCTTCACGCCCTTGTAGGGCACGTAGAAACTGCCGGAGGCGAGGCCACCGAGCCAGTGGAAGAAAACTCCCAGCGCCGGATTCGGATTCATCAGCTCCCCTAAAGTGGACTAAAGATGGAATATTTCTTCCAGCGGACGCATTGCGCGATCGGGAGGCAAACCATCCGGCTGAACGAAAAAAGCGCTCATCTCCCGCTGCCAACGATCATTCACGTCATGTCGCGCCATACCAGTCCGCGCGCGCTCGAAATCTTCGGTCTCCAGATATCCGACCAACAGGCCATCATCCCGCAGAAATAACGAGTAGTTGTTCCATCCAGTCTCGCGAAGCGCCGCCTGCATCTCAGGCCACACGTCGCGATGGCGCTCCTTATACTCATCCAGTCGCTCTGGTCTGACTTGCAATACGAAACAGATGCGCTGCATCGAATCGCTCCTTAGCGCAAGAACGCTTCCGCGAGGCCGCCGTCTACAGGAATGATGTGGCCGGTAGTCTTGCTACTCCGATCGCCGGCCAGCCACACAATCGCGCTCGCGCAGTCCTCGGGAAGAACTGCGCGTTTAGTCAACGTGCGCTGGGCGTAAAAACCAGCGAGCTTCGTCCGCAGCTCTTTCGTCGATTCTTCTTCAGAAAATTCAATCTTGTACTTCCGCAGCGACTGTATGACACGATCGCGGGGAAACATGGTTGATCCGGCCACCACCGTGGCAGGAGCAATTCCATTCACGCGGACATGCGGACCCAGTTTGATCGCGAGTTCATGGATCAAATGGTGCAAAGCCGCTTTGCTGGTGTCGTAGGCCTCACTTCCCTTCTTCGGAACGACCGCATTTGCGGAACTCGTCAGCACCATCGAGCACGGCAGGTTTTGGTCCCTGAATACCCATTCCGCTTCACGCGCGAGAAGGTAATTCCCCGTCACGTTCACGGAAAAAGTCTTCGTCCATTGCGCTTCGGAAAGCTCACCGTCTGGGCGCGGCACCGGATAGATCGCGGCAGTGTTGATAATGATGTCGATGCCGCCGAATTTCGCAATCGTGAATTTGATGGATTCAGCCAGAGACTCGGCTGCTCCAAGATCAACTCGCGTAAAAGCCACGGATTCTTCGGAAGCAATCGCCGCGGCTTCCCCAACTACCTTCTCAGCCCCCGGCTGATCGAAATCGGCGACGACAATGTGGGCGCCATTGCGCGCGAGAAGCAGCGCCGCCTCGCGCCCAATGCCGCTCGCCCCACCGATCACCAGCGCAATCTTCCGGCTGAACTCCGCTTCGGCAGGCATGCGCCGCAGCTTGGCTTCTTCCAGCGCCCAATATTCGATGCGGAACGCCTCCGAGCGTGGCAGCGCAACGTAATTGTGAAACTGTGTGAACTGCCGAGACTTCTCCGCACTGCGCGCCTGGGGAAGAATGGTTGGTCCTTTGCCGTCTTCCAGCGAATTCGCCCCGGCCATCACGTGAATGGCGTTGATAAAGAACTCAGTCGTGATGCGGGCTTCCTTCTTATTCTTCCCAAAGCCGAATAGCCCGAGGCCCGGAACTATCACTACCGAGGGATTTGAATCTCGAAGCTTAGGCGAATCAGGCATAGCCCAATCGTCGTAGTACTTCTTGTAGCCCAGGCGGTATTCGTCGATTTCATTTCGAATGCGATTCTTAAGCACGTTGACATCTTCCGTCGCCGGATTCCACGGAAGATACCAGGGACAAACTCGCGTTCGCAGGAAATGATCGGGGCAACTGGTGCCCAGGGTACTCAATTCCTTTGCCCACTTCGATCCAGCGAAGGTCAGTGCAGCTTCATCATCGGTGAAATGTGCAATCACCCGCCGGTTTGACGACACCGCACCGCGCAGCGCAGGAAGAATCTGGATCGCAATGGACTTCCGGTCTTGCACGGCCGGCTGTGCGACGCCGCCGAAAAGAAAACTCTTGCGTGATTGATGAAGATCGATAAACTCGCCCATCTGATCGATCATCTGAACGCTGTTGAGATAGCACTCGCGCTGCGTCATGCCCCAGGTGAACAGCCCGTGCCCGCCCAGAATCAGGCCTTCCGCCCCGGGATTTTCCTTCACCGCTTTTTCGATCCACATTGCCAGCTCAAAGCCGGGGCGCTGCCACGGGAGCCATATGATCCTGCGCCCGAACTCTTGGTTGAACTCCTCAAGCTTGCGTTTGCCATTGGCGCTTGCGGCCAGTGCAACGGCCCAGTCGGGATGCAGGTGATCGACGTGCGGAAATGGCAGGAACGCGTGCAGGGGCGTATCGATCGAAGCCGCGACGCGATTCTC